>JAQUXP010000033.1 GCA_028692395.1 Lachnospiraceae bacterium
ATCCACAAACTTTATTAAGTGCACCCTTTTTACCAATATATGCTTTTTCATATTAGAATTGCTGCAATGCAGCAATTCTTCCTTGTTTTGAATCAGTATTGCGAACTCGTTTCGCAATTACCTATTTAATTGATACTTTTAATTGATAATATAATAATACTGTATTATAATAATTATTAAAATAATCATACTGCCTGAAAATATAATTATACTGCCATAAAGCAAGAAAGGAAGTCCTATGAAGCCTGTGGAAGAACAGAGATATCTGGTACTGGATAATCAGCAAAAGGAGAAAATATTATTTCAAAATCAGATGCTGCATTATGGTCTGTACACACCGAAGCCAGACGATGTGTTTTATGGAGAAATTCCATGGCACTGGCATGATGAATTCGAATTTGGCTATATTATGGGAGGCAGTATCCTGTATCGGACCAATCAGCAGGAGTATCTGCTGGAGGAGGGAGATGGAATCTTTGTTAATTCAGGGGTTCTACATGCCCTTCATCCCATAGGACCCATCGAAAAGATTCGTCTGCAGAGCCAGTTTTTTGATAAATCTTTTCTTGCGGGAGCGTCCGGAAGCCTGCTGGATATTCAGTACCTTGCACCGGTGCAGGAACAAAAAGCTCTGGATGCAGTCCCTCTTTATGGAAAAAATCCAAAGGATGCTGCATTTCTCAGGAGAATGTGTGAATCAGCGGAGCTTGGCATAAGGAGGGAAAGATTTTTTGAGCTGCGGATGCGCAGTATCTTTTCTGAGCTGTGGGAGACAGTTTACAGCTGGGCGGAGCAGCGGCAAAGTCAAAAACAGAGATTTGATGTGAGAGAGGATGAGCGGATCAAGAGCATGATGCTGTATATCCAGGAACATTACAGCGAAAAGCTGACGATTCAACAGATTGCGGCTCATATTCCTGTCAGTGAACGGGAATGTCATCGGCTTTTTCAGAATTGTCTCGGTTCCACGCCCTTTGAGTATATTGCAGCTCATCGGCTGCAGAAAGCACAGGAGCTTTTGATGTATACGGACAAAAGTGTGCTGGATATTGCACTGGAGACAGGGTTTGGAACAAGCAGCTACTTTGGGAAGATCTTTCGGCAGCATTATCATATGTCTCCAGGGCAGTATCGCAGATTCAGCGGTTTTCTTCCAAGACATACAGCTCAGATATCGAAGCTGGATCTTCCGGGAGCGGATTTTGCAGTACCGGAAGAGGTGTGAAACTGGAGGAACGTTTTCGTGAACGTCTGGACAGTTCTGCCTGGGTATCCTCCCAGAGCCTGCGGCTGATCAAAGGTGTATGGTGGTTGCGAAGATACACAAAACCTTCCTCGCCGTGATTGTATTTTTTTTGGTGGGTTAGATAGTCCGGGGTAAAGGTCTTTTTCTGACAGAGATCCCCCACGTATTTTTCATTTCGAAGCACTTTTAAAAGCATCGTACTGGACCAGGGAGCCCCTTTTTTAGAAGGAAGATGTTCCAGAAAGAGTTCTCTGGCTATGGTACAGGTGCTTTTATGCTCCAGGGTGTATTTTTGAAAAATTTTTCTGACAATGGCGGCTTCGTCGGGCTGCACCTGAAGCTTACCCCTGGTTACGGTGTATCCCAGCAGATCACGCCCGAATACAACACCGCGTTCCATGCTGCGCCGCTGTCCCCACTTTACACGCTGGGAGGTTTTCCGGCTTTCTTCCTGGGCAATTCCGGCCATCAGGGTCAGCCGAAGCTCCCCGTCAGAAGCTCTGGTATCAATCTGGTCCAGAGTAAAGATCACACCGATTCCCATACTCTTTAACTGGCGGGTATAAAAGAGGGTATCCACTGTATTTCTGGCAAAGCGGCTGACCTCTTTGGTAAGAATCAGATCGAATTTACCCTCACAGGCAGATTGCAGCAGCTGGTGGAAGCCCCGGCGATTTTTGATCTGGGTGCCGCTGATTCCCTCGTCAAAGTAGATCTGCTCCAGCTTCCAGTTTTTGTGATGTGAGATATATTCTTCAAAGTATAACTGCTGGCTTCGAAGAGAATTCATCTGTTCATCGGTTGTGGTGGAAACTCTGCAGTATGCTGCCGTGCGCAGAAGAGGGGGAGTGGTGGAGGTGGACCTGTCATAACTGGAACAGTCTGTGAATGATACACCGATATCATTCAGAATTCCCATACAGATACGGTTTGGTGCGGAAAAACGCTGAGAAAGATAACGCATGGATGCGCCCATCTCCCCATCGGGTCCGCCATATTGACTGATGATGACCTGAGCCAGTTTCGCATTTGGCTTTGTGATATTCACAGGATATTGGAGTCTCTTTTCATAATTCCACATAATCAGCAGCAGCCCCCTTTCCGAAGCTCCCATGGCCAGGGAGTTAGAACCCAGGAAAAACTGCGGGAAGCATCATCCTGAGCGGTATCTATGGTGAGGGGACCATAGTTTCTTGCATAAAGCTTCAAAAGTTCTCTGCGTCTTTCCAGGTGTTCTTCAAAGTAGGAGAGCGCATTTTCATCCTCCGGATGTCCGTCCAGATAAAGTGTGATGTCATTAACCGCAAAGCTGCACTGGTTTATTCTCGCCAGCAGCTGTTCTTTTGTCATACATCCATTGCTGTTCATCTGCATACGCCGCCTCCTTTGCCACAAAATGGTTTATAAAGTTCTGGAAAAATTGTTCCAACCTGGAGTGCTTTGCAAAGTTCAAAGGTTTTTCCAAACTGCTGATTTGGGACATAACCCATACCGGGAGTCTGCATACCATGCATAGCCGGTGCCGATCTGGGGCAGACTGATCCAGAACACATACAACGATATTGATCCATATAAACCCTCTCTAAATTTTACAGGTTACTCTATAATATGATACCAGGGTCAAAAGGTTATACGTTTCATGCTTGCATGAAAAAGTATAACATTAGGATTATGGGGCATATTGTGCGGAGTAAAAAACCTCTGCCAGGGAATCACAGATGGGATTCGGACAGAGGTTTCAGGATGTAAGTTTTATAGTATTACGAATTTTTCATAATGATTGCAAGTACCAGATCGGAAGTATGCTCACAGGTATCCAGGCAGCGTTCCAGATAGTTAAAGATATCTCTCCAGGCGATAATCTCCACCAGATCTGTTTCGGTGGTATGTAATTTGCGCATAGATTCCAGAAAGAGTGCATCCCCTTCTTCTTCCAGACGATTGATCTCGATAATCAGAAGCTTCAGTGTCTTGGATTTTTTGAAACGGACGAATTCATCCATCACAGATTTTAAGGTTTCACAGCAGCGAATCACAAGCTGGGAAAAGCGATTGGCTTCCGGACGAATCGTCTGAATGTTGCACATATAGAGTCTAAGTGCGGCATCCTCGATGGTATCTGTGATATTGTCGATATTTTGACTGAGGGACAGGATATCTTCCCGCTCAATGGGGGTGATGAAAGCTTTTGTAAGACAATCCACCATGGAATGCTTTTTCTGATCGGCCTTATGCTCAATCTTATGCATTTTTTCAAGCTGTGTACTCAGCTGTTCAGGATCATAGTTCATCAGAATGTCCTGAAGCAGACCGGCAGCCTTTACAGCATAGGAAGCACAGTCGGAAAATGTTTCAAAATAATAGGAATCAGATTTTTTTGACATAACAAAACCTCATATTTCTTTATGTTTTTTAGGGATCAACAGTTACGTGTTTCAGGCAGTGGAGCTATCAGAAGATCCACATGAAAAGCTTTGCCATTAAAAATCCAATCAGTCCGCAGCCGGGAAAAGTCAAAACCCAGGTTAACACCATTTCCTTCACAACCTTAAAGTTGATAGCGGACAGACGTTTGACAGCTCCGACACCCATGATTGCTGTGGTTTTTGTATGGGTGGTGCTGACAGGAATTCCAAACAGGGAGGAGAGCAAAAGACAGAAGGAAGCAGCAACATCGGCTGAAAATCCCTGATATTTTTCCAGCTTTACCATATCCATTCCCACAGATTTGATAATCTTTTTTCCACCGATGGAGGTTCCAATCCCCATTACGATCGAGCAGAGCAGCATCATCCACACAGGAAGATCAATATTTCCGGTTGAATCCTGACCATTCATCAGAAACAAACCCAGAATCAGTACACCCATAAATTTCTGACCATCCTGTGCTCCATGCATAAAGGCTGTCATGGCTGCACTGGCAATCTGCCCATAACGAAAGAAAGTGTCTGTTTTTGTACGGTCCAGATTATGACAGATAATTGTTGTGATCTTACATACAATCCAGCCCAGCAGGAAACCAAGAACGGCTGATAAAATCAAACCATAAAGGACCTTGATCCACTCCTTTCCGTTGATTCCTGCAAGACCACCGTGAAGAGCGATAGCAGCACCGGAAAGTCCGGCAATCAGTGCATGGCTTTCACTGGTGGGAATTCCAAAATACCAGGCGGCCACTGCCCAGACTACAATTGCAAAAAGTGCGGCGCACAGAGCAATCATTGCTTCGCTGTTATTTCCGTCAAAATTCACCATGTTTTTAATTGTCATGGCAACGGTAGAATTCAGCATTGTCATAACGAATACACCGAGAAAGTTGAAGATGGCGGCCATTAATATGGCAGGATTTGCGTCAAGACAGCGGGTGGTGACACAGGTAGCGATAGCATTAGGTGCATCAGTCCACCCATTTACGAATATTACACCGATGGTAAGCAGTACGGAGACACCAAGAATCGGGTGCTGAAATATCTGACTTAAGAAAAATGAAAATGACAAGTCCATTAGTTTATCTTCCCTCAATTGAATGTTAGTGGTTATCCAAAATAACGAACAAAATATTCTAAAAATAATCCTTGAGATATCAAAATTCATGGTCTATTTTTAGATGTTTTTGTCTGATTCTGAATAAATGCGAATGTTAAATCCATTATAACATACAGTTGAAACAATGTAAAAGCGAAAAAATGCACAGGAAAAAAGAAGAATTGATTAAATTCTGATGAATAAGAGACAAAAAGAAGGAGGGCCGGTATCCTTTCGAATACCGGCTTATGAAAAAGAAAATTTAAAAAGTAATTGTTCTAATCACAATAATAGAATAACAGGAAAGTGTGTTGAATGTGTGAGTGGCTTTTGAAGGTTTTGTAACAATATTATAGACGAAATATGAACTTTACAGGCAGACGGATTTATTTTATGCTACAATAAGTGTCAGAGAGTGATATTACAGTAAAGAGGTGATGGAATGGCATGAGATTATATATCAGGGCAGCAACACAGCTGTTAAAGAAAAACTGGAAAAGCATGGTTCTTTTTGAACTGATTTATCGTTTTTTTTCCACGGCTCTTTTGATTTGGGCGTCCAATGCCTCCATGAAGCTATGTCTGAGACAACTGGGCTACAGCTATCTGACAGCAGAGAATTATATTCGGTTTATTACCGCTCCTCTCACCCTCCTTTTGATTCTGCTTGGGGGAATTGGGATAGGGCTTGCTTTAGCCTTTGAAATCAATGCAATCTTTTCCTGCTATGAAAGCTCATGGAGGAAAAAAACAATATCAGTGCCTGTTATGATCTATGCAGGTGTGAAAAATACCGGAAGGTTCCTGATGCGCTATCCGAAGAAATGGCTTTTTTATGTTATGGCATCAGCACCGTATCTGTGTGTACTCTATCTGATTGTGGAAATCAGTCAGACAAAGTTTTTACTTTACACGTTGCAGCAGATACTGAAGGTGATTCCTTATTATAAGCTGATTCTGTTGCTGGCAGTGCTTGTGATTGTTTTGTCGATGCTTTTTTCATTTACCCTGCCCTTTTGGATGATGACGGAAGAGCATCCAGGACATGTTTATCAGCGTATTTGGAAAGTGGCAAAAAAATTCTGGAAGCAGGAATTGATGAGCTGTACGCTGGTTCAGCTGCTGTCGATTGCCAGTGTGCTGGTTTTGTTTGCAGTGTTAATGGTTTTTATGGTTCTCTTTGTAATGGTGACAAAGTCTCAGAATAATCAAATCAGTGCGGTGCTGGTGTACGGTTCTTTGATCAAATATCTGATTGGAGTTGCAGCAGGTGCAGCAGGCATGGTTTTTTCCCTGCTTTATCTTTATACATTTTTTGTGCGGGCGAAGAAGCAGCGGATCTACCGCTCCCGCAAACTGCATCAGGGAGCATTTCTAAAGCTGATATCGGGACGGAGGTGTTCCACTGTCTTTCTGATTGTTGTGATCGTACTGGAGAGCTTATTTGCGATGTTTTCCCTCCAGTCCAATCTTCCGGGGGTTACGGCGCTAAAAGCAAGTGCTGCTGTAAGTGCACATCGGGGAGGAGCGAAGGTCGCCCCGGAAAATACCCTGAGTGCCATAGCCTATGCAGTGGAGGATATGGCAGACTATGCCGAGATCGATGTACAGGAGACAAAGGACGGAGAGATTGTTCTGCTCCATGATACCAATCTGAAACGTACAACCGGTTTGAATGCGAATATATGGACGCTTACCTATGATGAAGTATCACAGCTCGATGCCGGTGTTAAATTTCACAAGAAGTTTCGGGGAGAAAAAGTTCCCACGCTGGAAGAGGTCATCAAGTATGCCAAGGGTAAAATCAGACTCAATATAGAAGTAAAATACAATGGACATAATAAAAATATTGTAAAAAAGGTTATGCAGATCATAGAGGACAATGGTTTTGTGAATGAGTGCGTTCTGACCTCCATGAACTATAAATTTTTGAAACAGGCAAAAAAAATCAATCCCCAAATTAAGACCGGCTATACCCTTCAGATCACTTATGGAGATTTGGAACAGCTGGAATATGCAGACTTTTTCAGTATCAAGCATACGTATGTGACAAAACAGCTGGTAGACCGGATCCATGAGCTTGGTAAGGAGGTACATGCCTGGACCCTGAATTATCAGGGAGACATGCAGCGGATGATTAACTGCAACGTGGATAATATCATCACAGATCAACCGGAGCTGGTACGGAAAGTTATGCTGGGAGAGACAGATCGCAACCCATCTTTTATCACTTTGTTAAAGTACGCAGTTAAATAATTTGATTTTTTCCAGTAAAATGTTATACTACTACATGAAAGACACCTGCAGATTTGAATTTAGGAGTAGATGATATATGGCAGTTCGGGTAAAACCACATAAAAGAGCAAAAGTTAGAAGCAAAAGCAACGATTATTATGATTACAGTCTGTTGGCAGCAGTCATTATTCTGATCTGTTTTGGACTTGTAATGCTGTACAGCGCAAGCTACTATGAAGCAATTCAAACCATGAAAGGAGATGACCTGTTTTACTTTAGAAAACAGGCATTGATCAGTGTCGGTGCCGTCATTATGGCAATCGTAATCTCCATGATTGATTATCATATCTATGCAAAATTTGCATTTCTTCTGTATATTGCAGCTATGGGACTGATGGCGATGGTACGCTTTACCCCTCTTGGCGTCAATGTCAATAATTCAAGAAGATGGTTAAAGCTTGGTATCCAGTTTCAGCCTTCTGAGATAGCAAAGATAGCCGTAATATTATTTCTTGCAGTATTGATTGTGCAGATGGGAAAGCAGATTGGAACCCTGCGAGGTTTTATCACAGTGCTGCTTGTAGGTGGAATGCAGGCACTGGGTGCGAAGGTATTTACCGATAACCTGAGCACTGCACTGATTATTCTTGGTATTGCCTGCGTGATGATCTATCTGGCGCATCCACGGACAGCACCCTTCGTGGTGGGAGCTGTGGTGGCAGTAATAGGCATTGTGATAGTGGTAAGCTATATATCTGCCAATATGACAAATGATCTAACCACCGGATTTCGATTCCGGCGTGTACTGACCTGGCTGGATCCACAGTCTTACCTGGATGATGGCGGATTTCAGGTGATACAGGGATTGTATGCCATCGGTTCCGGCGGATTCTTTGGAAAAGGGCTGGGTAACAGTGAGCAGAAGCTCGATACGATTCCAGAAGCGCAAAATGATATGATTTTCTCTATTATCTGTGAGGAGCTTGGGGTATTTGGAGCGATTCTGGTGCTTCTGATGTTTGGATATCTTCTGTATCGTCTGTTTATTATTGCACAAAACGCACCGGATCTTTATGGATCACTGATCGTCAGTGGTATCTTTGCACATATTTCACTGCAGGTTATCTTAAACATCTGCGTTGTGTTAAATGTCATCCCTACCACAGGTATCACTCTTCCATTTATCAGCTATGGAGGTACCTCGGTACTGTTTTTGATGGCGGAGATGGGAATTGCACTTTCCGTCTCAAGAAAAATCCGCTTTAAGGACCCAAAACCCTCTGGGGACCAAACACAGTAAAAAATAGTTAAATGTATTGACAAAACATTTATTTGCATTTAAACTTTGGATAGAAAGATAACTAAGGAGAGACAAGAATATGTTAGAGAAGATGAAATCAATCCTTGCCGAGCAGTTGAATTGTGACGCAGCAATTATTACAGAGGACACATCTTTTAAGGATGATCTTGGAGCCGATTCACTGGATCTCTTTGAACTGGTCATGGCACTGGAAGAAGAGTACGGAATTGAGATCCCTACTGAAGAATTAGAGGGTATGACAACAGTCGGGTCTGTGATCGAATACCTGAAAGCAAAAGGTGTAGACGCATAAGAAAGTGGGTTTTTGGATGAAGCAGAGAGTTTTATCTATTTTAGTAGAGAATACAGCAGGCGTTTTAAGCCGTGTATCCGGTTTGTTCAGTCGACGTGGTTATAATATTGACAGTCTTACCGTAGGCGTTACCGCCGATCCTAAATTTTCTCGCATGACAGTGGTATGTACCGGAGATGAACTGATCCTGGAGCAGATCACAAAGCAGCTTGCAAAGCTGGTGGACGTTCGGGATATCAAGCTTTTGAATCCGGACGAGAGTGTCTGTCGTGAACTGATCCTGGTAAAAGTACTTGCCAATGCGGAGCAGCGTCAGAATGTCATCGCCATCACTGATATTTTCCGTGCAAAGATTGTTGATGTGGGGACAGAATCCCTGATTGCAGAACTGACAGGCACGAAGAATAAGCTGGATGCTTTCTTGAATCTGTTAGAAGGATATGAGATTCTGGAGCTGGCAAGAACCGGAATCACCGGATTATCCAGAGGAAAAGATGATGTTCGTTTTCTGGAATAGGGTTATAAAAATGCGAGAACGCAGAGATGTGTTTCTCGCATTTTTATTTCCATTTTAGTCATTTTGTGCTATAATGACATCTGTATGCAACGAATTGTACAAAATTATTCAGGAGGATATCTATCATGGGAATGACAATGACACAGAAGATCCTGGCTCATGCTGCTGGTCTTGAGACGGTAGAAGCAGGACAATTAATCGAGGCAGAGCTGGATCTTGTTTTGGGCAACGATATTACATCACCGGTTGCCATACATGAGATGGACAAGTTTGAAAAAAAAGATGTTTTTAACAAAGACAAGATCGCACTTGTTATGGATCACTTTATTCCAAACAAGGATATTAAATCAGCAGAGCACTGTAAATGTGTGCGTGAGTTTGCCTGTAAGCATGATATCACGAACTACTTTGATGTAGGTAAGATGGGAATTGAGCATGCTCTTCTTCCGGAGCAGGGACTTACTGTGGCAGGAGATGTGATTATTGGTGCTGATTCTCATACCTGTACCTATGGTGCCCTGGGTGCATTCTCAACAGGTGTGGGAAGTACAGATATGGCTGCCGGTATGGTTACGGGAAAAGCATGGTTTAAAGTACCATCCGCTATCAAGTTTAATCTGACCGGAAAGCTGTCCCCGTGGGTAAGCGGAAAAGATGTGATTCTTCATATTATCGGTATGATTGGCGTAGATGGTGCACTTTATAAGTCTATGGAATTTACAGGAGACGGTATCGCCAGCCTTTCTATGGATGACAGATTCACTATTGCCAATATGGCAATTGAAGCCGGCGGAAAGAACGGTATCTTCCCCGTAGACGAGAAAACAACTGCTTATATGAAAGAGCACTCCAAGAGAGCATATCAGGTATTTGAGGCAGATGCAGATGCGGTATATGAGGAGGAGTATACGATCGATCTTTCCAAACTGGAGCCTACGGTAGCATTTCCACATCTTCCGGAGAATACAAAAACAATCACAGAGATCACAGAAGATATTGTGATTGACCAGTCTGTTATTGGTTCCTGTACGAATGGACGCATGGAGGATCTGCGCACGGCAGCAGCCATCTTAAAGGATAGAAAGGTTGCAAAAAATGTTCGCTGTATCGTGATTCCTGCAACCCAGACCATCTATCTTCAGGCCATGGAAGAGGGTCTTTTAAAGATCTTCATCGAGGCGGGAGCTGTCGTAAGTACACCAACCTGCGGTCCCTGTCTTGGCGGTTATATGGGTATTCTGGCAGAAGGAGAGCGTTGTATCTCTACCACAAACCGTAACTTTGTAGGGCGTATGGGACATGTGAATTCCGAGGTATACCTGGCAAGTCCGGCAGTTGCAGCAGCGAGTGCAGTGACAGGAAAGATCAGCGCACCAGCAGAGCTTGGCTTATAATTTTCGCAAACATATTATGACGTGAGGAGAATAAAAATGAAAGCAAACGGTACCGTATTTAAGTATGGCGACAACGTGGACACGGATGTAATTATTCCGGCAAGATATCTGAATTCTTCCGATCCGGCAGAGCTTGCAGAGCATTGCATGGAAGACATTGATAAGGATTTTATTAAGAATGTAAAAAAAGGTGATATTATCGTGGCAAATAAGAACTTTGGCTGTGGATCCTCCCGTGAGCATGCTCCTATCGCTATCAAAGCGGCAGGCGTAAGCTGCGTGATCGCAGAAACCTTTGCACGTATTTTCTACCGTAATTCTATCAATATTGGACTTCCGATCATCGAATGCAGAGAAGCGGCAGAGGCAATTGAGGCAGGAGATCAGGTAGAGATCGATTTTGATCTGGGTCTTATCAAAGATCTCACAAAAGGAACAGAGTATAAGGGACAGGCCTTTCCACCTTTCATGCAGAAGATTATTGCATCGGAAGGGCTGATTAACTATATCAACGCAGCAAAGTAAGGGCAGCAGTTGGATCTTTAAAGGAAAGTCCAGGCTGAAGAGGTGATAAAATGTTTGGTAAGCATGAAGATGATGATCGGGAATATGACGAGGACCTGGAGTATGAAGAAGACGAGGACCTGGAGTACGAGGATGATCGGGAAGATGATTATTTAAACAGCGAGGAAGAAGATGACGAGGAAGATGCTTATCTGAAACGTACTTCTTTTGTGGTTGGAAAACTGCTTCCCGGTTTGATTGGAATTATGGTAATTATTTTGATTGGCTGTCTAAGCTATCAGTTTGTTCTGAAGGATAAACTGAGTACTCTTTTCGCAGGAAAGGGAAGTGCCCAGACGGCATCGGTGACTGTTGCACCAACCCAGGCAGTTACCCCTACTCCTGTTGCTACGCAGACTCCTGCTGCGAGCACACCGACGGCTGTACCAACAGCAGCGGTACAGGATACTTCCGCTAATCAAGAACAAGAAACAGAGAATTCTGCTTTTGCAGAAGTCGAGGACGTGGTGACGGCAAAGGATTCTGTAAATCTGCGCTCAGATCCAAGTAATGGGGATGACAGTAACATTGTTGGAATTCTTTATAATGGTACCAAAGCAGACCGTACCGGTACCAGTGACAATGGCTGGTCCCGTCTGGACTACGATGGCACGACCTGCTATGCAGTGACCAGTTATCTGACCACCGAGCTGGATGCTGCGAATATTGCTCTTGAGGATGATGGAATTCAGACACAGTTTGAAGACTGGAAGGATGAAGTGACGGCGAAAGAGGAAGTAAACTTAAGAACAATGCCCAGCGTAACCAACCCGGATTCTGAGGTAGTGGCAACCATCAGCTATGGCGAGATAGTTTCCAGAACCGGAATTAACACGGAGCTTGGCTGGTCAAGAGTGGAATATCAGGGGCAGACACTATACTGCATCAGCAGCTATGTTATGAATCCCTGAGCATGAAAGAATAGATTTTGCTAAGAACGAAAGTAGTCAGCACAAACCCGTTTTACTCAAACGGTGTGCTGACTACTTAAAACGCAAATTCTATTCTTTTTTTAAAATCGGAGTAACTGGATTCGAACCAGCGATCTCATGACCCCCAGTCATGCGCGATAACCAAACTTCGCTATACCCCGATGAGTGCTACGAATGATAGTATAACAGGAAATTTTAGAGTTGACAAGAGTAAATTTACATGTTATCGTATAAATTAATAAAAGGAAAAGCAAAATGCTAAGACGAGGATTATTACATCGATTTTAATTTTCAGAAAGCTGTCGGTTGATGTGAGACAGCATTTGGAATCTTTGGAACTGCCCTCTGAGCGGCTGTCTGAAATTTCTTTGAAAGAGTAGGCGCAGACGGAAGCCCTCCGTTATACGGGCAGGATATAAGATTTCACAATCCGTATCCGTAGAGTGTGTGATGATTCACAAATTAGAGTGGTACCGCGCAGGACATATAGCAGTCTTTCGTCTCTTACAGAAGTTGTAAGTTACGAGGGGCTTTTTCTTTTGTGTAAAAAAGGAAAATGAAATCCAAGGGAGGAAAAAAACAATGATGAATGTAAGCAAGTACAAGAGACAGTATTACATGCCGCCGGTAGAATGCCTGGACTGGGCAAAAAAGGAATATGTTGAAAAAGCTCCACACTGGTGCAGTGTAGACTTACGAGACGGGAATCAGGCACTGGTAATTCCCATGAGTCTGCAGCAGAAGATTGAGTTTTTCAAACTGCTTGTGAAAATTGGCTTTAAGGAAATCGAGGTTGGCTTCCCGGCTGCTTCTGAAACCGAATATGAATTCCTTCGTGCTTTGATTGAGCAGAACCTGATTCCCCAGGATGTAACAGTGCAGGTGCTGACCCAGGCAAGAGAGCACATCATCCGAAAAACCTTTGAAGCACTGGACGGATGCCCCCAGGCCATCGTACATGTATATAATTCTACTTCTTATGCACAGCGTCAGCAGGTATTTAAAAAATCCAAAGAGGAGATTTTAAAGATTGCTGTGGAGGGAGCGAAGCTTCTGAAAACTCTGGCAGATGAGACAGAGGGTAATTTCCGTTTTGAATATTCACCGGAAAGCTTTACCGGAACAGAGCCGGAATATGCACTGGAAGTATGTAATGCAGTGCTGGATGTGTGGCAGCCAACCGCTGAGAAGAAGGCAATTATCAATCTGCCCAGCACCGTGCAGCTTTCTATGCCTCACATCTATGCAAGCCAGATTGAATATATGAGCAAGAACCTGAAATATCGTGAAAATGTAGAACTTTCCCTTCATCCCCACAATGACCGTGGATGTGGTGTCAGTGATGCTGAGATGGGAGTTCTCGCAGGTGCAGACCGTATCGAGGGAACCCTGTTTGGAAACGGTGAACGTACCGGTAATGTGGATATTGTCACACTGGCAATGAACATGTATGCTCAGGGCGTGGAACCGGAACTGGACTTCTCGGATATGCCGGACATCTGTGAAAAATATGAAGCTTACACGGGAATGAAGGTGGACGAGAGAAGTCCTTACAGCGGTGCACTGGTATTTGCAGCATTTTCCGGGTCACATCAGGATGCAATTGCCAAGGGCATGCACTGGATTGAGACAGAAGATCCAAGTCACTGGACGGTTCCTTATCTGCCGATTGATCCTACAGATGTGGGAAGGAATTATGACGCAGATGTGATCCGAATCAACAGTCAGTCCGGTAAGGGCGGTGTTGGATATATCCTGGAGACTCAGTTTGGTCTGAATCTTCCGGCGAAGATGCGGGAAGCGATGGGGTATTCTGCGAAGGATGTATCCGATCATCTGCATAAAGAACTGAAGCCGGCAGAGATCTTTAAGCTGTTCAAGGAAAAATTCGAAAATGTTGTAGAGCCATATTCCGTACACGGTGTTCACTTTAAGCAGCTGGAAGGCGGTAATATTGAGACAGAAGTGACCTCCTGCTGTAAGGGCAGCTGTATTACCACAAAAGCAGTGGGCAACGGACGTCTGAACGCAGTGAGCAATGCACTGAAGAAAGCTTATGATATGAAGTTTGATCTGGTGACCTATCAGGAGCATGCGCTGGAGCAGAGTTCCAGCTCCAAAGCTATCGCTTATGTTGGTATTAAAAAACCGGATGGTTCTCTTGCATGGGGAGCCGGAGTTGATGCGGATATTATCAGAGCCTCTATCGATGCCTTGATTACTGCAATTAATAATCGCTAATAAAAAATAAAAAAATCACAGGAAGCAAACTGCTGTAAATGATTGTCAGCGTTTGCTTCCTGTGCTATAATCTAACGGATAGTAAAAAAAAGAAATGCATAAAAGGATGGAAAAATAATGGAAGTATTATACAAAAGTACACGTGGTGATGGCAGTACATTTACAGCTTCACAGGCGATCCTGAAGGGTCTTGCAGAGGACGGCGGACTTTTTGTACCGCTTACAATTCCGAAACTGGATATTCCAGTGGCAAAGCTTACAGATATGAGCTACCAGGAAGTGGCTTATGAGGTTATGAGCAGATTTCTGACAGATTTTACAGAGGAAGAACTGAAATCCTGCATTAAAAAGGCTTATGATGAGAAGTTTGATACAAAAGCCATAGCACCGCTTCATGGGGCTGACGGAGCTTATTTCCTGGAGTTATTCCATGGGGCAACCATAGCATTTAAAGATATGGCATTATCGATTCTGCCACATCTTCTGACGACTTCTGCAAAGAAAAATCAGGTAAAAAATGAAATTGTAATTCTGACAGCAACCTCAGGAGATACCGGAAAGGCTGCTATGGCGGGCTTTTCCGATGTTCCGGGAACCAGAATTATCGTATTTTATCCGAAGGATGGAGTTAGTCCGGTACAGGAAAAACAGATGGTGACTCAAAAGGGTAACAATACCCATGTGGTAGCAATCCGAGGCAATTTTGATGATGCTCAGACCGGCGTTAAGAAGATCTTTAATGATCGTGAGATGGCGGCGCAGCTTGACAAGGAGGGCTTCCAGTTCAGTTCAGCAAACTCTATCAATATTGGACGTCTGGTACCTCAGGTTGTGTATTATGTATATGCTTATGCAAGTATGGTACGTGAGGGTGCGATTAAAGACGGAGAGCCTATGAACGTGGTTGTTCCTACCGGAAACTTTGGTAATATTCTGGCTGCTTACTATGCCAAGAATATGGGACTGCCTATCGGAAAACTGATCTGTGCGTCCAATGAGAATAAAGTATTGTTTGATTTCTTCCAGACCGGCTGCTATGACAGAAACAGAGAGTTTATCCTTACCTCTTCTCCTTCTATGGATATTCTGATTTCCAGTAATCTGGAGCGCCTGATCTATAAGATCGCAGGCTCCGAAGAGAAGAATAAAGAGATGATGAAGGCTCTGTCAGAAACCGGAAAGTATGAGATCTCAGAGGAAATGAAGGCACAGCTTTCTGATTTCTACGGAAATTATGCAAGTGAGGCTGATTCAGCAGCTGTAATTAAAAAGCTGTATGAGGATACGGGATATGTGATCGATACACATACAGCAGTGGCAGCAGCAGTTTTCCAGAAATATCAGGATGCTACCGGGGACCACACACCATGTGTGATCGCTTCTACTGCCAGCCCATACAAATTTGCAAGAAGTGTTCTTCATGCGATTGATGCTTCAAAATATGACAGCATGACAGATATGGAGCAGATTGATGCACTTTGCGAAACTGCAAAGGTGAAAGTGCCCCAGGCAATCGAAGATATCCGTACAGCACCGGTACTGCATGATACGATTGTTGATATTGATGAGATGGACGGAATTGTGAAGAAGATTCTTGGCATCTGATTTTTACCTCATGGGTAATGTTCCCGCAAGGCAGAAATCACAATGAGATAGTAACAGTGGCTGTCGCATGTTGGTGTCCGGAATCCCGGACAATCAAGTGCGGCAGCCTTGTTTTTATGTGCGAACGAGATGGAGGAAAAAACAAATGACAATAGAAGAAGTGTGTGCAGGGATTACCTCTACAGATCAGCAGGCAATGGAAGGTGCAAGGATTCACTGGGACAGTATCGCACATCCGCTGCACAGTCTTGGAAAACTGGAGGATGTCATCGTTCAGATCGCAGGAATTCAGAAAACCCCTCAGATTGCCATAAAGAAAAAAGCACTGGTGGTAATGTGTGCGGATAATGGTGTAGTAGCAGAGGGCGTAACCCAATCCGGACAGGAGGTCACGGCTATCGTTTCTGAAAATTTTCTGAATGAGAAGGCAACAGCCAGCATTTTGTGCAGACAGACTGGTGCAGATATTGTTCCCATCGATATCGGGATGGCAGCAGATACCAGGGTGAGAAGCTGCAAGGTTGCGTATGGAACGAAAAATATGGCAAAAGACCCCGCCATGTCTCGAGAAGAGGCCATTCAGGCGATTATGACAGGGGTTCAGATTGTGGGAGAGCTTCATCAACAGGGCTATCGTGTCCTGGCAACCGGTGAGATGGGAATCGGTAATACGACCACCAGCAGTGCCATAGCAGCCGTTTTGCTGAATCAGTCCGTGGAAGCAGTAACCGGACGGGGTGCCGGACTGTCAAGCCAGGGACTTCAAAGAAAAATCTCGGTGATTCAGCAGGCAATTCAGCTTCATCAGCCGGACCCGGCAGATGCGGTGGATGTCATCGCAAAGGTTGGCGGATTCGATATTGCAGGTATGGCGGGTGTATTCCTGGGCGGCGCTTACTATCATATGCCGGTAGTAATTGACGGTTTTATCTCCTGTGTTGCAGCACTTTGTGCTTCCAGAATCTGTCCGGAGGCGGCTCAATATATGATTGCCTCCCATGTTTCCAGGGAACCGGCGGCAGTGATGCTGCTTCAGGCCATGGATAAGCAGGCTTTTCTGACCTGCGATATGTGTCTGGGAGAAGGCAGTGGAGCGGTGACTCTGTTCCCGCTGCTGGATATGGCAGCGGCGGTATATCATTCTATGAGTACCTTCGATGATAACAGCATGGAGCATTATCAGCCTCTTGTTTAGTACATCGTAAAAAGTGCATCGTAAAATAAAATAAAAAAGAGGTGGAAGCGATGTTTCAGGTAGTTACCGGAGGGTCCGGAAGCGGTAAATCCGCCTATGCGGAGGAACAGATCCTGTCGATGGGAAAAGCCAGAAGGATCTATATTGCAACGATGTTTCCCTTTGATCAGGAAAGCTTTGCACGAATTGAAAGACATCGGGTCATGCGGGCCGAGAAGCAGTTTGATACCATCGAATGTTATACCGGTTTAAAGGAGATCATTATTCCGGAGCATGCCAATGTGTTACTGGAATGTATGTCTAATCTTACTGCCAACGAGATGTTTCAGGAAAGTGGTGCAAAGGAAAATACCGTCCTGGCCATCTGTGAGGGAATTCAGGCACTGCTTCGACAGGCAGACAATCTTGTGGTAGTGACCAATGAAATATTTTCAGATGGTATTGTCTATGAGCAGGAGACACGAACCTACCAAAATTATCTGGGTGCTATGAATCAATATATGGCAGGGATCGCAGATACGGTTACAGAGGTGGTTTATGGAATCCCTCTTACCATAAAATCAGGGAGAAACGTATGAAAAAGATAGGAAATAGTTTTCTTGTTGCATTTGCAATGTATTCAAAGATTCCGGTTCCCACAGCGGACTGGTCAAAGGAAAATATGAAATATGCGCTGTGCTTTTTCCCCTGGATCGGTGCTGTGATCGGAGTTATCGAGTATGGATGGTTTTCACTGGCAGCTTATCTGCAGCTTGATTCCGTCCTCCGGGCAGCGGTTATGACATTAATTCCGGTTATCATTACCGGAGGAATTCATCTGGATGGTTTTCTGGATACGATGGATGCTCTTTCCTCCTGGAAGGAAAAAGAACAGAGACTGAGCATCTTAAAGGACCCTCATGCAGGGGCCTTTGCCATTATCAGTGGCTGTGCTTATTTTACCGCATATTTTGGATTTGCTTCTCAGATTACCAGTCAGGTACTCCAGATTTTCTGCATGGGCTTTGTTGTATCCAGAGGATTTAGCGGACTTTCCCTGATGTATTTTAAAAATGCCAATCCAAAGGGAAGCGCTGCTGCGTTTGGAACCGGAGCTCAAAAAAAGGCGGTGACAGCAGTGCTTGCTCTCACAGTGCTTGCAGCATATACTGCCATGCTTGTGGTGAGTCCTCTGGCAGGCGGTGTGGGAATTCTGGCAAGTGTGCTGGTGGTGGTATTCTATTATTTGAAAAGTAAGAAGTATTTTGGCGGAATCACAGGAGATCTGGCAGGATATTTTCTATGTCTTTGTGAATTGATCGTTATGATTGGTGCAGTGATCGCAGGAATCGGAATGGAGCATTTATTATGATTATGGTAATAGGAGGAGCATTTCAGGGAAAGAAGACCTATGCAAAACAGTGGATTGCGGATGAGAGCAGATGGGCAGACGGTGCAGACTGTACCTGGCAGGACTTATATTCCTGTGGGGCAGTGGATCATTTTCATCTGTTTGTGAAGCGTTTTCTTGAAGATCCAAAGCTGGACACGCTGCCCGAGAAACTGGCAGAAAAAAATCCGGGGCTGGTACTTGTGTCCGATGAACTGGGATATGGTGTTGTGCCGGTGGAGTCCAAAGACAGGGCATGGAGAGAAAAGACAGGAAGAATCTGCACCCGTCTTGCAGCACAGTCAGAGGAGGTTCACCGGGTAATCTGCGGTGTGGGGGTGGTGATAAAACATGCTTAAGATACAGATGATCCGCCACGGAAGAACCTATGGAAACAGTATCGGGCGTTATATCGGCACGACCAACGAACCCCTGATGGAAGGTGAGGCAGCCAGACTGTCTGCTTATGAGCCGGAAGCTGTCCAGTGTGTGTTTGCCAGTCCCATGCTTCGCTGCAAAGAGACAGCCCGCATACTGTTTCCGGATCAGAAACCGGAACTGCTGGATGATTTTCGGGAATGTGATTTTGGAGATTTTGAAAACAAAAATTATCAGGAGCTGTCCGGGAATGAGCAGTATCAGACATGGATTGACAGTGGCGGAACCATCGGGTTCCCCGGTGGGGAAAGTCAGACAGCCTTCCAGAGTCGCTGTAAGAAAGCTTTTGATGAGATGATTTTCATGTGCATGGAGCGGGGCTATGATTCGGTGGCGATGGTGGTACACGGCGGCACGATTATGAGTATTATGGAGGCTTATGGAATCCCTAAAGCCGGTTATTTTAAGTGGCAGGTGAAAAACGGGGAAGGTTATAAGGTGCGCATGCAGCCGGAACTGTGGCATACCGGAATAAAAGAACTGATTGTAGATGAGAAGATTACAGGAGAAGAATCACATGTTTGGTGAGTGTCATGCTCATATCTTTATGAATGGTTATAATTATAGGCTGGCTGTTGCCACTCATCGTGCTGCACCAAGGGAAAGTCTGATCCGAGAGAAGCTTAAGGCCTATCAAAAGCTGGGTGTAACCTTTGTACGGGATGGCGGAGATCGGTTTGGCGTGTCCCTGCTGGCTAAAAAGCTGGCACCGGAATATGGAATCACCTATCTGACACCGGGATATGCGATTCATAAAAATGGCTGCTACGGACATGTGGTAGGAGAAGGCTTTGATAATCTGAGGGAGTATGAAGGTCTGGTAAAAAAGCTTGTTGCCCAGGGTGGTGATTTTGTAAAGATTATGACCACCGGAATTCTTGATTTTGATACGGACGGACATATCACAGGACAGAGACTTGCGGCCACAGAGGTGCGGGAGATGGTAAAGATCGCCCATGACAGGGGACTTAAGGTGATGTCCCATACGAATGGTGCCCAGGCGGTGATTGAGGCGGTGGAAGCCGGAGTGGATTCGGTGGAGCATGGCAATTATCAGACGGAGGAAAGTCTGGAGTGCATGGCAGAACATCCGGTGGTATGGGTGCCCACCCTGGTTACCGTGCGTAACCTGATTGGCTGCGGAAGATTTTCCGATGCTCTCCTGGAGCAAATCGCCAGGGGACAGAGAACCTCGCTGCAGATGGCTTATCAGAAGAAGGTATCTATGGCACTGGGAAGTGACGCCGGAGCATACATGGTACCCCATGGAATCGGTATCGTGGATGAACAGGCTGTCTTTTACAGGATTCTTGGTGATGGGGAAGGGGTTAACGCTCATCTTCGCCGGGGAGAGGGAAAAATACACCTTTTTACGAAAAGCTCTTGACAGTATCTAAAAGTCTGGGTAAACTGTTTAAGTATGAAACACGGCATTGAAGGTGTTTAGATAAAGAACTTCGCAGCTGCGTAGCCTTTACAGAGATCGGAAGCCATCGGCTGAAAGCTTCCAGAGGTTTTGTTGTTTATCTGATTTCCCACCGGAGCCTCCTTTCTGAAACACATGATCCGGGAATATAGAAGCTCCGGAATCAAAAGTGTAAGTAGGTTAGGACGTGACTGCACGTTACAGCAGCAGATGAGAGTCGGATCAGATCCGAAATCAGGGTGGTACCGCGGAACTTTTTTAAGCTTCGTCCCTTTTTACAGGGATGGAGCTTTTTTTGTATCTATTCCCGAAAACATAAGTGAAGGAGAAAAGTCAATGAGTGATGTGAACATCAAAGAAAAACTTGAAAGCATCCTGAATGAGGCAGTCAAGAAGATTGAAGAGTCAGATGTACCGGAAAAGTTAAATGAAGCCCGGATCAACATTCTGGGAAAAAAGGGCCAGCTGACAGCTGTCTTAAAGAGCATGAAGGATGTAGAACCGGAGGATCGCCCAAAGGTGGGTCAGATGGTAAATGAAGCCCGGGAGAAGATTGAAGGGAAACTGGAAGCCGCACTTTCTGAGATGGAGAGAAAAATCCGTGAAGAGAAGATGAAGGCAGAAGTCATCGATGTAACACTTCCCGCAAAAAAGAATAATATTGGACATCGTCATCCCAACACTATCGCTTTGGAAGAGGTGGAGCGTATCTTTGTGGGCATGGGTTACGAAGTCATGGAAGGACCTGAGATCGAATATGATCTTTATAATTTTGAGAAGCTGAATATTCCGGCCAACCATCCGGCAAAGGATGAGCAGGATACCTTTTATGTGAACAAGGATATTGTACTTCGGACACAGACCTCCCCTATCCAGGCCCGTGTGATGGAAAGTGGAAAGCTTCCTATCCGTATGCTGGCACCGGGACGTGTTTTCCGTGCTGATGAAGTAGATGCAACGCATTCTCCTTCCTTCCATCAGATTGAGGGACTTGTAGTAGATAAGAATATTACCTTTGCAGATCTGAAGGGAACACTGGCAGAGTTTGCAAGAGAACTGTTTGGAGAGAATACAAAGACAAAATTCCGTCCCCATCATTTCCCATTCACAGAGCCAAGTGCGGAGATGGATGTCAGCTGCTTTAAGTGCGGCGGCACCGGATGTCGTTTTTGTAAGGGATCCGGCTGGATTGAGATCCTTGGATGTGGCATGGTGCATCCGCATGTATTTGAGATGTGCGGAATTGATCCGGACGAATACACCGGTTTTGCTTTTGGTGTAGGTCTGGAGCGTATCGCCCTTTTGAAATATGAAATTGATGACATGAGACTGCTGTATGAAAATGATTACAGATTCTTAAAACAGTTCTAAAACAGGGAGGATAACATGAATACATCATTATCATGGATTAAGATGTATGTGCCGGAGCTGGATGTTACGGCGCAGGAATATACAGATGCTATGACACTTTCAGGAACGAAGGTGGAAGGCTTTGAAAAAATGGATGCAGACCTGGATAAGATTGTCGTGGGTCAGATTCTGAAGATTGAACAGCATCCTGATGCTGATAAACTGGTTATCTGCCAGGTAAATGTGGGCGATAAGACGGTTCAGATTGTCACTGGTGCGCCGAATGTACATGTGGGAGAATCCGGACAGAAGGTAGCAGTCGTTCTGGATGGCGGCAAAGTAGCCGGCGGACATGATGGCAAGAAGACACCCGGTGGTATCGTTATCAAAGCCGGAAAACTGAGAGGAATCGAAAGTGCCGGTATGATGTGCTCCATCGAGGAGCTGGGAAGCACCAGAGAGATGTATCCGGAAGCACCGGAGTATGGTATCTACCTCTTCGATGATGACGCAGTTGTGGGAGAGAGTGCGGTTCACGCACTGGGTCTTGATGATGTCATCTTTGAATATGAGATCACTTCCAACCGTGTGGACTGTTACAGTGTCATCGGTATTGCCAGAGAAGCAGCGGCCACCTTTGGAAAACAATTCCATCCTCCGGTTGTGACAGCAACAGGAAATGAGGAAAATGTTTCTGACTACATTAAGGTACAGGTAGAAGATGAAAAGCTCTGCCCCCGTTATATCACAAGAGTGGTAAAAAATGTAAAAATTGGCCCTTCACCAAAGTGGATGCAGCGCTGTCTGGCGTCTAACGGTATTCGTCCTATCAACAATCTGGTTGATATCACCAACTATGTGATGGAAGAGTACGGTCAGCCGATGCATGCTTATGATTACGATACCCTTGCAGGCGGAAAAATCGTAGTGCGCCGGGCTGCCAGAGATGAAAAGTTTGTAACCCTGGATGGTCAGGAGCGTCAGATGGATGAAGATGTTTTGATGATCTGCGATGGAGAAAAAGCAGTAGGTATCGCCGGTATCATGGGTGGAGAGAATTCCATGATTACAGATGATGTGAAAACTGTTCTTTTTGAGGCGGCCTGCTTTGACGGAACCAATATCCGTCTTTCAGGCAAGAGAATCGGCCTGCGGACAGATGCTTCCGGAAAATTTGAAAAAGGACTTGATCCAAACAATGCTGAGGAGGCAATTAACAGAGCCTGCCAGTTGATGGAAGAGTTGGGTGCCGGAGAAGTAGTGGGCGGTATGGTAGATGTCTATCGTGAAAAAAGGGAGCCTGTCAGTGTTGCCTTCGAGCCGGACAGAATCAATGCGCTGCTTGGAACTTCGTTGACAGAGAAAGAGATGCTGAATTATCTGGAAAAAGTAGAGCTTGCTTATGATAAAGAGAGAAATGTAATCGTAGCTCCAACCTTCCGTCAGGATATTCACCGCACTGCAGATGTTGCAGAAGAAGTGGCAAGATTCTTCGGTTATGCGAATATTCCTACCACACTGCCAAGCGGAGCTTCTATGGCAGGTAAGCTGCCATTTGATCAGAGAGTTATGGCGAAAGCCAGAGATGTTGCAGAGTTCTGTGGATTTTCCCAGGGCATGTGTTATTCCTTCGAAAGCCCTAAGGTATTCCAGAAGCTTCTTCTTTCCCAGGAGGATCCAAAACGCAATGCGATCAAGATTATGAATCCGCTGGGAGAAGATTTCTCCATTATGAGAACCTCTTCTTTACATGGGATGCTGACATCTCTTGCCACAAACTTTAACCGCAGAAACAAAGATGTCCGCCTCTATGAGCTGGGAAGCATCTATATTCCTCACAGCCTTCCGCTTACTGAGCTTCCGGATGAGCGTATGCAGTTTACCCTTGGGATGTATGGTGAGGGAGATTTCTATGACATGAAGGGTGTTGTGGAAGAGTTTTTCAGCCAGATTGGTATGACAAAGCGAACCGAGTATACCTGTAGTGATGTAAAACCTTATCTGCACCCGGGACGTCAGGCAGATATCATTTACGATAATGTTACCGTAGGATATCTGGGTGAGGTTCATCCTGAGGTGTGTGATAATTACGGAATCGGAGAGAAAGCATACCTTGCAGTTTTGGATATGCCATCCATCCTTCCTTTTGCAACCTTCGATCACAAATATGAAGGAATCGCAAGATTCCCTGCCGTAACCCGTGATATCAGTATGCTGGTACCTCACGATGTTCTGGCAGGCCAGATTGAACACATGATTCTTCAGCGGGGCGGAAAGATTCTGGAAAACTGTGAGCTTTTCGATATCTATGAGGGACATCAGATTCTGGCAGGATTTAAGTCCATGGCATATTCCCTGACCTTTAGATCCAGGGAAAAGACACTGGAGGAAGCGGAAATTTCAGCAGCTATGAAGAAGATTATGAATGGGCTGGAAAGCCTGAACTGCGAGCTTAGAAAGTAGAGAGGGTGTAACATGCGTCTTTATATCATACGTCATGGTGAGACTAACTGGAATGTACAGGGACGCCTTCAGGGACAGACGGATATCGATCTGAATGAAAATGGTGTTCGTCTGGCCAAAGTTACAGCGGAAGGCATGAAAGAGATTCCCTTTGATCTGGGCATTACCAGCCCCCTGATTCGTGCACGTCACACAGCAGAGATTATTCTGGCAGGGAGATCCTGCCCGATTCTGGAGGATGGACGAATTGCAGAGCTGTCTTTTGGTTCCTGGGAGGGACTGGGCTGTCATAAGGACAACTTTGAGATTCCATCGGATCATTTTGAGGATTTTTATCTGAAACCCTATGAATTCACCCCGGGAGAGGGCGGGGAAACCATCGGAAGGTTATGCGAGAGAACCCGTGAGTTTTATCAGGAATTGATCGCTAATCCAGATTATCAGGATAAAACCATATTAATCGCTACCCATGGCTGTGCTTCCCGAGCAATTTTGAATAACATATACGAGGATAAAGAGGATTTTTGGCGTGGTCATGTTCCTATGAACTGTGCCGTGAATATCGTGGATGTGAAGGATAAAGCCTCTTTACTGGTAGAAGAAGATAAGATTTATTACAGCAAAAAAGACTGCGTAGATTTTTACGCCGTCGGTTAAAGAAGGACAACAGATGAAAACAAGTGATTTTTATTATGATCTGCCTCAGGAGCTGATCGCTCAGGATCCACTGGAGGACAGAAGTGCTTCCAGACTGATGCATCTGGATCGGGCAACCGGAGAGATTTCCCATGAGCATTTTCGGGATATTCTTCAGTATCTCAATCCGGGTGACTGTCTGGTTATTAATGATACCAAAGTAATACCGGCAAGACTTTACGGACACAAGGCAGATACCGATGCAGGAATTGAGATTCTTCTTCTGAAGAGAAGAGAAAATGATATCTGGGAGACGCTGGTAAAGCCCGGTAAGAAGTGTAAGCCGGGAACTGAGCTGGTGTTCGGTGACGGACGTCTGACAGGAAAGATCATAGATGTGGTGGAGGAGGGCAATCGTCTGATTCAGTTTACCTATGAGGGTATTTTCGAAGAGATACTGGATCAGCTGGGAGAGATGCCTCTTCCTCCTTATATTACCCATAAGCTGAAGGATAAGAATCGTTATCAGACGGTATATGCAAAGCATGAGGGTTCCGCTGCGGCACCCACCGCCGGACTGCATTTTACGAAGGAGCTGCTGCAGCAGGTAGCAGAAAAGGGAGTCTCAATTGCCCATGTAACACTGCATGTGGGACTTGGAACCTTCCGTCCTGTTAAGGTAGAAGATGTGACACAGCATCATATGCACTCGGAATTTATTATTGTAGAAGAGGACCAGGCAAAGCTGATCAATGACACCAAAAAGGCAGGCGGACGAGTGATCGCTGTGGGAACAACCAGCTGTCGCACGCTGGAATCTGCCACGGGAGAAGACGGTATTTTGCAGGCAGGAAGCAAGTGGACGGAAATCTTTATCTATCCGGGTTATCAGTTTCGGATGATTGATGGTTTGATCACAAACTTCCATCTTCCGGAATCCACGCTGCTGATGCTGGTATCTGCTCTGGCAGGAAAGGAACATATTATGAATGCCTATGAGCAGGCAGTAAAAGAGCGATATCGCTTCTTTTCCTTTGGGGATGCGATGCTTATACTGTAAAGAAATAGAGATGATGTAACCCTTTGAGATTTGGCGCTAATCTTTGGTGCCAAATCTCTTTTTCTATTACTTGCTTATTAGTGCCCGTTGTCGTTATAATAAGCTTATCAAAGAGAGATTGATTGGCCAATCATACCTCACGACAAAGGAACTTAAAAAGAAAAATGAGGTGTGAAATCAATGAAAGAAAAAGTACAGGTATTTGGAAGATTTTTAAGTGGTATGGTAATGCCCAACATTGGAGCATTTATTGCCTGGGGACTGATTACGGCCCTTTTTATGAAAACCGGATGGCTTCCGAACGATAAGTTTGCACTGATGATTCAACCGATGTCTATGATGCTGCTCCCACTTCTGATCGCTTATACAGGCGGTAGTGTAGTAGCCGGACAGCGAGGCGGTATTATCGGAGCAATTGCTACCATGGGTGTTATTGTAGGAAGCGATGTTCCTATGTTTATCGGAGCAATGGTTGTAGGACCGTTGTCTGCATGGATTCTGAAGAAATTTGACAAGTTTATGGAGAACAAAGTAAAGGCCGGATTTGAAATGCTGGTTAATAACTTCTCCATCGGTATTATCGGTGCAATTCTTGCACTGCTTGCCATGGTAGGTATCACTCCGCTGATCAGTGCGCTGAACAATGTGATGGCAGCAGGTGTTGGTTTCTTCGTAGATCATAGTCTGCTTCCTCTGGCAAGTGTATTTATCGAGCCGGCAAAGGTTCTGTTTTTGAACAACGCAATTAATCATGGTATCTTATCACCACTGGGAATTCAGCAGGTAGAAGAGACAGGAAAGTCAATCTTCTTCCTTCTGGAAGCAAATCCTGGTCCCGGACTTGGAATTCTGTTAGCATACTGTCTGGTAGGAAAAGGAACGGCGAAGAGTTCTGCTCCCGGAGCAGCAATTATCCATTTCTTCGGTGGTATCCATGAAATCTTCTTTCCATACATACTGATGAACCCACTGCTTCTGGTTGCAACGATTGCTGGTGGCGCAAGTGGAATCTTTATCTTCAATATGCTGGGTGTTGGCTTAACTGCACCGGCATCACCAGGAAGTATTATCGCATTGCTTATGATGGCAGAACGTCACAGCTATTTTGGACTGATCCTTGGAGTTGTGGTAGCTACCGTTGTATCCTTTGTTATTGCACTTCCGATTCTGAAGTTCATGGGTAAGGATGCGAGTCTGGAAGAAGCACAGCAGGAAAAAGACCGCATGAAGAGAAAGTCTAAGGGTATCGCAGAACCAGCAGCTGCAACAGCTGCAGTTACCGGAAAAGTGAAAAAAATTGCTTTCGCATGTGATGCAGGTATGGGATCCAGTGCTATGGGTGCTACTGTTCTGAAGAAGAAATTGGCAGCAGCAGGCCTGGAGGGTATTGAAGTAATCCATACTCCGGTATCTTCTATTCCGGCTGATGTACAAGTAGTAGTGACGCATCAGGACCTAGGTGAAAGAGCAGCCCACAGCAATCCAAATGCCAAGTTAGTTCTGATCACCAACTTCCTTGCAGCTCCGGAATATGATATTTTAATTCAGGAACTGGCAGAAATCAATAAATAATCATTATCATTCACTAAAAAGTCAGGGCTCTGATAAAATTGAGATTACCAAAAAGTAATTTCAATTTTATCAGAGTTTTTTCTTGTGTTTACAGTGGCGTTTCTTCTCCACAGATGATATAATTATGTGAACAGAGTATGCACGGGAAGGAGTCAAAAATGCAAAAAAAGCTGCACAGAATAGGTCGTTTCTACAGCAGTGTTATTATCAATAATATTGGTATTTTCCTGTTTTTGGGTGTCCTTGGAGTTTTGTTCAGCGAGCAGGGATGGTATCCTAATCAGAGCATTCAGTCGGTCTTCCAGATTGTATATCGGATTATCCTCCCCGCCATGATTGCCTTTGAAGCAGGAAGACGAATGGGCGAACAGACAGGAGGTATTTTGGCAGTTCTTTCTGTCTCCGGCATACTGATCTCTAATAGTGAAGTTGGCATTCTGGCAGCTATGACCCTTGGACCGCTGGCTGGAATGATCTGGAAGAAGATCAGCGTGTTATTAAAAAAATATGTGGAATCTTCTCTGGGTATGCTGTTTACCAATCTGATGATGGCATTGCTTGGGGTATCGCTGTCTTTTATCGGATATTTTCTGATAACCCCTGTTCTGGCAGGTATGATTCTGGCAGCATCCAGGGGAGTGGACTTTATGATATCCCACAGACTGACAGCAGTCTTAAGTCTGATGATTGAACCGGCAAAGGTTTTTTTCCTGAATAATGTTGTGAATCATGGAATTTTAGTTCCACTGGCACTGAATCAGGCAGAAGCGGCCGGAAGTTCTATCCTTTTTCTTTTGGAAGCAAATCCGGGACCTGGATTTGGCATGCTGGCCGCCTTATATTATATGGATCGAACAAAACGCCAGGAATATGCATCTGCCATGTTTGCAGAAGCAGCTGGCGGACTTCACGAAGTTTATTTTCCTTTTGCGTTATCGAATTTGTGGTTACTGCCTGCACTGATTGCCGGAGGAGTTACCGGAAGCCTGTGCTTTGATCTATTGGGAGCAGGCCTGCAGGGAGTGGTATCTCCGGGAAGCGTCATTACCATTCTTCTTCTGGCGGGAAAAGGACATTTTTGGGCAACACTGATGGGAATTCTGCTTTCAGCGGTTGTGTCCTTTCATGTAAGCATGATGATTCTTAAACTGGAAAAAATGAGAGAACAGAGGAAGGAGAACGCAGCTATGACAGAGCATGAATCCGCAGTATCGAAAGAGACTAAAACAGAAACAGACACCGCAGTATCAGAAGAGATTAAGATAGAAACAGACACCACAGCAGAGGTCTGCGAAGAAAATGCAGGAAGGATTCATTTGATTGGCTTTGTGTGTGATGCAGGAGTGGGCTCCAGTGCTATGGGTGCAGCCATATTCAGAAGAAAACTGCGAACGTGTCATCTTACGGAGCTTCAGGTGGAAGCCTATGCGGCAGATCAGATTCCATCCAATCTGGATGTCTGTATCTGCCAGAAAGCATTTTTTCCACTGCTCGATCTGAAATCACAGAACACTGAGATTTGGCTCGTAGAGAGCTTTGCAGCCATAGAAGAGTATGACAGACTTCTTGACAGAATACAAAAAAGGAACAGGTGAAGAGGATGGATATTACACCAAGGATGAAACAGATTTTGCAGGTGCTGATAAAGCAGTCAGAACCAATTTCTGTAAGATGTCTTGCCGAAGAGGTTGGAATCAGCAAACGTACGGTACAAAGAGAGCTGGAATATGTACAGGACTCTCTCAAAGAGTACCATCTTACTTTTATGTCCAAGACTGGAACTGGTGTCTGGCTGGATGGAACAGAAGAGAACAGAGCGCTTCTTCGAGATGACCTGTATCAGGGGGATTCCTACGATGCCAGTAACCGGGAAGAACGGAGAAAAAGGCTGATTTTAGAGATATTGAAAGAAAAGGGACTGAAAAAGCTCTTTTATTACAGCAGTCAGTTCAAGGTCAGTGAAGCTACCATCAGCACAGATCTGGAGGCAATCGAAGGGTGGCTGAACAGATATCATATCTGTATTGTAAGAAAACCGGGAAGCGGAATATCGGTAGAAGGCAGTGAGGAGAACTACCGACGGGGAATCCGTGCCTTTGTAGATGAGAATCTGGACACTGATTTGATCCGTGATTTTTATAAACCAGAGCTGGAGATGGATGATACCTACGAAAAACTCAGCAAAAGCAGTATGGGACAGATCTTGAATGATGATATCTTGAGGCGGGTGATTAACTGTATCGTGGGCATGGATAATCCAAGGATTATGACCCTGACCCAGAGCTCCTATGTGGGACTGGTGATTCATATCTCCATTGCCATTAATCGGATCCTGAATAATGAGATGCTGGAGCCTGAGCAAAAGTGGATTGAGGAGATTCAGGAGGATGAAGATTATCTGCTGGCAAAAGCCATCTCGGAGGAACTGGAAGAGGAATTCGAGATTGAGATTCCAAAAGTAGAGACTTCCTATATCTGGCTTCATGTAAAAGGGGCAAAACATGAGAAGATTCAGGTAAACGGACATAAAACCATGAATATTGAAAACAAGGATCTGCAGGTACTTGTCAATGAAATGATAGATGTTTTTGATCCTGAGAAGGCCTTTCTACTGAAACAGGATGATGAATTTATTCAGGGACTTCTGGCCCATCTCCAGCCCACTTTTATCCGTCTGATACATAATATGCAGATTCGCAATCCGGTTCTGGAGGATATTAAAAGGGACTATCCGGATATCTTCCGGCGCTGTCTGGAGGTTTCCAAGGTCTTGATGCGCTGGACAGGTGAACCGGTTCCCGATGAAGAGACAGGCTTTTTGACCGTGCATTTTGGAGCAGCATTAGTGCGGCTGGAAGCAAAAAAAGAGAGCCTGCGTCCAGTGGAGGTAGGGGTTGTCTGTTCCAGCGGAATCGGAATCTCCAGACTGATGTCCTCAAAGCTGAATCAGACCTTCCGGGAACGAATGCTGATAAGCACCTATGGAAAAAATGATCTCACGCCCTATATTATCAGTAAGACAGATTTTTTTGTCTCCAGTATTCCACTTGATATGGATGATTTTCCGGTTGTTTCTGTCAGTCCGCTGCTAAACGAAGAAGACATGCAGGAGATTCGAAGAATGCTGTATCAGTATGAAAGAACGCCGAGAAAGCGAAAGGAATCCGATGAGTTTTCCAATCAGCTGGAAGAGATTAATCTGATGGCAGAGCAGATCCGAACTGTCATCAAATATATGTGCTTTTTTAAAGTGGATAACCGGATTACCTTCGAGGAGCTGTTAATTGCCATCGGAGAAAAGCTTTCGCCCTATTCGGATCGCCGGGAGATGATCCAGGAGGACATTATGAAAAGAGAACGACTCTCTTCCCAAATATTCTCCGAATTTGGCTTTGCGCTTTTACATACCAGGACAAAAGGAGTTGTGCGTCCCAGCTTTTCCATCTGTATGACGAAAGACCTGGGAGCATTCACCGATCCCTGCTTTAAGGGAATCACAGTAGTATTCGTGATGCTGCTTCCGATTGACGATCATATCAAGGTAAACAGCGGAATACTGGGCTATATCAGCAGTATGCTGATTGAGGATGTGAACTTTTTGGAGATTGTCACCCATGGAGATAAAGAGGAAATAAGGGACACGCTGTCTGGACATCTGAAGAAGTATTTCAGTAAATTTCTGTATAATAATTAAAAGAGAGGCCGGATTTTGGGAACCTTTCGTGTGAGTGCAGTAACGGAATAGAAGATTAAAAAACCGTAAGGATACTTTCGCTGGAAACAGAGGGAAAGGTCTTTACGGTTTTTTGTGGAAAATGCGCAGATAGTGCCAAATGTGTGATTTAATATTGGCACTATTGGTTGGCGCCAAATCCCATCTTCTTTCAGTTGATAAATGCATGTTTAAGGCCTTATAATAAAGTCAACAAGAGGAACAAACAAGAAAGTTCACGAGAAGGGCACAGTCACTATCGGAAAGTAAAAAGAACAGGAGGGCGTTATGTTTTTTAAAAGTAAGAAAAAAGAAGAAGAGAAAAAAGAGGTAAAAAAGAATCAGCTGCTGAAGAGAGAAAATATCAGAACCGGATGTCCCGTTGATACACAGGAGAATATCATCCGTACAGTGGGACAGATGCTGGTGGACAGCGGATACGTAGATCAGCCTTATGTGGATGCCATGGTTGAGAGAGAAAAATCATTTTCAACCTTTATGGGTAACGGTCTGGCACTGCCTCATGGAGTAGAGGCAGCAAAGAAAGAAATCAAATCATCCGGTATCGCAGTTATGGTTTTCCCTGAGCCGGTTTCCTGGGGCGGACAGGACGTACAGATTGTAATCGGAATCGCAGGAGTTGGTGATGAGCATTTGAATATTTTATCTATTATCGCAGATAAAATGCTGGCACCGGAAACAGCGCAGCAGTTAATCGAAAGCGATGTAGACACAATATATAATATTCTTGGAGGAGACGAGTAATCATGATAATTACAGTTACAATGAATCCAGCCATCGATAAAACAGTCGATGTAGATACGCTGATTCCAGATGGTTTAAATCGTATCAAGCGAGTGGAACTGGATGCAGGAGGAAAAGGAATCAACGTTTCAAAAACAATCTGCGAACTTGGCGGAAAGAGTATTGCAACCGGATTTCTTGGGGGCAATACTGGAAAGATCATCGAGAATGTGTTAAACCAGAAAAACATAGAAAATGATTTCATCTGGGTAGAAGGAGAAACCAGAACAAATACAAAGGTATTCTCCGAGAATGGCGGTGTAACCGAGTTAAATGAGCCAGGTCCTGTTATCTCAGAAGAACATATGAACAAGCTGCTGGAAAAACTGGAAAGCTATGCAGGGAAAGATACCCTGGTTGTATTAGCAGGCAGCATTCCCGCAGGTGTTCCAAAAGACATTTACGCTCAGATCATCAAAAAGGTGCACGCAAAAGGAGCTTCCGTACTTCTTGACGCTGATGGAGAGATGTTCAGAAAAGCCCTGGAGGCCGGACCGGACATCATCAAACCAAATCGTGATGAGCTGGAGGAATATGCAGGTATTGATTACCGGGCTTCAGAGGAAGAGCTTCTGGAAATTGCAGAGAAACTTCATGAAAAAGGAATTACTACCGTGGCAGTTTCCATGGGAAAATCAGGAGCTATGCTGCTAAAGGATACCTATAAAGTAAAATGTCCGGCACTGTCCGTGAAGACACACTCTACGGTAGGAGCAGGAGATGCTATGGTAGCAGCATTATCCTACGCATGGGATCAGAAGATGGATGATGATGAGACTGTCAAGCTGATGATTGCAACCTCAGCAGGTGCAGTTACCACCATTGGAACAAAACCACCAACAATAGAAGTAGTACAGGAACTTAGAAACCAGGTAGTCATAGAAAGAATAGGAGAATAATTATTATGAAAACAAAAGCAGTTAGAATGTATGGAACAAGAGATCTGAGACTGGAAGAGTTTGAATTACCGGCGATCAAGGATGACGAAATTCTGGTTAAGGTAATCAGTGACAGTATCTGTATGTCAACCTATAAGCTGGTTGAGCAGGGTAAAAAACATAAACGTGCGCCACAGAATATCGACACGAACCCAATCATCGTTGGACATGAATTTGCAGGTGTTATCGTAGAAGTAGGTGAGAAATGGAAGGATCAGTTTAAACCGGGTCAGAAATTTGCACAGCAGCCGGCACTGAACTACAAAGGAAGCCTGGCTTCTCCTGGATATTCCTATGAGTTTTTCGGAGGCGCTTGTACTTACTGCGTAATCCCTCACGAGGTTATGGAGCTTGGATGCCTGATGGAATATAATGGAGACAGCTTCTTCGAAGCATCCCTGGGTGAGCCTATGAGCTGTATCATCGGCGGATACCATGGCAACTATCATACCAATAAAGTAAATCACGATATCTCTGTAGGAACCAAAAAAGATGGTAACATCATTATCCTTGGTGGATGCGGACCGATGGGCCTTGGCGCTGTAAGCTATGGTATCCAGCAGGAAGAAAACAAACCAAAGAGAATTGTAGTAACAGATATCAGTGATGACAGAATTGCACGAGCAAGAGAGGTTATCACAGAAGAATCAGCAAAAGAAAAAGGTGTAGAGCTTCTGTACATCAACACAGCAAAGATGGCAGATCCTGTTGCAGAGCTTCGCCAGATCGCTGACGGAGCAGGATATGATGATGTATTCGTATATGTTCCAAATCGTCAGGTTGCAGAGATGGCTGATCAGCTGCTTGCATTTGACGGCTGCATGAACTTCTTCGCAGGCCCTACAGACAACCAGTTCAAAGCAGAGATTAATCTGTATGATGTTCATTACATCAGTGCACATATTATGGGAACCACCGGTGGAAATAATGATGACCTGATCGAAGCAAACACACTGGCTGCACAGGGCAAGATTGAGCCTGCAGTTATGGTTACACATGTAGGTGGAATTAACAGTATCGTAGAGGCAACCTTAAATCTGCCAAAGATTCCTGGTGGAAAGAAACTTACTTATACTCAGTTTGATATGCCGCTTACTGCTATTGATGATTTTGAAGAGTTAGGAAAACAGGATCCACTGTTTGCAAAACTGGATGCAGCATGCAAAAAGAACAGAGGATTATGGAACGCAGAAGCAGAGAAAATATTATTCGAGCACTTTGGTGTGGAAGCATAGGAGGAAAAAATTATGGTATCCAAGAAACTTATTGTTAATAATGCATCCGGACTTCATGCAAGACCGGCAGGCGTTCTGGCTCAGGCAGCCGGAAAGTGTTCCTCCGATGTAAAGATTTATGTGGGAGAAAGAAAAATTGAAGCCAAGAGCATCCTGAACATTATGGCAGCTGCTATTAAGAAAGGTACAGAAATCGAGATTCAGTGTATCGGACCAGACGAAGAGAAAGATATGGACAAGCTGGTAGAATTAATTGAAAGCGGACTGGGAGAATAAGGTATGATTAATGTAGATGTTGAGAAAACGGCATCTCGTGGAATCGCTGCTGGACCAGCTTATAAGTATCAGGAGACAGACCTGTCTCCTGATACTTATCTATCTGAGGAAACAGCCGAAGAGATTAAGAAGTTTGAAGATTCCAGAGATCAGGTGATTCACGAGCTGGAGCATCTGGCTGAAAAACATGAGATATTTGCTGCCCATCTGGAGATGGCAGGGGATTTTATGCTGCAAGAAGGCGTTGTATCTAAGATTCAGAGTGGACAGTACAATGCACAGCAGTCGGTTCACACGACAATTGAGGAAATAGCTGCGATATTCGCCGGAATGGACGATGCCTACATGAAAGAGAGAAGTGCGGACATTGCGGATGTAGGAAAGCGGATCATGGCCAAATTAAAGGGTGTGCGCCTGCCGGATCTGGGAGGTCTGGACCATGAGGCAATTGTAGTTGCAAAGGATCTGTATCCTTCTGACACGGTAAAGATTGACCCTGCTTATGTAAAGGGAATTATTACCGAGGAGGGTGGTATTACCAGCCATGTATCAATTATGGCGAAAAGCATGAATATTCCAACACTTGTTGGTGTAAAAGGTATTATGGAGCAGATACAGGACGATACTGTAGTCTGTATGGATGCCAGGGCAGGGAAAATAGTCATCGATCCCGACGAGAGTACCTGGCAGGAATATACCAGAAAAAATCAGGAATATCTCCAGGAACGGGCACGACTGGAAAAACTCCGCAATCAGCCGGCAGTGACAAAGGGTGGAAAGAGAGTTTCCCTGTGTGCCAATATTGGCAACCTGGAGGATCTGAAGCATGCACTGGTGATGAATATCGACGGAGTTGGATTATTTCGAAGTGAGTTCCTTTATATGGAAAATGATCATTTTCCTACAGAGGAAGAACAGTACAAGGTTTATAAAGAAGCTGCCACACTATGTCCCAGTGAAGTGACCATCCGTACACTGGACATCGGAGGCGATAAGAAGCTTCCTTATTTTCAGTTTGATGTGGAGGAGAATCCTTTCCTGGGATGGAGAGCGATCCGAATTTCACTGGATATGAAAGACATGTTTAAGGAACAGTTAAGGGCAATCCTGCGTGCCAGTGCTTACGGTCATGTTCGGATTATGTTCCCTATGATTATCTCTCCCTCAGAATTACAGGAAGCAAAAGGTCTGGTAGAAGAATGTAAAGCGGAGCTGTCTGAAGAAGGACATGCTTTTGATCCGAACATTGAGACCGGCATGATGATGGAGACTCCGGCCAGCGTGATGCTTGCAGAAGAATTCGCAAAGGAGGCTGATTTCTTCAGTATCGGAACGAATGATCTTACCCAGTACCTTCTGTCCGTAGACCGTGGCAATAAGAAGATTGCAAAGAGGTATGATTCTTTCCATCCGGCTGTATTAAAAGCGATTAAGCAGATTATCGATGCAGGCCATAAGGAAAATATCAAGGTTGGTATGTGCGGTGAGATGGCAGGAGATGCGAAAGCAGTTTCGATTCTGGCAAAGATGGGACTTGATGAGTTCAGTATGTCAGCGGGAAGTATCGACTATGCAAGGGAATTGATCCTGCAGGCAGAATAAAAGCAGAATTATAGAATGTTGCACTGAATGGGTGCAGAAAAAGGATAAGACGCCATCGGCATCTTATCCTTTTTCTGTATCCTTTGACTGGCCCTTGCTTGGAAGAGCTTAGCTGCTTAGGCTTTTTCCTGTTCTTTTTTCTTACTCTTTTTCTTGTCTTTCTTTAAGCTTTTTTTATTGTCGTTTTTCTCTTCGGCAGGTTCCTGAATATTCTCCGGGAGAAGATACTGGGCCTGCAAAGAGAGGTACTGGGCTTCAAAGTCGGCGTTGGAACCATTTTTTATCTGCTGGAGGTACTCGTGTGTATCGAAGGCTCCACTGTGGATCTGAGATACACATACTGCGATGTTAGAGCAGTGATCGGAAACACGTTCGAAGTCTGTCAGCAGATCCAGAAGTATAAAGCCAAGCTCGATCGTGCAGCGTCCCTGCTGCAGACGGAGTACATGGCGATCTTTGATCTGAGCGTTCAGGTTATCTATAATTTCCTCCAGGGGTTCTACTTTGCCTGCCTCCTCAAGATCTTCTTTTTCAAAGACATTGACGGTCAGGTTTAGAATATCAGTAACCGCTTTTCGGTAAACCTTCAGTTCGGCATAAGCAGTGGAGGAGAAAGAAAGTCCTTTTTCATGCATTTCTTTTGCCGACTGCAGGATGTTCATGCTGTGATCGGAGATACGTTCAAAATCGCCGATACAATGAAGCAGCATGGATAAGGTTTGACTGTCCCGGTCAGTTAAATTCTTGCTGCTGATCTTTACCAGATAGGTGCCAAGGGCATCCTCATAATGATCCACGCGTCCTTCCAGATTGACAACTGTTTCTGCGTCTTCTTTTCGGTAGGTTTTGAATAACTGCAGGGCAGCTGTGATTCCATCCTGAGTCAGATGAGCCATCTGTACAGCAACTTTTTTTGCCTGCTCCAAAGCGATGGAAGGAGTTTCAAGAAAACGGATATCCAGCATCTGGTTTGCTTCGTCTACCGGTGTATCAACAGCAGCTGCCGGTATGGAAAGACAGGCCAGTTTTTCCAGATTGTTTGCAAAAGGAAAAAGTACAACGGTAGCAAAAATATTAAAACCAGAATGAACGATGGCAATTCCGGCAGCGATAGCGGCATCGCCCATAAAACCAAAATGAAGGAATGAATTCAGTAGATAGAATACCCCCATAAAAACTACGGTGCCAATCAGATTAAAATACAGATGTACCATAGCGGTACGCTTTCCGTTTGTATTAGAACCTACGGCAGAAAGAAGAGCTGTGATACAGGTACCGATGTTCTGTCCCATAATAATAGGAATAGCCGCCGCATAACTGATGGACCCGGTTACGCACAGGGCCTGCAGAATACCGATAGAAGCGGAGGAACTCTGAATAATAGCGGTCAGAATCGCTCCTGCAAGTACGCCAAGCAGTGGGTTGGAGAACTTGGTAAGGATATTAGTGAATTCCGGTACATCTGCCAGAGGAGCAACTGCATCACTCATGGTTTTCATACCAAACATCAGAATTGCAAAGCCACATAACAGTGTTCCGGTGGTCTTCTTCTTATCACTTTTGGAAAAAAGTAAAAGTCCGATACCGATTACAGCCAGAATTGGTGAAAAAGAAGAGGGATTCAGCATTTTAATAAAAATGTTACCGCTTTCAATTCCAGTCAGACTCAGAATCCAGGAAGTAATAGTTGTACCAATATTAGCACCCATGATAATTCCTACAGCCTGAGAAAGCTTCATAATCCCCGAATTAACAAAACCTACAGCCATAACTGTGGTAGCGGAAGAAGATTGTATCACAGCAGTAACGCCCGCTCCCAGTAAAACAGCCATCAGCCGATTGGATGTAAGTCGTTCCAATAACTTTTCGAGTTTTCCTCCTGACAATTTTGTAAGACCATCTCCCATGGCATTCATTCCATAGAGGAATAATGCGAGACCCCCAACCAGCGATAACACTCCAAATATGTCCATTTTTTCTCCTCTTACCGTAGATATAATTTGCTGAAATTCCGCAATTATTGTTATTATAACGTAGTAAAGGATATAAATTCAACCCCTTGTTAAGAAAATGTTAGAAATAGATAAAGTCTGTGTCAAAACAAGGGGAGTATTATATAAATGTGATAAAAGAGAGTTATACGGAAAGCTTTAAGAGATCCTTGTAGAATATGGGGTAGGAGATATCGATGCAGCTGTCACGTAAAATCTCTGTTTCTCCGTCAGCCACAAGACCGGCGATGGCAAAGGACATGGCGATTCGATGATCCAGACGACTGTCAACAGCGGTACCATGCAGGGGTTTTCCGCCTCGGATAATCATACCGTCCTCCGTTCCTTCGATATCAACACCCATACGGGTAAGCTCGGATACCATAATATCCAGCCGGTTTGATTCCTTTACCTTCAGTTCCTCTGCATTTCGGATGATCGTTGTACCCTGGCAGGTTGCAGCAAGCACTGCGATTACCGGTATTTCATCGATTAGTGTGGGAATCATGGCACCCTCTATTACCGTGCCGTGAAGAGAAGAGTAACGAATCAGAAGATCTGCTACCGGTTCACAGCCATCGGTCCGGACATTTTGCTGAGTAATATCTGCACCCATATTTTTACATACTCGCAGAATTCCATCCCTGGTAGGATTGATTCCTACATTTTTTAATAAGATTTCAGAACCTGGCACCATAAGAGCAGCAGCGATAAAGTACGCGGCGGAGGAGATATCTCCCGGTACCTGAATCTTCGTTGCAGTTAGGGCAGGATCTGGTTCCACAGATGCAGTTGTTCCACTTGTGGTTACGTCGGCTCCAAAGTAGGAAAGCATCAGTTCTGTGTGATTGCGTGAGAGATAGGGTTCTGTGACACTGGTTTTCATGTCTGCATAGAGACCAGCCAGCAATACACAGGACTTTACCTGAGCGGAGGCAATAGGGGAAGCATAGTGAATTCCCCGCAGGTGTGTCCCCTGAATAAAGAGAGGTGCGCAGTTATTTGCCTTGATACTGCAGATATTTGCCCCCATGGATTCCAGTGGATCCATGATGCGCTTCATGGGACGGCTCTGGATCGAGGCGTCTCCGGTCAGCTCGGAGGAAAAACTCTGTCCCGCAAGAATACCGGAGATCAGACGTGTGGTAGTGCCGCTGTTTCCACAGTCCAGCACTTCCTTCGGTGCAGAAAGACCATGCAGACCTTTTCCATGGATATAAAGCTTGTCAAGGCGCTCTTCAATCTCAATTCCCATTTTTCGAAAACAGGATATGGTAGACAGACAGTCTGCTCCATTTAAAAAATTAGATATTTCAGTAGTTCCCTGGGCAAGGGAGGAAAACATAACCGCCCGGTGAGAGATGGATTTATCACCGGGAACGCTCAGTTCTCCATGCAGAGGGGTTTTCAGTTTCTTTATCAGCATGTGAAAGTCCTTTCTATAGTAAGGTGAGAAAATCCTGTCACCAAAGGTGCTTTTCAATGGATTTTCCAATATAACTGCTCAGGTACTAAACAGTTACGTTCTGTGAATGCAGTAGTTGCGCTCTGTTAAGACGATGGCAGCCTTTTCACAGGCATCCGTGGTGTAGAATTCGATACGAAGTACGCCCTCCTCGAATTCGCGATTATGGATAATCCCTATATTCTTGATACTGATACTGTTCATGGCAAGCAGGGTGGTGATGGTTGCGATGCCACCAGCCTCGTCATAGATATCACAGTAAAGTACATGAATACTGGAAGCTGTTCCGCTTTTGCTCTCAGGAAGGGAATCCCTGTAATCCTTGGAATGATGGAACATCTCTAAAAGTCCGGCAGCATCTGAATCGCTGATTCGCTTTCTGGCATCCAGCAGAAGCTCCGTGTAGGAATCAATCAGCTTTAAGATCATATCCTTATTAGAGAGACAGATATGCTGCCACATCTCAGGGGAGGAGGAAGCAATCCGGGTAATATCCTTGAAGCCGCCTGCAGCGATCATCTTCATATGCTGTTCGGGCCCATCCAGGGCAGCAACTTCATTTACAAGGGCAGAGGCGATAATATGAGGCAGATGACTGATGGCTGCCGTGATATAATCATGCTCTTCATAGCTTAGAACCAGCGGAATAGCACCCAGTGAATGAACAAGGTCTCGATAAGCACGGACTTTGTTTTCCGGTGACTTGGCAGAGGGCGTGATAATATAGTAGGCATTCTCAATCAGATAATCTGCGGAGTTGTCAAAGCCTGTTTTTTCAGAACCGGCCATAGGATGACCCCCGATAAAGTTTTCTTCCATGCCGAGTTTTGTTACCGCCCGGTGGATATCGCCCTTTACACTTCCAACATCTGTGATGATACAATCCGGTTTTATCCGCTCCTTTAAGGAAACAAGGTAAGAAATATTCGTTCGAACAGGAGCACAAAGAAAGATATAGTCGCATTCCCCAAACCGGGCATCATTCTCGGTGCATGCAAGGTCAATGACACCGGCAGCCACTGCTTTTTGCAGTGTTGCCGGTGTATGGGTATAAGCATAGAGACGATAACTCGGATGAAACTTTCTCAGAGCCTTGGCGATGGATCCGCCAATAAGCCCAAGACCGATAAATCCAATCGTAATGTCATTCATATCAGAAAGTCCTTCCTGCCAGTTTCATATAATCTCCCAGATCTGTCATCAGAGTCTCAAATGCAGGGAACTTTAAGGACTGTGGTCCATCGGAAAGAGCATGCTCAGGATCATTGTGAACTTCCACCATCAGTCCGTCTGCGCCGCAGGCAACAGCAGCTTTAGCCAGAGGTGCAACATAGGAGCGAACACCGGTTGCATGGCTTGGATCTACGATAATCGGAAGATGAGACTTTTCCTTCACCACACACACAGCACTCAGATCAAGTGTGTTACGGGTTGCAGTCTCGTAAGTACGAATTCCACGCTCACAGAGTACTACATTGGGATTTCCTTCCGATATAATGTATTCTGCGGCATTCAGCCATTCGTCAATGGTTGCGGCAAGACCTCTTTTTAAGAGAACAGGCATGCCCGATTTTCCGGCTTCCCGAAGCAGATGAAAGTTCTGCATGTTACGGGCACCGATCTGAATCATATCCACGTACTTGGAGGCGGCTTCAATAGCAGCTTCATTGATGACTTCACAGATGGTATTCAGACCGTATTCCTTCTTTGCTTCTGCCATATAGCGCAGGCCCTCTTCCTCCAGACCCTGGAACGAGTAAGGGGAGGTACGGGGTTTATATGCACCGCCCCGGACGAACTGTGCACCGGCTTTTTTGACCTCTTTTGCAATCATCATCAGCTGTTCTTCAGATTCTACTGCACATGGTCCTGCCATAACCGTCAGAGTATCCGGTCCTATGATGTGACTGCCCACTTGAATACGGGATGGTTCCGGATGGAATTTCTTATTACTAAGCTTGTAGCTTTCGGTGATGGGTACCAGCTTATCAACAAAAGGCAGAAGCTGCAGATTATCCTGACAAAGCAGGCTTTTATCACCTACCACACCGATGATGGTTACTTCCTTTCCGTGTGAGAGATGGGTTTCAAGACCTTTGGTTTCGATGGCCTGCTGCACATTCTTGACAGCATCCTCCGGTGCGTTTGGTTTCATTACTATAATCATCTTACTTCCTCCTGTAAATGTTCCTGTGATTTATATTTTTGATACAAGGATATCTTTGTGTGCTGATCGAAATAAACGATATCTGTCCTAACTATTCTAACGGAAGAAAACATAATTGTCAATAATTTAATGCTTCTTGAGTTTCCGCAGATTTATCCACAGTCTGTCTACTACAGCGTACCTTTTATAAATAACTTTCAAAAATGTCAAAAATATAAGGAATCTTCATTCCTTTTGATGTAAAATTAAGCTACCAAAC
>JAQUXP010000034.1 GCA_028692395.1 Lachnospiraceae bacterium
AGGAACGAATACGAAAAGAGTGGGAGGAGCCAGAGTTTTCGCTGTATTTGTTGCGTCATTACAGACAAAATATGATAAAAGGGGTTAGGATTTTGTAGCGAGATTAGAAGAAAGAGCCGTCCAAAATGGTGTGCTACCCGTCAAGAGGACAATAAAATATCATAAGTTTTTTGCCGTCAGCCACGTTGTGGCTGGCGGATTTTTATGCTGCTAACATGTACTGGTTGTGATATGCCATTGGTGCCATTATGTTCAGTTTGCGTTGTAAACGTCGATTATTGTAATAGTCAATGTAATCTGTTATAACAGACAACAGTTTCTCCCTTTCCGTAAAACGGTGTCCATAATACATTTCCCGTTTTAGAATTCCCCAAAACCCTTCCATAGGTCCATTGTCAATACAACGTGCCACGCGGGACATGCTTTGTCTCATATGATGTTTTTTCAGCCGGGCGTGGAATTGTGCACTGGTATATTGAAACCCGCGATCACTATGGAATAAAGGGTGTGCATCTGGCTCTAGTTTCACGGCTTCATCGAAGGTATCCATGACCAGCGGGGTATCATTACGATTACTTATCTTATATGCGACGATTCTCCGGTCATATAAGTCTAGAATTGCGCTCAAATACATCTTGTGAACCTCAATCCCAATATAATATTTGAATTCGGTTACATCCGTCAGCCATTTTTCGTTTGGCGAATCTGCATGGAAATCCCGATTCAGATAGTTTTTCGCAACATGGTCTGGATTTCGGTCAGCCTTGGTACAGCCTTTGGGTTTCCATTTAATCGTGGACTGAATTCTCTCACTTCTGCATATCCGTAGAATACGCTTATCATTTGCCTGGATATCATGGCTCATTGCCAATTCATCTCGGATACGGCGATATCCCATGTCTGGATGTTCCTCATGGATTCTTCGTACTTCCTCTGCAATCTGTCTGTTTCTGGCTTCGCGGCTGCTCACCGGATGCTTTAGCCATCGGTAATACGCTGAACGGGTAATGCCCAGATAGGCGCAAAGGTTCTTCACAGGATACGCTTTGGTTTCAGACAGTTCTTTAATTGCTTTATATGTTGTAAGATGATGTACTAGTGATAGTGCTCCCCCCTCCCCAGTTCTCTGACTTTTTTTAACAGGTCATTCTCCATTTGTAGATTTTTGTTCCTGCGCTCCAATTCCGCAATCTTATCCCGCAGTTCTTCTTCTGGGGTTCGACTGGGCCGTGAGCCAATGCGGCGGCCGCGGCGGTCGTCAAGACCAGCAGCCCCCATCTCTTCATATTTTTTCACCCAATTACGAACTTGTTGATAGGAACAGCCATATTTAATAGCCGCTGCACCGTAATTCTTATCATTCTCCAAACACTCTTCCACAATCTCTAGTCGTTCTTCAAAAGTTGTATCCCTTGTTTTTTTCATAGATGCACCTCCGGTGGTTTCTCTTAAATTTCCACCATTATTATACACCTTAACCCATTGCCTGAGCTGGGACCGAGAACGAATCTGATATTTTTTACAGATATCATTCTGTGAACCCTCCCCATTGATATAATCTTGGACAGCATTTAGTTTTAATTCTTTAGAATACATTTGGTTTTTAGGCTGGTCAAGTAAGCCAGCAGGTCCTGACTCTTCATAAATGCGTATCCATGCAATGATGGTATCATTTGAACAATTACCTGAAATTCTGGCGGCTTCGTTGAGCCCGATTCTTTCTTTTAAATATCGCTCAACAACCTTAACTTTTTCAACTGGATTAATCTTACTTTTTCTGGACATAGAAATACCCCCAAGTAGATTTTTATATTTCAGTGTCCTACTTGAGGGTATCATATCAAAATTGGGCGGCTCAAAGTATTTAGATAACGGGGGCATGGTAGAAATTACTTAAAAAAAGTGCATTTCTCATGAAATTCCTTGATAGCTGAGAGAATTGTATAGGGTGTAATTGTCTGAATAACAGCATAATTCTTTAACATAGTATCAGTCTCCTTTCAGATTGGAAGGCTGTATGTAACAGAGCAGCAATATCCTGTGGGTAATGCGCATCAAGCCAGCTCAAGCGTTTCCTTTTGCAGGTCATAATAGTATGGATGGTCTGCCAAAACTTCGTCAGGGTCAACAACCTTCTCATTGATTGAACAAATCATATACTTTAAATATGCTCCATTTTCCACCTTGCTTTTGGGAAGGATGATGCATTCATGGGTACTGCTTGGTATTACGTACAAGCTTTCACCGAACTGGCAGCTCAACTGCTTTAAAATGTTATCATACAGGATACATCCCGCCCCCAAATTATTGTAAGTGTTGGAAAGGATAAGCATTCCCAAATCAATATTCTGGGTAGCAAGTTCTTCATCTATTTTGCCAATAACATCGGATATAGGTTGGATACTTGCGGGGAGTAATTTGGGTGTGTTTTCCTTGGCACAGGAATACAATGTGTCCAAATCTATCCCCCATATTGCAAGATGCCTATTTTTTATTGGCATGGAAGCAACGCTTTTATTATTTATTTCCAACAACAGGTAAAATACAATTGCAAGGTCAAGAAAAGGGATATGGGGAATTCTTTTTAACAGATCTTTATTCTGTTCATAATTGATGATCTTGTAGACAATTTGATTTTTTACGTTTTCTAAATTAAATAGCGGATCTATATTTGCGTTTTGCAAAGACGGGATTTTGTATACAGGATAGAGATTCTTGCAAATATCCGGAATGGATATTCCGTTTTTATAATCCCGATATGCATCTTCTAAATAAATAGAGGTGGCAGTATTGCTGCATGGAACCTGAAAAGAAAGACCTCTGCATAGTGTATTGTTATTTTTCCGCGTTTCAACAGGTGTAATGTTTATCTTTGTTTCAAATTTCGTTTCTAAAAATTCTTTTATTGTAGTTTCAAAATCTTTATAATTCATCATAGTATATTCCTCCGGAAATGTATTATTATTTTCTTCTTGTATAACGACAAATGAAAGGGAAAAAGTGCAGTACACCTTTCCCAGTTCTTTAATGGCTCATTTGATTTTTCTTCCAGGTTCATTAAGCAATCATATCCAGGAATTCCTGTTCGCTTAAGACTTTGACTCCAAGGCTCTGGGCTTTAGTCAGCTTGCTGCCGGCTTTTTCACCGCAGATCAGGTAGTCAGTTTTTTTAGATACAGAGCTTCCGGGTTTTGCTCCAAGCTCCAGAATCTTATCGTTAATTCCATCTCTGGTAAAACTCTCAAGTTTTCCAGTGGCAACGATGGTGCAGTCCTTGAATGGGCTGATAGATTCTGTGAGTTCGATAGTTTCCATTGTTTTATTTTCCATATTCATTTCCATTTGTAATTCCCTCCATAAGTTTAAATTGTCTTCATCTGCAAACCATGTGTGCAGGTTGTCATTCAGTGTTTCTCCGAAGTCTTCCAGAATCGTAAAATCATAATTATCCAGTGCAGCTTCCTCAAAGGCATCTAAGCTGCCTTTGAATACGCCATCCAATATTCTGCTTTTGGTACGTCCGATCATAGGAATATCCATGGATACCAGATAGCGTACAAACGTAGTCTGCCGACTATTTTCTATTGCAGCGTGGAGTCTTTCATAGGATTTTTCACCATATCCATCGAGGGCGATAATCTCATCCCGATAATCCTCCAGATGATAGATGTCCTGGAAACTTTTTAAGTACCCAAGTTCCAGAAAACGCTCCAAAGTAGCACCGGAGAGCCCTTCAATGTTCATCGCCTTTTTGCTTGCAAAGTGTTCAAATCTTCTAGCAATCTGGCTGTCGCACTGCGCGTTGTCACAGTGAACGGTTTCTACCATTTTTCCGCTGCTGGTTCTGCGTTCATAGATTCTTGTATGAGAGCCGCAGCAGGGACAGATAGCAGGATGGCAGTCCTTGTAGTCTCCTTTGTCCAGATTTTCTTCAATGTGAGGAATAATCATGTTCCGTTTGGATACCATGATGCGGCATCCGGGAACTAGTTCCAGATTTTTGATGAAAGAGAGGTTGTGGAGAGAGGCTCTGGATACATCGCAGCCGTCAATCTCTACAGTATCAAAGACTCCAACAGGAGCGATTTCACCAAACCTTGTGGGTGTCCATTCAATTTTTCTCAGAACTGTTTCATAGAGTTCGTCTTCAAACTTGTAAGCAAGCCCGTCTTTATAGTGATGACCAGTCTGTCCACAGCTTCTGGAATGACTTAGGCTGTTATAGATGATTACGGTGCCATCGTAAGGAAGGCTTCGATTTTCAGCAGTAGTTTTTAAATCATTAATGGCTTTCTGAAGATTTTGTGCAGTGATAGAAGAAAACTGATTCAGCGGAATAACCGGGCAGGAGTCAAAACCCTGCATGCTTAAACGGCAAAGCCGGATCAATCTGCTGTCACCGCCTGGTTCTTCATCCATGCCCTCTAATACATGAAAGGGGATGAAGTGAACGCAGCGTTTGGCACAGGTTTCCGGGTCCAATGCTCTGACAGAGCCGGAAGCCAGATTGCGGACATTCTTATAAGGTTTTCCATTGCTGTCACGCAGGGTGAGCCTCAATCTTTCAAAGTCTTTCTTGTGGATAATGGATTCCCCTGTGATTACCAGACGCTTCTGATAAGGAATGGTAAGCGGAACATTGTGATAAGCAGGAATATTATGGGTAATATCTTCACCGACCTCACCATCCCCGCGGGTAGAAGCCTGTACAAGCGTTCCATTTTCATAGACGAGCTTGGTGGTCAGTCCATCCAGTTTCAGCATAAGCAGAGCATCCTGGATTCCAATAAAGGATATAATTTTGGGAAGCTGCTTTGTTTTGTCCAGAGACAGTAGTGGTGTAGGGTGCGTGATCTTCTTTAATTCACTGACCGGATAATAGCCAACAGTCTGAGTGGGAGAAGCGGATAATAAAAACCCGGTTTCTACCTCCAGACTTGCCAGTTCATCATAGAGCCGGTCATATTCTGCATCTGTAATGGCAGGTGCATTTAGATTGTAATAGGCATTACGGTGCTCATTGAGCAGGGATACCAGTTCTTTGATACGGTTTACTTTGTTTGTCATTCGTGTGACTCCTTTCTTTGTGTGGTGTCTTTCCGGAGTATTTTGGATATCAATCCTCCCTTCTTTGCAAATTTAGGCATAAAAAAAGAGAATGATACAAAAATGTTCATTCTCCATAGTGCTGCAGGTTCCTACAAAATAAAAAAGCCAGAAGTGCCTGCCACGTAGGGCAAAGCAAACTCCTGACTAAAATACAAACCTAAACTGCATGTGAAATATCCATTCCGGATGACACAAATAATAATTACATAATCATCATAACACTAGATATAGAATAAGTCAAATTAGAATACTATATGTAGTACAGATATATTAGCGAAATACATTATATAGTGGAGGAGGTGCAACTAAAAAGAGCCGTCCAATGGGCGGCTCAAGCAATCTCGCTTTCTGCCGGAGCATTGCCGGCAATTGTATTTTCTGGTTTTATGAAGATCAGAAGCTTGCCGTAAAGATCAAGCTCATGATAGATCCATTCACTATTTTTATAAATGCATTTTGACAGAGTATTGTAGATGATGGGTTCCCTTTCCATATCAGATAGATCGGCTACGAGGCAGGTCTTTAAGTTGATATAAGGCTCCAACACATCTATTAAAAGGGCACGAAGCTGCAGTGCCAGCTGATGTAAAATAGTCACATCATAGGTTCTGGAGATGCTTCGCCCCATTTCCTTCAGTAAGCCTGAGTTTTCAATCGCCTGATTTATGGCCATGCACTGTTTATCAATGGATACATCCGGGTTGATAAGAAGACCGCTTAGAGCAACGGCCTTTACATAAGCGGTTGCAGTCTGATTCACTCTGGCCAGAAGCTCATAATAAGGTTTCCGGTAATGCGTATGAAGAAGTTCCCTGCCTACGTGCTCGCGGTTTTTCTTTAGGAAGGAAAGCAACGTTTGAAGGCTGCTTCCCAGTTCTTCCTGTTTTGTCACGCACACATCACCTCTGTTCTGGCAGGAACTCTTGCGTAGCTGAGACTGTAAATGGTATTGCAGGTCTCAAAGATGATTCTAGATTCAGAAACTTCTAAAATCTGCTTTACAAGAGAAGTCGTAATGGACTGGCCTGCAACGCAAATCCAGGCACGTTCTCCAATCCGCAGTGGGAGGGAGAGGTGTCCGGTTAAGGCAATCCGTTTCTTCGGGGCATTGATATAGTAAATTCGTTCTTTAGTCATAATCCATCCTTTCTTTACTCGGGTAGTTTCTTACCGAACATGGCAGCTACTAATTTGGCACTGCCGTAATCCATTGGTGTGTATTCCCTGTTGCGCCTTTGAAACAACACTAGTGCCATAGATGGCTTGGCACAATTCTCCTGAACAATGTGGAAAATGGCTGCAACAGGAACTTTTTTTGCTGCAACTGCGTATATGACTTCAGAGGGAGAGAATATGTGATCTTCTCCTTTTTTGACATAGGCAGACAGCTCATCATTGATATGAGCATCTTTTTGGAGACAACAGCCTTTTGATGCAATGATACAGTCCGGATCACAGATCATAGCATCGCAGGCAAGAATCCGGGAAAGTATATCTAAAAAATCCATTGCCTGTTTTTGTATGGAGAGATAGGGGCTGCATTTTCTAAGGTGTATCGCATCTCCGTCAAAATACAGCTCAAAGGTTGTTTCACCCTGGATTTGCAAGGCGCTGCGTATCTCATGTGGGATGCGGATGCGTCCGTAGGTGTCCATATTTCTAAGGGTTGCAAGTTTCATAGTATTCCTTTCCATCCAGAGAGGGAAGCAGCGACTGCCGCCTCCCATCTGAATATGTTTTTATGCAGCATAAGGAGCATCTAGCCCCGGCGGCGATTGATTCTGGTTCTGCATCTGCTGCTGTGCAAGTGCCTGTTTTCCATTGTTGATTAAGGAAGTGGAAATACAGCTCTCCCAGTTTGTGATATAGGAATCGACTCTTTTTAACAGACTGAATAAATCCATGTCGGTTAATTGAATCGAAGCCGACTTTAATGCCTGGAAGCTGCCGCCTTTCATATAGGCGCCGCCGTTTTTATTCTTCATGCGGATGCCTTTGCCATTGGTAATCTGTATTCGCCAGGGGCTGTTCATGACTCTCCCCTGGTTGTCTACTGCATGGCGGGAGATGTTAAAAATCTGGGCAATGGAAAAGCCCTGTACATCCGGTTCGCCAAATATTTTCTGCTGGCTCCATTCAAATTCCTGAAAGCCTGCCATAATACGGGTGAGTAGAAACTGCACCTGCTCCGGAGTCAGGTTAAACTGGGCAATCACGTTCTTATCGCCGGTTCCATTGGAATAATCCTGAATGGTAATGCCGATGAGGGAGTGGATTTTACGCCCGTTTTCCTGATATTCTCCTTTGGCATGCAACTGTGCGTAACTTGAAAATGCCGCATAGCGAAGCCTGTCATACATGGCAATCAGCCGTTTGTCCGTCTGAACTTTGCAAATCTGATCGGTAATTCTTGTCTGTGTATTCTGATCCATAATCGAATGTCCTTTCTTTCTATTATTTGAGATATTGTTTTACTAACAACGTCAGGTTCTTTGGGAGATCTTCCAGCTTGGTAATATCTAAAAAGCCTTCTTTGTAAATCCGCTTGATATTCTCCTTATCGGAACCAATGGCTGCAGCAAACAGCGTAATGCCTTTCTTTTCATATTCTTTCTTGATGCCACGAAGATCTGCTTCGGCTTCTGTGCCATAATATCCATAATCTGCAGGCTGTCCGTCTGAGATAAGGATCAGTAGTTTCTGCTGTTCAGGTCGTCCAACCAGATGTTCTGCCACAAAACGAAGAGCAGCGCCATCCCGATTGCCGCCTCTGGCACTCATATCCATGAGCCGGTAGCGGTCTGTGGAATCCAGAGAATCAAATTCTGCATAAGAGTAAAGAGCAACTCCTGCTCCATCTGTGGAATGTCCATAAATCGTCACTGGGATATTCAGGCTTTTGCAAAAGTCATAGAGAACGATTGCGGTCTTCCTTGCGTGAGTGATCCGGTGTTCATCAGACATGGAACCGCTTTCGTCAATCAAAAGTCCCACTGCCAGTTTCTGTTCTTCAGAAGGTAAACGGGTGTGGGAAAAGATGGTGCCATCATTGTGATGGAGCGCATGCATGTCCAGCCGTTTGCCGAACAGCAGATTTTTCATCTTCCCGCCTTCCGCCTCTGCCTTTAAAAGTGGTGCGATAGAACTTTGCAGACGCTTGGAAGCCTGAAGAAGAGGTCTGGCAACGGTTTGATAATTGGCAATCTGTCCTTCTGATACACGTTGGATCCGATGGATGGTCACATGAATCCCCTGATGGGCGTCCCCGTAACGGATGTCATCGGCAGCTTTTTGTAATTCTTCTGTCATTTCCTGCTCGTACTGTTCCTCTGCCTTCTCAGCAGCCACATGATTTAGGATATCGAATAAATCTTTTGCAGATTTTTCATAGCCCGAACCGGCATACTGATGGTTGTAAGTAACGCCTGGATTGTTTTCATCTAAGATGGCAGTTGTCTTTGCCAGTGCGATTCGGCTTCCCTCTTCAGCGAGGACATCTTGTACTTCTGTCAGCCCAGCTTGTCTGGTTTCCGGAGAAAGGGAATGAAAGCCTTCACTTGGCTTTCCCTGCTTGCCTTTTGGCGCATTCTTTGGCATCTGTCCGCCACGTCCGGAAGGGAGCGGCTGACCGCCTTTGATTTGCTTACCCAGTATGTCTTTTAGTGTTTCCAGGGCATCCTCTTCATCGCTTTCATCCAGTTTTTTCTGTGTTTCTTTAATGAGCGGCTTTATATAGGACCATAAAATCGTAAGAAGCTGATTGGTAGCCCGAAATCGTTCTTTTCCGTCCTCCTCATAGAGGCAGTCATCGATAAATGGAATACAATCTTCCAGAGAGTCCAGATAAGGACCGGTATAGCCAGATAGATTGTTGATGGTGCCTGCTTTGCAGTAACAAATGATGAGGTTTACTATAATGGCATACTCCTGATAACCCTTATCAATCTGATCTTGAATAGAAGGCATCTGCTCGGCAAACCGCAGATTATTTAAAAGAATTCCCTGCCGGAAAGTACCAGCATAGGAATCGCACATGCGGGATTCGATATAGACATCCTCCAGAATGTTGTTCAGGGTAGCCGCACACTGCTGAAGCGTCATGCAGGAAGCGGCATCTTTGCTTTCCATAGCCTCTGTGATTTCCTCTAGGTGCTGCTCAAACAGCGGCTGGGGAAATGTGGGTGCCTCTGGATAGAAGGAACCGCTTTTCATGCTGGTAAGATATAATCCAAGGGACGTAAAGTCGGTATACAGCAGATGACCAATTTCATGTCCGCCAAGCCCCGTCAGGCTCTGGGAGCGCAGATAGCGGGAAGGAAGACTTTGGGTGATCGGGTTTGCTGCATTGGCGTGGATTTTGTAATTGTCAGTGTAGGCAATGCCTGCATCCGGAGCCTCATTCCATTCCATGATGACCTGAAGACCGTTGCGGTAGCGGCCAGTGGCCGCTTTCGCAAGAGAGGTCATATAGTTTTGGTAGGCAGAGGAGAGGAACAGTTCTTTATCCTGGATACTGCATTCCTGATTTCTTATCATTTTCTTTAATTCTTTTTGTGTTGTTTTCAAATTTCTTACACCCTTTCTTCATTTAGATTCTTTGTAAGTAGTTCCTCCATCGTGCAGCCGTAATAACTGGACAGGATATAGAGGTAATAGGCATTCATAGTGGAATGTCCTGATTCATAGTTCCGCAATGTCTTTGTGGAAAGTGCCAGATATCGGGCAAGTGCCTTCTGGGACAACTGCTTTGGGCTTGTGATACGGAGATAACGCAGATTGTTTGCGAGTAGTTCCCGCATCTGCAGTTCCGTTATTCGTTCTTTTTTCATAAATTTCATCACCTCCTAGGCTGCAAGCAGCGTATCAAGGCAGCTGCTTTCAATCTCAATCCGGCTTTCTGCATCGGAAGACACAGAGGAGAGAATCGTATAGCGCGCAGCTTCCCGGATATCCTCACAGATCATAAAGGACTGTACCCAGGAGATTAATTCTCTGACACCACAGCATCCATCTGTTATGAGGTTTTCCCTGCAATAGTCTGAAATGGATTTGATGATGCGTGCCATGGTCTTTACCGTTGATTTATCACTACAACCGGTAATGCCCAGAACGCGTTCCACCAGAGTATCTTCATCTGGTTCATCCAGATCGATGACCAGATTCATTCTTGAGATGACCGACTGGTTCATCGGCTTGCATCCGGCATAGTCATTATTTGTGGTAACAACAATTGTGGTATCTGGATGGCGGGTGATGACTTCTCCATTTGGAAGGAATACGCTGTTACAGCGATCCAAAAGAGAGTTCAGTCCGACTAAAACTCCGGGATTGGCAATGACGGTTGGCTCCTGAATTTCCACCAGATAGCCATAGCGGATTGCTTCTACCAAGGGCGTGTCCACGTATTTGAAATGCTGTTTAGAACTGTCCGCAGGTTGTTCGGCCTGCACCTTCTGAAAGATGGTATCGGTCAGTTTCTGATAGACTGTTTCTTCGGATACATTTTCATCATAGATTCCAGTCAGCTTCTGATATGCTGTAGCAGGATCCAGGGTGATGTCCTGAAAAGAGGGATAGTCACCTTTTAGCTGAGAAGCAGAGTCTTCTACATCTGGAAGAATCTGTCCCAGCAGATCGAAGATTTCAGAGTTGGCAGAGCAGGTAATACACCGGTAAGGAAGATGAAGTCCGGCGGCAATTGCCTTGGCGCCTTCTGTCTTTCCGGTTCCTGCAGGACCGCGCAGTAAGAAATTGCGCATGGGCTGGACCGTATTCGTTGTTAATTTGGCATGTTCACAGATCCGTTTGATTTCTTCTGGTATGACATACCAGTCGGGGAGCTGTGGAACCGTTAATTCTTCTTCTGGGGTGAAAGTCCGGGAATCGGACAGGAGATATTTGCTGACAAAATCAGAGGCTGCAACGGATGCGGCAGACCTTTTTGTACTGCGCCCGGGTTTCATTACCTGAAATTCTCCGAGTAAGGCATTTGTAGGGGCGTAGAGACCATTTTGAATATTTAAAGGCTTGAGAGTAGGAATCACACCGTTTGTCGGAGTATCTGTCTTAATGCCTCCCACCAGAAGTGCATCGGAATAGCGGACCCTGCGGTAAATGTTATCGCATAGGAGCGCCGCTGTTTCTGCAGCAGGTTTCATATCGGTGTATCCGTTCTCTTTGTGTTCCTTTAACTTCTGGTAAAACTCATTGAATTCGTCATCTGCCAGTGCCGTAGGCATAAGCGCAAATAGCAGGGCAGCTCCGCTGTTGTCCATTTCTTTCAGTACATATTTTTCAGGAACATTTTCCGTATCCGGAGGAGTCTGGTAACGCCCACTGATGAATTTGCCGGTCAGCCTGTTGAATATGACCACATGAAGTTCTCCGGTTTTACTTGGGTATTCTGCGATGGTGTAGTTGTTTCCCTGGCTTCCGATGGCTCCCAGTGCTTCAGGAGCAGCGGTGCGGGATGGATTTTCCAGTTCCATGTAGGCTAAGATTGCTCGCAGGGTTGCCGCGTGAAGCGTGGATTTTTTCTGTGGCTGTGTGCAGTATTTGGAATGAATGTCCTTGAAAACCGGATCATCGGAGTAATCCTCAAAAGGCTCTGGAAGTTTTCGTTTAAAAGACCAGTTATCAATTAATTTTGTATTTCCCATTCTTATGTGTCCTCCTTTTGTTACATCCAGGATAATTCCAAGGCTTGATCGGTTTCGGAAGCCGCCAGCTCATCCCGAAGAAAAATATCGGTCAGTGCAGGCCAGTAGCTTCTAGGTGGAAACTGTTCAAAAGAGCCTTTGATTTCCTGTGCATCGTTATTTTGGATGAAGATATCACCCTGTTCATTGATAAATAGTTTCTGGTGTCCTCTTGCCTGCAGTTCGCCAATGACTTCAGTGAGCAAGGGCTTGCCAATCAGGGAATACCAGGATTCCGGATCCACCTGCGGCTCTGTTTTGCCATCTTCTTGTCTGTGCCTTGGCATAAGGGCATCAATTGTCATCATGACCAGTGACAGATTTCCATACTGGTTCATATGTACCTCGGCAAAATTGTAATCTCCGGTTTGATTGATACGGATGCGGATGGGCTGACAGTCTAAAAGACAGTCCACCTGAGGGGAGACCAGATAGTCCCAGGTAGCACCGGGATAAGCTGATTGCAGCTTATTGGTGATCTGGAAATTGATCTGCCTCCAGAGCAGTGTTTCCACATCGGGACGCTGAGGTTGCCCGTGGTATTTCCTGACTTTCATAGAAAACCATTTAGGCTTTGGAAGCAGCGAAATCTCTCGTGTGTGAAGAAGTGCTGCCAGAAGAATCACACCAATGCCGACCAGTAGAATGATTGTTACAACAAGTCTGTTGGAGCCAACTGGAGTGAGCAGAATGGCAAAGCCAAGGACTGCAATTAGGATGCCAAATGGATTCCTTTTTCTTTTCGTTTTTTTCATGAGAGTGCCTTTCTTTTGAAAAAAAGGAACTGCAGGAAATCAGAGATTCTGATTCGATGCAATTCCTCAACTTTAGGTTCTTTCATATGTGTTTTTTTAGAACGTTTGTTATGCTGGGAATGGAAGCTGCTGCGCCATGCCTTCCGGTACATTCGTAAATCCGTCATTTGCATAGGCATTGCCTGCTGGCATCCCTTGATAGCCATTTGCAGTCTGCTGATAATTCTGCGACTGTCTGTTTTGTGATTGCTGCTGGGCCTGCTGATTCTGTGGCGGTTGACCCTGTGCCATGTTTGGTGCAGGAGCATTGCCATAACCGGAATTTTGAGCGGCATAATTTGCCTGATTTGCGTATCCCTGATTCTGGTATCCGCCATTTGGTACGCCGCCATTTGCCATCCCTTGAGTAGGAGCGCTGCCGCCAGCATCTGCATTTTCTGGTTTGTTGGAAAGCGTATACTGCCAGTCATAGACTTCAATTCTGGCACCGGAATCTGGCTGCCCGGCACGTTCACCTTTTTGATAGATGAATGGCTGAAGCGTCAGATTACCGATGATTTGAAGGGTGCTTCCTTGTTTGACATTTGCCTTTATCAGTTTTTGCGCCTGATAAGAATTAAAGAAGCATTTGTAAAAAATGGTTTCTTCGTGCCGGTCTTTCTGGTTCCACTGACTGACTGCAAGATCCAGAGAAATATACTCTGCTCCTGTGTTCTGCGCCTGTTGAATGACGGGTGGTTTTGTAGTCCTCCCCATGATGATAATTTGTGTAGACATAATAATTCTCCTTTCTGCCTCTTTGGGCATTAAAATAATAAAATAGTGTAAAATAAAAAAAGAGCCATTACGAGGCCGCATAATACGACTTACATAATGACTCTGATTTCCAACTTAAACAGCATGTGTGCCTGGATGTATAATCCATAACTCCCATAATGGGACAACACAAAAACTTAAATACAAGATTATAATAGCACAATATATAGTTTAAGTCAAATAGTTGAACACAATATATAGAATTGCAAAGAGAAAAAATCCAAAAGTACCATAATTATACTTTAAAGGTCAATATATGGGTCTTATTAAATGTAGTATATGTGTGTGATAGATAAAATCTGAAATTGAAAATCCGGAAAAGGAACATTAAGATTGCATAAAAGGTGTGAGTATGACATAATAAAATGAAAGCACAAAGAGTTGGCAAAAGTTATTATTTTTTAGAAAAAAGCATTGATATTTTGGACCCTTTCGCATATAATAAAGTTACAAGTAGAGATACTTGTATACCGGGTTGCACATAGAGCAACTAAAAGTGTCTATGGAAATGCTATTGGGGAAAACTAAATAGCGATTCAGTGGTAGAAGTTACCACATCCAGTATGGGGATGAAACCATATGCCATTGTTCTGGTAGTGCTTAGCATCAACAGAACGAACTGCCGGTGGTGTTTTAAGAACTAGTAAGTAGGAAGAGAAATCTTCCTACTTTTATTTTAGGGAGAAATGATAATGTACATAGATAAAAGGCAACTGGTCACCAGAATAAAAGATGCTGCGATTACCTATCAACAATATCTGGTAGGACAAACATACATGTTTGTATATGATCAGAAAAAGATAGAAGTTATTTTTAAAGTAGATTCTTTCATGCATTTAACAGGGGTTGCATCCACGCTTAAAGCAAAGGATTTTTATAAAAAGGCTGTAAGAAAGAGTTTAAAAGCTTCGGAAATAAAATTTGATTCCAAACATCCCGCAGATTTTGCAGATATTAAGACCCGGTACATAAAAAGGCTTTATGAGTTGACAATAACAGATATATTTATTGCCGAAGATATTTTAACTATGACGGCAACATATGCTTTTGGGATGACAAATCTCGAATTTGTACTGTGTTGTGGGAAAAATACAGATAAAGCAGGAAATGTTATAGATGATTGTTACGTTCCATACTCTTTTAGAGTAGAAGAAATAGACAACGGAAAGTTTCAGGAGCTGTTTGAAGTAGATTATATATTTAAAAAGTCGACGAATCAAAATAAATATCCGCAGATGACGTTTGGCAATACAGAGAAAGTCAAATTTCTTGATCAGGAAATTAAAGATAAATTGGAAAATTGTTTAATAGAAGAATAGATACGAAAAGGGGATCATCAGCTTTCTGCAGAGAGACTGATGATTCCTTTTTCGTATATGAAAGAAACGTTGTCGCAACGACTCTGAAATAGCAAAAGATAAAAATTATTCTATTGATGAGATTTCTTCTACGCCCAGATAATTCTGCGAAGCAGGAAAACCATGAGTTTCATCTGTAGATATCGAATCTGTTATGCGGAAATAGAGATGATAGCAGCGCCCCTGCATGATTTTTACGTTCTTATCAAAGGTAAAATGATATTCCTTTGCATCCAGGGTGGTAAATACTATTTGTTGTTTTTTCTGGAATAATCCCGGCTCTCGTTTGCAGCAGAAACCTGTCAGAACTACATAGGCATGCGAGTGAATCAGGTGGTACAGATCAAGGGAACGCACAAGGATACACAGACCAATCAGAATACTCATAATAAGAAAGATTCGGTCTTTGGTGTGTAATCCGTAGATGCAGCCAAAGAGTACACAAAAAAAGCCGATTGCCGCAAGGGAAACCAGCTTGGTAAATAAAGGTCTAGGCATAAGACTCCTTTCCAAAACTAAAATTTCTGAAATAAGATTTGTTTGTTCAAGTACAGGTTACCGACTGCCTGCAGAACCGGATAGTGGACATGGTTTTGTGCCACATCCTCCGCCAGTGTCTTGCAGGTTACATCAGAATCCTGATACAGTGCCTCCAGTACATCCTGGTCAGACTGCACAGTAATATTATTTTTAACACAGGTCACCAGTTCTGCAGTAGATAGAGGAACTGCATTGGCAAGCTGCAGGATGGTTTCCTCGATGGGGGTAAAAGCAGCTTTCTTTAGGTATGACCCAAAATCTTTTCGGTTGATATCACCCTTCAGATAAAGATGGATGCAGCTAAACAGCCGCGCGGAAAAGTGATTTTCAACTGGTGTGATATAGAGTTCCCCAAGAAGACGGTAAAGGGCATCTGCACCAGTCATACCATCCCCTTTGGCAATCAATCCGCGCAGCATCAGGCGATTTAGAGTGTGAGCAAAGGAAGCAGTATCCTCTGTGCCACATGCGTTCTTTCGTTGCATATAGGCATCTTCCAACTCATGTATCTGTAAAATCTGGAAGGCAAGGCAGCTCCAGAGAAGTAGTTCTTCATGGGTCAAGCCATATTCCTGATTCTGATTGATGACCAGTGGGGTAGTGGTCTGATCTGTATTTTTTTGAAACTTCAAATGTCCAATTGCCGTATATAATGTCAGCATAGAACTCCTCCTTCATAATTTAACTAAGCAAAGCATATAGCTCCTGATTTTGCTGCAATTTCTTTTTGGCTTTGCTCTGCCATGCCCGCACCCGGTTGGATGGAACATCGTAAAGTTTGGCGATGTCAGAACTAGTGTAACCTTTCTGGGTAAGTAGCAGAGACGCAATTCCCTTTTGAATCATGTCACAGCTTTGTTGACTTACCAAACGAAGGTATTCGGATACCAGAGTTTGTTGCATGTCCTGCTCTGGAGACGGACAGTCAGTGGATTCAAAAAATGGCTGTTCCCAGGAATCTTCATCTTCATGGTAAAGCAGTGCATCCAGAGAACAACACCGTTTCTGATGGATATTGCAGGTTCGCCAGTAGTCATAGATCGCATGTTTGATAACCACCTGTGCATAGATCCGAAAAGAGCGTCCCTTCTCATAATGCATGGCCGCCCTGCACAGAGCAAGATAACCATTCTGTGTCAGCTCTTCCCGTTCTTCTGTGGACAACTTTCCATAAGATCGTGTAAGAGCATGAATCATGGTGGGCACCAGATGCATGTGATCTTCCGCAAGCTGTTTCTGAGCAGATGTCATGGTTGTCTGAGTATTCATAATGTCACCGCCTTTCATCCGAATGCATGCTGTCTGCGGTTGTTATGAAGTACCTTAACGGATTCAGCGATGAGCTGGTCGCACATATAACTGCTGAAATATCCGATATGAGCCTGCTTGGTATTCAGGCAGAACTTATCGGCAATCCAGCGGTAGGCATCTGGCTTTGAAAGAATCCGTTGCTTCCATATCTGATCGAAGGTCTGGTGTGCCTGAATCCTTTTTTGCCGTAATTCCTTGTTGGCAAGGGTCCCTTTTGGAATCACCGTTCCAGGATGGACACCTACATAGGAATCACAGATGGGATAGTGGCTGCATACATAGACCTGCCCGCCTCTCGATTTGTCACCATAGACATAAGAGGCATCTCTTAAAATAGCTGTGCCACCGCAATATGGGCAGCGTATGGTTTGTTTTTTCATAAAGTGTCACCTCGCTTTGTATGTGGTATACGCATGACCTTTCAAAAAAGCATACGTAAGTCATACTTATATTGTAAGTAAGCGGGTGATGAATTCCTATAGCACGGGGACAGATACTGCGCCCTCACAGGGCGTTATGACCCAAGGTGGGGTTTATTGCCCCTGATAGAACACTGCATTAATGAGTGGAAACAATCCACTGTCTGCAAAACGGGGATAATTTACCTCTGTAAAAATAAACTGGGCACAGAAGCAGCGGAGCAGAAAGATGAGTATCAGTATCAGACAGATACGGTAGCATAGCCTTCGCTTCGGAGTCTTCGTATGGTATTTTGTAAAGCAGCAGTACAGAAGGAACACTGCAGGAAGAAAGATCCACTGGGTAAATAACTGATCCGTATACTGTAAAATAATCGCTGCGTTTAACATAGGCGTTGGCCTCCTTTCTTTACTCTATCTGTACGTACAGGTAGATAGAAAAGCAACCTACCAGTCATAATTTGCATCCTGCTGACTCTGAAGCATCCAGATACAGGGGCAGATGGACGACTCTTTGGCATGACTGCCAAGGTATGCCTGATATAGAGATAAGAACTGACGAATCGTCAGAGTATCTAAACATTCAGCCGAATCCGGCATTTCCTGAAACAGAATTACTACATCATGGAGGGGCAGAAGGCAGGGCATCAGGTCTGCGTCTGGAAGAAAGAGAAAACTGGAGATTGCACAGGAACCCAGTTCCTTACAGGAGGTACAGTCCACATAAATACAGTTGTGCCAGTTTCCTTTGCAGGCATTTAAAAAGCGGCGGATGTGTTTGGCATCCGTAGTACAGTGTGTTGTTTGCATATTCATCACCTATTTATACTTAAAAAGTCAGACAGCCATGGTAGACTGCCTGACAGAAATCAAAATCATAGTTACTTGGTATCTTCAGTGTTTTGGTGTTTCCGTTTCTTATAAAGCGCGATGCCAAGAATCGAAGTGAAAAGAAGCGCAGAAACCGCCAGTACCAGATAGAACATTGACTGTGCATTGTCACCGGTTTTTACGGAAGGAGAGACCGAAGTAGTATCTCGTGGAGTTTCTTCCTTTGGTACTTCCGTTAAGGTGATTGTCTGATCCTTGTCTTCCAAATCTTCATGGGAAGCAATCTTGGTTTCCGTTTCCCCCTCCACGAAGAAGAGTTTTTCAAAGATAACCACATCATGTCCGGCTAAGGTGGTTCCATCAAACTGGAAGGTGATTTCTACAGAGCCTTCTGAGCTTTCAGCAGTAAAAGCAGCTTCTGCCGTAATCTGTTTTCCGTCAATCGCTACGGATTTTCCAGTTGCCTTGTCCATTAAGATTCCGTAGACTTTATAGTTTGCGCCAGGAATCAGATTCTTATAGGATACAGTATCAATTAATTTAACATCCTTATCGGCAAGAGCCTTCTGGTCATTATCTTCCCCGTCTTTAGCGGAAGTCTTTACCTCGGGGAAATAAATGGTCTGATCGGCATCTTCAAGATTGGCATGTACTGCCACTTCCTTTTCCTTGTAAGTGACGGATTCAAAGACAACCAGAGTCTGCCCTTTTAGGCTACTGCCATCGAAGGTGAATGAAAGCTCCACATTTCCCGCAGATGTTTCCGGAGTAAAATCAGTCTGTGCAGTAATCGGCACGCCATCTATCTGAAATGCTTCTCCGGATGCCTTATCCATTAAGGTTCCTGTCACATGGTAGATTTCACCTGGAATCAGGTTGGTGTATTCAATCGTATCAATGATGGTCACGTCGCTGTCAGCCAGAGAGCAATGATTTTTAGTATCACTGTCTTTAGCTATTGTCTTTACTTCCGGAAAATAGATGGTCTGACCAGCATCTTCAAGGTCTGCATGGATGGCAATTTCCTGCTGTTCAAATACGAGTGATTCAAATACTACGACCGTTTTACCTTTTAAGGCACTGCCGTCAAAGGTAAAGGTTACATCCACGGAGCCATCACTGCCTTCTGGTGTAAATGTGGTAGAAGCAGTAAGGACAGTACCCTCTATTTCAATGGCTTTTCCAGTTTCCTTATTCATCAGTGTTCCGATTACCTGGTATTCCTTTTGTGGCATGAGATTTTTAAAAGATACCGTATCCACCAATGTGACCTCATCATCTGCGCAGGAAATTTGAGAATCTGTATCTGCATCTTTTGCGGTGGTACCAATCTCTGGGAAATAAATAGTCTGGTCACTGTCTTCAATATCTGCGTGAACAATCAGCTCTTCGTCATCCTGATACAGTGTTTCAAAAACAACAATCGTTTTTCCATTTACAGCAGAAGCATCAAAGGTGAAAGATACTTCTACGCTGCCTTCTGCCTTTTTCGCAGTAAAGGCGGCTTCAGAAGTCACTGGATTTCCATCCACTTGGAGAGCTTCGCCTGTTGCTTTATCCATCAATGTGCCAACCAGCTTGTAGTCCTGCCCTTTCTTCAGTCCTTTGTAGGTTACCGTATCAATCAGAGTCAGATTTTCGTTGGCTGGAGCAAAGTGAGAGCCACTTTCTTTTTCCAGGGCAGTGGTGCCAATTTCAATATAGTCATCGGTCAGGGTGCCCATTGGAACCGTAACGGAATCCTTGTAGATTGTCACTTCAATCTTTAACAGATTCATACCTTCATTTGCAGCGCATCGCTGTTCTTCCACAATATAAGTATCGTAGAGAAGTGCCCCTTTTTCATCATTTGGCTCGGAAGTGCCAAACCAGATACCGTCTTCTGAAGTCTCGCCCCGGTTGGTATTGGTGGTATGCTTATTCCAGCTGGAGGCTGTATTTACATAGCCGTTTTTGTCAGAAATGACGGTGTGGCTTTCCCCAGTCGTCTTGGAGGTAATGGTAAATGGTACATCTGCAAGACGGGCAAGGTCTCCGTCACTGACTTTTACAAATTCTAAATCTCCGCGGATGATCTGATTGTGGATGGAGGTGTCTTCTCCAGATAAATCTACGATTTCTCTATGATTTACAATATCAAATTCCAGAGAAGCAGCACCTTCTTTTAAATAACCGCTTGGCGGTGTGATCTCATCTACGCGGTAATGACCGTAAGGCAGGGCGTTTTCAGCAGTGGAGGTGAGTCCATTTTCATCGGTTTTTAGTGTCAGGACAACCTGATCCCTTGTGTAGGAGACACCATCCACTAAAACAGGATTATCGTTCAGTGTCGTGATGGTAAAAGTCGCTTTTTCTAAAGAACCATTGCCCTGTGCTTCTGTATTTCCAGTCTCCAGATCCCGCTTCTGGATTTTTACTCCGCCGCGGATGACGTAATTGGAAATGGAAGATTTCTCAGCTGTTAAGTCTAGAATATCCCCATCGGTTACAATGTCAAATTCCAGAGAAGTCTGTCCCTCATTTAAGTAACCGCCAGGGGGTGTAATTTCATCGATTCGGTAATGTCCGACAGGGAGTGCGTTTGGAGCAGTAGCTGCAAGCCCGTTCTCATCTGTTTCCAGAGTCAGGACTACCTGATCCTTGTCATAAACTGTGCCTTCTACAGATACCTGCATTTCATTTAATGTTGTAATGGTGAAAACGGATTTCTGTAGTGTGGCGGCGCCCTGGGGCTTTGCTGTACCAGTTTCCGCATCCCGTTTTTGTATTCTGACACCGCCACGAAAAACCGAATCAGGAACTATGGAAGTGTTATAACTGCTTACTGTCTCGGCTGTTCCACCTTCCCGGATCGGCTGTACAAATATCGTAGAATTGACGTGATACCCGGAAGGTGCTTTGGTTTCCTGAACAGTCACCGTTCCCAGAGGAAGGCATACGGTTTTTCCGTCCATTTGATAGTAGAACTTATCACCGGAGAGAAGAAAATCTTTTGTAAATGCAATCTTACCTTCTGCATTGGTTTTAAAAATCCAGGTACGTTCCGGTTTGGCTCCATCGGCGGCAGGATCTGTATCTGACTGCTGGGTATAATATTTTACTGTGAATTCTGCATTTTCCAGAGATGCTGTTCCCTGAGCCGAATTACCTCCTGTATCGGCATCTACTTTTTGAAGAAGAATATCCATCGGATTATTCTGTGGAACTTCGGATATTTTCACAGTACTGGTGGCTGCTGTTGTCACTTTGGCATCGTGAGCAGTGGCATCTACGGCAAACCCCGGACTTGCTTTTGTCTCTTTTACCGTATAGGTTTTATCGGCCTCCAGTTCCTTCGACTTGGCGTAGCCATCTTTGTTTGTAGTCAGCGTGTCTACCAGTTTGTCTTTCAGGTAGATTTCAAAGACTGCACCTTTCAAACTGTAATTGCTATTATCTTTGGTGAGTGAGGTATTGGCAGAATTTTTTACAATTTCAATCCAGCCATTAGGAACCTCATACCAGCTTCCAACGATGGTCTGGCGGCTGTCACTTGGAATGACAAATGCCTTGAACGCATCCGGTGCTGCAGGTAAACGATCAATTGCGCTAACGACTTCGATGGTCTTGTCAATGTAGCTTTGTGGTGCGCCATAAAAGGCACCGCTTCCGGCATCTCTTCCAGCATAGAGATAGGAAACTGCCAAATGCCCAATGACATAAGCATTATTGGCAGACCACCCACTTAAGCTGGATGCTTTGATGGTACTGGCATAGCCATAACCTCCGGGGAGATAGTACAAAGCCTTTCGCACATCAGAACCTTTCCCCAGCAGATCATACTCATAAGAGCCGGCTGCAGGGGTGGATTTCATGGGCTGTGCACAGTAGGCAGTGTTGAAACCGTCAAAGGTCATTTTTGTGGTGAAATAATCGCCATAGGCAAGTGTTTCACCTGAGTTGAAATAGAGGGTTCCGCTTGCGGCATAGACGGATATCTGACTGGTAAGAAAGGTACCCAGTGTCATCAGCACTGCAAGAAGCATGGCAAATAGATGTCTGCCATGGATTGGTAAGGTTTTCTGATTCATAAAGATCCTCCTTTTGGAATGAAGGGTTAAAAAAAGCAGTCACAATCGCTGCTTTTCAAGTTACCGTTCTAAAATAATTGTGGAAACTGCATCCATGCGGTGTTTATAGGGCACGCTGTTTCTGACGTTCCAAAATTTCCAGCAGTTCCTGTCTGTCTGTGGTAATTAGTTCTTTTTCTAAATTAGATGCCTTGAATTCCACTGTGATATTGTTGTTATTGGTGGAGATAAGTCCATTTCCACGCTGGAAATGTGTGATATTCATTACCTCCGTCTCAGAGAGATGCAGAATGTTTTTCACACGCTGTGCCTCCTCATCCTCCATGTTCAGGACAATTTTTGTTTTGCAGTTGTTGATGATACCTTTCCCATATTTTCCATCATCCAGTGCAAAGAAGTCATTCAGATCCTGGGTGGCAAAGATGCCTGCACCGGAATAGGCGCGGATGATTTTCGCAATCTCCAGAACGAACTCCGCGGCCAGACGGTTGGAGGAAGCTCCGATGAGCTGCCATACCTCATCTACGAAGATGGCTTTTTCGGCGGTACGGTTTTCCTTGGCTTTATCCCATACATAATCCAGTGCAACGAACATGCCCACAGTCAGCAGATCACTGGTTCCGGTAAGCTCCGAGATATCAAGGACGGTATATTTGTTGGTCAGATCCACATTGGTCTGCTGATTAAAACTGGAAGCAGAGCCGTGTACCAGACGATTTAAAATATGGGCAAGACGTTTGGTGTCCTCGCTTTCCATCAGAATATTGTAGACATCCTCTAAAATTGGCATAGTTTTGTATCGGTCCGGCTTCCGGGGATCTAACAGGGTCTCATTTTTATGCGTAATCCCCTTTCTGGCATAGGTCTTAATCAGTGCCTCGTCCAGAAGCTGCTTTTCCTCATGGTTCATGTCTGGTATCAACAGCGAAAAGAAGATGTGAAGCTTTTGGATTTTCCCGGCAAGAGCGGAAGCGTCCAGTGTTGGCCCATCTAATAGTTCGTTTACAGAGTTGTCTACTTTTCGGATTTCCATGATGTTGATACAGTTTTTGCTGGCAGGGGAAATCTGTATAAATTCCCCGCCCACATTTCTGGCTGCACGATAGAACTCATGACCTTTCAGCGGTGCAATGATAAACACCTGAATTCCTTTTCTTCGCATCCGCAGTGCCATCGTCTGCATGGTAAAAGTCTTACCAGCTCCAGAACAGCCAAGAATACAGATGTTGGAGTTCTTGTACTGCCTGGAATCAAAAATATCCGCAATGACTAAGGAGTTATTGTGTTTGTTCACTCCAAATAAGATGCCGTTGTCATCACAGATGCTGTAACTGGTAAATGGATAGCAGCTCGCCGCCCCTGTGGTCAGGACATTTCGTTTGGATAATTCAAACAATTTCTTATCCAGGGCTGCAAGTGGAAGCGATGATAAGAAGCCTTTCTCCTGTAAAAAGTAGCAGGAGCGAAGATCCATATCTTGAGAAATCAGGAGTTTTTTCATTTCCTGAATCCGCCACTGCAGTTCCTCTAATGTGGAAGCGGTGATGGTCACCAACAGGTTCATATAATAAAAGTCTTCGTTGTTGGCAAGTCCCTGTTTTAAAAAGTAACCGGAGCGGATTGCAGAGTCCAGGTCATCAAAATCGGCATTGGTGTCGCTGGCATCCTTTAATTTGGAGCGGTTGATACGGATCTGCTGTCCCAGACGCTGCTGAATCTTATCCTTTGGCTGCTTGTGTAGGTGAAAATCTATATCAATCCCTTCCCCTGCATTAATCAGTAAGGAAAGCCAGCCGGGTAGTACTTTATTTTTGTAACCGTCGCTGGGAACAATCAGGTAGGCATGGTAGACTCCATTAATGAGCACATAATTGGAATGCTTAAAATCCAGATATTCCGGTGCTACGAATTCATTGATTTGGATATGATCCATTTCTTCCTGACGGTTATCTGTCGTATAACGGGTAAGAACATTGTTGATTCGGCTTGGCAGAGGGATGTCAGAACATAACGTGCGGTTTAGCAGGGTGTAGAGGACATCTGTGGTAAATTCATCTTCATTCTCATGAACAGCGACTTCATTTCCGCACTGATAAAGGAAGGTCTTTGCGGTCTGTGCTGCGGTCTCAAGTGTGGACAGAATTTCCTTTTCATCTGTCTTGCGGTTGACGTTAAAAGGCTCATACTCAAAAATTAAAAAGAAGCGGCGTGAAACCGCTTCCTTGGAACTGAGTTTTTGTACAAATTTGATGTAATCCCGCTGAAGCTCCTGACAGCGTGGGTCGGATTCCTGTTTCAGTTCTGAACGTGACTGTTCCAGATGCTTGTTAATGTCCGCCTTTTTGGAAATCATTTTGATCTGAAGTTTCACTGGGCTGATCTTCAGATAGGAAATAAAACTAAAGATGATACCCTGCTGTTCTCTGGCACTGCGAAGCAGAAAGTTAATGGGTTCAATTTCCAGAATCTTCAGATAGCGATGGTCGGTGGTATATACGATTCCATTGGCTATTTTTTCTACTGGAAGATAATCCTCTACGGTCTGGAAGTTTTTGCGCTTTGGCTCCCGCTCTTTACGAACTGCGTCCCGTTGCATGGATTTTTCCATAACTGTTTTCTGTTTATCACGTTTCCGTTCCAGTTGAATCTGCTGCTTTTTTCTGGATTCTTTCTGTCGCTTTATCTGCTTTAATATGCGGATGTCTTCTTTCGCCTGTCTCTTGATGCCTCTTTTTGTAGAAGTATCAAATTCTCTCCGCTCAGGAATCTGAATGGGAGGAAGCTCTGACAGAAAGTCCTCTTCGGGCTCCATCTGTACGGCATCCATTTTTAATGGCTTATCCTTGGGCATCTTCTTTTGCTCCCGCTTGCGAGGCTGCTTGGCAGGGTGACTTTTCCACTTCCTTTTTGGGACAGAATCCGGAATTTTGTCAGAACGGTAGATGATCCTGCGATTCTTCAGGAAGCGGATCGCATTCATCAGAAACGCAGTCAGGCTTTCCCCGGCAATGCCAATAAGGGAAACCATTGCGGCTGGCAGGGCGGTCATACATACAATAATAATCCGCACAGTGAGAGACAGCGGCAGATACATGACTGGAATAGTGATTAGGATTGCAAGAATGCCGCCTTCAATGGCATTTCGTATCTTAAAGGTGCCACCCATGAAGGTGCCGCGTTCGATAAAGTTGCGAGGAATGAAGGATATCTGTTGATCTTCCCGGTTGCTCATGGCTGCACCTCCTTATTATCTTTCGTATCCGCATAGCCACCTTCCTGTTGGACCTCAATCTCATCGGTTGTCAAAGATGGAAGAGAGTCATCTGTTTCCTGCTCATAAATGGTGGTATCTATTTCCATCTTCAATTGTTCCTCTCCAAAATAAAAAGCACCGGTTGGGGTGCTGTAAGTAACAGGAAGAGAAGTGTCATCTGATAAGTCAAAAACAAGATGGATGATATTTTTATCCGGATAACTTGTCTGATCTGGCTGAAAGGTGATACTGGTTAGATCACCTTTTTCCACGGTTAACAGGTAAGCGATGCATTGTGCCTTCAAACTGCGAATCTGACTGTTTGAAAAAAAATCGTCCAGTTGATCAAAGTTCTGAAATTCTAGTGCAGTTATTTCGGAACCGGAGGAGTCCTTTTCTGTATTGGATTCTGTGCGTGCTGTCTGTGCTACCTGCTTTTTATTGTTTGACCTCCAAAGAGCCGGAAGGATGATGGCTGCCAGTACGAAAACGACCAGCAGGATAATGGATAATATTACTTTTTTTCTGTTCACAATAGTCTCCTTTATTTTTTATCGAAAATCCAATAAGCGTTTGCAGTCGCATGAACTTCGCTCATCATATCGAATTCCCGGTTGATATAGTTTTTTGAATCACTGTCATTTGGATCATTTACCAAGACCTTGCCTCCGGATGTAATGCCTCGCAGAACAATAAAATGTCCGCCGCTGGTAAATAGTCCCGCTCGCTGGGAACTGATGACTGGTCTGCCATCGGCAAGGGCGGCAAGAACTGCATTTGGATCATTTGTCTGAGTTACGGAGCCACAGCCAAAATGACTGGCTGCTGCTTCAAAATAAGACCAGTAGGTTCCCACTCCCGGCATATAATAAGAATTTCCGCACCAGGATACGGCATCAATTGGAGTAATAGTAGTTCCAGTCAGGTAACTTGCTATCATGGCAAAGCTGGTCGGGCCACATCCGGAGGAGGCAATGGAGCCACCGCCGTAAGGAATATTTCCATAATCGCCTTGATTGTAAAACGGAATCTGCATACCGTTTGCAGGATAAGAACCACCGGTGGAGGTGATTACATAATATCGAAGTACATGATCCACGTATTCCTTATCGCCGTAAATGGAGTAGTGCCAATTTGGGCGGGCACACATCATATCCGAATAAGCGTTGGCATTTTCTTTGGTGTAGCCTCCATCCCGTTCCATAGCCCAGTCAATATAACCGGAACCGTAATTGTAGCCTTGAAGAGCCAGTTTGATACGATCCAGATCAGTTGGTCCGGTACAGCCGGCTTTGTTCAGTGCATATTTTAATTCCTGAATACCACATTCAATGGAATATTCCGGATCGGTGATACCATTTGGCGTATGAGGGTAGCGTGTGTTAAATCCACCTTCTGCAGCCTGCATGGGATCAAGTCCCTGTCCGCCGCTTTCCTGCATCATCACTGCCATAATCAATTCCACATACTGACTCATGCCGTACCTTGCGGCGACACGTTCAATGGTTGCCCGATAAGCGAGCACAGCATCGGAAACATTGGCAGTAGCTACGCCGGAGGAAGCAGTACCAAAGAATGCAGACAGATTTTCAGCATAATTCGCAGCCAGTTCTTTTTGCGCATCCGTCAGATGGAATACATGGTCGGCAAAATAGGAGTCGCCTGCATATTTGACTGTGAATGTATGACGGGTAAAGGTTACAGTCTGTGTCTGCTGCGCGCCGCCAGCATCGGGAGTGCCTTCTGCACCAGAATCTACCGTAACGTCCATAGTGACCGTTTCCTCTGTTACATCATAGGAGAAGAGTCCGTCACTGTTTTCCCGAATGACTCGTTTTAGTTCGTCAATATTGATTTCGGTATAACTGTTCCTGCTGGCACAAAACTGAGCGATTAGCTGATTTGCGTTGATGGAAATGCTGTATGCGTAAGGGTCTGTAATCGCGGAAACATCACCGGTTGCCAACAGGGAAATGGCAGCATTGATATCAAGAAGGACATCGTCATGGCTCTCCTGCAGAACTTCTACAATAGCTGTATTGGCAGCACGGATATTATCATTGATGAGGGTATTGCTGTTTAATGCGCCTGTGTTATCTGCAAGGTTTCCAAAAATAAGTCCCGGAAGTAAAAGCAGAAACAGTATTGGAAGCATCAAGAGTGCAATGATAAAAAGAATTGCTTTTCCTATGGTGTGCCTGGCTTGCAGCGCAGTACCAATGGCAGCCCCAAAAGGACCACCGGCTGCAGCTCCTTTGGCTGCGGCTCCAGTGGTGGAAGCGGTTTTTAGAACCTTTAGGTGTGAAACAGCAGTTTGGCCTACTGAAACTGCTTCATCCAGACCTGATTGCTGGTCAGGCATATCTAAATCCGATCCTTTCGTGGTGGTGCCTGGGGAAGCTTCTGTACGATGGATTCATGGTAGGCTACTTTGCCATCGCTTGCTTCATAAGGTGTTTTGGATACGGCATCCTGGGCATAGTGTTTGTACCAGTTGGAGCCGTCTACTGATTGAACGGTGGAATAATCCCCCTGGGAAGGAGCCATATATTGCTCTGCGTGATACATAGCAAAATCCCGACTTCCGGAATCGGTAGTTTCTGTTCCGGTGATTCGACCACCACCGATTTCCACATTGCTCATGGATGGAACGGAAGGATTGGAATCAGTGCCGCCTCCAGATCCATTTAAGGGTGTAGTGGAATTGTCAATGCCCATATAGGAGTTATATGCTTTTGCAGCATCTTCTCCCTTGATGGAACCAACCTGCCCGTAATTGCCCTGAGCAATGTTGCTGATGACATTATTGGCAAAGTCTCCGCCTTTATTTAAGGAAGACTGGTAAAGGGAATTTCCAATGCTGGAAGATTCTGTGTAACCAGTTGCAGCATTCACTGCACTTCGTTCTGCCTGCCTTCCAACCGATCCGGCAAGTCCGCCAGATAAGAAACTTCCTTCTACCGCAGCACTGCCGGGTGAAGCCTCGCGATGGGATCCGCTACCGCCTCCAGATCTATGCATAGCGCCGGTTAGTCCTCTCCCGGCGATTAGAAGTTCCGCCATCATATTTCCACCGGTATTACCAACATTGATTCCAAGGCTTGCCATGAAACTGTCAATTTTCTGGGAGACCTTCAAAAAAGCGATGGCGCAAAGAAACCAAATAAAGACATTGCCGGTGACGGCTTCCTTTCCCTGACTGTCTACGACAGCCTGTACATCCGCTTCAGTGAGTTCCGCAGCCAAGACAGGCATGGAACTAAGCAGAATCATACAGGTGGTCAATGTTATAAATAGGACAATTTTTTTCCTGTGTTTCATCTTTTCCTCCTTTTCTTAGAGCGAAAGCGGGTTTGCAAGAAACGTACCGACCATGGATGTAAACAGGCGCAGGCACCATGCGTTCATGAGTAACAAAAAGAACTGACCACCAAGCATCCGGCACCAGCTCTTGAAAATATTGCCTGTGGACTGGGATGCACCAGTGGCAAAAGCAACAGGTGCGGTATAGACCATGACACCAAGCAGAATATAACGTTCTGCCGCTTCAAAAAGCAGCTTGATATAATTCCATGCCAGAATCAGAACCAGGATTAGGGCAATGATAGCAACCGCCCCGTTAGCACAGACACCGAGGATCACCAGGATGACAGAATTGAAATCTGCAAACTGCAGAGGGGGCAGCTCTTCCGTCAGTATCCAGTTGTAAGGCGTGCCAGCGATTCCAAGCAGAAGATCTACGATGTCCTTTGCATAAAAGGTAAGGAACAGGAAGATAAAGGTCCGCATGGATAACTTCAGGGGATCTTCAGCTTCAACTCCAGCACCTAAAAAATAATTTTTAAAAAGCTGCCATACCCAGTTGAGTAAGATCAGTCCGATGGCGAGCGCCAGAAAAACCTGATACATGGTTTCAGCGGCAGGGAAATAGCGAAGAAACGTATCCATGCTGCAGCCGAGTGCGCCAAGAACGGATGTGGTAATCAGATCCAAAATATTCATGACCTGTTCGGCAATCCATTCGACTATGCCGTCTAATATTCCCATAACAAAGCCTCCTTTCTGGACTTATCCATTCCACTGACCGCCTGCAAAGAATGGTGTGATATAAGCCATGATAAAGCCAAGTCCATTCAGGATTGCCCAGGTGATGATGATACGCTTCAGCCACGCTCTGGATTCGTCTACGGTCTTTCCGGATTTGGAAAAGTTCATCAGGAGCAGGGAAACCGATGCAGTCACAACGGCGGCGATAGTGGAAATCAGTACGATTTGACCATATACGTCCTGCATGATTTCCTTTGCCTTATCCCACATATTGGCTGCAAGTACGGGCTGTACGTTACATAACAGCAGGGTACTCATCAGAAAGGCGACATACAGGAGCTGCCCATAATTTACCTGTCGCTTTCCGGGTGATTTTTCTTTTTGTTTCTGTATTTTCAAGTCATTGACCTCCTTAAATTCAAACAGAGCAGGATGAGTCAATCACCCTGCCCGCTGCTTATAGTTACCTGCCTCCGCTGCATCTTGCAGCATGAAAAAAGCAGCCCGGTCAATGCGGACTGCCTGATCTTATTCCATATGAAGTTGTATGTAGATTTCACCTCCTGCATGAAAAAACGCAGTGTATCCTAGACGATGAGGCTATCCATCTGGTAACACTGCGTAATCCCTGCATATAATTTTGACAATACCAATTTTAGCATGGGTAGTTTTACATGTAAATCGCAGAACTGTGCCACTTTGTGACACAGGAAGGACAAAATCAGGACTAACGCTTTGAGAATTCATACAACGCTTGTGGTTACTGTATAAGCCTTCAAAAAGAAATTATACTAATAGAGTAGTAGTAACGCTATTGGAATTAGAAAAATGGAGGTGACATGGTGAATGGAATTGGAAAGAAAATTAAGAAATACCGGGAAGCGGCCGGATTGAAGCAGGAAGAATTGGCAGAAATCATTGACGTGAGTCCAAACCATTTAAGTGCTATTGAGCGTGATGTGAAAACGCCTAAGCTAGAGACGTTTATTCGAATTGTAAATGCGCTCCATGTTACTTCGGATGAGATTCTTGTGGATGTCATTGATAAGGGGATAAAGATTCAATATACACATATAGAAGAACGTCTCGCAGGACTTCCGTTGAAGGAACAAAAGAAAATGATGCGGATTCTGGATACAATGATTGAAGAAGCGAAGAACTAAACTGCGTGAAAACGTAGTTTTTTTGCTATAGACGCACTATGCTGCGTGATTTTATGACATAACCATACCTGAAATGATGAAAAATAGCCTTAGTTCTGTTATAGTAATTCTAAAAGAATTACTATAATCTTAAAGAATTGAGGATGAGATATGGGGAAAAGAGCGTGGGTGGCAGGATGCATTACCTGTTTTGCAATTGGTTTGGCATTGGGTGGTGTTTTACCAGATAAAAAAGAAGAAACTCAAAAGGTTGCAAGCACTGATGTGGCTTGGGAATGTAAAGAATTGGAACCGGCTGTGAGTAAACTGAAGAATCAAAAGGAATGTCTTCTTTGCGGGGAAAATAGCAAGTCACTTATAGGATATTTCCGGAAATTCGATGATATTGGTATTATTAGTGTGAATGATTGGTATGTACTGGGTCTGAAAGTGAGGAATTATGATGAGCATGGGAACCTGAAGGGAGCCCTCGGTGGATCCGATATGGGATTCGTTTCTACTGGCGAAGATGGCTTCAGATTCCGGACGAATCGTAATTCGGATCGAGGGATTGTAGAAGTTACAGTGGAATATGGAAAAGACCATGTGCTGGATGAGAAATTTGCAAAGAAGCATCTATGCCAGGAGTGCCTGGATAAGTTGTGGAAGGTTATGGAGACGTATGGAGAAGAAGGAAAGCTGGCAGAGCCGAAGGCTTTGTGCCTGGTGGATTTTCAGACGTTGGAATTGTATTCCCTGCAAGGGCAGAATGTGTCTTACTTTGTGAGAGATTATTATGTGCAGGTGGATGCTGGAGAAGAGGAGACTGGGGTGCAGGCGGTGTATGCACCGGTAATGGTGAAAGAAAAATAATATGGTGGAAGAGGCGGTTCGGTAGATTTGAAGGTGGTGGGATAACCACAGTGCTCATTCAAATCAGACAGCTTGTAGAGAATAATTAGTAGAAAATTTATCTAGTAGGAGATATCGTATGAGAGACGAACAGTTGAGGTTGATTTTAGCACGTATTAATATAAACGAATGCGAAGAGGTCATTTAAAATCATATTTATTATTGTAAAAGATTTGTAAGGCAAAGGTGTGATAAAATTGCCGGTGGATATAGATATGTAGAAGAGGAACATGAGTTTCTGATTGTTGCAGAGGACAATGAAAAACAAGCAATTATTCTTAGAATTGGATATGGGGATTTACAATGGCACGTTTTGAAAAAGTGGAGAGATAAACATGTGTTAAGTGATGCACTTCGGACTGGAGTGATTCATGAAGTATGGCCGGAAAACACAAAAATAACTTGTTGTTATAACGCTTATGATAATCGTAAACAAAAATATAATATGACTAAGCACTTGGCTGATATAGCAGGTCTCAGCTTAGAGGAGTAGGTGGATGCATGACAGAAAAACAGTATAAGGATTTGATGATAGCAACAATAAAAATGTCGCAACATGAAGAGAAAAATCAGATTATTAGTTTGCTAAAAATAGTAACGGTATCTTTTCAAAAAGACTTTGCATTTACATACCATTTACCAGATCATAGAGAAGAGTATATTATCATTAGCATTATTCCAGAGAAGATGCCTGATCTAAAAAAGTATGAGGAATATTTGGATAAAGTTTGTGCTGAGGTTTACCCGACGAATGATAAGTATGAGTATTGGGGTTTAGTAATTAAACCAGGTATATTACCTGCTGATGCAGAGGATGTAAGTCAAGAAATTCATTTTGAACATATTCAAGCAGAAATTATCGAAGAAATAAGGAATGCAAAATATGTTATTTGGATAGCGATGGCATGGTTTACAAATGCGAGTATTTATGCCGAATTACTGAAAAAAAAGAAACAAGGCTTAGATATTGTAATAATTATTGATGATAATGATAGAAACAGGAACAATGTGCCATTTGTTTTGGAAGACAATTTTGAGACCTATAGAATAGAGATTAAATCCCAATACAAAAATATCATGCATGACAAATTTTGTATTATTGACTTGAAGACGGTTTTGCATGGAACTTTTAATTGGACTGTGGCGGCTAATTACAATAAGGAAACAGTGTCAATAGACCGTAATCGTGAAACAGCAGAATCATTTGCGAATGAATTTCTGAAATTAAAACGAATTGCGATAAGACAATAATTAGGAGGTGCTATAATGGGGTTGCAGGCAACAAATGCAGGGATTGATTTTCAACAAAGAGTATCTGCGTATATGATGATGTTAATGGAATTTGACATGGATATATCGTTGGCTTTGCAGTTGAATAGAAATGATAAAATAGAAGAACTGAATTTTGAATCTAGTGAAAGCATAGATGATTTAGTAATAACATTGGACTCTGGAAAAAGAATATATTTCCAAGCGAAGAGAACCATTTCATTAAGTGATAGTATTGATTCAGAATTTTATGGTGTGTGTACGCAGTTTGTAAAACAGTACCTTAAACAAAATGGAAATGATATAGCTTACATATTGGCAACAAGATCCGAAACATCAAAGTCAATTACGGTAAAGTTAAAAAGAATCTTGGAAGGCATACGATTAGCAAACAATTTACAAGTAATTGAGGACTTAAATCAAGAAGAAAGAAAAATTTTCGATAAAATATGCAACAATATTAAAAGAATATACAAGGATTTAAAAAAGGAAAATATCTCCGATGAAAATCTCCTAAATATATTTTTACGCATATATATTGAAATGTTTGATATAGAAAATGGCGAAGAATATGAGAAAACTATTAAACTGATTCTCTTTAATCTAATTAGTGTTGATGCGGAATTGTTTTGGCGGACATTGATATCAAAAGCAGTTGAATATGGTGCAAATAGAATACATTTATCAAAACAAGCATTAAAAGAACAGTGCAGATCATATCTTGAAGCTAATAAAGGTACAAAGTCTGAATTTTCAGAACAATTTTTTAAGGTGTCTTGGAAAGGAGGATTTCGCAATATTGAAGTTCAGGTAGACTATGTTATTGCGATTCCGACAAAGGAAACAGAAGAAGCAATGGAATTAGAAAATAAGACAGTTTTTGTTTTTGAATTGTATCGCTTTGATAATAGCAAGAAAAAGGACTCTCTTAAATATATTCCCCCGGACAGGATGAAGTGGAAGGAAGGATTTGAATTTGAAGTATGGTTTCGATGTGCTACAAAAGAACGTTGTCATAAATATGTTGAACATGAATTATCTGAAAAAATAGGAGATTCTTATGAGGTAGTTGTGTGGCCTATAAAAGAACACTTTGATTGTACGGATGTTGAAATACTGCATAAAGATGTTCTGCTTAAATCTCTTGATAATCAGAAAGAATGTATATGTGCTAATTGTGGAAAGGCTATTTTTGATGATGATCCCTATTTGATTGAGATAGATAATGAAGAGTGTTCGGATATGGTTGGAATGGTGCATCATAATTGTATTAGACCTGTTGACAGAATCGTTGGTGAGATAATAATTCCACAAATAGAGGATTTTTCGTACCTTAAACATTTCGACATTAATACTTGGGGAAAATTAATCAAGAAGGGAAAGCAAGCTTGGAATAATATTGAAAAAATGGCAACAAGATGTCCACAGATGACAATCGACACAGATGAAGTATTTCATGATGGAAATTATTGCTTATATCATATTTTAGAAAATGGAGATAAGAAATATCTTACTAATAGGGGGGTAATTGATCGAATTAGTAAGCGGGAGGCAGAACTGCTACAACAAAAGTTTACAACCCAGATGAAAGAGGCGAAAGCGAAAGGAAATCCGTTTGGGTATAGTAGTAAATCTTTTATCTATGGACCATATGCACAGATAATTGAACAAGTTGGTGATAGAGAAGAATTCATTGAATGCGTAGAGACTAAAGTAGCCTTATATAATGAGTTTGTGGCAAGAATATATAATGATTGTGAAACTTATTATGCGCCAATAATATATTTATCTGTTGATGGAGAACCGTTTATATTGCCTAATGATTTCTTTCCAATGGTAGTCAATCCTTTTGAGTTGCCTAAATATATTAAGAATTGGGAAAAGATGGGATTTGCAATGCCTGATTATGAAGTATGTATTATTAGAAATGATAATGAGTTCATTTTAAAGATGGTTTGCTTAATTACAAACCATATATTGCCGGTTGTTAATGGAATGTTTGGTTCAGATGGAAGTATGATAAGAGGAATTCACATGCATTTAATGTGGGAACTTCAGATGGAAAATGCTAGAAGAAGTGAAAGTGCGGCAATTAGTGAAAATTAGTGTAAAGTGTATTAATATAGTTTTTCTATATTGTCCAAGTAGTAACAAGATGTTTTAATCACCAGAATCAAAGATTACTGAAAAATTATGAAATGATGACAGTTAGAAATATATGAGTAGAAGCCAGATACCTTGAAATAAGAGGGTATCTGGCTTCTTTAAGTTTGGCAAGTTCATTTTAAATATTCTGCTTTATGATCCTTGTAATAATCCCAACGGCAACATTCCGCTCCTCATCAATATGCGTGACAACAAAGGAGACATTGTCCTTTTTCCCAGGGGTACGGTTGTCGTAGCAGGAATGTGCGATGGCGTTGACTCCAATAGAGAGCCGTACAAATACAGTGCCTTTATGGATGTCTTCCACAGTTCCGGCATATTTGCCCTGAACCTTGCATTTTGCCATGTTCTCTTTACTGGTATTACCATCCACGCTTTTTACATCAGCGCGAAGAGAGATGTGATCTGGATCATCAGCCTGGACAGACAAGACCCGTACCAGAATGTTGTCTCCCACATGGAAGCGTTCCCTTGCATCGCCGAGCCAGTCGAAGGACAGATCTCGTGCCAGAATGGAGGTCTCCACGCCGAAGACTTCAGCGCGCACCACTTTTTCAGCTACCGCAATGATTCTAGCCTGCACCACGCGGTCTTCATGGATTTTGGAATTACCAGAGGTATCCTTATCCAGATAGAAAATCTGGCGTTTCTTTTGCATAGCCTCTTTGCGACTGGCAACAATACTGCGGGACTTTGCATCCAGCCCTTTTACGATAAAATCAATCTCACAGCCCAGCATATTGTTCAGGACTTTGTTCTGACGCAGGGACAGATCTCCGTAATCATGGGCTTCATCCTGTACCAAATAGATCATCATTTCTCCAACGGGGATCACGCAGCGGAAATCTTTGTAATAGACAATAGCGATGAGACTGCCATTCTCCATTTTCTCAATACCACCGAGCATACCGGTGAGTATCTTCTTGGTCCGGTGCGCATTCTGGATTTCGTGCCAGATGATGTCTGCTTTTGATTGTGGTGTTTCCAATATCGTATCAGAATCTAAAGTAAGTACGGAGGAAGTAAGTAAAATGTTGTTTTGTTCGTTTGCCATAAGTGTTCTCCTTTCAAATGGACATAATGGATTCTTTATCTAAAGGAACCATCTCAGAATTGAAGGATTCTTCAAAATCATCTTCCGATGGTAAAACCGGGGAAAAATCCTCGTAAGCTGGTTCCCGATAAACAGGGGTATTTGTGTATAACGGTTCTTCACTTTTATGTGAATGCGGATAAGTGCTGCGAGAATCCTTTTTCCTACGGTGATTCGTCTGGGTGAGCTTAGGCGAGTAATCAATTTCTTCCGCTTCGCCATTTGCCCGCCAGGTAGGAATGTGGTCACTGGCTTTGCGAGAAATCAGTTTTTTCGCATCTGGATGTAAGGTGTAATCGTATTTCTTGACCTTCAGAACTTTTTGTCCCCGCAGGATAATCAGAGCAGTATCCAGTGGAAGTCTTAAAATCTCATCCGGGGTAAGCAGTTTTCGCTTCCCGATGGATCGGGTCTGCCGATATTCCGGCGTATAGTCAGAAACTCTCCAACTATTTAACTGCTTTGCTTCGCTGCTGACGCCAACGGTCACATCGCCGGTCCTTGTACTGATGAATTCAGCGGATACTTCATCGGTGCAGCCCAGAAAAAGTTGGGTGTCGCAATTTCCTATAATTTCCTGCCATTGATTAAATGGATACCGGTTCTGCATTTGAGGCAGATTCTGGAAAATGCACGAGATACTCAGGTTTCGTGAGCGGATAACAGATATTTTTTTGTTTAGTTCTAAAATAGCACCAGTGTTAGCAAGTTCGTCTGCCAGAATATGCACCGGAACGGGAAGTTCTCCGTTTTCGCCAAATTTATCTGCATAGCGGACCAGTTTGATAAATACAAAGGTCATAAACAGAGAAGACAGGAAATCAAAGGTACTGTCCTGATCGGAAGTAATACAAAAGTAGGCGCATTTTTGTTTCCCGGGCAGTGTCAAGTCAATCTCATCATAAGAGGTGATCTGACGAATCAGTTTATTTTGGAATACCTGCAGCCGGGAGCCAAGTCCAATGATGACACCAGAGCGAACGGTATCCGAAGACTGTTTGTAAATGCAGTACGGAGCCTTTGCCGGGTGAGAGACTGGCAGTAAATCAAATAGGCTGTTTAATTCCTTCTCCGATCGCATGGTAAGCAGTTTATATACCTGTCCCATATTTTTGGATTCCGGAGGAAAGCCCTGCTCTACATAGAGAATCAGGGCTTTTAAAAGATTCATTTCCGCATTATCCCAAAAGTGATCTCCTTTTCCCGAACCAGTGTTTTGGATAATGACGTCTGCAAATAACTGTGCCATTGTTTCCTGCCCGTCAATTTCACTCAGGCAGTTCCAGCTGTCGGAATTTTCCGGGTTTACAAGGTTGAATGTTTTGACGGTATAACCTTCATTCTCAAGATATTGGGACATGCTCTCATACAGTTCGGATTTGGGGTCTGTGATGATCAGACTTTCGCCAACACCATCAATGCCTCTGGCAACACACTGCAGAATCACATTACGGGCATAGGCCCGGCTTTTCATACTGCCGGAGGCACCATAGACGGCGACATTCCGGTTCATACGTGTCTCATAAGGAAGACAAACTGCTTTGCCATTTAACATTCCAAGAATGGTTCCCTTGTTTTTCTTTACATGGTCAGTCAGTTCCAAAACTTTGTACATCTCAGTGCTTGTCATAAATCCGGACGTGCCATAGGTACCTTTTTCTGAGTAATTCAGGTTTCGTTCCTTATCGGCAATCTCACCATTTCGGTCATATCCCATACGCATGAGCAGGAAAGTAAGCAGCCCAAAGAGCAAAAGGCAGATGCCGATTCCATACAGATTATATGGAAAATAGGAGAGTGCCTGCACACAAGCCTGGGGTGATAATGATGGTATGGGTGGGCTGGATCCATCCCCGGCAAAATGCCCAGCAGTAGACCATAGTTGATAGTTCCGGATAAATTGTGCAATATATCCACCTGCATACAGCGTGCAGATGCAGATAGGAAGCCCATATAGAAGCTTCCAATACTTATGTTTCATGGAAAAACCCCCTTCGGAATTTATGAAAATCAATACTGGAGAAGTGGACATCCGCTGTTATGTATTCCTTTAAACAGGGAATTTGAAAGTCAAAGCAAATCAGGTTTCCAGTGTGCCGGAATACCTTCAGACCAGTATTAAATTTGTTAATACGCAGCATGTCGAAATCATAGGCTAAAAGTGTTGGTCGTCCTTCTGTGTCAACGGCATCATGTACTGCCGGAAAACCTTCTTTCTTCCCAACATGGTCAGATAGAAGCAGTTGATTTAACTGTTTTATAATCTGGGGATTGGATAAAAGGCGTAACAGGGTTTCACCGTAAGCATTATTGGGCAGGTAGTGGAAATGTTCAAATGCGGTATCCAGCATAAAGAGGCTTTTACGATATCCGCCAGTGCTGGTCATCAGACGATATGCCATATCCATGCTGTCCCCAAGCATGATTGCGCGGATTTTTGGCGGACCCGAATAAGGTTTTTCGTGCAGATAGTGCTGCAGAAATGCATTTAACCGGACTTCTGTTTTGTATTCCCATTTCAGTACACTTCCACCGGTATTGTAAATGGCATACACACAGTGGGAGGCCATAAGAATTCCTACACTTCTTGAGTTTTTAATCTTTGTGGTTACCGAGCCCAGTTCTTTGATTTCTCTGGATGAATAAAAAAGCGGAAGGTTTTGTAGGGTGATTGCTTCGCTGACCGGATGAAACAAAGCTGGCTTCTCATCCGCAAAAATAGGAACTCCAGCATGGAGAAGCGTAAGATAGGTATTCACTTTTTGATGCAGCCGTAGTCTTTTTGGAACCTCGCTTCGGATCAGATTGGTTTCAGTGTTCCCAGTGAGATAACAGGTAAAGCGGTCCGGGTTTGCTGAAAGCAGCATTTCCTTTGCACGCTTGGTTAGGCGGTATCCACGCAGCTTATCTTTGTAATGGGTCCGGATAAGCTTGTCACGTTTTAATTCAGTAATGACTTTTTCCGCATAAGAGGGACTGGTAAAAAAACGGTTTAGCGAAAGAGCAGGGAACTCACCACATATTCCGATGAACTCCAGCAGTTGGTATTTCGTGGTATCTGATTTTAGCAAAGTAGGTCACCTCTGTAGTTCGATTTTTACCCATGTAAGCCTATACTTGGGTAAAGTTGCTTGACTTTTGGTACAAAAAAAGCAGGATAGATTATGCTTCCTGCTGAGTTTTTACCTAAGTCGGATTTTTGAGAAAATCGCTCATAATATTTCCGATATGGTTTCTATGTGATTTTGTCGGTTTTTCACCCAGTCAGAAAACATTGATTTTTCCATAATGTAGACAATTGTGCGATCGTGGGTACCCATCTCAGTGGTGTGGTAGGAGTCACAGAAGAGAGCTGTATCATCTCGCAGTACATAGGTTGAGATAGTATCCAGAATCTGCTTGAACTCCAGATTGTCATAGTCCCGAATCCTTCGCAGGGACAGGTTTTCATCATATACCTGACTAAAACATATGACACATTCTTGAAAAAGAGGCAGAGTGTGTTCCTTCAGGTATTCCTGCAAGGCAAAGTTTAAGGGTTCATGCAAAAAGGCAGTATTGGTATGTACCTTTCGTTTGGGAAGCAGACCGGGAAGGAAAATGGAGAGAATTCCCTGTTTCATTTCTAACCGGATGTCCTGAGCATTTGCTGCCTGCCGCATATAATCTGCCTTTCCGGAAGATTCGGAAATATATACCAGATTCCGAAGCAGACATGTCATCCGCTCCGCCCGGAGTGCTGCATCAGTGCTGAGGTCTGCGTAATTTGCATGATATTTCGTAATATCTGTAGTCTTCAGAGCGAATACAATGTTGCCAAGCTTCGCCAGTTCATCCTCGACTCCCTGAAGTCTTTGAAAAATAGTTTTTTCGTTTTTGTTCATATTACCTCATTTCTTGTAGTAGCTGACAGTGCCGGATAGATCGACAATGCAAAAGGCAATCACTCCGTTTATGGAAACTTTGGCAGCCTGAGCTTTATTCTCCAATATGACAATCCGAAGCGCGTCTTGGGGCGGAAGGCTTTGCATGATATGATTCACCAGTGCCTCCTGTTCCAGTCCTACGTAGATAATTTCATAGGCTTCCTCCTGAGAAAAGAAATGAAGCTTTATGGGAAAATCACCGCTGGTATGATACATAACCGCCTTTTTGAAATCCAGTAGTACCCAGAAAGCCGCAATTACACCATAATCGGGAGATTCGGCAGACTGGGGGGTATCACAGAGCAGATCAGTATCCTTGTCATGGTAGATTCGTCCTTGTTTGATCATTTTTGTAATCAATGCTTTCATGGAATCTTTGCTCTTGGAGAAAAGCTGCATGATCTGGTCATAGCGGAGTGCATGATAGGTGCTGATAATTCGTAAGAGGAGAGCACCGTCTCCATTGTAAATCTGATTTCTTGTTTTCATGGTTTGTTCATCCTCCTTCTGTAGGAAGGTTCTGTACGTATTGTCTACGTAAGGCATACGTTTTTACTGTATAAGTATGCTATACGTACAGCGTAAGTATGGCTTGCTGTCAGCAATTGTTTTTGGGTACAAAAATAGCACCGGGTAAGGGTGCTGAAAATTGGTAAACTATAAGCAATACCTATTGTAGCATGGGTAAATTTACCCTTCAATCGCAAAGCCGAGTCAATATTGTGACAGAACCAGGTCAGTTATTAAGATTCAGGGAAAAACTGATTCAGTAGATGCAGGGTCTCTTTGGCAGTAAAGCCCCAAAGGATGGTGCTGAGTGCTTCAATTGCAGCTTTCCGTTTTCGGTAATAGGTTCGATAGGAAATATTATCGATGTGGTGTTCTAGCTTTTCCAATATCTCATCTGTATTCTTCAACTCTTGGGGAGAGAGGAATGCATAGTAGAGAATCCAGTAATACTGTTCCCCATGTTTGTGATTATTACGGAGCAAATCCACTGATGATTCCAATAGTTTTAACATTTTGTTGCTTCGTTCAATACTCTTTGCACGTTCCTCAATCTCTTTCCCAGTCAGTTCTGCCCCTGCAGCGTAAATGGAATCCAAAAATTCATCAATGGTGGTGCCATATTCCATCTGAAACTGCGCCTCCATCTGCCGGACAACGACCTTCAGACTGTAGGTGGCATCCCGGTATCTGCGGAGGAATTTATAGGTGTCGTGGAAACGAGGATCCTCTTCTGGTGTTGGGAATCCATAATTATACTTCTTAGCCATCCAATTCACCCTCTTCCTCTTTTTCTCCTGATGGATTTGATAATTTCATTTTTGCAGACTCATTCCCCGGACTGATGGTCACCTCAAACCGATAGGCAGAGTTTCCAAAGGGGCAGATAATATTTAGAGTATATTGATTAAATATATCTATGCAGGCTGATAAGGGAGATAATATATAGCGTGTTTTCGGACA
>JAQUXP010000004.1 GCA_028692395.1 Lachnospiraceae bacterium
ATATTCTCATCCCCTATCACGTTTTTGTTTTCTGATAAATGTTCCAGATTTTTGAAGCATTTATCAGGAAACAAAAAGTTTCCCTTTATACATTTCTTATAAAATAAGCTGTCCAAATCTCTTTAGACAGCTTATTTTGCGGCATCTCTTAATCTTCCTGCTGTTTTCTTCTCTTTAAGAAGATAAGCAGGGCAACTAATCCAGCCAGAACAATCACTCCACCGATACTTCCATAGAACAATGGTTTGTTCATATAATACTGTACGATTACATTGGATGTAACCAGCACGCTTAAGCTGATTTTATTCGCTTTTTTCTCTGACACGCCATTCTTGGTATTCACAGTACCTAAATCATTGCCGGCAGCATCTTTTGCTGTAATTTCAATATTCTGCCAACTGTTGGCCTGATTTACATCTGTAGTAATAACTCCGTCCGTCATCTTCAGCTGTTCTGCATCATAAGACTTACGCTTACCGTCTATCGTAACCTCTACCTCTGCAAGTAACAGATTATCCTTTGCATCTACCGTCATAACTCTCTTCGCTGTACGATACTGACTACGATCCTCTACTCCTGACACTACAACCGTAGGAGCTGTCTTATCTACTGCAAACTGAAGCGGAAGTTCCTTATCCGCATGTTTTACACTAAGATTGTTGGTAGTATTCGCTGCTTCATCCTGTGAATATAAGGTCAGTGTATAATTACCCTCTTCTGCGAAGTTCTCTGCAGAAATCTGATATTGATACTCTTTCCATTCATTTTCACCACCGGATTCTTTTACCGTATAATCTGTATTCTTTGCCAGGTTTGTCAAATCGCCGTCACGGTTTGAAGTGATTTTACTCTCCTGAACCGTATCCACGTTATATTCAACAATTCCGATAGGCTGTTCTTTATTAATATACGTATATGCATCTGCTGTGGTACTCAGCCATTTTTTTGTTGCATCATCTAATACATAAACAGAGCCATAACGGTTTACAGAAAATCTTACACTTTTTTCCGTTACATTACCGGCTTTGTCTTCCACATGCGCCTGATAGATATACAAATCATCCATATCTTCTGTATGCGGGAAGTCTTCCATCTTGATGCTCTGCCCATTCTCAATTGCCGACTGGGTCTGTCCTAACTTTGTTTCTCCTCTGTTTGCACCTGTCAATGTTACAGTTGCTTTCTTATCATCAAAATTCACATCCGTATAGGTAATACCAGGAGCTACCACATCATTATTCGCTGACTGATCCACAATATCCACGATATTTACTTCCGGTACCGTCTTATCAATAGTAAATGATTCCTGCGAATAATCTGCCGCTGCATTACCTGCAAGATCTGTGTATGTCACATCAAAGGTGTAGTCACCGTCTGCCTCATAAGCAACCGTTGCCGTATGTGTATCGCCTCCATTGGAGAAGCCTGTCACAGACGGAGCTGAGATTCCCTGTCCCTGAAGACTTGCTGTGATATCTGCCTGCACCTCAGCTGCATTAAAGTTATGTTCCTTGATGTTGATCGTTGCAACACGCTCTTCCTTGTAAAAATAACTATTCTTTGCGTTATTATTATCATAAGACACCGTTATCTCCGGAATCGTCTTATCAATCGTGAAGCTGTCCGTCTGACCATACTCGCAACTGTTTCCAGCCAGATCTGTACACCCAAGTGTAAAGGTGTAATCGCCATCAGCCGGGAATGCTACCTGACAGGTTGCTGTTGCACCATCAGATACTCCCATATTACCGCTGGTTCCCCAACCGCCGATCTGAGCAGAGGTTCCGTCTGTGTTGGTAATATTAAATCTTACACTGTTCGCATCAAAGTTACGATCAATCACTGTAACTGTTGCTGTTCTGGTATCTTTGTAATATTTTTCATTCAACGGGTTATTCAGATCCCATGCAACAGAGATCGTAGGGTTCGTCACATCGATCTTCAATGGAGTTACTTCACTCTGACCCTGATTGCCGATAAAATCAAGGGCATATGCCTGAACTTTAACGTCATTGCTGTTATATACATTTGCCGGAATGATAACATCTGCATCAAAGATCTGATGACTCTGCACTTTATCATTGCCATTGTTCATCAGTTCCAGCTCACCACTTGCAACATTTACATTGCCGGTGGCTGTAATTGTATACCATACTCGTTCCAATCCTGAGTAGGTATCCCCAACAATCGGATCTTCTGCATGAATATGTAAGGATACATTTTCATTAAAAATACCATTTTGTGACTGGCTATTATTTGTAATAGTTACAGTTGGTGTCGGCTGTACTGTATCAAGTACAACACCTTCAACACTTCCGTAATATGCCACATTTCCGGCACGATCTTCATATCTGGAATACGTCACAAATTGTTGATTTGGCGCTTTGGAATAACTGCCTGATGCACTTAGATTATTTCCCAGCCCTGTATTCGGAATCTGTGACCAGTCCCTGGCACCAATCACTGCACTTGCATTCTGTGGATCATGTTTCGACATATAATCAAATCCATCTATGGGAGATAACACATCTTCTGTTGCAAATTTCACAGTAACCGGAGCCTTGAAGAATCTTCTAAAGCCTCCAAATGTCAGGACATTTATCAGCTTGCCAATTGTAACCTCATTCACTGTAATAGCTCCGCTTGGAGCAGTACGGTCAATGGTAAAATAATTTGCCACATGATTGATCTTATTTCCCTGAGTGTCTACTGCTTCATTTCCTGCAAGATCATAATATTGGAAGGACTGTGTATAATTTCCCTCCTGATCATTAAATACCTTCTGGAAGCAGTACTTATGATCCCTTCCCAGGGAATTCCATTCATTCCTATCATTGATTGTCTGGTTCACTGTGGACTTGGCATCTGTATAGACACTGCTTGTCGTAGTTGGAATAAAGCTGTCCTCCAGAGTCGCATCACCTGAATAGGTGGTTACAAAATTTCGCTCTGTTACAATCATGCTATAAGTAACTGCATTACTTCCGGCATTTGTATAAACTTCTTTTGCATTGCGGTCACTTAGGGGAGCGTTCAGCTTCACCCCATTAATGGTATAGGAAGTTTCAAAAACCGGAGCAGTTTTATCAATTGTAAAATCACCAGATGCAGCGTTTGCATTGCGGTTTGCCTTATCCGTACAGTCAACGGTAAAACTATAATCTCCATCTTCCACACATGGAATGACAGCTTGATATACATTTTTTTCATTCGTTGATTCAAAGGTAACGGTTTTAGTCACTTTCTTTAAATCTTCCTTATCCAGCTGTTCTGTTATCACAGCTTCTGCCTTTTCATTGTCAAAATTGCGCTCTGTAATTTTAACGGTTGCTGTACGATCTGCCTTGTAGTACTTTCCATTGTTTGCTATGTTATTATCATAGTTCACCGAAATAATTGGATCTGTTAAGTCAATCGTAAAATTCCCGGAATCATGTTTTTCCTGCAGTTTTCTTTCTGCCTTATCTTTACAATCAATAGTAAAATGATAATCTCCATCTGTTGCAAATTGAATAGTAGCTACGTGTACATTTTTTGTGCCTTCTTTGTCTTTAAATTTACTTAATACAGGCTTGTCTTTGAGGTCTTCTCCATCCAACTTCGCCTGAATCTCCGCTTCTACTTTTGCCTCATCAAAATTACGTTCCGTAATTTCAATCGTGGCTGTTCTTATATCCTGATAATAATCTACTGACTCTTTCTCGGGTGTTCCATCCGTATCTGTGGGGTGAATTATGTCAGGATCATAGGTCACAGATATAGTGGGATCTGTTAAGTCAATCGTAAAATTATCAGAATCATGTTTTGCACTGTTACCCGCTTTATCTTTGCACTTAATGGTATAATAATATTCTCCACCTTCTGGAAAATTAATCTCTGCCCAGTGAACATTTGGATCAGATTCATCAGTTTTAAAAACACCTAATTGGGGTATCCAATCAAACTTTTCTTTCTCTGGTTCAGCATGCATGTTCAGCTCTACTTTTTCCTCATCAAAATTCTGCTCTTCTATTCTGACAGTTGCTGTTCTTCCGGTATTGTAATAATCAACAGGCTTTCCATCTTCTATATAAGTGCTTATTTTTTCTGCTTTGTTATCATAAGTTACAGATATCTTCGGAGGAGTCATATCAATGTTAATCTCATCTTCTAATGTTACCTCATTACCAGCAAAATCTTGTGCCCAAAACCTTAACTTTATTCCATTTCCAGTGTATTTACGAGATGAAATAGTAATTATATCTACATAACTCTCCTGTTGCGGCTCGTCATAGGTTTTACTAACTATCTCTTCCGGTGCTTTGTCTGGTTCAGGAGAAGTGATTGTATATCCAATTTTTTTCAATCCTGAAACTGAATCCCCTTTTTTTGAATCCTCCACTGTAAGTTTTATATTTGCATCTTTTGGAAAATAATTAGCTGTTCCTGCATCTTCATAAGAAATTGCAATTTCCGGAGATAGATTATCGAGGATTAATCCTTTTCTATTGGCATAATACGCAACATTACCAGACCTGTCCGTAATCCTGAGATATGTCATAAGTTTCTGATCCGGACTTCTTGTAATTTCACCCTCTGCCTGCTTACTATCCTTACTATTAATATTCATTCCATCTGTTTTCCAGTCTTCAGATGAAATCTGTTTCAGCGCTTCTAAAGATAATGCCTCCGTACTTGTGTAATATCTAAAATCATCAATTGGTGAATACTCGTCGGATCCCTTAAATTCTATCGTTGTTTGTTGTTTGTTGAAGATTCCAAAAGTAATTGTATCCCATAAAGTCATTGCCTCAGATGTATCGTTTCCAATTTTAATGGATCCCACAGGCACGGTTTTATCTATTGTAAATATATGGGACTGAGATTCGATACTCTCACCTTTACTATTCACAGCTTCATTACCCGCTAAATCCGTGTAGCTAAAACTCTGCTCATAGTTTCCTTCTTGACTGAGCATAGCTTCATAATAATGTTCTAATTTATTCTCACCTGATTGCCAATTGCTCAAATCAGTAAAATCTGGTATTGTGTCCTTGGAAACATTACTCTCAATTTTTCCTTCCACCGTACCCTTATCTGTTGCACCTTCTGAGAAATTCCGTTCCTTGATGGTTGTTTTTAAGGTAACATTGTGCTGTGTGAAAAACTCCCCATTAAAGGGTGCACTACCTACATTGGCATCGGCATCCGTATATGTTGTAGTTAAAACAGGAGCAGTTTTATCAATTGTAAAATCACCAGATGCAGCGTTTGCATTGCGGTTTGCCTTATCCGTACAGTCAACGGTAAAACTATAATCTCCATCCTCCTTACATGGAATGACAGCTTGATATACATTTTTTTCATTCGTTGCTTCAAAGGTAACGGTTTTAGTCACTTTCTTTAAATCTTCCTTATCCAGCTGTTCCGTTATCACTGCTGCTGCCTTTTCTTTATCAAAATTACGCTCTGTAATTTTTACTGTTGCTGTACGAGCTTCCTTGTAGTACTTTTCATTGCTTGCACTATTATTATCAAAGTCCACAGAAATACTTGGGTCTGTTAAGTCAATCGTAAAATCACCAGAATTGTATGGGTCTGCAGCGTGACCTGCTTTATCTTCACAATTAATGGTGAAACAATAATCTCCACCTTCTGGAAAATTAATCTCTGCCCAGTGAACATTGGGATCAGATTCATCAGATTCAAATGTACCTAATTGGGGAATCAAATCAAACTTTTCTTTCTCTGGTTCGGCATGCATGCCCAGCGTCACTTTTGTCTCATCAAAATTCTGATCCTCTATTCTGACTTTTGCCTTTCTTTCGGTATTGTAATAATCAACAGGCTTTCCATCTTCTACATAAGTGTTTATTTTTTCTGGATTATTAATATAAGACACAGATATCTTCGGGGAATCTGTATCAATGTTAACCGGTATATCCTCCGTCGCACTGTTTCCCGCATAGTCCTCGGCATGTATGGTAAGAATTATGTGCTTCCCGCGATAAGTATCCTTCGGTATCGTTATTTTCCCATTTGCATATTTTGCTTCACCGCTTGTGGAATATTCAACACATGTCTGTCTTTCTTCCTCTGTATTCGACGCAGCTTCCTTAATTGTATAATATACCGTTTTTATACCGGAAAGGGTTGCTACATCGCCATTACCTGCTTTTAAATCTTCCACTGTAAAATGAATAGTTGGAGCATCAGGAGCATCACCATCATAGACTCCATCATTCTTGGAAATAGCATTCGTTTTTGTCACCGTAATAGTTGGTGCTTCATTATCAAGTAAAACTCCCTGTTTGCTTCCCAGATAAGTCTCATTCCCTGCTGCATCCTTAAGATACAGATAGACAACCATCTGCTGATTTGGCTCAGATGTAAAGCTTGCTGTTTTAGTTAATTCTGCTTTATCCGAATTCGATAATGCTACCGATGTCCAAGTGCTCAAATCCCCTTTAGTAATAGTATCTTCACTCTGCTCCTGTCCGTAGGTAATATACTTCATTTCTACAATTGGAGAAAGTGTATCTGTTCCGGTAAGTTCTGTCTTAACTGAATCGTTAGATATTATATCGAAGCTAATTCCCTTTAACAGCTTCGTAACTGCATCCTTCTTATATGTAATGCTACCTTTAGGCGCAATATTATCAATTGTAAGCTCTTTTGTAGCAGATGATATCTCTTTTCCTTCCTCATTGACAAATTTTGCCTCATTGCCCGCCAAATCCGTCACTTTAAGACTGTGAGTGTAGGTACCGAGCTTACTAAATCCGATAACATATTTCCATAAATTAGTACCCTGATCCTGTGACCATTTACCAATATCATTCATTTCCCCGGCCAACATTTGTTCTTCTTTGGGGTCAGCAGAGACAAACTTGGTTTTAGATTCTATTACTTGATATGTGTTTCCCTGTTTGTCGGTGTCCTTCATATTATCATCTTTAATCGTAGCAGTATACTGAACAGAATTTTTTGTATATACATGTGTTCCGTTTGTCATGTCTAAGATCTTATTGTTAGTACCGTCTTCTTCAATAAAGCTTTGCACTATTTCCGGGCATGTTTTATCAATGACAAATTCAGCTATCTGGTCTGAAGTCGTATCTGTTCCGGCTGCATCTGTAGCATTAATATTAAAGCTATATGTACCATCTTTCGTAAAAGAAAGAGTAGCTTTCCATTCATCGCCATTATTCGTAAAAGAACTTAATGCAGGAATTGTATTATCCGCTTTATCTGCCAGATTTGCTGTTACGTTTGCCTTGATATTCTCTGCAGTAATATTCCGATCCTGAATTGTAATTGTTGCATTACGATCCTGATTATAATATTTTTCATTTTTCGGCTTTGTTTGATCAAATTCTATTTTAATAACCGGTGCTGTCTTATCAATCACAAATGTCCGGTTCATTTCTATTTTATGATCAGCCTTATCTTTTACTGTAATTTTAAACGTATATGTTGCCTCTTCTGAAAACGTGATGCTGCTTTCATAAGAATTATCTCCCTTGGAAACAAAATCACTTCTTGTGGGTATATTAGTGATGCTCTCATTATCCAGTATTGCTGTAGTCTCAATCGCCACACCAGTATTAGGATCAAGATCTCCATCTGGATCACTTACCGTAATAGTTGCTGTTACATCCTGGCTATAAACACTCTCTTCACCCGGATTCCAGCTAATTTCCACATTTGGTATTGTTCCATCAGATGGGTTCGGATCTGGTATCTCTGCCGGATCTGTTGGACCTGCCGGATCTGTTGGACCTGCCGGATCCGTTGGACCTGCTGGATCCGTTGGAGCTGCCGGATCTATCGGATCTGCCGGATCCGTTGGGGCTGCCGGTTCTATCGGATCTGCTGGATCTGTTGGGGCTGCTGGTTCTGTTGGGGCTGCCGGTTCTGTTGGTTCTGCTGGTTCTACCGGATCTGTTGCAGGATCTTCTGTTTGGATTTCTGACTGTGGCTGCGTTACTTTCAAAACATCATCCATGCTCTCTGCACGAATCTGTACCGGAGCAACTATCATTCCGGCAACCATAACTACAGACAATAGAAGTGCCAGTAACCTTTCTCTCAAACTTTTTCTCTTTTTCATACTTCCTTACTCCTCTCATTTTCCATGATATATGCAAATAATTTACCATTTACCAGACAATGCAGATAAATTGAGGTAATTAATAAAAATAAGGATATGAGTTCTATCACCGTACTTGATCTCGTTACAATTCTGCTGAAAATAATACCTGCCAGTCCAATAACCAGACATACATCAATGATGACTGCTGTCCGATTACTGAAGAACCGTAATATAGCTGGTATTCTCTGTCTCTCTTTTGACAATTCTTTTTTGTATTTTCTACAGAGCACTATATAACTTATGCTTCCACCCAGAAGGCCTGTCCAGAATATGACACCAGAGATATACCCTGCTGCTGTCAGGCTTCCATCTGTAGGATTCGTGGAAAACGGTAATAACAGCACCGTCACAGACATAAGAAAAAACAATCCTATAGTTCTATATAAACCGATTTTAGCTTTTCTCTTTCTCATGATTTTTCTTAAACCACTTCATCTGTGTGAATCAACATCACAGACCTTTCTATTATGAATTTTCCAAAGCTTTGATCCGTATTCTGATTCCAGGAGGCTCTGCCGCCTTTATCTGTTTCGACGGATCTATCTGCACTAACAGCAGGCTGTGAATCCGTTAACACACTGGTACCTTCGCTTCCATCGTGAATCTCCTGCAATACTGTAGTATTCTCCGTCCCCTCTTCCTGCTGTACAATCACCGCATTATGATCCACGGACTCGGAGGGCGATGCAGTGACCGGCCTGCTCAAATCTCTGGAGGTATGATTCTTTTTGATTTTTCCGGATTTTCTTAATTTCTCCGATGTGATATCTCCGCTTAAGCCACTTGGTTGTGTGCGAAGAAGTCGTCCTGTCTTTGCATTCTCTTCTTCCATCTGCTGAATTGCTTTACGAACAGAGCGTCCTGTCTTAACCCCAAATATTTTTCGAATATCCAGGAAGAAAAACAGTGCGATGGTTGTCAGCATTCCGATTATAAAGATTACCAGACATACCGTAAAGAGTGTATGGAGCAGATTAATCTGCTGTTGTGCTTGTGCCATTACTGTCCACCTCCACTTCTGCAGTCTGCGCTCCGCTTACATCAAATGCAGCAGTAACAGAATCACTGGCATTTTCAATATTATTTTGAATTTTCTCTATCAGCTCTGTTTCATATGCTTCATTTCCCGCATCTAACTTTACAGTGCTCAGAATCCTTCTGGCTTTATCCAGCTGCTCCTGAATTTTATCCCGTGTGACTCCTGCTGTTTTAAAATCAACTGCATGGTTGTAAATCTGCACGGTTAATTCCTTGTAGGTAATCAGTTCTGTCACCGTGTTGTCCGCCTCACCGTCTGTCAGTCCCACCATATCCGTCCAGAAATCCAGATATGATTCCGCTGTATCGCCGGTCTTTTTCGTTACACCCAGACTGTCATAATAGCCTGCAATTTTATAAAGTTTTTTTGCTCTTTCAATCTCTTTACTGCTCAACTCACCGGATGGTGTTGCCTCCGATGCGATAGAGAGCCATCTTGTGGAAGCTGACTTATTGCCCTTCTCTTCATAAAAATAGAAATAAGCCATACCCATCTCGTATGCAAATTTGTTATAATCATCCGTATTTCGGCTCAGATATTCGAGGTTCGTACGATTGGTATCTCCAGTATAGTTAATGATTTCCCGCATAGTAGTCTCTTCCTCTGATGAAAAATCCCCGTCATTTCCATACATGGCATCCAGCATGGCCAGATAAGCGGTTCCATCGCTGGGATTCAGCTTAATCGCATTTTCATAATCCTTCAGTATCGTCTGTTCATCCGTGATTCCTTCTGCATCGGCAAGATAGGCTTCATAAGTGGATGCCGTCACCTTGTTCTCTGCCATATGGAATCCGAAAGCACCAATACCCGCCATGCCAGTAACAATTGCTGATACCAAAAATGTTCTCCATTTCCGATTTTGCCTGTTTTTGTATACCGAATCAAGTTCATCGTAATGCTCCAGTGCATAGATCAGCTCTGCGCAGTTCTGATAGCGATATTCCGGTCTGTTTTTCGTGCATTTCAGAATAATCTCTTCCAGCCCGGAGGACAGAGAGGAATTCCAGTGCCGAATAGGATACATCTCATAGGGATATTCCGCCGGGCTGTGTCCGGTTACCAGATGATACATGGTAGCTCCCAGTGCATAGATATCTGTTCTTGGATCTGTCTGACCCATATTTCCGTATTGTTCCGGCGCAGCATAACCTCTTGTTCCAAGTACAGAGGTATCAGCGACATTTCCTTCCTTGTATTCCCTTGCAATACCAAAATCGATGACCGTAACTGTCCCATCCGGCTTTAACATAATATTAGACGGTTTCATATCTCGATAAATAATGGCCGGCTTTCTGGAATGCAGATAACTCAGTACCTCACAGAGCTGCTTAGACCATTCGATTACATCTTCCTGTGCCAGTGGTCCATTTTTTACATAATCGCTTAACGGTGACCCTTCGATATAGTCCATTACAATCAAAAAGCTGCCATCTCCATCAATGACATCAACAATACTAGGCAGGTTCGGATGATGCAGCTTTTTTAACAGATCAGTTTCCACAACCAATCCCTGCTTTACTACTTCAAAATCCTGCTTCCCGTCTTTACGGACTTCTTTAATTGCCCAGGTTTTGTTGGCACGTTCGTTCAGTGCAAGATAGACTACACTCATGCCGCCTTTTCCTATGACACTAAGTATTTTATATTTTCCATCAACTATGGATCCTATTTCCAGCATAAGTTTCCCCTCAGAATGTCCGAATCAAAGCCACGGATATATTATCCACTTCTCTTCGTTGTTTGTTTAATTCGGTCAAATATACCGCTGCATTTTTCATATCGTCTTCTGTCTGTAACACATCAGGATTCAAAAACTGATAAAATTCCTGTGGTGTAATAATATGGCGGAAGCCATCTGAACACAGCATAAATACTGACTCACCGTCTATGTCTCCGATGTAAAAATCCGGTTCGATGATATTACTTGCTCCTACGCATTGAAGAAGCATATTCCGCTGCGGATGTACGCTTGCTTCTTCCTGCGTCATTCTTCCCATATCCATCTCCCTTTGCACATAAGTCTGGTCTCTGGTCAGTAATCGAAGTTCCTTTCCCACCTGATAAACTCTGGAATCTCCTACGTTTATAATATAGTAACAAGTCCCGACTATCAAAAGGGCTACCACTGTGGTACCCAAATCCACATGAAGGTCAAAACCATAGTTTGCAATTTTAACATTTGTATCAAGTATTAATTGCGTCCAGCTTTGGCGCAATTTTCCAGCATCCATCCCCTGATATAAGATTTGGGGAAACTCATAATGAAACCAGTCCTGAAAAGCTTTTATCAGGATGGCACTGGCGACCTCGCCTTTTGCGAGGCCTCCCATACCATCACAGATCACGCCCAATAAAACCGGGCCTTGATCTGTATCTGCTGTTTCCACTAAGAGGGAATCCTGATTTGTTTTTTTCTTAATGCCCACATCGGTATATGCGGCGATCAGATAATTCATATGGACTCCTTAATTTCTTCAATTACTGAAGAATAAATTCAAATTCCTCATCGGCTAAACGAATCTTTGTATGATTTGTTAAAGCAACTTCCTGATTTGGAGCAGCTTTTACTTCATTGACAAAAGTAAAGTTTGTGGAATTCATATCAGTTATGTAGTAACTGTTTCCTCTTCTTACAATCTGTGCATGGCATCTGCTGACTGCTGTATTGTCGGAGATGCAGTAGCTTACCCTTCTTCTTTCTTTACCAATTGTAAATACACCGCCCTGCAGTGGAATACGTTCATTGTTTTTTGCACGTACTAAATATGCACCTGCCTGTTGTCTGCCAAGTACGGTGGTATTTTCGCCTCCGGCATCTAATATCCCGGTTTCGCCTTCCCCATTCTGACCAAAAGTTGGCTGAGGTGGTGTCATGCCCTGTCCACCGATAAAACCATTACCAGTATCTCCACCAACTTCCATTCCTCTGGTGTATTTTTTTTTGCTTCTTCCATTTACCAGAATAATAATAATGATAACGATGATAACTACAATAACAGCAGCTGCGATGGCAAGAATCATCCAAAGCGGCATACCCGTGGGTGCTTCTTCCAGCGTATCAACTGCAGTATTTAATGCAGCTTTTGCAGAATCTACTTCTTCCTGTGTTGCATCTGCATTATCAACAACATCCTTTGCATCTGCTAACTTACTTTCTACTAATCCATAACTTTCCTTGGTGTATAAATTGCTGTCAAGAGCCTTTGCACTTGTTATGGCTGCGTTCAGATCAGTCTTGTCTACTGATGCTGCTGGTGCTTCTGTTGGAACCGGCGTTACTTCCGTTCCTGCTGCTGCCGGATCAGATGCCGGTGTTTCCTGTGTTGTCTGTGCGGCTGATGTGCCAGTTCCTGAGGTAGTCTCAAATGGTACATTTAATTTTTTCAGGAGATCCATAATCTCGCCATCAGATATTGCGTAGAAATAATCGGTTGTGCCCATGGTATTCATACCAACTACAGCACCTTCTGTATTCACCAGTGGTCCACCGGAATTTCCTTCTGTGATTTTGGCACTGTGCTGTATGATCTTAACTCCTGAAGTGGAGGCAAGTTTTGATACGATACCATCTGTTACCGTAACATCAGCACTGGTATAATAATTCACGTCCTGGGCAATCTGAGCTGCCTCTGGGAAACCAAGTGCATAGATCTTTTGTGCTTCCTCTGCTGGACTTTCTGATCCGCCATCCACGAATTTAAGAATTTCCCTGTCACCGATTTCAGAGCTCAGATCCACAACAGCTATGTCCATTTCCTCTGATTTTGCTCGAACAGATGCATCAATAAGCACATCTCGGGTAACTACGATTTTTACGCTCTCTGTCAGTCTTTCTACGTCTATACCTTCTCCTGACAAAACAGTTTTTGCTGTTTCCTTTGTATCGGATGCCATATTTACCACATGATTATTAGTAATCAGCACCTGACTTCCTACTAAGAATCCACTTCCACCCTGTACAGCATAGAAGTTCGCATCCTTATCTGTATAACCAGTTAAAACCTGTACCACTCCATTTCGAGCCTTATTCACTGCATCCGTCTCCGAATCAGCCCATGTTGGTATTGCCATGGTAACTAACAGACAGATTGTAATGAATATGCTCAATAATCCTTTCTTCTTTTCTCTCATGTTCCTTACCCTCCTGTGTTTTGCTCAATGCTGTGCATTGGCTTATTCTTGTGTTGATTATAATACCTTTTACCATTTTCCCTTATTTTTAAGATGAATAACCACTTTTTCAGGATGAATAGCATAGACAGTATTATAGGTAAGGGTATAATAACCCCATATTCCATACCGTTCATTATAGCAATGTCCATGTTTCTTATACAATGTGTGCCTAGTGCAGTGCCTAACATTTTTTCGACCAGTTTCCCATAATAAAAGAGTGATGGACTGCCTGCTTGAGGCAAATCCATCACTCTTTCGAATTTATCTATTATTTCACTGCGCCGATCAGTTCCCGGATATCGTTTACCTGATGTCGCTTCATATAAGCTTCGATGCCCTCCGCAACCTCTGTGGTAGTATAGGGGTTGAAGAAATTTGCGGTTCCCACCGATACTGCTGTGGCACCTGCCAGGATGAACTCCATGGCATCCTCTGCATTTGCGATTCCCCCCATCCCGATAATCGGGATACTGACAGCATTGGCAACCTGGTATACCATACGTACTGCCACCGGTTTTACCGCCGGGCCGGACATGCCACCGGTTTTATTTGCGATGGCAAAGGTCTGACGTTCAATATCGATCTTCATACCCGTCAGTGTATTGATCAGAGAAAGAACATCTGCTCCCCCCGCCTCTGCGGCTTTTGCCATTACCGTAATATCAGTAACATTGGGAGAAAGCTTCATAATAACCGACTGCTTTGCGTACTTCTTTACTTCCTTTGTAATCGCTTCTACTGCCTTTGGATCCTGGCCAAAAGCGATCCCCCCCTCCTTGACATTGGGGCAGGAGATATTGATCTCCAGAAGATCTACCGGTTCATCTGCTAATCTTTCCACAACCTCGCAGTAATCCTCGGTGGATTTTCCACATACATTTACGATAATCTTTGTATCATACTGCTTCAGGTAGGGGATATCACGTTCACAGAACACATCGATGCCGGGATTCTGTAATCCGATGGCATTGAGCATACCGCCATACACTTCTGCGATACGAGGTGTGGGATTTCCCGGCCAGGGTATATTGGCAACCCCCTTGGTTACCACAGCCCCCAGCCTGTTCAGGTCCACGAACTCACTATACTCTGCTCCGGATCCAAAGGTTCCGGAAGCTGTCATAACCGGATTTTTCAGTTCTACTCCGGCAAGATTTACAGACATATTCATCACAGTTCCACCTCCGAAGCTTCGAATACCGGACCATCCTTACAGATCCGCTTATTGTGTACATGAGAATGATCATCTACCTCTTTGGACTGGCAGACGCAGGCAAGGCACGCACCTACACCACAGGCCATACGTTCCTCCATGGAGATATAACACTCCATCCCTGTCTCCTGGGCAAAATTCTTAATTGCACGGAGCATCGGTGTTGGTCCACAGGCGAAGATGATATCGCCCTTTAAGCCCTGTTCCCGGATGGCATCCAGAACATTGCCTTTCGTTCCCACACTTCCGTCCTCGGATGCAAGGTACAGCTCCCCTGCTGCCTTCAGCTCATGCTCCAAAAAGAGATTGCTGTCTCTGTAGCCTGCAATAATCATTTTCCTGGCATCAATCTGCTTTGCTGTCTCAAGCATCGGAGGAATGCCGATTCCACCGCCCATCAAAAAGATCGTCTTTCCACTGGCCTTCTCCAGGGGGAAGCCATTCCCCAAAGGTCCCAGGACCGAGATCTGATCTCCCCTCCGGTACTTTGAGAATTCTTCCGTACCCTTTCCTGCAACACGATATACGATACGAAGTCTTCCCTGCCTGCGATCAATCTCGCACAGACTGATGGGTCTTGGAAGCAGTCTGGAGCCCTCATTACAATACAGAGAGATAAATTGTCCCGGAACTGCCTCATGGGCAATTGTCTCCGTCTGCAGCCACATGCTGTAGATGCCCGCAGACAGCTCCGTCTGTTCTAAGACAGTACACCATTCCTTTTTCTTCATTTTGCTGCCTCCAGTGCGCCCTGAATATCCGCTGTCATCGCTTCTACAGCTGCTCTGGAAGCGTCAGCGAAGTGCTCAGCACCAAACCTTGCATAAGCCTCCTGGCGATAGGCTGCGATAATGCCTCTGGAAGAATTGACAATAGCACCCAGTCCGTCCTCATTAAAGAAGTGCACAAGATCCTTGCCCTGTCCACCCTGTGCGCCGTATCCTGGAACCAGAATCATGGCATGGGGCATAATCTTGCGAAGAGCCTTCCCCTGCTCCGGATAGGTAGCTCCCACAACAGCTCCTACATAGCTGTAAGAATCCCCCATGAAAGAATCACCCCACTGGGCAACCTTTTCTCCCACCAGCTCATACAGTGGACGTCCGTCCACCAGCCGATCCTGGAAATCTCCGCTGGATGGATTCGAGGTTTTCACCAGCACAAACAATCCCTTTTTCTCTTCCTTGCAGACCTTGATGAAAGGATTGACTGCATCAGAGCCCATATAAGGATTGATGGTTGCAAAATCCTCATGGAATCCTGCATAAGACTTACTTCCCACCTGTACGTGACCAAGATGACCGATCGCATACGCCTCAGAAGTAGAACCGATATCTCCTCTTTTAATATCTCCTACCACAACAAGCCCCTTCTGCTGGCAATAAGATACGGTCTTTTCATAGGCTGCCAGTCCTGGTACACCAAACTGCTCGTACATGGCAATCTGCGGTTTTACCGCCGGAATCAGATCATAGGTTGCATCCACAATTGCCTTATTAAACTGCCAGATTGCCTCCGCTGCACCTTCCAGTGTTTCACCAAACTCCTGAAATGCTGCTTTCTGCACCTGCTCCGGCACATAAGAAAGCATCGGATCCAGTCCTACAACGATAGGTGCTTTTGTTCTCTTTATGTTCTCAATCAATTGGTTAATCATCATTTTTTCCTTTCATGTACGGTATTGTTACGTAGTCTAGACAAACTGGTATACAACTCTGCCGCCGCAGATGGTATACTGCACTCTTCCTGTCACTTTTTTTCCTCCAAATGGAGTATTACGGCCCTTGGAAACAAAGGTTTTCGGATCAATCTCATAGGAAGCTGCGGGATCAATCAATACCAGATCTGCATCCTTTCCCGGTGCCAGAGATCCCTTCGTATCCTGATGAATAATCTTCGCCGGATTGCCACTCATCTTCTCGGCCATCTGCATCAGAGTAATCACCCCCGGCTTTACAAGCTCGGTCATGGTAAGCGCCACACTTGTCTCCAATCCTACAATTCCAAATGGAGCATGCTTCATATCTGTATTCTTTTCCGCTTCACTGTGAGGTGCATGATCGGTACTGATTACCTCAAACACATCCTCCTTCAGACCAAGACGCAGATATTCCAGATCTTCTTTTGTTCGAAGAGGTGGATTCATCTTATAGTTGGTGTCCCCTTTTACCATATCATCACTGGTCAGGGTGAAATGATGAGGACACACTTCTGCCGTCACCTGAATTCCAGCCTCTTTTGCCGCCTTTACCATCGTATAGCAGCTCTTGGTAGAACAATGGCACAGGTGAAGCGGTACCCCTACTTCATGGGCCAGCATAATATCTCTGGCAACAATCACGTCCTCCACTGCATTGGTGATTCCCGGAAGCTGCCACTCCTTTGACATGTTGTCTTCATTCATGCAGCCACCCTGCACAAGATTAATATCCTCACAGTGTGCAAGCACGGGAATATTGCATTTTTTTGCAAGCTTCATGGCATCACGATACACTCCCGTATTCATCACGGATTTTCCATCCTCCGTGATTGCAGGAATTCCCTCTTTTGCCATACCCTCGATATCGGAAACAGTCTCCCCTTTCATGCCCATGGTTACACTTCCGGTCTGAAGAACATGAATTGCTGAAAAGTGCTGTGCCTTCACATGCACGTAGCTTACCTTGTCCGGCGTATCGATCGGTGGTTTTGTATTTGGCATAGCAACGATTGTCGTAAATCCACCCTTCGCCGCCGCCGCAGAACCACTGGCAATATCTTCCTTGTAAGTAAGTCCCGGGTCTCTCAGATGAACATGCAGATCAATCAGTCCCGGCATTACAATCAGCCCTTTCGCATCAATCACTGCATCTGCCCTGACCTTCAGATTTTTTCCAACCTCTTTAATCTTGTCTTCTTCTATAAAAATATCACTCACTTCATCCAGCTTTGTATCCGGATCCACCACATGCCCCTGTTTGATCAAAATGCTCATATCCGCAAGGCTCCTTTCTGTCACTCTTCCTTGAGTATACAAGAAATGATGGCATATTTCAAGCATGCCTGCAAAACGATACAAAACACTGGGGTCAGTTGGGGTTTACCTGCCCATAATTCGAAAATAGTCCCCTTCTCTGTTTTTTTCTGAAAAGAATGCGAAATATCCTTGACTTTTCGGACTACTACGTCTATAATCAATCTTGCAAGCGGGTTGTGGATTCATATTATTATCACTAGTTATTAGAGATTATATTAGAACTTCACCGAATATAATCTGTAATAGCTAGTGATTTTTTATATTCTAAAAATCACTTGCAGTACAACTTATTATTTTTAATTGTTATGGAGGTAACACACATGAACGGAACAGTAAAATGGTTCAACGCAGAAAAAGGTTATGGTTTCATCACTGGAGAAGACGGAGCTGATGTATTTGTACATTTCTCAGCAATCCAGGGAGACGGATTTAAATCCCTTGAAGAAGGCCAGGCTGTAACTTACGATTTAATCGAAGGCAACCGTGGTATGCAGGCAGCTAACGTTGTTAAATGCTAATTAACCAGAGATTGAAACCCTTGCAGGGCATGTCCTTGCAGGGTTTTTTCTTTTTTTGGGAATAACAGGAACAGGATACCATGAAAATTGGTAGAAAGAAGCTACTTCCTTTTTTACAGCAGATGATGTATAATTACCATATGTTTATTAAAAGTTGAAGGAGATTTAAAACATGAGCCAGGAAAAAGTTGACAGATATAAAAAAGATAAAGCAAACCGCCAGAAGATCATGCGCCGTGAAAAGTGGATACGCCGTCTGGAATATGGTGGATCTGCAGTGGTACTGGTAGCCCTGATTGGCTGGTTCAGTTTTGCTGTTTATCAGAATGTAGAGAATAACAAAACAGTAGAAGCAACCACCTATGAGATGAATGTGGATGCTATCCAGTCTTATCTCTCCACAATTCAGTCTTGATAATTTTTGCTCATTTGATTAAAAAAGCTCCCGGGCAGCAGATGCTCCGGGAGTTTTTTATTATCTTTTGAACCACGCTTTCATCGTATCCAGTACCTGCAAAAGCTCGCCCTCCTCGATAATATAAGGAACACAGGCATACAGATATTTTAAAAATGGCCTTGCAAATACTCCTCTTTTTCTTGCAAACTCCTGATATCCCTCCAGAGTTTTTGCATCCTTTACTTCAATGCATACGCAGCCGCCCATCATTCTCACCTCGGAAATTGCAGGATCAGAAAAGTCTTTCATCTCCCGCCTGGTAATCGCTGCGATCTTTTGTATCTTATCTATGTAGTTTTCCTTCTCGAAAAGCTCTATGGCCGCCAGCGATACACTGCATGCCAGGGCATTTCCCATAAAAGTAGGTCCGTGCATCAGAGCATGGGACGGATCATCACTGTAAAAACCTTCATATACCTTTCGGTTCGCCACGGTAACAGCATGTCCGATATAACCTCCCGTAAGTGCCTTGCCCAGAATCAGTATATCCGGGCAAACCTGATCTGCCACAAAGCGATATCCGGTACGTCCAAAGCCTGTAGCAACCTCATCAAAGATCAAAAGCACATCATACGCATCACAGAGTTCTCTGGCACGTACCAGAAAGTCCAGCTCATACATACGCATTCCCCCTGCTCCCTGCAGCAAAGGCTCCAGGATAAAGCAGGTCAGTTCCTCTCCGTATTTTTGAAATGCTTCCTCCAGGGCTTCCTTCTGTGTCGGAATATGGATAACATCCTTCTTCTCGCCAAATGCGAAATGATAATCCTCATCATCTCCCACCTCCATGGCTTTAAAAGTATCACCGTGATAGGCATGCTCCAGGGCAAGCGTTTTACGCCTGCTGCTTCCCCTGTTCGTATTAAACTGCAAAGCCATCTTCAGCGCAACCTCCACCGCAACACTCCCGGAGTCCGAAAAAAAGCAGTAATCCAGATCCTTTGGCAGCCACTCCTTCAGCTTCTTCGCCAGCCTCTGCACTGGCTCATGGGTCAGCCCTCCCAGCATCACATGGGCAAACTGATCCACCTGATTCTTAATCGCCTCATCCAGCACCGGATTGTGATAGCCAAAGATCACACTCCACCAGGAAGACACAGAATCAATCAGCTTTCCCTCCTCAGTATATAAATAAACTCCCTGAGCATGCTCAACCAAAAGTGGCTTCTTCATTCCCTTCATCTGTTCATACGGATACCATATCATACTCTCACTCATAAAGCGCCAATACCTCCTCACTTGTCAGTCTCAGTGACCGATCCTGCTCCCCCAGCTGTGCGATCACCTTGATCCCGGTACGCTCCTCACACATCCTGCGGTTGTCCTCCTCCAGAATATTCCCCGGATGACAGCGGTTAAAAACAATACCCTTTACTTTGATCCCGCGGCTTCTCATATATTCCACAGTAAGCACCACATGATTAATCGTTCCAAGTCCGGCATCTGCCACAACAAGACAGGACAGCCCAAGCTTTTTTATCACATCCTCCAGCCAGAGCTTTTCTCTTCCGTATTCCAGCGGGCACAGAATCCCTCCGCTCCCCTCCATCGTCACATACTCATGTTTTTCACATACGTTATGAAAACCTGCTTCCACTACTTCCATGGTGACAGGATTGCCCTCCAGTCTGGATGCCAGATGGGGCGAATAAGCATGCTCATAAACATAGGGGCACATCTCCTCCAGCGGCTGACTGATCCCGGAAGTCTCCTTTACATAATATGCATCCCCCGGAATCAGGCTTTGATCTGCCCTCCGGTCATTTCCGCTCATGGCCGCCTTATAATAAGCCGCATCCCGGCCTAACTCATGCAGTGCTTTCGCCAGCAATGCACTGACAAAGGTCTTTCCAATATCTGTTCCTGTCCCTGTAATAAACAAATTCTTACTCATTCCACAATTCCACCTTATATCCAAGTTTTTTTAGCAATTCCTGATCTGTTTTGGTACTAATGCCCGCCGTTGTAAGCATATCCCCGGTAATTGCAGCATTTGCGCCACCCAGAAAACAGCCCTCTCCCTTATCCGGCATCAGTCCTCTTCCTCCCGCAAGCCTGATAGAAGCATCCGGAAGGATCATACGGTACACTGCAATCACCCGCTTTTTCTCCTCCTCTGACAGCAGCGCATTCTGGGCAAATGGCGTTCCTGCAATCGGATTTAGAAAGTTAACCGGAACAGACCTCACATGGAGCTCTTTCAGGGTAAATGCCATGTCAATTCTGTCTGCGGGACTCTCTCCAAGCCCCATGATGCCACCGCTGCAGATACTAAGTCCTGCCTTCCTTGCGGCCTGTAAGGTGCGAATCTTGTCATCGAAGGTGTGTGTGGTGCAAACCGAGGGAAAGTAAGCTCTTGAGGTTTCCAGATTACAGTGCACCCTGCCAGCCCCTGCCTCCTTTATCTTTCGAAACTGACTTTCATTAAGCAGGCCAAAAGACACACAAACCTTCAGATCAGCCTGGCTGCGGATAGCACGGATCCGTTCACATACCTGTTCAACCTCCTCATCACATAAGGCTTTTCCCGAGGTAACGATAGAAAACCGCAGCACCCCGTCTGCCGCATTTTTCCTGGCAGCAGACACCATCTCCTCCTCGTTCAGCAGCCCATAGCTTTCCACACTGGTATGATAGAAGACAGACTGTGCACAATACCTGCAGTTCTCGGAACATTTACCACTCTTGCCATTGATAATCGTGCAGAGATCAAATCCATCTCCACAAAAATGTTTTCGCACCTTGTCTGCGGCATCTAAAAGCTCCTCCAGGGGGGCCTCCTCATACAGCTTCAGTGCTTCTTCCTGTGTCAGACTCTCACCCTGGAGCACCTTTTCTTTATAATTCTGTACCAGCCCTGAATCTCTCTCACTGTTTTTATCACTCATTTTTATGCTCCTTTTCTCAATTCAATTGATGAAATATCAGTGGAAAGAACAGGAATCAGACGCTTTCCAAGGAATGCTGCCAGAAAACACAGTGCAACATCTCCGGGAACTGCCAGCACAAAGCAATACAGAAACAATGTCCCGATTCCGATTCCACTTCCCACGTAGAAAGTAACAATTGCCCAGTAATACAGCATACCGCAGGCATAGACCACCAGCAGTCCCGCAAAATCAGCAGCCAGGAGCCGCCACAGGGACGGGGATTTTACCCCTCTCGCAATCCTTCCAGTCACATACGCTCCCAGCACAAAGCCGATCAGATAGCCAAAGGTAGGATTTAAAACATACGCAATTCCACCTCCCTGGGCGAAGATCGGCAGTCCCAAAAGGCCCAGGATCAGATAGCAGAGCACACTGAACGCACCACGTTTGGCCCCCAGCAGTATCCCAGCCAGCATGGTAAACAGATACTGCAGTGTAAATGGTACCACCGGTATGGGGATTTTTATAAATGCTCCTGCCGTAATCAGCGCAGTAAAAAGTGCCATATAGGACAGATCCCTTGTCTTATTCATTGTAATCCTCTTTTCATTATAGGTTTACAATTATGGTAACACAGCTTTTTTCTATTGTCAATCGTTCACGATTTCGTATTTACAATCAGTCAGGATTGTCGTACGATGCCGCTCCAGGACGGGAGACTGCTGCCAGACCCATTTGCAGGAGTCCTAAGCATACGAAAAGAATAGAATTTGCGTTGTAAGTATGGAGCACACTGTTTGAGTGAAACGAGTTTGTGCTGCATACTTACGTTTTTAGCAAAATCTATTGTTTTTTTACATGCTCTTGGACTCCGAAACAGGGGATGGCAGCAGTCTTCCGTCCTGGAGCGGCAGTAGTACGACAGCCCCTTCTCCCGTCAATTTCATTTACATTTTTCCCGGGCTGTGATACACTGAATTTCAATACAAAATCATTGAGGTGAATCTATGACAAAGGACGCTGTCATTGCAATATTAAAAAAAGAAACCGGATATATTTCCGGGGAAAAGATCGGGCAGGCACTGGGCATCAGCCGGGCGGCTGTGAATACGGCGGTTCGCACACTGCGCAGGGAAGGCTACGAGATTCAGTCCTCCACTAATAAAGGGTACCGGCTGACGACAGCCCTGGATACCCTGCATACCGGTGACCTGATGGCACTTCTTTCTCCCGAGCGCATGACATCCATCGAGTGCCTGGACTGTGTGGAATCCACGAACCGAAGCTTGCAGCTGCGGGCTCTGGAAGGTGCACCGGAGGGACAGATTGTCCTTGCCGGAGAGCAGATTGATGGCCGGGGACGACGGGGGCGAAGATTTTATTCTCCCCCCAAAAAAGGTATCTATCTTTCCTATCTCTTAAGACCCCAGGAGCTTCCCTCTGACGTGACAACCATCACTGCCTGGACAGCAGTTGCCATCTCCCGTGCCATCGGGCAGGTCTGTGGTATTACCCCTCAAATCAAGTGGGTCAATGATCTGTATCTGCACAATAAAAAAATTGCTGGTATTTTGACAGAAATGTCAATAGAAAGTGAAAGCGGACACATCCAGTACGTCATTATCGGCATCGGGCTGAATGTCTCACAAAAAGCTGATGATTTTCCAGAGGAACTTCTGTCCTCTGCCGGATCTCTATTTTCCGAGACCGGAACACGTTACCCCAGAGCTGCCCTTGCAGCTGCAATAATTGGAGAACTGGACCAGCTGAGAGCTGACTGGCCGCAAAAAAAAGCTGCTTACCTCGATGCCTATCGAAGCAGCAGCATTATGATGCAAAAAGAAATCGTAATCTTAAATCAAAAGGACTCCAAAAGTGCTGTTGTCACTGGAATCAGTGACGACTTCGGACTCTGTGTCACCTATCCTGACGGCAGCAGTGAAGTACTCCAGGGCGGTGAAGTGTCCATCCGGTTTTAGGTGTGGGAAAAGGGGCTGTCGCACTTCAGTGAGCGGGAGCCCCTTATGAGGGCTGAACACGGTTTCGAAGGCCAAGAGTATGCACAAAACAACCGATTCTGCTAAAAACATAAGAAATCAGCATAAACTCGCTGCACTCAGACAGTACGCTGATTTCTTATAACGCAAAATCGGTTGTTTTGGTATACTTAGGACTTCTGCAAATATATTCATCCCTCATAAGGCGCTCCCACTCACCGAAGTGCGACAACCCCTTTTCGAATGTGTAACTGGTCAGGTACTGAGCAGTTACAGAACCACGATAATTCCACCGTCATTGGCATACATGGAGCTGACACCCGCCGTATCCAGGACAATAGAATCCTTCACTGCTATCTTACTTTGAATTGCCTCCAGCACCATCTGTGCACGTTCCGGACAATTGCAATGTGAGATGGCCAGTGTACGATTTTCGCCTTTTACCGTATTGGAAGCGATGTAGTCTACCATCTTGACCAGTGCCTTGTTGATGCCCCGTGCCTGATCCAGCTGAGCAATCTCGCCTTCCGGCGTAGCCCCACAGATCGGTTTAATCTTCAGTGCCGTAGCAAAAAATGCTTTAAAACGGCTGAGTCTTCCATTCTTGCGCAGTGTTTCCAGATTTTCCAGAACAAAATATGTATTCTGGCTTGCAATATACGCTTCTACAGCCTCTACCAGCTTTTCAAACTCCATGCCCTCTGCTTCCAATTCCATGATCTTTTTTGTGATCAATGTTTCGCCAACAGAAGCACTGCGGGAATTAAACACATGAATTTTCTTCTCTGAATCATTTTCCAGCGCCATGGAACGTCCCAGCATCGCACTGTTATAGGAACCGCTCAGCTCTGCTGATAAGGTAACAGCGTACATATGATCAGCTTCTCCCTGGAAAATATCCAGATACCGCTCCGGTGAAGGGCAGGATGACTTTGGGCAGGAAGGATATGCCGCAATCTTCTCTAAGAAAACTTTCTGTTCAAAGGTTGTATCATCTATAAAAATATCTTCGCCAACTTCCAATGTAAGCGGTGCTGATACAATACGCTCGTCCCGCTTCATCTCTTCTGTTAACTCTCCACAACTGTCCATTACGATTTTATAACTCATGAGCAATGCCTCCATCTATCTCACCACGTAGTTTTCATAACCACATTATATGATACATCATACCATACTGATCGATACATTGCAAAGTATTTTTTCTTTTTTCTTGCACCCTACCACAAAAGACGATATAGTAAACGAAGAAAGGCGGATACACATTATGATCGCAATTACAATTAAAAGTGTAAAAACATTTATGAACAAAATGCTGCTGACGGACACCTTCGATAACTACTATGTTTCCGAGGTATCCATCACAACCTTTGCAACATTTTCCATCGACGGAAAGCTTCACCATGATTTTTATGATCCAGGTCGGGCTGAGGAGCTGAGAAGTTCCGGACAGGAACAGATTCTCTGGAAAGACATCAAAGCCTTCTGCTTCTCTGTCATTAAGGGAAAACACGCCCCTCTTGCCTTTAAGTTTGTCCTGCAGCTCCCCCCGCAGGAGGTGGCGCTTCTGATCGCCAGAAGCAGCCTGTCTCTGATTCCGGAAGACGTCTTCGGTCTCTTCCTCAACTGTCAGTTCACCGGAGAAACCCTGACCATCACCACCGGTTCCTCTCTGCGCATCTTCACCCTGGACAAATCCCTGGACCACGCCTGGGACACCATGCTTCAAACCTTCCTGACTCAGCAGGAAATAGAGTAACCTCTCTTCAACCCTTATTTTGTCAGCATTACCATGATGTCATTACTTCTGCTGATGAATTTCGTCATCTGCTCTGGTGACAGCTGTTTATTGCCCAGACATGCCAGATCGTAAAGCTGCTCGCAGATCGTCTGCACCTGTGAATCATCGCTCTTCTCGAAGAGGAATTTCACAAGCGGGTGGTTTACATTCAATACCAGGGTCTCCGGTCCTCCCATCATAGCCGGGTCCATGCCGCCCATGCCATACATCTTCATCATATCCTGCATACGACGGCTCTCCTCAGAGACTGTAATCATTGCAGAAACATTGGCATTCTTCAGGTTTTCTACCTTCACTTCCAGATTCTCTTTTCCAAGTGCTTTCTGGAACAATTCACTTAAAGTCTTTGTCTCCTCTGTCAGGTCAGCAGAATCATCCTTCATATCCTCTGTCAGATCAGCATCGATACGCTGGAATTTCACAGTTTCCTCGGTGCGCTCCACATGAGAGATAAATGCAGAATCAATGTTATGTTTCAGCAGTACTGCATCCTTGCCCTGCTCACGGAACAGATTGATGTACTGGCTTTGCTGTACTTCGTCAGTAACATAGAAAATACTTGTTTTCTCCGGTTCCTTCTTGGCATCTGTATTTTCTTCTGCTTCCGCTGTTTTCTCTTCTTCTGCTGTTTTCTCTTCTTCCGCTGCTTTTTCTTCTGTCTCAGAAGCTTCTGCTTCGCTCTGGGGGTTCTTGTTCTCTTCCAGGCAGTCAGCCAGTGTCAGATATTTACCATCGATGCTCTTATAAAGGATATACTCCATCATTTTCTTGGAGAATTTTTCATCCTTAATACACCCGTATTTGATAAATGGGCTGATGTCATCCCAGTATTTCTCATAATTTTCACGATCTGTCTTACACATACCGGACAGCTTGTCTGCAACCTTCTTGGAGATATAATCTGATATTTTCTTTACAAATCCATCATTTTGCAGCGCACTTCTGGATACATTCAGCGGCAGATCCGGACAGTCAATAACACCCTTTAAGAGCATCAGATACTCCGGAATAACCTCTTTGATATTATCAGCGATAAATACCTGATTATTATACAGCTTGATGGTTCCCTCGATGGAATCATACTCTGTATTGATTCTCGGAAAATACAGAATACCCTTCAGATTAAAAGGATAATCCATATTCAGATGAATCCAGAACAGAGGCTCGCGGTAATCATTGAAGACTTTGCGGTAGAATTCCTTGTATTCCTCATCCGTACATTCATTTGGATGCTTCATCCAGAGTGGATTCGTATCGCTTAAGGAAACCGGACGTTTGTTAATCTTAACCTTATCCTTTGCAGGACTTACTTCAACAGTCTCTTTTTCGCCCTTTTCATTTTCCTTTTCCTCTGTCTTTGCCTCCTCGTGAATATGTTCTACCACAACGTCGTCATCCTTCAGATCGGCCTCGTCGATAGTCTCATATTCCTGCGCAGCACCTTCCTGAGACAGATAGATTTCAACTGGCATAAAGGAACAATACTTGGAAATGACTTCCCGTACACGGTATTCATTGGCAAACTCCAGACTCTCCTCATTCAGGAACAGGGTAATCTCCGTTCCCGGGGTTATCTTATTACCATCCTTCATATCGTATTCGGTACTTCCGTCACACTCCCAGTGTACCGGAGTCGCACCTTCCTGACAGGACAGCGTATCAATATGAACATGCTCTGCTACCATGAATGCAGAATAAAAGCCCAGACCAAAATGTCCGATAATCTGATCCTGATCTGTCTTATCCTTATATTTTTCCAGGAACTGTGTTGCACCTGAGAATGCGATCTGAGTAATATACTCCTCCACTTCCTCTGCCGTCATACCGATACCATTATCGATAAACTTCAACGTTTTCTGCTCCGGGTTTACAATCACTTCGATCTTAGACTTGTAGCCTTCCGGGAACTGGTAATCACCAACTACTTCCAGCTTTCTAAGCTTTGTGATGGCATCACAGCCATTGGAAATCAGCTCACGAATAAAAATATCGTGATCGGAATACATCCATTTTTTAATAATTGGAAAAATGTTGTCGCTATTAATTGAAAGATTGCCATGTTTTTCTGCCATGAGAAACTCACACTCCTTTTGTTTTTACTTGTTATTTAGTATCTTAGTACCAACCTTCAAAAAAGTCAATAAAAAATTAGCACTCATTTTAAACGAGTGCTAATAATTCTTCGTTTTTTGCGATATTCTCGGGAAAAACGGCATTTATAAACTTTTTATGAACTCTTTCTCCTGCCGGATTTACCCCTCCACAATCAGGTATTGGCCGTTTGGAAGTACAAACACCTCACTTGCCTCCTCCAGCTCGACATCCGTCATGCCATCTACATCCATACCACTCTCATCCATATATTGACGCACCTCTGAGATCGTATCTGCAACAACTGCCATACAATCCTCCAAAAATGCCTCTGCCTCATCATAAGTTTCTGCAACGGGCTCATCAAACAGCTGTCCCTGATTTTTTAAAAATGTGTAAATGCACTCCTCACTGTACTCATTCATAACAAAATCCTCCCTTTTTCTGTTCTTCCAGAAGTTCCAGTATCTGCAGTGGATGTTCTGCTAATGCCATCGCATGATTCTCTTCCAGTTCTTTTCTGGGGCGAAATCCCCAGGTCACTCCTACCGTGTACATGCCTGCTGCCAGTCCGGTCTTCATGTCTGTGTCCGTATCCCCCAGATACATGATCTCCTCCGGAGATAATGCAAAGTGCTCTGCTATGGCAAAAGCCCCTGTGGGATCCGGTTTTTTCGGCACCTGCTCATTTTGACCCTGAATCCAGTCAAACGTATCCCTGCCAAATAAGGTCTGAACAACTTCAATTGCATCTTCATGAGGTTTATTGGAGAAAACCGCAATCCGGATTCCCTGCTCCTTTAGTTTCTGCAGGAGGCACGTCATCTCGGGATAAGGCCTGACATGATACATATTGTCAGCTCCAAAAAACTTTCTGGTGAGAATGATTCCCTTTTCTATAACATCCTCTCTGGTTTCCCCATCTGCACGCAGGGCCCGTATCAAAGACATGTTAATTCCATCTCCGGCATAATAGTTAAACTCATCAACTGCACGGGGCTCATAGCCCATCTCTTCTAATGCCAGATTAACACCCTTTGCGATAGATTCAACCGTGTCTGCCAAAGTTCCATCCAGATCAAAAATACATGCTTTTATCATCCTTCATCCCTCATTTCTTTCGATATCACTATATCATCTCACCTGTTGACATGCAATACTTTTTCTGGCACCACATAAAAATATTTTTTCACCTCCGTGACATCATTATTTCCTGCCCTATTATGAATTTTTCGTTGACATTATGGAACACTGTCGGTATGCTAGATAGGTAAAAGAACGTAACTATACAGGAGGATTCTATTATGGGCGGATTTTTCGCAGTATCTTCAAAAGAAGACTGTGTCTTTGATTTATTCTTTGGAACAGATTATCATTCACATCTCGGCACAAGACGAGGTGGACTGGCAGTGTATGGAAAAGACGGTTTCAACCGTTCCATACATAATATTGAAAATTCCCCTTTTCGTACAAAATTCGAAAAGGATATCAACGAAATGACCGGAACCATGGGGCTGGGCTGTATCTCTGATTACGAACCACAGCCGCTTCTCGTGCGGTCACACCACGGCACTTATGCCATAGCCACTGTTGGAAAAATCAACAATATGGACGAAATTGTCAAAAAAATATTTAAGGCAGGCAACACTCACTTTTTGGAAATGAGCGGTGGGGATATCAATGCTACGGAGCTGGTGGCAGCCATCATTAATCAGAAAGAAAATCTGGTGGAGGGTCTGCAGTTTGCCCAGGAGCTGATTGAAGGTTCTATGACCATGCTCTGCATGACACCAAAGGGAATCTTTATCGCCAGAGATCGTCTCGGACGTACTCCGGTTATTCTGGGCAAAAAGGACGGCGCCTACTGTGCAAGCTTTGAAAGCTTTGCTTATCTGAATCTGGGATACCAGGACTATCGGGAACTGGGACCTGGTGAAATTGTTGTTATGACACCGGAAGCTGTCACTACTTTAGTCAACCCGGGATCAGACATAAAAATCTGTACCTTCCTGTGGGTTTACTATGGCTATCCTTCTTCTTCCTACGAAGGTGTCAGCGTAGAACAGATGCGCTACAAGTGCGGAGAGCTTCTGGCCGGACGGGATGATGCCCAGCCTGATACAGTAGCCGGTGTTCCGGATTCTGGTATTGCACATGCGATCGGATATGCCAATGCATCCGGTATTCCATTTTCCAGACCATTTATCAAATATACACCGACCTGGCCCCGCTCCTTCATGCCTACGATTCAAAGCCAGCGTAATCTGATTGCCAAGATGAAACTGATTCCCATTCACGAGCTGATCAAAAAGAAAAAGCTTCTGCTGATCGATGATTCCATCGTGCGTGGTACACAGCTTCGGGAAACAACAGAATTCCTGTATCAGAGTGGTGCCCGTGAGGTTCATATCCGTACAGCCTGCCCACCTATCATCTATGGCTGCAAATATCTGAACTTCTCCCGTTCCACCTCGGAGATGGATCTGATTGCACGCCGTGTCATCAAACGTCTGGAGGGAAATGACTCTGAAAAATATCTGGCGGAATACACGGATCCCCAGACTGATCGTTACCAGGAGATGACAAAAACCATCGGAAGAGAACTGAACTTCTCCTCTCTTTTATATCACCGTCTGGATGATATGATTGAATCCGTAGGTATCGATCCCTGCAAGCTCTGCACCTACTGCTGGAATGGAAAAGAATAGGCGTTCCACCACAAATTTGTAATTTTTGCAGTTTTTGCTTTCTTTTTTGCAAAAACGGTGTATACTATTCACATGAGTTTTTGGAAAGAATAAGCGATAGAAATGCCGCTTTTCACAAAAAGGAGATATGATATGTCTAATAAAGCAGGAAAAATTATCCTTGGGCTTGCCTGTGCAGGTGCAGCTGCAGGTGCCATGTTTGCTTACTTTAAGCATGAAAATGGATGTAAAAAAGATTTGGATGATGATTTTGAGGATTTTTCAGATGAATTTGAAGAAAGTGAACGCAATTATACGACACTTCCAAAAGAAGCCGCTGAAAAAGCAGAACAGCTGAAGAATGCAGCCCGGGATGCCGTCAGCGATGCCGCTGATGCTGCTTCCGATCTGGCAGATCATGCTGCGGATACAGCAAAGGAAGCTGTCGATGCAGTAGAAGAATCAGTGACGGAAGCTGCTGAACAAGTGAAGAATGCAGCACAGGATGCTCAGTAATACCTGACATGGAATCTGATGGAACTGTCAAGGAGCTGTCGCACTTTGCCGCCGCAAGATAGGAAACCCCTTTCCTGCGGCAGCAAAGTGCGACAGCTCCTTTTGTTAAGTTCTCCAGGCATCTGCCAAACTGGTTACGGCAGCCTGAATACTGTCTTCCGGTATAGTGGCATACCCCAGCAGAACAGCCTGCCCCTGGATGGCAGAAACTGCTTCTGTATAAGCATGCAACGGATAAACCCGGATCCCGGCCTCCTGTGCCAGCATAACAGCTCTTTCCTCTGTCATCCCTTTCTTCAGCCAGACCAGCATATGAACCCCGGCGTGTTCCCCGGAAACCTCACAGAGCTCTGACATCTGCCTTAGATAACGCAGCATTTTATCATGCTTGCTCTTATAAAGTGCACGCATCTTGTTCAGGTGACGTTCAAAGTACCCATCCCGCAGGAAGATCTCTATAATCCTCTGATCCATCCTGGAAACAGTTGCTGAGAAATTATGCGCATACCTGTCATAAGCTGCCAGAAGAGATTTTGGCAGCACCATGTAACTGATTCGAATCGCCGGAGCAATCGCCTTGGAAAAGGTTCCAAGATAGATCACAGAATCCTGCTGATCATACCCCTGCAGTGCTGGAATCGGCTTGCCTTTATAGCGAAATTCCGAGTCGTAATCATCTTCTATGATATAACGTCCCTCCCCTGCTTTCGCCCAGGCAAGAAGCTGCAGCCTCCTTTTCATCGGCATCACCATGCCCATGGGAAACTGGTGGGCAGGCATGACATAGGCCACATCCGCCCCGCTGCTCTCCAGCTGCATCGGGCACATGCCAGACTCATCCATGGGAACAGCCAGACACTCATGCCCCAAATTAACAAAACACTGCCAGGCACTGCGATACGTGGGATTCTCCATGGCAATCCTTGTGTTTTTCCCTAATATAACAGACAGAAGCATCAGAAGATAGTCATTTCCTGCGCCGACGATAATCTGTTCTGCAGTAGTATGCATGCCTCTGGCATAATGCAGATAATCTGCAATCCCCCGGCGAAGTCCCTCTTCCCCTCTGGAATCCCCAAGCTGGAAAAGCTCCTTTTTTCCCTCCTGCAATACCTGCTTTGAGATTTTTCTCCAGGCATTCTGCGGAAACCCATCCGGGTCAATCCCGTTTACAGCAAAATCAAAGCGAAATCTTTGTTCTGTTCTCTGATCTTTCACCGGCTGCTCCTGCTTGTCCAGCTTCAGCTGGTAGAGCTCTTCCATCTCGCAGACATAATACCCCTTACAGGGTATGCTCTCAATATACCCCTCGGACACCAGCTGTTCATAGGCCAGATCCACGGTACTGCGGCTTACTAAAAGCTGCTTTGACAAAGCACGCGAGGAAGGTAAGCCCTCCCCCGCGTCTATCTTTTTCTCACGTATCTCCTGCCTGATATATGCATAGATCTGCTCATAGAGCGGCATCTTATCATGGCTGTTTAACACAATCAAAAGTTCTTTCATAATTTATTTTACAGGCAGCTTAAAGGAGCTCTTCAGTGACACAATCCGATTAAACACCAGTGCATCCTCTTTCGAATCATGGGAATCCACACAGAAAAATCCATTTCTTACAAACTGGAAGCTGTCATAAGCCTTCACTCCTGCGAAATTAGACTCAAGCTTGCAGTTCTCCACAACTGTCAGGGAATTCGGATTCAGATTCAGAGATCCATCCTCGTTATAAACGCCCTTTTCCTCATCAATAATATTCTCATAGAGACGGCACTGTGCATTCAGAGCATGGGAAGCTTCCACCCAGTGAATTGTGCCCTTCACCTTACGTCCGTCCGGTGCATTTCCACCCTTGGTCGCAGGATCATAGGTACAATGTACCACTGTGATGCTGCCGTCGTCATCTTTTTCAAAACCGGTGCAGGTCACAAAGTAGGCATTCATCAGGCGGACCTCATTGCCCGGAAACAGTCGGAAGTACTTTCTTGGCGGCTCCTCCATAAAATCATCCTGCTCAATATACAGCTCTTTACCAAATGGTACTTTTCTGCTTCCAAGCTCTGGATTTTCCAGATTGTTCAAAGCCTCCAGCTCCTCCGTCTGACCCTCTGGATAATTGTCAATGACCAGCTTCAGAGGTTTTAAGACTGCCATCATCCGGGGTGCCTTTAGCTTCAGATCCTCACGAATACAGTATTCCAGCATTGCATAATCCACGGAGCTGTGAGCCTTTGATACCCCACAGAGTTCGACAAACTTCTGGATGGACTGGGGTGTGAAGCCTCTTCTTCGAAGGGCAGCTATGGACACAAGGCGGGGATCATCCCATCCGTCTACAATTCCGTCTTCCACCAGCTTCTTGATATAACGTTTTCCCGTAACAACATTCGTCAGATAGAGCTTGGCAAACTCAATCTGGCGGGGAGGCATCGGATATTCCAGCTCACGTACCACCCAGTCATACAGCGGTCTGTGATCCTCGAATTCCAATGTACAGATAGAGTGGGTAACACCTTCGATGGCATCCTCGATAGGATGTGCAAAGTCATACATCGGGTAGATACACCACTGATCGCCCGTGTTCTGATGATGCATATGTGCCACACGGTAAATAATCGGATCTCTCATATTGATATTTGGTGAAGCCATATCAATTTTCGCACGGAGCACCTTGCTTCCGTCCGGGAATTCTCCCTGCTTCATCCGCTCAAACAAATCAAGGTTTTCTTCCACACTTCTGTCTCTGTACGGACTGTTCTTTCCCGGCTCCTTTAAGGTGCCTCTGTACTTGCGCATCTCCTCGGCTGTAAGATCACAGACAAAAGCCTTTCCTTTTTTGATCAGCTTCACTGCTGCCTCATACATCTTTGGAAAATAATTGGATGCAAAGTACAGATGCTCTCCCCAGTCAGCGCCCAGCCACTTGATATCCTTCTGAATGGATTCTACAAACTCGGAACGCTCCTTTGTGGGATTTGTATCGTCAAAACGCATATTGAACTGCCCCTGGTATTCCTTCGCCAGTCCATAGTTTAACAGAATAGACTTTGCATGTCCTATATGAAGATAGCCATTTGGTTCCGGGGGAAAGCGTGTACATACATGATCATATACCCCTTCTGCCAGATCTTTTTCGATTGCCTGCTCAATAAAATTCTTGGAAGCTGCTTCCATTTCCATCGAATTTTCCTCCTACCCATTTTCTATTTAATGAAATAAATGATACCACAATAAAAACTGTTATACAAGTTTCTTCTTTTTATTTTTATTTTTTGTGAAATATAATGCTGTCTTTTTCTATTTATCTGTGCTATACTATTGTAATCTGCCTTATGGAGGAACTGTCTGGCTCCATAAGGCCTTTTTGAGGCCAGACATATATATTATAGAAAGAAAAGGTAAAACATGAATTTTAATGAATTAAATCTCCGTCAGGAAATCCTTCGCGCCGTATCAGAAATGGGTTACGAAGAAGCAACCGATATTCAGGCTGGTTCCATCCCTTCAATCCTGGAGGGTCAGGACGTCACAGGACGTTCCAGTACAGGAACCGGAAAGACAGCAGCATTTGCCCTTCCTCTGGTAGAGCGTACTGCCGACAACGCGGACCGGTCCAGCGTTCTGATCCTTGCTCCTACCCGTGAACTTGCGCTTCAGATTACTGATGAGATTCGCAAATATGCAAAATATCTTCCAGACATCAGCATCACCAGTGTTTACGGTGGACAGCCGATGGACGGACAGATTCGTGCCCTGAAGAAAGCCCGTATTGTAGTTGGAACTCCGGGACGTATCATGGATCATATGCGCCGCAAGACTCTGAAGCTGGACAATCTGAAAACTATCGTTTTGGACGAGGCAGACGAGATGCTGAACATGGGCTTCATCGATGATATCCGTACAATCCTGGAAAGTGCACCGGAAGGACGACAGACCATCCTCTTCAGCGCAACCCTTTCCCCGCAGATTGTAAAGATCACAGATGAATTTCAGACGGAAACTGTATTTGTAAAAGCCGATAAGGGTGCTAAAACTGCAGCCAAGATCCACCAGAGCTTCTACTATGTACCAAAGCCACAGAAAAATGATGCTTTGAAGCTTCTGATGGAATATGCAAGACCAAAGAAAAGCCTGATCTTCTGTAACACGAAGCGTATGGTAGATGATCTTTCCGATCAGCTCTCCGAGGCAGGCTATAAAGCTATCGGTCTTCACGGCGACCTGAAGCAGAATCAGCGAAATGCAGTAATGCGTGAATTTAAGTCCGGACGTGCAAAGATCCTGATTGCTACCGATGTTGCAGCAAGAGGTATCGACGTGGATGACGTTGAGGCGGTATTTAACTACGATATTCCTCAGGAGAGAGAATATTACGTTCATCGAATCGGAAGAACCGGACGTGCCGGCAGAGAGGGCGCAAGCTATACCCTGGTATCCGGACGTGGACAGCTCCAGGAGATTCGTGAGATCGAACGCTACATCGGTATTCCTATTGAAGAGAAAAAAGTTCCTACGAAACAGGAAATTCTTTCTTCTCAGACTTCTTTTTTTGAAGATACTATCTGGGAACTTTTGAATAAAGGTGTAAATCCTGTATGGAAAGAATTTGTGAAAAAACTTACTGATCAGGGTGCTTCTGCGGAAGATATCGCTGCTGTTCTCTGTGAAAAAGCGCAGAAGAAGAGCAAACGCTTAAGTGAGATTTCCGACATTGACAATCGTCCGGCTCCAAAGGGAGACCGTAAGACCACCGATCGCAAACGCAGCCAGAATTTCCGTTCCGACAGATCCTACCAGGGAAAAAGCGGTACAAAGAAGAGCTATGGCGGTAAAAGCTATGGTGACAAGAGCAGATCCGGTAAAAGCTACGGTGAAAAAAACTTCACCCGCAAAGACAGCACAAAGACAGTAGCCTTTAAAAAACATACTCCGAAAAAAGCAGAAATCTAAATAACGATAAGAATAAGAGGATATCAGGCGATGTGTATCAACCGCCTGATATCCTCTTTTTACTTCTGTGCATACATCTCGCTATAGGCCTCGAAGGAATCCTCAATTCCATGCAGTACTTCCGAATACTGGCAAAATGCCTTCTTTAATTCTGTTGGGTTATCCCTGGTCTTTTTGTAGCATATTCTATGCTCCATACTGGCCCAAAAATCCATAGACATCGTACGAAGCTGGACTTCTACCGGATAATATTCCTTTTTCTTCATATAATACACCGGCACACCAAATACCACATGATAGCTGCGATAACCGTTGGGCTTCGGCGTTGTAATATAATCCTTTTCTTTGATCAGGACCAGATCGCTCTGCTTTTTCAGTGCTGACACAAGATTATGAATATCGCTTACAAAATAACAGATAATCCGTATTCCTGCAATATCCGCCAGCATTGCCCTTGCATCTTCCACTCCGCCCTTGGAATTCAGCCTTTTCAGTTTATCCTCTATACTCTTCTTTTCTTTAATCCGATCCTGAATCATATGAATCGGATCTGCTTCCTGATTGTAAAGATTGTGATTCAGCATTTCCAGTCTGGTCATAAGAATCTGATTCGCATCCTTATATGGCTGAATCAATGAATAATACTGCTCATTTGTCAAATTATACACTCCCCTTATAGCACTTATCCGAAACTATAACGGTTCATGCAATAAATGCATGGACCTGCTGAATAGTTTCCTATGATTTCCAGTCAAGTATCAGTATATAAATAAAATGTGTATATTCTGTGAGGATTTTTCTAAGGATTACTTAAGATGATACATGGGGCTGTTGCACGAAAGCTGCCCCAGGATGGGAGACTGCTGCCAGACACATTTGCAGGAGTCCTAAGCATACACAAGAATAGAATTTGCGTTGTAAGTATGAAGCACACTGTTTGAGTGAAACGAGTTTGTGCTGCATACTTACGTTTTTAGCAAAATCTATTCTTTTTTTGTGCTCTTGGACTCTGAAACAGTGTCTGGCAGCAGTCTCCTGTCCTGGGGCAGCTTTCGTGCAACAGCCCCATAGTTCCTACAGTTCTTCTTTTGTGGCTACGAACTCGGCAGTACCGTCTTTTCCCACTGCACGCACGGTGATTCCGTTGACCTCCATATAATCGTCTACCGGAATCAGCAGATACTGTCTTCCATCGATCATGCGGGTCTCCAGAAGCTGAGCACGCTCCGCTTCCACTTTTACCACCACATCCGGAGTCTCTATGCTCACCTTTTTTGTATCTACAATATTGGATGCCAGAAGAGAGGCTTGTTCTCCTGCTGCGGCATCATAAAGCAAATCAAAATCTTCCATATTTTCCTGTGGGACACCGCTTTTTTCCAGCACCTTCTTCACATCGGTTCTGGAGAGCTGCAAAGGCTCCGGTTCCTCCTTATGTTCTTCCATCAGCTCTGCGATATTCTCGTGAATATTACACACAATTTCATAATCACTCTCATCTCCAAGCGTTTCTGTCAGAATTGACTGAAATGTTTCTTTCTGCGTCTTTGCCGTCATGGGCTGTACCGCTCCCAGCACATTTTCAATCAGCTCGCTTTGGAGATCCTCTGCTTTCTTTGTGTAATATAATGCCCCGTGAATATCTGCATTTCTGTCTGTAAATGCTGGAAAGAGAATTCCCTTGTCCGGTTCACCTACCAGCCAGTCCCGCACACGCTCCTCTATGGCGTTGGTAGAAACATTGTAGTACAGACCGCCTTTGGATAATGCCACCGGGCAGATACTGCACATGAGATACTCATAGACACTGTCAGAAGCATCAAACATCTCTATATCATCAGATGCCTTGCCCGGAACATCATACATGGCATGAATCAGTATAATATAATAATTTTCACCAAAATCATAATTTTCGATAATCCGGTCATAGAATTCTTCCAGCAGATCGTCATCCTGAAGCTTTGACTTGCGAAGCTTCATAAAAAAGTTCTGGGTGCCACCCTCTGCTTCCTGCTCCAGTGGAAATTCCAGATTAAGCATATTCTTCCCCATGGAGCCGGAAAGGGTTTTCTTGAAAATATCAAAATATTTGAAGGATTCCTCTTCTGACAGGGATAAAAATGCATTCCTTGCTTCCATCTTCTTGTTTTTCTCATGGTCCACATAACAGCCACAGATACTGGAGATCGTGCAGTTTGCCGGTGTGAATTGTTTTCTAATCTCTAATGTTTCTTTCTTATTCAATATAAGTTCCTCTGTCTTTCCTTTTTTATGTAATAGGATTTGTAACTGGCCAGATACGGAACAGTTACTCGGATTTCATGAATCTCAGTTTACAATAAAACCCGGCAAAACACAAGTTTTTGTTCCTCAAATACGACTGACCCAGAGTGAAATTTGCTCAAATTTTACAACATTTTTATGTTTCTTTTAATGAATGAGTATTTACTCAAGAAATTTCCCTAATTGTGTCGACAAGAGCAAAAAAGAGGTGTATAATTAAAAAAACTAAATAAAGGGGGATACTTTTCATGAAAAAGTACATTGCCGAATTCATCGGCACATTTGTCCTGACACTCTTTGGCTGTGGTTCTGCTGCACTTACTGGTGGAATTGACGGAACACTTGGTATTCTTGGTATCGCTATGGCTTTTGGTCTTTCCATCGTAGCTATGGCTTATGCCATCGGTGATATCTCCGGTTGTCATATCAACCCGGCTGTTTCACTGGCTATGCTGATTGCAAAGCGTATGGACGTCAAAGATTTTGTATGCTATGTGATCGCTCAGTGTCTTGGTGCTATCGCAGCTGCAGGTGTTCTGAAGTTCATCGTCAGCTCATCATCTAATCTTGATATCGCTACCTCAGGGCTTGGTCAGAACGGCTTTGGTGCCAATTCTTATGTTGGTCTTTCCATGGGCGGTGCTATCGTAGTTGAGATTATTCTTACTTTTGTCTTTGTTATGACAATTCTTGGTGTAACAGCAAAAGCAAAGACAGCTCAGGTAGCCGGTATTGTCATCGGTCTTTGCCTTGCATTCGTACATATCCTTGGTATCGCATTAACCGGTACTTCCGTAAACCCTGCAAGAAGCCTTGGACCAGCACTTTTTGTAGGTGGTGAAGCGCTTTCACAGGTTTGGGTATTTATCGTTGCACCTCTTGTAGGCGCAGCAATTGCAGCTGTTGTTTATGGCGCAGTCTGCAAAACAGAGGAAGCATAACTTCTTTTAAAACAATTTCACACAAAGAAACAGGAATAAAAATCACCGACAGCTTTGCAAACCTGTCGGTGATTTTTTATTGGACTTATTTTCGCATAAAAAAAGAGCTGTTCTCAGCTCATGCTTTTATATAGGGAATATCGCTTCGGCAACAGATACCATAGTCTAGCGGAATCTGTAATACCTGAATTTGCGGAGGACAGGTACTACATAAATACCATGCTCTCTGTTTACCGAAGCCTCTCCCTGCCGTTTAATGCTATGCATAAATCCCGCCATAAGGTTCTGGTAAACTACATCGCTCATCAGACATTCCACATCAAATACTGTTATGGATGGAAAGCTTTCTACGGAAGCCTCAACCTTTTACTCCACAAAGCAGGTTTCCTGACTTACAGATCATCGCTTGACACACCTTCTCATATACCCTCTGGCATACAATGGTCTCTATGTGTCTCACTCCCTGTTTACAGTGACCGGATCGCTCAGGACTCTCACCTGATTCCCTTTTCACCCAAATCTCTTTCACTGACGATGTGATTGAAACCTGGATGCACTTTGCAAGCTGATATGGAATTTATACATGTATTTATCATAGCATAGTTGCACATATATGTCAACAGGTCTGTTTTCCCTGCATACAGTAAGGCAGTTCCAAACCATTTTCTTCCAAAAGCGCACGGTTCTCCAGTATCTCCCTTGTAGCTCCATCTGCGATAATTTTCCCATCTGCCATAAGTATGGTACGATTGCAGGTATCCAGGATAAAATCAAGATCATGGGAAGCGATAATCTTCAGGTGTTCAAACTCATTTAGAATATGAATCAGATTTCTGCGGTTTCTGGGATCCAGCGCAACAGAGGGTTCATCCATCAGGATAATATCCGGAATCATGGACAGGATCGTTGCAATCGATACCAGCTTCTTCTCCCCTCCTGACATTTTATAGATCTGCTTGTCCCGGAGATGTTCTATATGAACCATCTCCAGTGCATGCTGTACTCTACTGTCCACCTCGGCCTGGGAAAGTCCATAATTTCTGGGCGCAAAGGCAATATCTTCATAGGCTGTTGTCATAAAAAGCTGACTGTCCGAGTCCTGGAAGACATACCCAACTTTCTCCCGTACCCGGGGCAGAGTCGCCTTCTCAACTGGAATTTCTTCCACACGGATGCTGCCCTCGTATTCTGTATTCAATCCCACCAGTAATTTCAGCAGCGTGGATTTTCCTACGCCATTGGCACCAATCAGCCCGATCGCATCATGCTCCCTGGCTGTAAATGTAATGTCTTCCAGAATCTTCTCCCCATGCTCATAGGAAAAGCTTACCTGATCCACATTAATATGTATATGACTCATCTTTTTCTCTCTCCTTAACTCTTAGCCTACCTCGTGTACTGCTGCTGTGATAAAATATAGCCTCAGGCAACAAAGAGACCTCCAATCAGATTCAGTACCGGTAACAGGCGAAATAATGCAAAGATACAACACCAGAACAGAAGATACAGATAATCCTTTCCTCTGGCATGGATAGCATCTCCGAAGTGGTATTCTCCGGTATATCCTCTCAGACACATACTCTCATACACCTCTCCTGCCCGGTCCATACTGCGAAGCAGCAGCTGCCCTGTCAGAGAGCCCCACACCTTAAAGTGTACCCCCTTCTGGTTGGGTGCACGAAGAGAATATGCCTGCATAATACGGTTTGCTTCTGCCAGGAGTACCGACACGTAACGGTAGGTCAGCATCAGCTGTGTCACAAAAAAAGCGGGGACATGAAGAAGCCGCAGCGCATAACACAGTTTTTCTATGGTAGTCGTTGCAATTAGAATATAAGATGCCAAAACTGTAAGAATTCCCTTGAGCATCAGCGTCACCATAGAAATCATCCCTGCTGTAATGGTAAAACTTCCAAGCGTTCCCACAGGAACCCGGTCAAAGAAGGGATTAAACAGTCCCACAAAGCAGACCAGTGGCAATACGATACGAAGCCGATAGATACTGTCCAAAAAGGAAAGATCACCGATGATAAAGACCACAAGGGGATATACCATCATCCCCGCCAATCCTGCCATATCATACTTTGGAAAAGATACTACCGTACCAATATAAAAAACCGTAAGAACAAACTTAACCAGTGGATGAATTCTGTTCATCCACTGGTTCTGATTGGCAAGTGTATCCATATGATGAATCTCATAGATTGCTTTGCTTAATTTACTCATGCTGTCTTTTTCTTTCTAAAAAATTTGAATGCATAGCAGGAGCCCACACATACCGCCACTACCACAAGACCTCCTACAATTCCTGAAAACGAAGTTCCCAGTACAGAATCGGAGCCCTTAAAGCTGTAATCAGGCAGGACTGCTGTTGTTTCCTGAACCTTTGCTGCATCATCATATACGGTGCCCTCAGATTCTAGTTCTGTGGATCCTGTAATCTTCTGCATAGACCACTCCAGTCCATCCGGGTTTGCGGAAGCTACCAGAGACAATCCACCGCCGATTAGTACTGCCACAACTGCCAGAATCGCCATGGTTGTTTTGAAGGAAAAACGTCCTTCTTTCTTCTTCGTATCCTGAATTCCCCAGAGCAGCTCCGGTCTTGCCTCATGGACAAAGCATAAAACTGCTGCAGTAATCAGACCCTCTACCAGTCCGATTGCCAGATGGATCGGCTGCATGGTAGAAACAAAGGTGATAAACGGCAGATCCGTCACACCGGAAGCCAGCGTTTCCAATGATACGGAAAATGCACCCAGCTGTAAGGTTAACACACAGCCAAGAATCGATGCTGCTATGATTTTACCTTTGGTCGCGCCTTTTTTCATCATAGGCTTCCAGATTAGCAGGGCACCCACAAAGCATCCGTAAAACGCCATATTCCATATATTACATCCAAGCGCCAGAATTCCACCGTCTGCAAACAGAAGACACTGAATCAGAAGCACTCCGATCATTGTTAAGAATCCCGCATAAGGTCCCAGCAGCGCTGAGAGCAACATACCTCCGCAGAGATGTCCGGAAGATCCGGTACCCGGAATTGAAAAATTGATCATCTGTGTCGCAAAGACGAAAGCACCCATAATTCCCATTACCGGAATTTTCTTGGGATCACTTTCCAGCCTTACCTTTTTAACCGAAAAACCACCTGCCACTGCGGAACAGGCATACATGGTTGCCGCAACCGCCGGAACCACTAAAGCATCTGCCATATGCATAACCATATCCTCCATCATTTTTTTTACTTGCTTTAGTATAGCAGAGAATCCCCCCAGGCGTAAGCCACCTGGGGGGATATTTTTTGCTCAAAAAAGATGGAAATTTTGCACCTCTGCATCATTTTTCCCAGAGATTTTTTGGATAGATGCCCCGGTCTTTCATGTCCTGGATGGCGGCAGTCACTACGGCTTTATCTTCCTTGTAGGTAACGCCATACCACTTATCCTCTGATTTCAGGACTTCTACAGTAGCCTTCTTCTCCTCCAAAAGCTCCTGTACCACGGAGGGCAGGAAATATTCTCCTTTCAGTGGATTGGTCTGAAGGCTGCTGTTCAAAAATGCCGCAAAACGGTTATTCAGTTCCGGTAAAATGCTGGCACCAAAGCCCCACATGTTCATAGATACCACACTGTTTATGTCGATCTCCTGCCAGGTTGCACCCTCATCCTCCGTGTAGGCAGCACCCTCTTTTTCTCTCTCGATATGTGTCCGCTCACAGATACTTGTCAGATGGTTATCGCTGTCTGTGCTGCACACCCCACGGGCTACGTGGCCATTATCTGTCAGTGTATTGCCAAGGATGTATCCCACCATACAGTAACGGTACATGCCATCATCCTCATGGGTAGCAAGATACTGATAGATCTCATGGAAAGCATGTGCTCCATAATAATCATCTGCATTGATAACTGCGAAAGGTCCGTCAATTTCTTCCAGACAGCAGAGAATCGCATGTCCGGTTCCATAAGGCTTTACTCTTCCCTCCGGAACGGAAAATCCTTCCGGAAGCTTATCTAACTCCTGATAAACATAGGCCACTTCCATCTGCTCACTAATTCGATTTCCCACATGTTCCTTAAAGTCTTTCTCAATTGCTTTTTTAATAATAAAAACAACCTTCTCAAATCCTGCCTTTTTCGCATCGTAGATAGAGAAATCCATGATGATATCCCCCTCTGCATCCACAGGATCAATCTGTTTTAAGCCGCCATAACGACTTCCCATCCCTGCCGCCATAATTACCAGTACTGGTTTTTTCTTTGCATTGTTCATTTTTCACATTTCCTTTCTCTTTCTAATCCACATATTTTTCAGTCATTTCGCCGAAAATAATCCACTTTTGAATTATTTTCAAGTTTCCTCTTTACTCCTGTCCATTTTTCAGTTACTATGGACTTATTCTTTATCTATAATTACTATATATCCACTTACAATATCTGTCTTTGCATTATTATATCACAACTTTGTACAAATGTGTTTTTATTTTTTTTGTAAATTTCTACCATTTATACCATTTTTGTGACCAAAACGACATACGATAATAACAACTAGCTTTTTTATCTGATTTTTTTTTATCATACCTATCATTTACAGACAATAACAGTACTACTTAAATAAGGAGGTGTACCATGGAATATCTTGAAACAGTATTAAAGAAAGAACTTTCTATAGAGAGTATCGTCTCTGTCCATTATTTTGAATACCAAAGTGACTTTCATTTTCCCGGAGAGTCTCACGACTTCTGGGAATTCTGCTGTGTGGACAAAGGGGAAATAACAATTACAGCAGATAAAACCACACGCACACTGCATCGGGGCGAAATCATATTCCATCAGCCTGGAGAATTTCATGCCCTGGCTGCCAATGGAAAAACAGCGCCAAATCTGGTCGTAATGTCTTTTAAAACTTCTTCTCCCATGATGGATTCTTTCCGTAATCGTATTCTTACTGTAGACGAACGGGAACGCAATCTTCTGGCACAGATCATCATTGAATCGAGGAGATGCTTCTCTACACCCCTTGATAACCCATTCCTGCAGCAGCTGGAGATTCGAGATGACGCATTTTTCGGTTCTGAACAGTTGATTGCCCTGTATCTGGAACAGCTGCTGGTGCTAATGCTCCGCAGATTTCTAAACAGTGAACCTGCCATTCCACCGGCCAGAACCATCAAAAATACCAGCGATGACCAGCTCTATGCGCAGGTAGTTGCCTATCTCCAGGATCATATCCAGGAGCGGGTGGACATCGAGCAGATTTGCCGCTATAATCTGGTGGGACGCTCACAGCTGCAGCGGCTTTTTCAGAAGCGAAATGCCTGTGGTGTAATCAATTATTTTAATCACCTGAAAATCGAAGCCGGAAAGCAGCTGATACGGGAAAACAAGTATAATTTCACCCAGATATCGGAATACCTGGGTTACACTTCCATCCATTATTTTTCCCGTCAGTTTAAGGTTTACACGGGCATGAGTCCTTCTGAATATGCAAACTCGATCAAAGTGCTCTCGGAAAAATAGCTCCTGGAGTATTCACCTGTCTTTGCACCCTACAGCAGCTGAACTGCAAGCTTTACAGAAAACCGGCCTGCCCGGGACATCTGTCTGCACTTCAGCCTGCTGTACCCACATCAGAAGGAAATACGCTTTTCTTCCTTCTCAGATAAAATACTCATCTGCCTTGTTCGTCTGCCAGTTCACAAGATCCTCTAAGGTCACATGATCCACCACACCGTTAATGGCATCATTTAACTGTTTCCACAGGGTAACGGTAACGCAGCCTTCTCTTCTGGAACAGCTGTCATTTTCATTTTCCACACACTCCACCGGAGCCAGACTGCCCTCTGTCAGCCGCAGAATCATACCTACGGTATATTCCTCCGGCTCCCTCTTTAACAAATATCCGCCCTGAGGTCCACGGATGCTTTTTACATATCCTGCCTTATTTAGTATGGAAATGATCTGCTCCAGATATTTTTCTGATATTTCCTGCCTCTTCGCCACATCTTTCAGGCGTATCGGTTCTCCTGTATGGTTTGTAGCCAGATCAAGCATAAGGCGGAGCGCATATCTTCCTTTGGTCGAAATTCTCATATTGCTCCCTCCACTTCTTTTTCCTTTAGTATAACCTATTATCTCTATAGTTTCAATAGGTTTTCACTAAGTCCCCCTGAAAGCCGCCAGATAAAGAATAGGACTGTTGCGCTTCGGTGGCTTGGAGTCCCTCATAAGGGCGGAACACATTTGCAGAAGTCCTAAGTATACCAAAACAACCGGTTTTGCGTTATAGGAAATCAGCATACTGTCTGAGCACAGCGAGTTTATGCTGATTTCTTATGATTTTAGCAAAATCGGTTGTTTTTTGTATACTCTTGGACTTCGAAACCCTGTTCCGCCCTTATGAGGGACTCCCGGCCACCGAAGCGCAACAGCCCTATTCTTATGATTGATCCTGTAGATGATTCTGAATATTTAGTCTGCGATAATTAAAGCCATAAAGACAATTGGCTGATTACCCAGTGGTCTGAGGGCATGTCCACAGCCATCCGGTGTGAAGGTGACATCTCCCGCTTTTACGGTTCTTTTCGTTCCGTTATCGTCGTACTCTCCTTCACCAGAGAGGATATAATAGGTTTCGCTTTCTCCATGATGCTCGTGATATCCCAGGGAAGAACCTGGCTCAATTGTTACCTGTGCGTATAAGTGGCAGTTACCATGCATCTGGGCATCTCCAAGGATGTGTGTGATGGTCAGCTCTCCATCACCGCCTGCCATATTTTTTATTACCTCTGTCTTTGTCTCCATATGATTTTCTTCCTTTCTGTGTCTGCTCTGTTATTGTCCTGCAAAGCAAATCTGCCGGTTACCATCTTGTATGTTTGAAAACATGCGTCTTTGTCTGACGCATCCTTTTGTTATTATAAGCTTTGTCTGGAAAAATGTCCAGGATTTACCGGAATTACTCCAGGATGGACAGTACCTCCAGATCATCCGGCACATAGAGATTTCCCTTGTAGACTGCCTGTCCCTCCTCCAGATAAAGACGCTTTCTATCAGCAATATTTTTATCCTCGGTATGATAAAGGATCAGGTTTTCCACATGTAACTCCCCTGCCAGCCGGCAGGCATCCTTCACGGTGGAGTGATGCTTCTCATAGGGAGAAAAGAGATCCGCCTGGGAAAAAAGGCAGAATGCCTCATGCAGCAGCCACTTACTGTTTCGGGCATACTTTTCTTCCAGCTTGTTATAGGGTTCATCTCCACAGCAGGTGAGTTTTTCTCCATGATCCAGTTCCATAGAGAATCCAAACTGCTTTGCCTTCGTGGAATGAATATCAAAAAACGTTACCGTTCTGTCCATGATTTTCCTGGTTTCTCCATCCTCAACAGTAATCAGATGGAGTCTGTCATCGATCATTCGCACCTGCTTCTCCTGCAGCAATTTCCCTGCGATATCACGAAGCAGCTCAATAACCTCCGCATGCCCGTAGATATTGGCCTCTCCCTGATATTTCCCCTGATTCATATTCTGACAGATGATACGCATCATCCAAATTACACCCATCAGATGATCCACATGCCTGTGGGTCACAAAGATCTCTCTCATATCCTTCCAGTCCAGTCCGGCGTGCTTCAGCTGATGGAGAACCGTATTGCCGCCTCCTGCATCCACCATAAAGTGCCGATTGCCCTCACTTAATACAAAACAGGTATTATAACATTCTGTTACCATGGCATTGCCGGTACCCAGCATTGTAAGCTTCATACTCATGTCTTTTGTCTCCTCTGACATTTTTCTTACTGCAAGTTTACAAAACTTTTCCGTCTTTGTAAAGGAAAAGAAGCTTATCCTTAATAAACAGCAACTGCATCTCCCGACTTCTTCTTGGCAGACTTTTTGGCTTTTACAATCTTTTTTGCCAGTTTTTCCATATCGTGATAAGATTTCTCACGATTAGTCACTACTGCGATAGAAAGAGAGGCAATAGGGAATTTTTCCGTAAAACCATTACGGTTTTTTGATATAATATAGCCACGCTCCCAGTCTTCGGTATTATAAAGCTCACTTAGGTACTCTTTGAATTTCTCGATAATGGCAAGTCCCAGCTTCTCCACGTCTTTTTTTCTGGTGATAATCACAAAATCATCCCCGCCGATATGTCCCAGAAAATCCGTTCGGCCACAGACAGCCTCCATACTGCAGGCTACTGCCTTAATCATCCGATCCCCACTGTTAAATCCGTAGGCATCATTATAGGCCTTAAAGTTATCCAGATCCAGGTACATAATTCCAAATGGCTTTTCCTCACCAATCAGACTCTTAATCTGCTCTTCAATCGAAATATTACCCGGAAGGCCAGTCAGTGGATTCGCTTCCGTGGCACGCTTGACCTGTATAGTAACCGCCGTGGAAAGCAGATCCTTGATCGTCACAACGCCGTAATACAGACCATCCTTTAATACTACCACTGCCTGATAAAGCTCTGATGGGACACGGTCCATGGCCATCTTTGAAACATTTTCGATGGAAAATCCGGAATCCACCACAAGAGGATTTTTTTTCATCAATTCGTGTACCATACGCTTCTGATGCAGCGGATAACCATAAAGCCCGCCAAAGTAATGAAAGATCTCATTTCTGGTCAATATACCCCGGAAGAAGCCAAGACTGTCTACCACACAGATTTCTGAAAGATTAGAATCTCTTTCAAAATATTGATAGGCTGTGACTGCCTGCTCCTCCGGCAGCATCGTAATCACATGCCTGCATATCGTTTCCACAGTTCCGAAAAAGGATGCCACATATCCAAGCTCCGGCTGCACTGACTGGTTTTGCAGTATTTCCTGCTCTATGTTCTTCTCTGTTTTACTCACAATGTTTTTCTACCTTCACAGTTATAGCATCTTCTTTTTCTTAAACCACATCACACACACAACCACAACTACAAGGCTGAGCATAATGACCCCTGGGTATCCCCGCTGAAGCTCCGGCATATTGTTAAAGTTCATGCCATACCAGCCTGTTATCAGCGTCAATGGGAAGAATATGGTTGAAATCACTGTCAGAAACTGCATATTCTTGTTCTGCTCTGCATCTACCTGGGTCTGATAAGCCTCTCGTACCTGCTGTGCATATTCCAGTAAATGTGCCGTTCTTCCCATCAGTCTGTCTGCACGATCCGCAATTGTTCCGAAATACTTAATCTGCTTTTTGGAAAAGAAGCCATTTTCATTCTCCTCCAGCTCTTTTCCCATATCCATCACTTCATCATAATACCCCCGCAGGGTCAGAAGCTCCTTGCGGATGGGGGTAATCTCACTTTGAAAGCCTTCTGTTTTTCCATTCATCACCCGTTCTTCCAGCTCCATGATTCTGCGCTCATAACGGGCCAGCATCTCCAGATCCCGGCTCATAAACTGTGTAATAAAATTATAAAGAAAACGTTCCTTCGTGACTCCCTGCTTCAGTTTGCTGCGCTGAATTCTCACAATCAGTCTTCTGGAAAAACTGCTGTCATCAAGAATGACGATATTACGCCGGTTAATAAAAATCAGGATTCTGTTGCGGCTGCCCAAAACATCCAAAAGGCGTGGAATAGAGAGAGACCCGGCCAGGCACTCCTGCTGAGTCTCTATCTTTGAAAACACCACATCAGAAAGGCTGATCTCCCCATCGTAAACCATACCGGCTGCTCTCATGGCATCTCTGGCATGAGCTACATCCGTAAGGAACACCAGGGACCGTGCTTCTTCCTCCAGCTGCGACTCCTCGACCTCCTCGAGCATACTGCCAAGGGCGAAAACAGTCACTGTCTTCTCTCCTCTTCATAAGCCTGCTCATAGAAGTAATCCTGGGAATTGAGAGGTGCATCTATGGACTCTTCTCTCCTGTAATTGCCATCTGCCAGCAGTTTTCTTGCCTGCTGATTGTCATGGAGCATAACCTGGAACATCTGAAGTACTTTTTCCCGTAATGCCTCATCATAGATCGGTACAGCAACCTCTACACGGCGAAGCGTGTTTCTGGTCATAAAATCTGCGGATGCAATATATACCTTTAACCGGTCTGCATCTCCGAAGATATAGATTCTGGAATGCTCCAGGAAACGACCTACAATACTGATCACCCGGATATTCTCAGTCTGACCTGTCACTCCCGGAATCAGACAGCAGATACCGCGGACGATAAGGTCAATCTTTACACCTGCCTGGGATGCCTCAATCAGGCGGTCTATAATCTTCTTATCTGTCAGTGAATTAATCTTCACGCCCACATAGGCAGTCTCTCCTTTTTTGGCATGCTCAATCTCTTCGTCAATCATATTCAGAATCTTATTCTGCAGACATTTTGGAGCAACCAGCAGATGTGTGGTTTCCTCGACAGTCTCTCCCATGGCAAGTGCCTGGAACACAGCTGCCGCTTCCTGTCCAATACTGGGATCAGCAGTCATCAGAGACAGATCTGTATAAATTCTGGAGGTTTTCTCATTATAATTACCGGTTCCAATCTGCGTATAATACTCCAGCTGTCCTTCGGATTTTCTGGTAATCAGACACAGCTTGGAATGTACTTTATAGCCATCCAGACCATAGATTACATTACAGCCTGCTTCCTCCAGTCTCCGGGACCATTCGATATTATTCTCCTCATCAAAGCGAGCCTTCAGTTCCACAAGAACCAGAACCTCTTTTCCATTTTCTGCCGCTTCAATCAGGGCTTCCACGACCTTACTCTGCTTTGCCACACGGTACAGGGTCATCTTCATAGAAACAACAGAGTCATCATTTGCCGCCTCCGTAAGCATCTCCAGGAACGGACGCATGCTGTTATATGGATAGGACAAAAGCTTATCTCCCTCTTTAATCTGATCCAGCAGCGGACGTCCATTCTCAAACTGCGGGGATCTTCTGGGAGAACGTTTTTCGTAAAACAGCTCTGGTTTTTGACGGAGGGTATCCTCAAGCTGGAACAAGAAGGACAAGTCAAGCGGTGTACGGTTCTGGAACACATGAGAACGTTTTACATCCAGATACTCGCAGATAGTATCCACGATATCTCCATCCAGTTCCCGTGAAAGCTCAAGACGAACCGGAGCAAGACGTTTTCTCTTCTTAATCAGTTCTACCATGAATTCACGATAGTCAAGATCCTCGTCGTAAAGAGCATCTGCATCGATATCTGCATTTCTGGTTACACGAATCAGAGATTTTGCTTTTACAAAGTAATCTTTAAATACTTTTGGCATAAAATGCAGAATCAGCTCCTCTGCCAGCATATAGCATCCAGGTTTTGCAGGCATCTCAATCAGGCGTGGGAACACACCGGAGCTGCAGGGGATAATTCCAAGCTTTTCTTTACCGTTTTTGCGCTCCAGTACAACAACTGCATAGATTTCTTTATTCTTGATAAATGGAAATGGCTGTCTTTTACCTACGATGGTAGGTGAGATCAGCGGTGCAATCTCGGAATCAAAGTAACGCTCCAGATATTCACCGTCATTTTTTCCTATTTTACGGAAATCAACAATATGGATCTGCTGCTCATCCAGCCGGCTCATCAGATTTTCATAGATCACATCCTTACGGCTGTTCAGCTTTGCAGCATTTTGCAGAATTGCACTTACCTGTTCCTTGGCTGTCATCTGGGTTTTATTATCACGGATATCCTTTGACAGCAGCATCTGGTCAACCAGAGACCCTACACGGACCATGAAGAATTCATCCAGATTACTCTGATAAATCGAGAGAAATGATAAACGCTCACAGAGAGGATTTTTTTCATTTTCTGCTTCCTCCAGCACACGTTCGTTGAATTTGAGCCAGGATAATTCTCTGTTCATAAATACCATACTGTTTTCCATTTTTTTATACGCTCCTTTTTCTGTTGTTCCTTATGATTGAATCTTTGTTTATTTGCCCGAAAAATCCGGCTGGTAACTATTCTTCAGCATAATCGCTAAAATAATTAAAATCTACTTTTCCGCCTGCGGCATCTGCGATATCTGCACAGGAGTCGCTCATACGCTCCACCACGTGAATCAGTTTGTTAAAGGGTGCCGTAAGCTTTGCATCACACTTTCCTTTTCCCACACGGTTCATATGTTTCTTTCTCAGATCCAGATTCAGGGAAAGCACCTTTTCCTTCTTGGTGGAAACCTCCTCGGCCTCCTTATTCTCGCCGGAGGTTATCATATGCATCGCCTGCTCATACATGTCTTCGATAATATGAAGACTCTTTCCAAGATCCTTCATGGCATCTTTGGAATAGTTGTATTTTTTGTCATACTTATCCTGCAGGGATCCTCCCACGCTCTTACACAGTGTGCCCATACGATCAATGTCTGCCATGACATACATGACTGCTGCTGTCTGGGTTGCCTGCTCCTCTGTCAATACACCGCCTGAGAACAGGTCGGCCAGGTATTCTGTAATCCTGTTATGCAGGCTATGGGCAATATCTACCTTGACCATAACCTCATTCAAAAGCTTTTTATCTTCCTTTTCTGTCATCTGTGCAAGAGACTTCAGTGCCTCCGCTACGACATCTGCACAGTGTACAACCTCTTTTACTACCAGATGCATGGCTGCAATCGGCTGGCGAACCAGCTTATCATCAAGAAATGCAGGTGCTGCCGGATCCAGCACAGCCTCCTTTCCATCAGGAATAATACGCATAACAATCTTCACCATCAGCCAGATCAGCGGAATCCAAATCAGTGTCATCGTTATATTAAAGATCGTATGTGCATTTGCAATCTGTCTGGAAATGACATCAATCTCTGCACCCTTTGGTGAAATCCACTGAATCAGTGCCGCAAAGGGCTTGATCAGCCAGATAAAGATCAGACATCCGGAAATGTTGAAGATACAGTGTGCCACAGCGGTACGCTTTGCATCCCGGGACTGCCCGATGGCAGCCAGCAGTGCAGTAATGGTGGTTCCAATGTTGTCACCCAGAAGAATCGGAATTGCTCCTGTAAGCCCCAGCATGCTGGTTACACCATCCGGTCCTGCCTGGGAGGCAAAGTTCTGCAGTACCGCAATCGTTGCACTGCTGCTCTGCACTACCAGGGTCATCAGGGTACCTACCGCAACACCGAGAACCGGAATATGTGCAACCTGTTCGATCATGTTTGTGAAAACTGCACTGGAAGCAAGTGGTTTCATCACACTGCCCATCGTTTCAATCCCCAGAAACAGAAGTCCGAATGCAAAGATGGTCTGACCAATATTTTTTGTTCTTTCTGACTTTGCAAGGAAATAGATGATAAATCCAAAGAAAATGATAATCTGAATATAATCACTGAGTTTAAATGCAATCAGCTGAGCCGTCATGGTGGTTCCGATATTGGCACCGATGATGATGGAGATCGCCTGGGGCAGATTCATAAGACCTGCACTTACAAAACCGATTGCCATAACCGTAGTGGCACTGCTGCTTTGCAGCACTGCTGTTGTAAGAGCACCTGCCAGAACACCCAGAACCGGATTCTTTGTCAGCAGTGCCAGTATCTTTTTCATCTTTTCTCCGGCTGCCTTCTGCAGACAGTCGCTCATCATATTCATTCCAAAAAGAAAAACTGCAAGTCCCCCTAAAAGGCCAAATATTACATCCAATGTGCTTTTCATACGTTCTCCCTTAATTTTTTCTTCTGTATTTTATTACTTATACTGCCAAATTTTTCCCTGAGATTTCCGGCGCATCCCAGGCTGTAAGCTTCCCTGTATATATTTTTTCCAAAACAGTGAGTTCTATATTCTCAAGAGGATTTCCGGCCGCAACAATTACAGCAATATTATCCTCTGCAATTTTTTCGTAATTCAGCAGCTCTTTTTCATAATCCTTCAGATCTCTGGACGCCATACCAAGATCACAGCTTCCTGCCATGGCAGCATTTAATCCAGCGGTACTGTCCGATACCGTAATCTGAATGTCTGCATTGGTATTCAATGCCATATAAGCATCTGCCAGCTCCTGCATCAGAGGTTCTACTGAGGTAGATCCTTGAATCGTAACCGTTCCAACCGACTGGTCTGACAGAAAACTGCTGCTTTTTGCCACCGCTGTATAGGAGCTGTCTACAATCTTCTGTCCCTCCGTATGCACATAGGAAAGAAAATCCTGAGCCGTGGCACTTAGCGTACCACTATATGCCAGATAAAAGGACCTGGTCAGAGGATATTTTCCTCCGGCTTCCTCCGGGGAAACTCCATTTATAAAAAGTTTCTTCACCTGTCCGTCCACCGTCAAAAGGCCCTCCGATACATAGCCTATTGCGGATGGGTTCCCGGCAACTGCCTGAATCATGGAGTCAGAATCCTCTGTAACTTTTGCGTCTGTCGTTGTTAAATCCTTTGTTCCTTCTTCCAATCCCACCAGCTGCGCAAAAGCACCCCGTGTTCCGGAACCTTCCTCCCTCGCTATCACCTGCACATTACCAAGCTTATCCAACCCCTCAACCACTGTTTTTGCTTCCGGGTTCTGACTGTTACCACATCCAGTCGAGCCTAGCACGATACAAAAAGCGAGCAGACATCCTAATCTGCCATACCTCTTCATTCTTTTTCCCGCCTTTTTGATTGTATATTTCTGTAGTATTCTCTTTTTTCTACCATACTCTACCAAATGTTCATTAGAGATGCATTAGACCCATGTTAAATCTTTGTAAAATCGAAATTTTACATAAAAAAACCCGGCTGCAGTACTTTACTTTCGTACTGTAGCCGGATATCTATCCGAATCTGTTAGCCAATATTCATGTTTTGCTATGCCAGTGCCTTCCCAAGTTCACGGCACTCTGCCAGAGAATCCTCCTCCGGTGTCTCCTGGCAGATAACACTGTCGCAGACAAGTACTGCTCCATCTTCTCTACAGCGATCTTCCCAGTCTCTCATCCATTCTCCGTCGCCCCATCCATAAGAACCGAACAGTCCAAGCTTCTTGCCGGAAAGCTTTTCTTCGCAGGCGGTAAACATCGGATCGAATTCATCCTCCTCCAGCACCTCTGCTCCCATGGCAGGGCATCCAAAAGCGATAGCGTCATAGGTCTCTGCCTCCTCCGCTGAAAATGCAGAGGCTTCTATGAGATTTACCTCACTGCCAGCATTCTTTACTCCTTCTGCGACTGCCTGTGCCATTGCCTCTGTATTTCCTGTACTGCTCCAATATACAACTGCTATTTTGCTCATGTTTTAATTCCTTTCTCTGACCTTAAAATAAGGTTTCATTTGACTTTTTTGTAATTTTTTGTGGTATGACTGTGAGTTTTCGTAAGAAAGTGAAACAACTTTTATGCTGCGAACGGTTACGCTGCTGTCACGGTAAGCTTGGTAATCTCTCTTCCCGCTGCAAATACCCGCTGATAAACAGTGGTGCATTTTCTAAACTTCTGAAAGATTCTTTTGGCTTCCTGTTCATTGCAATACACGCTCCAGACTCCACAGCACTTACAGTTTTTCCCTTTTTGTCTGATGAATTCCATAACATCCGATACAGGATAGCTTAAAAACAAGCCTATTTCATGGGGAAAACATGGTTCCTCCTGTACCCGCTGGCAAAGCCTTCCCAGACAGACCTCCAGATCCCCTGCCGGATACTCAAAGGTTTTCAAAATCTCCCTCACCTCCGGCTTCATAAGATCCAGCTCCAGCAGGTTTCTTCGATATACATACAGTAACGAATGCGTCTCGCTCATCCTTAGTATTTTCACAAAAACACCCTTTCGATTCAGCTTCTCATTAACTTTGGAAATCTCTTCCTTCAAACTATCCAAATCACGAAAACGATAATTAAAAAGATTCGCCGCCTTCATCCCCGCCAGGGTAGGTGCACAATGCTCAATCAACTTATTCTCCAGCATAACAGTCAATTCTCCTGTTCTCCTTCTGATATTCTATATAATTCTTTTTTCTGTTTTGAATTAGTTTTGTTCACTTTATATTAGTTATTACTAACTATCGTGTCAAAGTAAAGACATGTCTCCATGTCATTGTAAATGTTATTTTTATCGATTAGTTTCTTCTAACTTTAATTAGAATATCATGTTCTCTACTCTCTGTCAACATCTTTTTTCTGTTTTTGTTTTTTCTAAATTCCCCCACCCCCAAAATGGTTGCAGCCCCATCTGCGAACCCCCAGGGAAAGGGCGTCGGCAGACACCTTTGCAGGAGTCTTAAGTATGAGGGAACTCACAGATTTTGCGTTGTAAGAAGTCAGCATACTGTTCGAGTAAAACGAGTTTATGCTGACTTCTTACGCCCTTAGCAAAATCTGTGAATCCCATCATACTCTTAGACTCCGAAACCGTGTCCGCCGACGCCCATTCCCTGGGGGCTCGCAGATGGGGCTGCAACCTGCCACTACCACCACCACTTCTCTCAATCAGAAGCCACCACGCAGCTTCTCCCGGACTCTTTTGCCCGATACAGTCTTTCATCCGCCTTTGCGATCAATGCATCTGCGTCACATCCCGGTACCTCCACCAGTCCCACGCAGCCTGCACTAAAACCGATCCGCATCTTCTCTTCCCCTGGAAAAGTTTCCCTACTGATCAAGTCAATTACAGATCGAATTCTCTTCTCAAAAACCTTCATCTCTATATTACGGCACACAACCAGGAATTCATCTCCGCCAAAGCGTGCAACAAAATCTCCTTTACTTGCGGCAAAGTTCGTCTTTAAAATATGAGCTACCTTCTTGATTGCGACATCTCCAGTCAGATGTCCATAGGTATCATTAATTTTTTTCAACCCATCCAGATCAATCATGGCAAGTCCCAGCTGTCTGTCATACTTACGGGCATGCTTGATATAGGTATTCAAGTACAGGTTGATATGCCTGCGGTTATAAACACCTGTCAGTTCATCGGATTCCAGCCTGTGGTTCAGTTCATCCAGCTTCATAAACAGGAGATCCCGTTCAAAGACATTATCCACATAGGTGTCATCCAGTTTTGTAACCATCTCGATCACTGCATCCTGTTCATCAATCCGGATATACTGGGAAATGACAAAAAACAAGCCTTTTTCCGAATATTCCAGTTTATTATAACGGGTCTGGTCCTGTACCGCCCGAAGGGATATGCAGTTGTTACAGCGTTTTTCCTTGCCCCAGACAGAGTAACAGCCGTGAATATCACACTTATGAGCATGTGCATCCGGATAGACACTGGTACGTCTTGGATCCACCAGTCTCACAATATCAAAATACCGGCGGAGATTTTCCAGCTCTGCCTGAATATCAACTGGCTGATTCGACGGAAGAACTGCTGTTTCCTGACCGTCCATCTGGCTGATTCGCTCAAGAAGAAAGGCTTCTTCCTGAAGCTGCTGCAGATAGTAATTAGCCATTACATTCTTAACACGGTGTCTGACTACCTCCAGATTATACGGCTTGGAGATAAAATCATCTGCCTTCATGGCAAAAGAACGTGCCTCCCCATCTTTGTCGCCCTGTGAAGTAATGATCACCGGAAGCTGTCTGGTTCGTTCGTCAGAACGAATATGTTTCAAAAGCTGAAATCCATCCATAACCGGCATAAGAAGATCCAGCAATACAATATCGACCACCTCAAAGTTCTTTTGCAGATACTCCCAGGCCTGCTGACCATTTTCAGCTTCCTGAATCTGATATTCTTCATAAAATGCCCCGGCCAGCGTTACACGATTTACTTCGATATCATCCACGATCAGCATAACCCGGCCCTGATGTGCCCTCCTCGAAGCAGTTTCATCTGATTCCTTCTCCTGCCTTACAGAACTTTTACAGTGCATCTCAGAAAGCTGGGACTCATCAATCAGCTTGACAAAATCCCCTTTTGTCATGGGGCGTGCAAAATAATACCCCTGCACATAATTACAATCCATGGTTCTAAGGGAGGCAATCTGCTCCTCCGTCTCAACACCTTCAGCCACAACAGCCAGATTCAGCCATTTTGCAAGGCTGATGATAAAACTTAAGATTCCCTTGCCTGAGGAGCTATTGGATTCATTTTTGATAAAACGCATATCCAGCTTCAAGATATCAATTGGAACCTCTGCAAGCATGTTCAAAGAAGAATAGCCGCTTCCAAAATCATCCATCTCTATGATAAATCCAAGCTTTCTCAGCTTTTCGATGACGAGAAAGATCTGTTGGGGATTGTCTGTATATGCTGTCTCCGTAATTTCAAGATGCAGATACTGAATCGGTATCTGATATTTTTCCACAAGATTATAAAGGATCTCCACAAGCTCCAGATTATAGATATCATTCCTCGATACATTTACCGATATGGCAATCAGCTTCTTTCCTGCGTCAATCCGCTCACGGATGTCCTTGCAGGCTGTCTCCCAGACAAATCGGTCCAGCTGTGTAATAAAACCATTTTTCTCAAACAGTGGGATAAAGGATCCCGGCTGCATCAGCCCCAAAGTGGGATGAAGCCAGCGTACCAGCGCCTCTGCCCCGGCAATGGTTTCCCCGGTCAGCTCGTACTTTGGCTGGTAATACACTTGAAACTGTCCGCTTTCCAAAGCTTCCTTCATACAGTCGGTGATAAACCGCTCGTTCAGCAGTTTCTGCCGGATACTGTCATCATAATAGGCCACCAGCTGATCATACTGTCCTTTGATTCGGTCCACTGCAAGCTGTGCCCGGTCACACATGGCACTGATAGGAACTGTAATATCGTGAATATGATAAACACCATAATGAACCTTGATCTGAATCTGAATAGGAAACGCATTAATCTTTTCTGCCAGATCCAGATAAGTTTCCTCTGTAAATGCTGCGTCCTGTGGCTGCAGCAAAAAGAAGACATCTGCGCCAAAATGACTGCAGATCGTCCTGTCGCCTCCTGCGTTTATCAAAAGTCCGGCGATGTGATAAAGAAGCTGATCGCCAGTGGAAAGTCCAAAGGTATCATTAATCAGTTTGAATCGTTCAATATCAAGACAAATCAGATCATATCTGCCTGTTTCGTCCGTCCGGAGTTTTTCTTCTACTTTTCGAAAAAAGAACTGTTTGTTATACAAACCTGTCAGTTCATCCTTCTCCACCAGATTAACCAGTGCCGCTGTCTCCCGCAGCTTGATGGTATTGGCAAGTCTGTGACGAATAATATCCGGTTTGTACGGCTTTGAGATAAAGTCCTGTGCACCAAGCTCCAGGGCCCTGATCTCAAATTCATCCTTACTCATCTGGGATGATACAATAATAGGAATTTTGGACAATTCCGCATCAGACTGTACTTCACGCAAAACCTCATAACCATCCTTTTCAGGCATGACGATATCTAGCAGCACCGCTGAAATCTCTCCGACATGTTCCCTAAGAAGATCCATGCATTCCTGCCCATCACATGCATAAAGTATGTCATAAGTATCTGACAGTATCCTGCCAAGAATCTTACGATTAATATTTTCATCCTCCGCAATCAAGATGGTTGCTTTACCCATAGTTTTTCTCCTTTGGATTACCTTGTAATACTGATCCACGCAATCTCTATTCCGGCTTTCACACTCTCCAGACGAAGCTGATAATCTCCTGCTGCCAGATCTATATTTTCAAGCTTTACAATTACCCACTTACCATCTGTACCATTGGTCTGGATGGTGGCAACTGCCTTGTCATTCAGCATTAGATTGCTGGCTGACTGTGCCTGGGTGGAAAGCCTGGAGCTTACCTTTATGATAAACTTATAACGTCCATCATGCTCCAGATGAACAGCAAAGCTCTCTGCCTGTGTGAAATCGAATTTGATCGGATCAAATACAAAGGAATCCTTCTCTGACATCAATTCCTGCAGGGGCTTCCAGGGCCTTTGCGCCGCCAGAGACTGACATGCAAAGCGGCAGATGTTCACAGCGCATCGCTGCAGCTCTCCCACGGTAAGATTACCTGTGGTTAAGGCTTCCAGGGTATTATCCTCATATGCGTTTTCCTGAGAACCGCCATTTGTCACAACCATATAAAGATCGTTCTGTGCCCGCACCATAGCGGCTGTATTTTTCATGTCTGCCGCACCTGCGGTAACCGGATCATTCATCTTTGCCCACCAGTCTGTCATCACGATGCCGTCGAATCCCCATTCTTCACGAAGAATGGTGGTACAAAGATCATAGTTTGATGCAGCCCAGTGTCCATTGAGTGGATTATACGATGTCATAACAGATTTTGCTCCGGCCTTTACTGCTATCTCAAAACCTTTCAGATAGATCTCCCGGACTGCACGCTCTGACACAATTGAGTCCGCATTGGACCGCTCCACCTCCTGGTTGTTGCAGGCAAAATGCTTGATGGTTGCCTGGGAACCATTTTTTGCAATACCACGTACTGCTGCTGCAGCCTGGACTCCCGTCAGAAGCGGATCCTCTGAAAAATACTCGAAGTTTCGTCCATTCAGCGGATTGCGGTGAATATTCATACCAGGTCCCAGCAGCGTATCGATCTCATTTCGCTGCAGCTCCAGACCCTCCCATACATAGAGCTCCTCTGTCATCTTCGGATCCCATGCAGCGGCCAGCAGAGTGCCAATTGGCATCTGTGTTGCTTTTAATCCGCTGTCCATACGGATACCGGAAGGACCATCGGAGCAGCACAATGCCGGAATCCCATAGTGGTAAAGATCGGATGCAGTTCCGCCAAATGCGGATGCAGTTCCCGGTGTTACCATAGGATTGCACATTCCTTCTCCCCTGACAATCGCAGCCAGCTCCTGCTCAGAAAACTGTGCCACAAACTCCTCAGGAGAATTGCGCTGTTCCTTCACATCTGACAGGCGAATCCCTTTATCCCCTGTAATGTTCAGGGCTTTGGGGAGTCTTTGCGTGATCCGGTCTTTTAAGGAAATGTCCTGGGTGGGAACAGCTTCTCTCTCCAGCTGATAGATTCCTTTCTCGTCTCTTTTTCCCGGACGTATACGGGTGTAGACTTCTGTCGGTGCCAGCGCCTGCTCCAGCTCTTCTGTCACCAGGTCAGTCTCTATCGTAAGCTTCTCAGGCAGTGCCGCAGCACTTCTTGCGTCAGTTCCTACATAGAAGCAATAGCTTCCCTCCTCCAGTACATAACAGGACTTATGACCGGTAATTCCACTGTCATCATAAGAAGCAAGGGATGCAGCTGAAATCCTGATCTCTGCTTTTTCACTCTCTCCCGGTTTTAACAGTCCGGTTTTTGCAAATCCCGCAAGCACACGAGCCGGTTTTCCAAGTTTTCCCTGGGGTGCCTCCACATAGACCTGCACTACTTCTTTTCCTGCGTAATACTTTCCACTGTTTTTTACGGTTACAGTGATACCCACAGATGCCTCTGCATTCTGTCCCGTAATCTTCATGTCAGTTGCTTCCAGTGAAAAGGTTGTATAAGACAGACCAAATCCAAAAGGATACAACACGGCATCCGGTGCAAAGGTCTCAAAATAACGGTAGCCCACATAAATATCCTCTGCATAGATATTGGCCTTTTTGTCACCAAAATTTTCACTGGAGGGGTAATCACTGATGCTCTTTGCTATGGTATCGGGCAGTTTTCCGGAAGGAGTTACAGCTCCGCAAAGCACATCTGCACTGGCTGTTCCAGACGCAATTCCTCCCTGCCAGGTGTACAAAACTGCCTTTATCCGTTCCGGTAAGGTGACGGTTTTCATCCAGCTCATGTCAATAATGTTGGAAACATTCAGAACAACTGCCGTCTCCTCAAAGTACTTTGTCACCACCTCCAGAAGATTTTTTTCATCCTCTGTCAGCAGGTAGCTTCCTCCAACTGCCGCATTGTCCTGATCCTCACCAGCAGTACGTCCGATTACAACAATAGCCTTGTTGGAGGTAAATCGTGCCCCTTTAACCAGTTCGTCTGTAACAGGCATTTCCTGCTGGAACCAGGGTTCCCCTGCCCATACACCGCCTCCGTTATCAAAGGGATGTTCCCCAATCCAGGCCTGATAAACCTGCAGCAGTTCTTCATTCATACGAATATTCTTGTGTTCCCGGAAGCCGTCAATCAGATTGGTGGTATAGGCTACATTAACGGCTCCTCCTGAACCGGTTCCGCTTCTATAATAATCAATCTGACATCTGCCAAAGACTGCGATACAGTCCTTCTCTGTAACAGGGAGCATCTCCCCTTCGTTTTTCAGTAATACCATACCTTCACAGGCTGCACGGCGCACTGCCGCATCAAAGCCTTCTAAAGGGATTCCGATTTTCTTCTCCATCGCTGTAATCCTCTTTCTTTTTTATGTATTCCATTATCTCTTCTTAAAAAAATTGTAACATATCCTGTGCTATTTTTCCACTTCATTTACAAGAGTCCTATTCCTGTCTGTTCTCTGTGGAGTCTTCCTCTTTCATCTGCTTTTTATCTGTTCTTTTATTCACGGGCTTCCTGTCTTTTTTGACTTTTCTTTTGCGAAGAATCACACGTACAAGCCAGATGATAAGGGCTGCAAACGCAGCAAGCAGCAGGAGCACCGGAAGACTTCCCAGAAACCATACTGTGAAATTCACAGCTCCGTCCCGGATACTGTAGATGCTGTTCAGGAATCGCTCTTTTAGACGGGCACCAAAGGAGGTATCATCTGCCTGACTGATTCTTTCCACCTCTGTCACATCCAGATTCACTGTGCTGTAATCAATCTGATTGTCATAGGTGCGCAGCTGGGATTCATAGGATTCCAACTGATAACGCACATCCGTCAGTCTGGACTGAATCGCAATAATATCATCGATGGTCTCTGCTTTTTCCATCATGGAAAGCAGTGACTCCTGCTCGGTCTTAAGTGCTGTGATATGGCTTTGTACATCTACATAGCTTAATGTAACATCATCCACATTCTCACTTTTTGAGGTGACTGTAGCATGGTCCTCCACCTGCACGACAAACTCATCCAGCTTGTCCTGGGGAATCCGTATAGTATAGGACGCATAGCGATTGGAAACTGCATTTATCGCATTCCCACTGATGTCTGAGTGCTCAACATAACCGCCAAGCTCTGTCACCTTCTGTGTAATCGTTTTCAAAAATTCATCAAACTGTTTCGTCTGCACACTGAGGTACTCTGTTTTGATTAATTTTCGATTGTTCTCTTGTACGTTAACGGAAGTCTCCGCCTGTTCCATGGAAACCTCCGAAGTCTGTCCGGAAGCTTCCCCACCGGAAGCATCATATACTGCGTTGCTCTCCACCGTATCCTCTGTGGCAGCAGACTGTGTGCTCTTTGCGCCGCAGCCTGTCAACAGCAATGGCATCACCCAGAGTATAGCGGCAATCAGAATATTCTTAAGCCTCTTTTGGTTTGAAAACGTTTTCATATGACTGTACTCCCTCCTCTTGTAAATCACAAGCGTGAAGAAGCCTCGGACTTATCAATCCGAAGCTTCCTGTCTGCATGCATCCTGAGTTCGTTACACCGTCGTTCCTTCTTTTATTACATATTTACACTTTGAACATTCGGAATCTGCTACTGCTTTTCCGTCCTTCGTAAATACCTCGATCACCTCACCACAAACCGGGCAGGGGATCTCCTGCAGCATGGGGGTGTGTTTTCCTTCCTGGCAGCCATCTAATATAGACATATGCTTCTCCTTTCCAAAATCAACAGAATATTTGATTTTAACCATCCGGTAACTGTTCCGTACCTAACCAGTTACATTTCCCGGACAATCATCTTCTATTACCCTTAATTTTGCCGCATTTTATCTGAAAGGTCAAGCTTTTTTTGAAAACAGCTGCTTTTTTCTTTATTATATAACAAATTTCAGTGATACATCTCCATATAAGTTCCATGGGCTGCAATCATCTCATCTACCATTGCTTTTATGTCATCGATCGACAGCTCTGCTGCGGTATGTGGTTCCAGCATAACAGCACGGTATATGTCCTGGATCTTTCTTGTTCTTGCGGCTTCGATGGTCATCAGCTGCGCATTAATATTAGTCATGTTCATGCCGGCCAGCTGAATCGGGAGTTTTCCCACGTGACAGGGATGAATTCCCTGACCATCCACCAGACAGGGCACTTCTACGCAGGCATCTGATACGAGGTTGTCTATCAGACCATGATTGATGACATTTCCTCCAATTTTATAGGGAGTATCCGTCACAATAGCCTCCATAATATAGGATGCATATTCTTTGCTCCGCTCATGGGTGATCTTGCCATCAGCAAGAATCTCATCCCGCTCCTTCTCCCAGCCTTCGATCTGCTCAATGCAGCGTCTTGGATATTCGTCCAGGGGAATGTTGTATCTCTCGATCAGCTGAGGATACTTTGCTTTAATATAGAAGGGATTATATTCTGCATTGTGTTCACTGGACTCGGTGCAGTAATATCCCAGATTTTTAATGTACTCGAAACGCACCATGTCTTTATGTTTTCCCGCTGCATTTTTCTCAGCTGCTCTCTTTTTGATCTCTGGATAAAGATCCCTGCCGTCACGGTTTTTGATCTCAAGCAGCCATCCCATATGGTTAATACCCGCAATCAATTCTTTTCTTCCTTCCAGCTCCCCGGACATATCCAGGCTTTCCAGCAGACCCTTGGAGCAGGCCTGTACACTGTGGCAAAGACCGATGGTTTTCACCTTTGTGTAGCGCTGCATATATCCGGTCAGCATCGCCATGGGATTGGTGTAATTCAAAAACCATGCCTCCGGACAAACCTCCTCCATATCCGCTGCGAACTCCTGCAGTACCGGTATGGTACGAAGGGCCCGCATGATGCCGCCAATTCCCATGGTGTCGGCAATCGTCTGTCTCAGGCCGTATTTCTTCGGAATCTCAAAATCCGTGATTGTACACGGATCATAACCGCCAACCTGAATTGCATTTACAACAAAATTTGCATCCCGCAGTGCTTTTTTACGGTTTTCTACTCCCAGATAGGTATGAATGGATGCTCTTCCCTCATTTACATTTTTATTGATTGCCTCCAGGATAATCCGGGATTCCTCCAGTCTTGTTTCATTCACATCATACAGCGCAAGCTCTGCGTCCTGCAGTGCCGGTGTACACATACAATCTCCCAGAACATTTCTGGAAAAAACGGTGCTTCCCGCTCCCATAAACGTAATTTTAATCATCGCAATTCTCTCCTTTACATACTGAATAGTTACCTGACATCTTCATTATATCCGGGCAGAAAAAGAAGCAACAGAGCATTCTGTTGCTTCTTTCAGTCATTTTGTTAGTCCTGTTCCAAACCGTTCAGATTCCTTATACTGGCAGGATTACCGGCGGGACAGTACCTTCATATGGAACTGCTCAAAGGAGGCTGCTCCATGTTCTGCAAACATAGCAAGATACGTTCCGGTAAATGTCATGGACCGGGTACCTTCCGTACATAATCCCACGGTAAGTCCCGAACCAAGCTCTGTGAACTCCGTTCCATTCAGACTATAGGAGAAACGATAGTACGTTGGATCTGATGTGATCTTTAATACAACATGCTCTGTGCTTTCAATCTCTACGCAGGCTGTCACAGCCCACATATCATGGATCTGTTTTGCGAGACACACCTTGCAGACATTTGCTTCCCTTGTGAGATAAATTTCATAATGATAGGAGTCATTATAGTAGGCGGTAATTCCTGCTTTCGTGCCATTTTCCCTGGAGTTTAAGGTCACGATTGCCGAGGTTTCGGTCGCAAATTCCTTCTGTCGAATACCAATCCAGGTAGGCGAATCACATTCACTCAAGGTCACAGAGCTTCCCTGGAGCACCATACGGTTCTCCTGGGGAAGCCTCACGTAATGCTGCCTGTGGGGATTTCGTAAAAAGTTATAGCGAAGCGGAAACTCTTTTTCTCCAAAGTCGTCAAAGAAGTCCAGTTTCACCGGTTCAGGGATTTCTCCCGGCAGAGGTCCCTCCATCTCCGGGGCAATCAGCCCATGCTCACCAACCACCGGCCATCCATCTTCTTTCCACACTACCGGTGTAAGAAAGGTTTCCCTGCCAAGGTTATGCAGCAAAACACGATTAGGTGCTTCTCCACAGGGTCTGACTGCCAGACATACCATCCACCAGTTTCCATTATGGTCCTCCAGCATATCCGCATGACCGGTACTGTAGATTTTTTCTCTTGTGTCTTCCTTATGGGACAAAATCGGATTATGGGGGCAGGCTTCATAGGGACCATAAGGACTTTCAGCGCGCTGCAAGGTCTCCATATGTCCGTACTCGGTACCACCCTCTGCCAGCATCAGATAATACTTTCCAAACCATTTGTACAGATGCGGCCCCTCCGGATAGCGTCCTCCGCATCCATGGCTGATCAGTACACTTTCGGTCTTTCGTTCACCGGAAAAAGGATCCACCTCGCACAGAAAGATTCCCTGTTTTCCCTCCTCATCCATACCGGTAGAGGTAAAGTACACGGTTCCATCATCATCGAATAGAAGAGAGGGGTCAATTCCTCCCTGATCTACCCAGACAGGATCTGACCAGCCCCTGGCCGGATCCTTGGTATGTACAATAAAGTTCCCTTTACTGGATACGTTGGTGGTAATCATAAAGAAGGTTCCCTCGTGATACCGGATTGTGGGAGCAAAGATCCCCCCCGATGGGCGGCACTTTTCCAGTGGCAGCTGTTCATCGCTGGTCAGACAGTATCCCTCCAGTTCCCAGTTAATCAAATTCCTGCTATGATACACCGGGACTCCCGGAAAGAATTCAAAGGTGGAATTTACAAGGTAATAGTCTTCCCCCACTCTGCAGATGGATGGATCCGGATGATAGCCGGATAGAATTGGATTTTTAAATTTCATAGTATTTTTCTCCCTTAAATCAGTTCAAAAACTGCTTTATTCTTTGTTTCACTATCACTTCCAATATACACTTCAAAGCTGCCCGGTTCACTTCCCACCGTGTCATCCTCCCGAAGGAAGGTGAGCATGCTCTCTGTAATAGAAAAGCGGACAACTGTTTCCTGCTGCGGCTCTAATACAATCTTTTGAAAGCCTTTTAGCTGCTTTACTGGTCTTGAGACGCTGGCTGACACATCATGCAGATAAAGCTGCACGGTCTCTGTCCCTGCCCGATCTCCGATATTTTTCACGACAACCTCTGCCTCTATATGTTCCCCCGCATGAAGTGTTTTACCGGAAAGCTGAACCGGCGATATCTCAAACCGGGTATAACTAAGTCCATAACCAAAAGGATAACTGGGCTTATTGGGAATATCCAGATACTTGGATACGAATCGATCCTTATCCTTTCCAGGTAAATGGGTTCGCCCGGTAGGCAGTTCATCGTAGTGAACCGGTATCTGCCCCACACTGTAAGGAAAGCTCATAGGGACTTTTCCACCAGGAACTGCTTTTCCCGTCAGGGTATCAACAATCGCCGCACCTCCCATGGTTCCCGGCATCCAGACTTCCAGAATCGCCTTTGCTTTTTTCTGAACCAGACGCAGATCCAGCGGTCTTCCGTTAAACAGCACAACTGCTATCTCTGGATTGACCTCATAGATCCGATCCAGCAGCTCCTGCTGAACCCTTGGAATCATAATCTCCCCATGGCTGGTTGCCTCGCCGCTTTGCAGGAAATGTTCCCCTAAAAAGAGCACCACCTCATCGGCAGCCTTTGCCGCCTCTATGGCCTGTGAGAGCATCTCTTCCTGTTGTTTGGCCGGGACTGTCTCCTGTGTATAATTGCCGAAGCCCTCCAGCTTCACATCCGAAGACAGCACCGGACAGCCCTTATGGAAGGTAATATCATACCCTTTTAGTTCCCCGCAGGCTTCCCTGATGGTGCGTGCATCCTGGGGATCTCCGGTAAAGGACCATCCACCCAGCATGTATTTGTTCTCCACATAAGGTCCAATAAAGGCAGTCTTTCTCTCTTTCTTTAACGGCAGCAGTTCTTCCTCGTTTTTCAGCAGTACAAAAGATTCCTGTGCCATCTTTCTTGCAAGCTCCTGATGCTCCCTGCACAGGCACACTTCCCGCTCTTTTCCCTGATCTGCCCCTTTATAGGGATTTTCGAAAAGACCCAGCCTGTTTTTTAACTGAAGGACACGCCATGCGGATTCTTCTACCAGTTTTATATCCAGTCTTCCATCCTCGATCAGCTGCTCCAGATTCTCCGGATAGGTTCCTGACATCATATCGATATCACATCCAGCCTCTATCCCTTTTCTCGCTGCATCGGAACGATTCTCAGCTACTCCGTGGCAGACGGTCTCCCCGATCGCTCCAAAATCCGAGATCAGTACGCCGTCGAACTTCATCTCTTCCCGTAACACGCTGCGCATCAGCCACCTATTCACGGTAGCCGGTATTCCGTTAATTGTGTTAAAAGAAGTCATAACCAGGGCACTGCCCGCATCAATTGCCTTCTGATAAGCCGGAAGATAAAAATCACGAAAGCTGCGTTCTGACACCTCCACCGTATTATAATCTCTTCCTGCTTCTGCTCCGCCATAGCCTGCAAAGTGTTTCACACAGGCTGCCAGAGTTTCCGCTCCCTTCAGATCTGCTCCCTGGTATCCTTTTACCATGGCCTCTGCCATACATCCATTGAGGTAAACATCCTCCCCGGTAGATTCCATCACTCTTCCCCATCTTGGATCCCGCACCAGGTCAACCATGGGAGAAAATGTCACATGAAGACCGGCTGCTGCACCCTCTCTGGCTGCCATAGCGGCACACGCCTCTGTAAGCTTCGGCGAAAATGCTGCGCCCTGTGCCAGGGGAATCGGATAGATGGTCTTGTATCCGTTGATGATATCCAGCATAAAGATCAGCGGGATATGATGGGGATGATTTTCCATATAAGCATCCTGTATCTCTCGAATCTTCTCGGCACCCATACTCCCAAGCACCGTACCTGCAAGCTGAATATCTTCTTTTTCGATTCCCATATCCTGCATCGGTCCCATCATGGCAGTATCATCCGCCAGCATTCCTCCTGCAAGCTGAAACAGCTGTCCAGCCTTTTCTTTCAGACTCATGGAATCAAATAACTGTTGTAATTCCTGTTCCTTCATGATTTATCCTCATCTTTCTCGGCTATTTCATTCCCTGTGCAGATGGATCTGCACAATCATCCTTTTAATCCTGACATTTTTATTCCCTGGATAAAGTACTTCTGGCAGGTGGCAAAGATAACCAGAACCGGAAGCAGTGATACCAGGGCCATCGCCATCATCTGTCCGATCTGTACATTTCCCTGGGATCCTTTAAAGAACTGCAGCCCAATGGCAATTGTAAATTTATCATTGGAATTCAGATAAATCAAGGGATTGAAGAAATCATTCCAGTTGTATACCAGTGCCATAACCAGCACTGCCAGCATAACCGGCTTCACAGACGGCAGCAGGATTTTATAAAACACCTGGAAGGAATTCGCTCCGTCAATCTCAGCTGCCTCGTCCAGCTCCTTGGGAAGCGACCGGAAGAACTGAATAAACAGGAAGATATTAAAGGCTCCGCCTCCAAGCCAGCTTGGGATGATCAGCGGCCAGTAGGTGTCGATCATATGCAGCTTGTTGTACAGGAGATACTGCGGAATCAGTGTAACCTGTGAGGGAAGCATCATCGTTCCCAGCAGTACCACAAACAAAAAAGGTGACAGGCGTGACTGAAATCTTGAGAAGCCATATGCCACCACGGAGGAAGAAAGCACTGTTCCAACTGTGGCAAGCAGGGTAATAAATGCTGTATTTTTAAAGAAGAGCCCAAAGTCTGCGCCCTTCCAGCCTTCGATAATATTCTCCAGCGTCGGACTCTTTGGAATCAGAGTCGGCGGCATAGAGTAGATCTCTGACATTGGTTTAAAGGAGGTAGAGATCATCCATAAGAATGGAAACAGGCAGATCAGTGCTGCGATTCCCAGAATCAGATAGGTAATAGTTCTGCTGATGATCTTTCCTTTTTTTTGAGATTTTGTCGGCATAGTTTTATCCCTCTCTTTCCTTAATCATCGTAGAACACCCAATATTTGGATGTGGAGACGGTGACAATCGTAATTACCATAATTACGGCAAACATACTCCATGCCATCATGGAAGCGTAGCCCATCTTACCATACAAAAATCCGTTATTATACAGATGCATCGCCGCAGTATAGGTACTGTTCAAGGGTCCGCCATTCGTAAGAATCAGTGGCTGCTGGAACACCTGGAAAGCGGCAATTACGGTAACAATCAGGTTGAAGTAGATGGTGGGTGTACAAAGTGGCAGGGTAATATTAACCGTCTGCCGCAGGAATCCGGCACCATCAATCTGGGCACTTTCATAGTACGAAGTGGGAATATCCTGGATCCCGGCCAGCATAATAATAATGTTATTGCCAATCGTCCATAGAGAAAGAATTACGATGGAGATCATGGCTATATTCTTATCTCCAAGCCAGTTGGGTCCTTTGATTCCAACCAGAGACAGGACATAGTTGATGATTCCAAAATCCCTCTGAAAGATCCATCCCCATAAGATGGTAACCGCTACTCCGGAAGTAATATAGGGAATATAAAAAGCGGTCCGAAAGAACCCCAGTCCTTTCACCTTCCGACTTAAAAGTAATGCCACAAAGAAAGCCAGAATCAGACTTGTTGGAACAAAGATGACCACGTATTTTATCGTATTTACGAACGCTTTGACAAACAGCTGATCATCTGTAAATGCATAGATCCAGTTATCCAGGCCGACAAAGTGGCTCGCTCCTGAAAGATTCATATCCGTAAACATCAGGTAAAAGGAATATAATACCGGATACAGAGTTAGAATGATAAATCCGATAAGCCATGGTGCCGTATACAGATAAAAGTTTCTGGCCTGCCTTTTTGCTATTTTTGATTGTTTTACTCTTGGTTTTGCCATGCTGCTTATACCTCCTATGGAAAAAACAGCCGGGCGGACAGCCCTTAAAAACTCCGAGCTGCCCGTCAGCTGCTGTTTATTTCTTACTGTTTATTTACCGTTTGCCTCATTGAAAGCTTTTTCAAGGGCCGGATAATATTCATTAATTGCTTCATCCGCTGTTTTTCCATCAATGGTGACTGACTGCCAGATCTGTGTCCATACATCTCCAGGTGCGGAATATGCGCCGCCCCAGATATTTAACTTCGCATCTGACAGACTCTCCATATAGGCAGCATTCGTAATTGGTCCGTAGGAGAGATCCTTATAATAAGTCTCTGCTATGTTTTTGCATGCTGTCATACCTGCACGGCAGGTTTCCTTTGCCATATCTTCATTGGCATAGGTTGTCTCTTTCAGGAAGGTCCATGCAGCATCCTTATTCTGAGAAGTTTTCAGCATGGAATAACCGGTAGCATACATCAGATTGTTCTTACCGCCATTGGGTACCTTCGGCATGGAAACTGCATCCCATTTGAAATTTTCACCGATCTCTTCCGAGATCAGTTTTGTCTCGAATCCACCCAGGGTATACATCGCTGCATGCCCGGATACAAACAGCTGCTCTTTCGGAAGACTCTTGGCTGCGGTATCATCCGGCATAGCCTTGCTCTGCACCAGATCTCCGAAGAGATCCAGTCCGTCCCGAACCTCCTGGGAATCAATCTCACAGGTTGTCAGATCGTCTGAATATGCGCTTCCGCCCTTACAGATGATTGACATCGGTGGATCAATCCAGTGATTTACGATTCCATAAGTAGCATCCGCACCTTCTCCGCCTGCAAACTGCTTGGCTGCTGCTGCAACATCATCCCATGTCCAGTCTGCTGTGGGATAATCGATACCCTTCTCATCAAAAAGGTCTTTATTATAGGCCATCACAAAGACATTCTGTAACAATGGCATACCTTCCAGCTTTCCGTCCGGTCTGTAATAGGGGTCAAGCATTCCCTCGGTAATGACTGATTCCAGATCAACTCCCTCTTTTTCTACATAGGGGTTTAGATCCTCATAATACTCTGTGTATAAGCCATAATAATCCGGGGACATCTGGATAACATCCGGTCCTGTTCCTGCTGTGAGAGCTGCAGTCATCTTCTGATCCCATACATGATCTGCCGTAGGTATTACGGAGTGTTCCACCTCAATCTCAGGATGTGCCTTTTCAAAAGCCGCAACTGCATCCTCTCTTGATTTCTTCTCTTCATCGGCTCCCCAGGACCAGATTACCAGCTTCTGTTTTTCGCCACTGTCCTTTTGTGAGGTAGCCCCGGATGATGAAGCACTCTGGCCCCCGCCACATGCCATCATACCAATTGTCATAACACCAGCCAATCCAACTGCTAATACCTTCTTCAATTTCATACTTTCCTTCCTCCACATTCCTGTAATCAGTGAACGGTTTTTACCGTCTCGCCCTCAATAATTTCATATCCGGCATAATTGATGTGCTTGTATTTCCTTCCCTCTATCATGTTAATTAAGACTTCCACACACTTTGCCCCCTGCCTGTCCGGAAATAATGACATGGTGGTCAGCTTTGGTTCATGGTGATCTCTCAGATAGATCCCGTCAATTCCCATGACGGAAAGCTCCTCCGGAACCCTGATCCCCATCTTTTTCAGCTCTTCCACCATACCGATGGCCATATCGTCATTGAAGCAGATAAACACGGTCGGTTTATTCTTCATTTCCACATATTTGCGGGCTGCTCTTCGTCCAATATCCACCAGATCGTAGTAGGCAAATTCCTCTGTTGCATTATAATAATGGTTCATGTGAACATCTATCCTGTGATCGGGATCCATGCTGTTATCATTGATGTCAATCAGATACTGCATACATTCCTCACCCATTTCCAGCATCATACGATGCTTCCAGTGCCGAAATCGGTCGCTAATATATCCTTCATTAAAGGGAATCGCAATTCCAATCTTTCGGTGTCCCTTTTTCATCAGATAATCAATCATGGTATTGATCACCTCGTGATTATCAATAATCACAGAGGGCATGGATTTCGCATAGGTCATGGATGGCTGAAAGGAAGCCACAACAGTTGGAATATGATAATTTTTTCCAACGCTTCTGGCATACCGTTCGGCAGTTTCTTCTGTATTAAATAAGATGCCGTCCACCAGAGTTCGCTTGACCTGATCAAAATCCTCGATGTTCATGCTGGCAAGCACATGATAGCCTCTCTTTTCCGCCTCTCGTGCCATACCGTGATACATCTGGTTAAAACAGGCTCCTGTCAGATCTGTACAGAAAAACAAAAGTTGATTCGTCTTTCTCTGTTGCAGTGCCATCGCTACCGGATTTGGTATATAACCCATCTCATTTGCAATCCGGATAATTCTTTGTTTTTTGTCTTTCTCCACATAGCCGCTGTTGTTAATGGCCCTTGAAACAACAGATACGGATACCCCCGCCTTTCTGGCTACGTCCTTTCTCGTTACATTCTTATTGATTGTCATATCTATCTCACTTATCCAATCTTTGTGCACATTGTCCTGTAACATGCCTATATCATACGTCTTCTAAGGCATATGGTCAATTCTCCAAAATGTGGTCACGAGTCCAGTTTTAAAAGTGCCCAATTTTTTGTAATACTTGCACAAATATATACAACATTTTCCTTTGTATTCATTTTTCTCTTGTGCAACTTTTTCATTTGTTTTGCAAAACCAGTGCTGCCGTGACCACAATTTACACTCTGCTACCGAAATCCTTTCACCACAAGTTTTCCCTGCTCCACGACTGCGGTTACTGCACCGCTCTCATCGGTTCGAAAGATCTCACTTTCCACCTGCTCCAGCCGTTCCAGCGTATCTGCGTGAGGATGTCCATAGCGGTTCTCCTTCCCACAGGAAATCACCGCAATCTCCGGTTTTACCTGTTCTAAGAATGCTGCTCTGCTGGCATTTTTAGATCCATGATGTCCACATTTTAAATATTCGTATTTCTTCAGATACGGTATCACCCTGTCCTCCCCCTCTTTTTCCAGATCACCCGTCAGCAGCCCGTCAAATGCTCCCCAGTGCACCCCCAGGGTTACAGATCCCTCATTGGTATCCCGGATATAGTCTTGATGATCCGGATGCAGTACCTCCACCAGGAGCCTGCCACAGGTGATGCGATCTCCCCGCTGCAGATAGGAAACCGGAACTGACGCCTGGAAGGCAGCTGCGAGAAAACGCTCCTCTGAGGGATCCCCCTTCATCCAGACTGGAAGAAACAGCTGACCAATCTTCAGCGCTGTCTCTCTTTTCCCCACCATCTCCAGTAATTCCAGAATACCGTTGATATGATCTTCATCGGGATGCGTTACCACTATCCCATCCAGCTTCTGCACACCCTGGCTTTTTAAGAATGGAAGAATCCGGTATTTTCCCACCTGTTTTACGCTGCTGCTTCCTCCATCGACCAGCCATGCATGTCCCTGACTTTGGATGGCAATACTGTCTCCCTGTCCCACATCCAGGGCAGTAAGGGACAGAGAAACGGGGGCTCTCCAAAGCAGCAGCACACCCGCAGCCAGAACAGCCAGCATTGGGAAAAGCTTCTGCCGTCTCCCATACATCCAGACTGTGCTCAAAAGCAGCAGTCCATAATACAGCACGATCTGCCAGAGCTTTGGCTGACCACAGATCCACATAGCTCCCGGAAGCAGGCGAACCAGCCCCATCAAAGTCTCATAGAAAGACAAAAGAATCCCCGCAGGCAGGAGCAGGAGTTTACTTAAAGCTCCAGGTAAGCCTCCTCCTAAAATTCCCACCACTACCCCCACGCTGGCATCGCCCAAAAGAATTCCTACCGTAGGAAGCACCAGAAGATTCGCTGGTATTCCATATACCGGAAGTTCGCTGTAGTAATAGCATACCAGGGGAAATGTTGTCAGATTGATACTGATACAGGCAAGACAGCTGTCTGCCAGAAGTCTCTTTTGCTTTTGCCAGAAAGTACGCACAGGCTTTTGTTTCTCTCTTTTCAGACTTTTCTTGAGAATGGGATAGAGCAGACCTGCTCCCAAAACAGCTGCCGCCGAAAGCTGAAATCCACTGTAATACAGATAGCCATAGTTTGACAAAAGCAGCAGAATGATGGACAGACTTAAGGCTGAGGCCAGATCGTAGCTTCGCTTAGACACCCAGGCTCCCAGCATCACAAGAAACATCACATAGGCACGCAGGACGGACACACTGTTTCCGGTAAAGATACAGTACCCTCCCATACTGATTCCTGCCAGGACAGCCGACACCGGTATGGAAAGCCGCACACGGCGGAGTATCTGAAACAGCCCCATGCCAAGCATAGACAGGTGCAGACCTGAGATTGCCAGCAGATGCAGCAGTGAGCTCCAAAGAAACTGATTTTTCGTCTCTTCCTCCAGCATACTTTTCTCCCCCAGCAGCATGGCCGAGAGAACTCCGGCGAAGCGATCCCCAAGAGCATTTTGAAACACGGTGGCCGCTCTTTTTCTAAGCATGCTCATCCATTCCCCTACCGGAAATGCAGCCTGCTTTTTTACATCCATCTTCTGACTCCAGAGGCGGCAGCCAATTCCCTTTGCCTGGTAGTAGGCTGCACTGTCAAACTGGCCGGGATTGCCTGGCTTTTCCAGAGACTGAAGACTTCCAAAGCAGACTACCGTGGCTCCGATACTTACTGGCTCATGCTCCTTACTTTGGATTGTCACCAATATTTTTTTTGAAATTGGAATTGCAGTGATGCCTGAAGTGATATTGGAATTTATATTGGAATTTATGTTAGTATTTATGTTAGTATTTATGTTGGTATTTGTATTGCTGTTACTGTTTGAATTTGTTTTTGAATTTACTTTCGAATTTACGTTTAGAATATTTTCTGAATTTTTTTCTACAACTGATATGCTTTTAGAACTTTCTTCTGTGCAAATTTCTGTAGCCTTGATGACATACTGCACAGAATTTTCTTTTTCTTCCCTTGTTTCCACTACGCCTTCCAGCCAGATCTGCTGTCCGGTATCCAAGACATCAGCTGCCTCACTGACAGTGGGATCTTGCCCAGGCAAAATCCCGACTGCCGTTAAAAGCAGGATGCAGAGGATAACAGCCAGACTGGCCACACACAGGGGCCTTGCTGTCAAATATCATTCCTCCTATTGAATATTCAGGTAAGAACTATCCCAGGAGAACAGCTGATCCAGCTTCACTGACTTACGCAGGCTTACATTGCTTTCTCCGTTGATGGAGAACTGCACGTTCTGAACCTGACAAACCTGCACAAGGGAATCTACAACCGAATAAATCGCTGTATCCTCCTTCGTACTGACCGTGTCCTGTCCCACCTTCTCATCAAAATTAACATAGCAGATGCCATCTGCAGTGGTGGCACTTAATATGTTCGTATCTGACGGAAGGGTGGCATAATGTCCGCTCTCCTTTGGTCCTTTGATTAACTGTTCCACCACGACTCGCTCCAGCGGTACATTACTGCTGTAGTACACCTTGCGTTCCTCCGGCTCCAGCTTTGTGCCTTCTTCATTTGCAAAGTAGAGGGTCATGGTAATATCCTGATACGTATTAATCTCTTTTCCGGAATTTTCCACAAAGTTTTCCGGTGTCATCAATCCGATTTCCTCACCCTGTCCATCTGTAAAGGGTTCGTTCTCCACATTGATTTTCACGAACTCCACACCTGGTATCTGACCAAATGTACGCACAAGACCGGCTCTTGCCAGAATCTCCCGGGGGCGTTCTATGGTATTATAGTCACTGTTCAGATTCAAAGTCAGAACACCGTCTTCCGCCAGCTCAACACCGATAATATGCACGCTGTCCGGGAGTATGTGAAAATATTTTTTCCGGTTTGGTATCTCTTCGATCTGCTTGTCCAGGAACTCCTGAACACAGGCAGCAGTGTCTGTATTCTTTGGCTGGTAAGCTTCGCTGACAAGCTTGTTCTCTGCTTCATTTACATAATACAGCGAAAACTCATCCTTTGTACTGCCGGAAGCGCCACTGCATCCACATGCAAGCATACACAGTACAAATGACAGCCCATATGCAATTATTTTTTTCATACCTGGCCTCCTATACTACATATGTCAGCGGTATACGGACAGAAAAGGTAGTTCCTTCCCCTTCTTTGCTGTAAACCTTGATGGCACCCCGATGCATCACAATCGCACCCCGGGTGATGGCCAGTCCCAGGCCGGTTCCTCCAATCTCACGGGAATGAGATTTATCAACCCTGTAAAAACGCTCAAAAATATGGTTGATGGAGTCCTCCGGAATACCAAACCCGGAATCTGCCACTGTCACATAAAAATACTTATGATCTGCGTTCAGAGAAATGCGAACCCATCCGCCCTCTTTGTTGTATTTGATTGCATTTTCCATGAGATTTGAAAATGCCAGTGTCAGCTTCGTCTGATCGATCTCCGCATTAACCGGGCGGAAGCTGTCCTGAATCAGTTCTACCGACTGTTTTGCTGCAATAGGCTTCAGGCGTTTTACCACCAGGGCCAGCAGATCGTTGATATTCACCATCTCGATATTCAGATCAGAGGCTTTCTTATCCATTCTGACCAGTGATAAAAGGTCTGTAATAATCTGATTTTCCCTGTCAATCTCTTCGGTAATGTCCTGCATAAATTCCTGATAGAGTTCATTTGGAACATTTTCCATACCATTTAGCGAATCTGCCAGCACCTTCATGGAGGTCAGCGGTGTCTTGAGCTCATGGGAGACATTCGACACGAATTCCTGACGGGATTCATCCAATGCCCGAACACGGCCCAGCATCTTGTTAAATGCATCGGTAATTAATTCTGTCTCCAGATAATCCGGCACAGAGATACTTTCTTCCAGATAGCCATCTGTCAGATCCTCGATGGGGTGGGTTACCTTCTGGAAAGGCTTCACCAGATAGCCGGAAAGGACATAACCCAGTATCAGCACAGTCAGCATAATAACCGCCAGCAGCAGTAAACCTCGCTGCTCCAGTATCTGAATACTGGAACGGATCTCAATCGTAGAAACTGAGATCAGAAGCACACCTCGAAGATTTTTTGTATCCGGATCCTGGATTCGAACGGTCATCTCTATATAGTTGTTTCTGTTGTCATACTGGCTGGTTTCTTTTCCCCTGAAGCAATTCACCACTTCCTGGGAAACCATATATTTCTGTCGGTCCAGCTCATAGGTATCCTTGATGACTTTAAAATCACGGTCGATAATCAGAACTCTGCCCCCATAGATATTGGTCAGCAGATTAAATTCTCCGTCAATCACCTCGTTGGAAGGGTTATCCATATAACCGTTTCTCACAAGCTGATTACAGAGAATATCACACTGATTCTTGACTGTCACGGTACGCAGATTGACTGCCCGATCCTCATAGCTTTGCACAATTCCATTTTCGATGATAATGCTTGGCACAATTCCCACTATTACCAGAATTAACGTAATACGAAAACGAAGACTGCGCAGGAACTTCCACCCATCCTTCATATTATGCCTGGAAATAGTAACCAACTCCCCACTTCGTGTGTACATATCTTGGATCACTTGGATTCGTCTCAATCTTCTCTCTGAGGCGACGAATATGTACATCCACCGTTCTCACATCGCCGGGATACTCATATCCCCATACAATATTCAGCAGATTCTCTCTACTGTACACCTTGTTGGGATTAAATACCAAAAGCTCCAGCACATCGAATTCCTTCGCCGTAAGATTAATCTCTTTTGTGCCGATAAAGACACGACGGCTCTCGCAGTCCAGCTTCAGATTACCGGCCTGAACAACCTTTGCTTTTTCTTCCTTCTGTTCCGGCTTCTGGGCACGGCGCATAATCGCTTTAATCCGTGCCTTTACCTCCAGAATGTTAAATGGTTTTGTGATATAGTCATCGGCACCGTACTCCAGCCCCAGAATCTTATCCATATCTTCTCCCTTTGCCGTCAGCATAATGATGGGTACACTGGAGAATTCGCGAATCTGCTGACATACTTCCAGACCATTCATCTTCGGAAGCATGATATCCAGCAGCACGATATCGTATTCATTTTCCCGCGCCATAGTCAGCGCCTCTTCTCCGTCGTATGCACAATCCACTTCCATACCTTCCTGCTCCAGGCTGAATCGGATTCCTTTTACGATTAACTTCTCGTCATCTACTACCAGTACTTTCTTTGCCATGACTCTCTCCTATACTTCTATTTGATCTTTGATTTTCTCAAAGAGTTTTTCTTTAATTCCCTCCACCTTCATAATCGCTTCTATGCTGTCAAATATCCCATTTTCGCTGCGATATGCCAGTATGGCATCAGCTCTTGTCCCGCCGATTCCGGTCAGTGTCATAAGTTCTTCTCTGTCTGCCGTGTTAATGTTTACTTTTGTGTTTTCCAATCCGATCTTTTGACTTGTGTCCTCTGTGGGAACCTGCATGCCGGCACTCTCTTCTCTGGTATAGACAACAATCTGCATACCATCGGTCACCGGTGCTGCCTGATTGACCAGCCGATCCTCTGCATCCTCCCGCAAACCTCCTGCCATAGCAATCAGTTCACAGACTCTGCTTCCCTTCGAAAGCTCATAAACACCAGGACTGTTGACTGCACCGCAGATATAAGCTGCGATTTGATCTGTCGTTTTCTCTGTCAATGTCTCAGAGGAATTCTCTTCTGTCTGCTGTTCGGCATTTACCTCTGATTTTGTCTCGGTTTCTGTCTTGGTTTCTGTCTTGGTTTCTGCCTCGGTTATTGCGTTGTTTTTTGTATCTGTCTTCGCTTCCGGTTTTGTTTGCACTTCTGTCTGTGAGTCTGCCTGAATCTCATAAACAGCCTGTTCTTTTCCGCATCCACAGAAAAGCCCCAAAAAGCAAATAATGACCAAACCCCACGGCAAAAACCACTTATAAATTTTGTCTCTCATATGCATTATCTCCTAACTTAAATTACCCGAAAGTAACCGTAGGGGGACCCTTGCAATGCATAACTAGTTTTATTGTAACGAATTTCAGCGGGAATTACAAGACGCAGGACAACAAAATTTAGAAGAATTCCTGATCTCAATCAGAAATTTTCCCAGGTCGTGGCTTTCTATTCCCATTTAAAGATAACAACTCCCACAATTGCAATCACCATACCGATAATCTTCCGCCACTCAAAGGGCTGTTTTTCTACCCCAAACATACCAAAAAGCTCAATCAGATAGGCCACGAGAAGCTGAGAAATTACGATCAGCATCACAGCCTTCGCCGGACCGATACTTCCCATACTCTGAATCACCGTAATCGTAATAAAAGCCCCAATCACACCACCCAGCAGTGTATAAGCCGGTTTTGTTTCAAAAAGCAGCCCGACCTGCTCCCGCCCGGTCAGAAACCATGCAAACACACAGACCAGAAATGCTGACAGCTGCACCCAGCCTGCTGCCACCCACATACTGCTCTGCTTTGTCACCTCCGTATTAAATACGCCTTGAACACTCATCAGCAAACCCGATAAAAGTGCAGTAAAAACTCCCATCATAATATTTACCCCTTTTTTTCTTAGGGTATCCATCATGTGGGAGTTTTATGCCTGCAGTGCGTGCAGTAAATGCACAGACCTGCCAAATAGTTACCAGGAAACCTCTTTCTCCTGATAATGATGTGCCTTTTCCAGCATCATATCCTTCACCTTTAACAACCGGATCTGGGAGCTTCTCTCGTTCTCATCCAGTTTCATGGTAATATACTTAATGTTTTCCTGTGTTTCCGGAATGATTACATGCTCCAGTGCATTGACACGCCGTCTGGTCTTCTCAATCTCCGAAGAGAGCAGCTGACAAGCCTTTTCCTTCTGGGCAAGCTCCAGCATCTTGGGCAGAATATCCGCCAGGGATTTCACCGCATCGTCCAGATCTCCGGAGGTAAATGCGAATCCATAGGAATAGATATCATTTGTATCGGCTGTCCTGGTCCGGTAATCAAACTCCGGAATATCCACACTCATCACATTTTTGGTGGAAGCTTCCAGATATACCTCCTGCTTCGGTGCCATAAGGGCTGTGTGCAGCGTTTCCTCTGACATGGAAGCCTTGGCAATCACAAAGTTGGTATTTGCCGCTTTGATGCCTTCCTCCACCCGCAGTCTGAGTGCCATATTGTCACGAACCATATCCAGAAACTGCCGCATCAGTTCGTCTCTCTTATCCTTTAGAAGCTTATGTCCTCTTGTGGCAGTAACAAGCTTTCGTTTCAGTCTGGTCAGCTCCATACGGGTAGGATTCACCTGGGTTTTCGCCATTCTTGACTCACCTCTCTTTTTTGGTTACTTCGATGGCTCACATGGAACATAATACTGATCCAGGAATTTGTCATCAATACGTTTCAGCTCGCCTCGGGGCAGAATACCAAGAAGCTTCCAGCCAATAGACAGCGTTTCCTCGATATCACGGTCGTTGTTATAGCCCTGATTAATATATTCTTTTTCAAAGGCATCTGCAAATTTCGCATAGAGAATATCCGTATCAGAAAGTGCCGCTTCTCCCAGGATTACCATCAGTTCCTTGGCATCCTTTCCACGGGCATAGGCTGCAAAAAGCTGATTCAGGGTATTCGAGTGATCCGCCCTTGTTTTACCGTCTCCGATTCCCTTATCCTTCAGACGGGAAAGGGATGGCAGTACATCGATTGGCGGTGTAATTCCCTTATGATACAGGTCACGGCTCAGGATAATCTGACCTTCTGTAATATAGCCGGTAAGATCAGGGATCGGATGTGTTTTATCATCCTCGGGCATGGTAAGGATGGGAATCATAGTAATGGATCCCTCTTTTTCCTTCTTTCTTCCTGCACGCTCGTACAGAGAAGCAAGATCCGTATACATATAACCCGGATAACCACGGCGTCCCGGAACCTCTTTTCTTGCAGCGGAGATCTCACGCAGTGCATCCGCATAGTTTGTAATATCTGTCATAATAACAAGAACATGCATATCCTTTTCAAATGCAAGATATTCTGCTGCTGTCAGTGCCATACGAGGTGTTGCGATTCTCTCAACCGCAGGGTCATTGGCTAGATTTACAAAGAGTACCGTACGGTCAATCGCTCCGGTCTCTTTAAAACTCTCGATAAAGAAGTTGGATTCCTCGAAGGTAATACCCATAGCGGCAAATACTACCGCAAACTTCTCATCCTTTCCCCGAACCTTTGCCTGCCTGGCAATCTGTGCTGCCAGCTGTGCATGGGGCAGACCCGAAGCGGAAAAGATCGGAAGCTTCTGTCCACGCACCAGAGTATTCAGTCCATCGATAGCTGAGATACCTGTCTGGATAAACTCATCCGGATAGCTTCTTGCAGCAGGATTCATAGGAAGACCGTTGATATCTCTTCGTTCCTCCGGCAGAATCTCCGGTCCGTCATCAATTGGACGTCCCAGTCCGTCAAATACCCGGCCCAGCATATCCTCGGATACACCAAGCTCCATGGCACGTCCAAGAAAACGCACCTTACTGTTGGAAAGATTGATACCGGTCGCACTCTCAAACAGCTGTAACAACGCTGTATCTCCGTCAATTTCCAGTACCTTACAGCGTCTTTTTTCTCCGCTTGCAAGCTCAATCTCGCCCAGTTCATCATAGGTTACCTGTTCCACACCGCGAACCATCATCAAAGGACCGGCAACTTCCTGTATTGTTCTGTATTCTTTTGGCATATCAGTTGTCCTCCTTTCTGAGAAGGTCTGCGATCTCACCGGACAGTTCTTCCTGAATCGTATCATATCTCTGATCCAGTTCCTCTTCCAGTGTGTATTTGTATCGTCCGATAGCTTCCCGCACATCCATCTTAATCAAATCATTCATGGATGCACCCATCTTCAGGGCTTCTTTGGACTGATCGTAGAATCCCAGTACCAGCTTCATCATCAGATACTGTTTTTTCAGTGATGTGTAGGTGTCAATCTCATGGAAAGAGTTCTGATGCAGGAAGTCCTCACGGATAGATCTCGCCGCTTCCATCTTCAGACGGTCTCCCGGAGAAAGTGCATCCATACCAACCATCTTAACAATCTCTTCCAGCTCAGCCTCATCCTGCAGAAGTGACATCATTTCCTGTCGATTTGTCATCCAGTCCTCTGCCACATTGGCATTGAACCATTTTTCCATATCATCCAGATACAGGGAATAACTTTTCAGCCAGTTGATGGCTGGAAAATGACGTTTGTAGGCAAGCGCTGAATCCAGTCCCCAGAATACCTTGACGATACGAAGTGTCGCCTGGGATACCGGTTCCGAGATATCTCCACCAGGAGGGGAAACTGCACCAATTACAGACAAAGCACCTTCTCTTCCTTCCTTTCCCAGGGAAATGACATCTCCGGCACGCTCATAGAACTGCGCCAGACGACTTCCCAGATAAGCCGGATAGCCTTCCTCACCAGGCATCTCCTCCAGACGTCCTGACATCTCTCTGAGCGCCTCTGCCCAGCGGGAGGTGGAATCCGCCATCAAAGCTACCGAATAGCCCATATCACGAAAATACTCTGCGATGGTAATACCGGTATAGATAGAAGCCTCACGGGCTGCCACCGGCATATCGGAAGTATTTGCAATCAATACCGTCCTCTGCATCAGAGATTCACCGGTCTTTGGATCCTTCAGCTCCGGAAACTCATTCAGAACATCCGTCATCTCATTTCCACGTTCTCCGCAGCCGATATACACTACGATATCCGCTTCCGCCCACTTTGCAAGCTGATGCTGGATAACTGTCTTTCCACTTCCGAAGGGTCCCGGTACGGCAGCTACACCACCCCTGGCTATGGGGAAGAAGGTATCTACTACACGCTGTCCGGTTACCAGCGGCATGGTAGGAGGCAGTTTTTTCTTATAGGGACGTCCCTTTCGAACCGGCCACTTCTGCAGCATCGTAATCTCCCGATCTCCATCTGCTGTGGCAATTACCGCAATGACCTCCTCTACGGTAAATGATCCGCTTTTCAGCTCTTTGATGGTTCCCTGTACTCCAAAGGGTACCATGATTTTCTGTGACACGACGATAGTTTCCTGTACGGTTCCCAGTACATCACCGGGCTCTACTGTGTCTCCTTTGGATGCTGTGGGAACAAATTCCCACTTAATATCTCTCTTCAAAGAAGGAACTTCCACACCTCTTTTCAGATTACTTCCGGAAAGCTTCATAATATCATCCAGCGGACGCTGAATCCCATCATAAATACTTGCGATCAATCCCGGCCCCAGCTCTACCGAAAGTGGAACATCCATAGATTCCACCGGTTCCCCTGGTCCAAGTCCTGATGTTTCCTCATAAACCTGAATCGATGCCTCTTCTCCGTGCATCTCGATAATCTCACCAATCAGTCTTTGATTACTCACACGAACCACGTCAAACATGTTCGCATCCCGCATACCCGTGGCAATTACCAGCGGTCCTGCTACTTTTTTTATAACCCCACTGCTCACTTCGAACATCACCTGCTTTCTCTTCGTCTATTGTTCTCCGAATATAATATCAGAACCAATTGCCTGTTCTACAGATTTTTTTACACCGGCAATACCGGCTCCCGTATTTCCTGAAACTCCCGGAATCTGTATCACTGCAGGCAGATACTGTTCTTTATATTTCTCAAGCTCTGCAGACAGCTCTCCTGCCAGTGCCTCTGTAATATAGATGACTCCATATCCTCCGTCTGCAAGCTGGCGAAAAATCTTTACACCCTCTGCACTGTTCTCAACCGGATAGGTATCAAGTCCCAGTGCAGCAAAGCCGTATATGCTGTCATATCCGCCTATCACCGCTACTTTATACATACATGTCCCTGATCCTTTCCCGAATAAATGCTTCCGGAAGCTGATTCTGCTTTCCGGTTAATATGATTCGAACCGTCTTGATTTCATTTTCCCGAGCAAGCACATAAGCAATCAGAGGGCCCGCTGTAAAGGAATTGTATTTCTGTGGCTGTATGGCGTGGATAATCTGATTGTCACACCACCGCTCAAACAGCGAATTCGACTCCTTCAGTGCCTCTACTGCCTCTGCAAATCCACACTCTGTCAGATAGGTGCAGACAGCCTCTGTTCCCATCAGCGCTGCTGTGGTAAGCTTTTCCAGATCCAGTGAATCACAGGGGGCCAGTGCCCGCTCCAGAAACAACCGGTTTTTACCGGTTTTTGCACCCCGGACTGCAATCTTAATATCAGCAACTGAAACTACGCTTTCTGCGTATCTTCTCAGCACCTCCAGTTTGGCATGCTTTCCCTTTTCATGGATTGCCATTAAGGCTGCATGGTCTACAATAATATCGCAAAGCTGTCCGTCCCTTGTCTGCAGCATAGTCTCCAGCGCATACTTTGCGGCTTCCCTCATATGCTCCGGCAATATGGAATAATCCTTTTCCTGTATGGCATGCAGCATATCCTCTTTGGACACTGCACAATCCGGAAAAAAGATATTGGCATCCACACTTCCAACACAGATTTCCTTGATTGCCGCTTTCAGATTATGATACAGCTGCTGGTAGGACAAGATATCGAACACGGACATATCCACTTTCAGCTCCCGGATTGTTTCCCACGTTCTTTCCTGCTCACGCTTCAGCATGCTTTCTGCATCTGTGGGATTCGCCGGTACCTCCCATCCATGTTCACTTAAGAATGCCATACAGTTTTCAGCCGTTTTACAAGCCATCAGCTGCTCGATGGTGCTCTCCCCAAAGAGTCCCATCTCCAGGGAACGAATACGGGCAACTGCATAAACATATGAGTTATCCGGCATTTTTATCCCTCCATAATAGTGTATTGATCCGGTCAGCAAGCCGGTTTCTGTTAGCGTCTACCAGAGCTTCAAAGGTACAATTTTCTTCAATACCATCGTATTCCAGCAGAAAACCGTCCGGGATACTGCCGGGAGTCTTCATCAGCGTGATCTCTCCGCCCTTTTTTCTGGCAGCGGCTGCTATCCTGCCCTCAAAATCCTCGGGCACCCGGGCGAGATCCTTTTCACTCAGGTACATACGTCCCTTCTCACCATGTACATAAGTTTGAAACATCTTCTCCAGCATGGAAAAGTATTCCTCTGTCTTAGCCTGGCGTAAATGTGTACAGATCTTTTCGATCAGATTCGTAATAACTTCCTGTTTTGCCTCCAGCACCGCTCTGCGATGTCTCAGCTCTCTGGCAGAAAGTGCCCGACTTTGATAATCAGCCAGTTCCTGACCCAGCTGCTCAGCTGCTGTTATCTGCCATCTTCTGGCAGCTTCCCCGGCTTCGTCCACAGCTGCTTCCGCCTTCTGTGTCGCAAGGCGGAGCAGCTCAGCTGCCTGGTTATCCGCATCCTGCTGGATTCTTTCTTTCATTTTATCCAGTCCGCTCATCTGTCAGACCTCCTTTTTTCCGGTGACTTCTTTTACCTTTTTACAGATTTTGGCTTTCCTTAGACCGGAATAGAAGTAACAGCGAGGATAGATACCAGCAGTGCCAGAATCGCATAGGTCTCAACCATTGCAGGAAACAGCATTGCTTTACCAAACTGCTCCGGTTTTTTTGCAACGATTCCGATAGAAGCAACAGAAGTTTTTCCCTGATACATCGCAGAGATCAGACCTACAATACCGATAGGAAGGCAGGCGCAGAAGATCATCAGCCCGGTTCCAAGTGAAAGCTCTGCCATACTGCCGCCCAGCAGACCAATCTGTGACAATGTGATAAATGCAACCAGCAGTCCGTAGATACCCTGTGTACCCGGAAGCAGCTGCAAAAGTAATACTTTCGCAAATTTAGACGGATCCTCCGTTACAACGCCTGCGGCTGCCTGTCCGGCAACTCCTACTCCATATGCAGAACCGATTCCTGCAAGTGCTGCTGCCGTAACAGCTCCAAGTAATGCCCATACCATACCATTCATATTCATTTTCCTCCATAATTTACATATTTCGTATCTGCTGCAAAGGGGGTAAACTCTTTTCCTCCACCCTCATAAAACTTGCCGAAGAACTCCACATACTGCAGACGGCAGGTGTGTACATATGCTCCCAGCAGATTAATCGCAAGATTAAACAGATGACCAACGATAAATACAAGAATAAATACTACCACTCCAAAAAAGCTCTTTCCCACCATACTTCCCATCTGGTTCACCACAGATGCGATAACACCGGTTGCCAGGCCAAGGGCCAGAAGTCTGGAATAAGAAAGCACATCTGACAGCCACCCGGTGATGTTATAAAGATCGTAAGCGCCCAGTGCAATCCGAAGTCCCCAGTTCTTCTTTCTTCTCCCTGAGAAAAGCAGAATTCCAAGAGCCCCCGCTGCCGCTGCCGCCTTGCTGATGATTCCCACCACAGGGGGAAAGTTAAAGTGCATCTGAGAGATGGATGCAAAAAGATCTGTGGGAAGCAGAATAAAGATCAACCCCAGAAGCATCAAAAACCAGCACACCACATCAAAGAAAAATGCAGCGTAGTCTCTGTCTCTCAAGCACAGATAACCTTTGATACCAAGTCCGGTAAACAGATGGATGCATCCAAAAAGCATGGAATACATCAGCATACGCATCGGATCATTCAGCGGTACAAACCACAGTGCCGGAATCAGACTCTGACCGCTTTCCAGCTGTACACCGAAGAAGGTCTTTGCGATAATATCCACCGCATCTCCGAAAAATCCCCCAAACATCAGTCCCCAGAATAACGTGGACAGTCCACACCAGAAAAACAGCTGCAGGGATTTCTTCAGGCTCTCTCCCATCCTGGGAAACTTCAGTATCGCTATTGCACAGGCGATAGATACGATAGCACCATATGCCGCATCGGATAACATCAGCCCAAAGAGAAATACATAGAAAATTGTCATAATAAAAGTGGGATCCAGCTCCCCTTTATGAGGAAGTCCAAAGGATGCCAGGATTCCCTCCCCGGATGCTGCAAAACGATTATTCTGCAGAAGAACCGGTGCATCTTCCTCTTCTTTGATATCCTCAAGTTCTACGATCGCATCGTAGGAGCTGCTGATTCTGTCCGCCAGCTCACTGGCATATCTTTTTGGTACATAGCCACCGATAGCAAAGGTTCGCTGTGTTTCCGGAAGTTTTCCCAGTACATCATACTTATCGGTTCTTACCCTGTAGTAATCCGATACCAGCCGAAGTGCTTCCCGATGCTCTGCCATAGCTGTAATTTTTTGTTCCAATTCCCGGATTTTTTCCTCTGCAGTATGAATCCGTTCTTTCAGCTCCTCCTTCTTTTGGAGGGGCGGTTTGTTAATCAGATGGGAAGGTCTTGCAAATCCCATATTACGCAGAACCTCTTCCAGCTCTGCTGCTTCTGTGCGCAATACTATCACCGCCAGATAAGTCTGATCTCTGCCGATAGATAACACATCAATCGTAAATGCCTCCAGGTCTGGTGCCTTTTCGGCAATCATAGAAAGAAGCTTTGCTTCCTCTGCCAGAAATGGAAGAGTTCCCACAAAAAATGTACTTGTGTGAGTACCTTCAAAATTCATGGCCACATCCAGCTTCATCCAGGGCTCCAGCTCCTCAATCCGATTCTCCAATTTGACAATCGCCGCCTTTTGAACGGCAATTTCCTTGTCCATGGAAACCAGCTCATTGGCAATCTTAGAATACCTGGATCTTACCGGGGCTGCTTCTGTATAGATATCATTTTGCAGCACGGGTTTTCCAGCCAGGCCGGAAAACAATGACGACTTCTCTGGTGCGTAATTGCCCAGCACCTCCAGTGCCTGATCTGCCAGATGCATCCTCTTTTGAAATGCATTCTTCGCACCTGCCGTATCCAGCCTTTCGTACTCCGAGTCCTTCATATCCAGATTGATCTCCAACACCCCAAGTTTCTGAAGCTGTTCCAATATAGCTTTACGATCCTCTTTTACTGCGCAGATACTGATTCGCTGCATCTGCAAAACTGCCATATCAGAATTCCTCCTTCCCTTCAGACAACCAGCTCAGCAATCAGCTGAGTGACAATCTGTGATTCTTTTTTCTTCGCTTCTTCCTGCAGATTCATAATTTCCTCCAAAACTGCAGCCTTCTCCACTTCGTCCTTTACCGCTTCCTCTTCTGCCGTAAGTCTCCGTCTCTCCCTGGACTCCAGTTCAAAAAGCTTCCTGCCCTTGTCCTTTAGCTGATCCGCTTCTGTCTTTGCATCAGATGCAATCTGTGCGCTTTGCTCCTTCGCACGTTTCACCGTGTCCGCCGCTTTCTTTTCCGCATCTTCAACCGAATGCAGAATATCGTCTATCATATTCTCACCACCTTCATCCGCTAAATTCTGCCGGGACCCAAGTTTTCGTCTTTTCACCCGAACACATACAGATATTTTACCACCTTTTGTGCACATTAACAACAATATTCCATATTTAATAAAGAAAAATGTAAACTTTTCATCTTTTGGCCCTATGTTCTACCTGTTTCATCTACTGCCAAAAAACTGCGTGAAAGCAGAAAAGGGCCAGGCTGCGGATTCGCCGCCGCCTGGTCCTTTTCTGCTTTCACGCAGTCCTTTCTATTCCTCTTCAATCTGCTTCTGCAGATACCGCCCTACAATATGAGAAAATCCGCTAATTTCTCTGATATACGCAAAATCCTTACCAAAGATCTTTTGTTCTGCCGGAAGTTCCTTCTCCTCCCCGCAGAAAACCCCCAGGACCATAATACCTGCCTGGCGAAGTCTTCTCACTTCTGTGGCGGTATCCGCCTCTGCAGCGGTTCCCTGATAAGCTTCCGGATTTTTGTTACCTGGACGGTTTGCTATCACATCATAAGGTTTTCCATCACTTAATACAATTAAGACCTTGTTTGTTTCCTCCCGCTGCAGAAGCTGTGCACCCACTGCCCGGACCGCAAGTCCGTCCCGGTTATTAGCGGAGGTCATATAATCAAAGATATGAGAATTCTGTCTGCGATCCTCCTCATAGTCACGAAAAAGCTGTAGTATCGTATAATCCCAGAAGGTACAAAAGCTCATAACCCGATGAGGCAGATTCAGATTACTTAAGGCTTCGCTTAGGATATACGCCTGCAGCGCCACCTTTCCCTGCCGCTTTCTCTGGGAACCACTGGCATCAATCAGGATGTCTACCACAAAATCCATGGCCTCCTGGCGAAGGATACGCTGAAAGATTCTGGCATCGCTGCCTCTTCCGATTTTCCACAGACGGCTTGGGATAATCTGCCCTGCATCCGACAGGGTTTCTTCCTGCTCATCCCGCTGCATAAAGGACTTTCGCAGCATTTCCGTAAGAATGCGGATATTATGCTTCACAACCTGATGATTGTCATAATATTCCATAATATTATTGTCCCGCAGCTTTTTCGCATACTTATACTGATAATTCACCTTAACAGGATTTTCCAGAATTCCCCTGGTATAATACAGACTGCACTGCTCATGCACCCCCCTGCAGGACTGGTAATTAAGGCTTTTCTCCTCCTGGCTGGTAAGATAAGTGCGTCCATAATTCAGCTCCACATAGCTGTACATCTTTTCCAGCGCCGCCTCGTCCACCATAAGAACCTTTTTTCCCGTCTCTCCCGGATTTTCTTCCGGCTGAGCTTTTTCCTCCCGGATATCCAGCGTGGCCATGGATTCACTGATTTTTTCCAGATAAACCTCCAGATTATCCTCATACATGTCCTCTGAGAGAAAATCCTTCCAGGAATATTCCATCAATTCCTCCACGGTAACCGCCAGAACCTGCTCAAGACTCCCATGCTGCTTCTCAAAACCAGGATCCACCAGCTGATTGTACAGCCGGTCAATCACCTGAATCACAGCTTGGGTATCCGTGGTATCCTCCAGCCTTTGCAGCAGTTCTTTTCCCTCCTGTATCTGTCGGGTTGTATGATCAGGGTGTCCCAGAATCCCTTCTTTCAGACATGAGGCCTTCAGCTTTCCCAGCGGGCTGGAGGACAGAGAGGTAAAGTCTTCCTCCAGCATCTCCTCATAAGCCTTTTTCCTGACATTTGCGATGCCTTCCCGCTCCTGCAGCAGCCGGTCATGGACTGCCTCCTCGATGGCCAGGGAAGATGCCATCAAGAGTGGTCCTTCCTCGGCATGGAGATACACCTTCTTTACCAGATACATAGACAGGGCTTCCCGATCCAGATACCTGGCAAATGCACCCTGCTTGATGCTGTCGTACAGGACCGTGCTGGGGGATTTTCGAAAGCTCTCCACATCCGGATTGATCTTCAGATCATAATCACCGCTGATGGTCCAGGCAAGATTTCGTATTCTGTTTTCCACTTCCACTTCGTTACTGATCTCAATCGGATCCTCTAATTCCATATGACTCCTTTTTTAAAACATATCCGCAGTGGTCCATGTATCCGGTATTCGGGTCATAACCACATCTGACACCAGTTCCTTCTCAAAGACGTCAAAGCACTTATTCACGATTCCTATCCGGGCCGCAAGAACAGGTTGTAACCCCCTCTTAATGGTAGCAATCGCTCCTGTCATACCCCGAAGATCCAGTGATTTTGTAGATATTTCTCCATGCTGCGCCTTCAGCTGAAGATCCAGAAACAGACCGATCCACTGTTTTTTTGCATGCTCCTTCAGGTCCGGAAACATCTTTCCCAGAATATAATTCAGTGTCTCCTCTGTCTGAGAAGGCATATCGATGACAAGAAAACGGGATACCAGTGCCTCGTTCAGTTCCCTGGTTCCCGCATAGCCATAATTCATGGTGCCGATAAAGCGTGCGGCAGGGTGCAGTTCAATCCTGTCATATCCTGGCACATCGATGCTCCTCCGATAATCCAGTGTGGCATGCAGCACGGAAACCGCATCATTTTTTGCCATATTAATCTCATCCAGGATTCCAAAACCGCCGTACTCCGCACACCGGTAGATACTGCCTTTTCGCAGCACCACCTCATTGTTGCGGAAGGTATCGGTTCCGATCAGCTCGGCACTTCCGGTATTTACATGGAAGGAAACATTAAAGGACGGTCTTTGAAAAAGCCACGCCAGATTCTCTGCCAGTACGTTCTTCCCTGTTGCCTTGGCGCCGGACAAAAGCAGATTCTCTCCCTGGAGCAGCGCCGCTACTGCCATCTCCAGCACTTCTTTTCCATAAAAAGGAACCTCCGGTTTTCTGACCCGTTCCTTCACAGCATTCTCCACTGGATAACGGGCGCAAAATTCCTCAAGTCCTTCCAGCAATCCTGCATCTATGCCCTGTTCCTTCAGCAGTTCCATATCGTTTTTTAACATAGTTCCTCCAATTTAAATTTGGTTTTTATCGTAGCGATTCAGCCGGTAAATGCATCATGGCAAAAAGTTCTCAAAGATTGTCATGGCCCCGTCTGCCTTTACCAGGTCAAACTGCTCTCTGTCACGAATCGTCCAGTCTGCCTCCGCTGCATGAAACAGCTTTCTGCACATACGCAGTGTCAGGCATCTGCGATCCTTGGTATTATAGGCAAGAAAATCCGGTCTGGTAAACAGATTAAACATGACATGGTGCAGTACAAAATCAGCTGCCGGATGGATGGTCTTGTTGCCGTGTCTTGCAAAATACTCTGTCAGCTGGCCCCGAAGCCAGTCCGGGCGATGTCTGCGAAACCAGAACAGCACTCTGGGATCAAAGGATTCCAGGCAGAACTTTCCTGTATAGTGCTCCAGTACCTCACTGATACGCTCGCAGAGCACACCTTCATTTTCATGCTCCGGCTTTATCTCTATGATGAGGGGCACCGCACCGGCTACCAGATCGAGAACCTGCTTCAGCTCCGGAATCTTTTCTGTGGTACCGCAAAGCTCATACTGCTGCAGTTCCCGGAAGGTGAGCTTTTCTACGACTCCATTCACACCGCATACTCTGTTTAACGTTGCATCATGGATCACTGCCAGTCTTCCATCCCTGGTCAGATGGACATCCAGTTCTATCCCATAGCCATGCTGGACTGCCCGGGCAAAGGCTGCCATAGAATTCTCCGGGACACCCATGGACAAATCGTGGAGACCACGGTGGGCGTAATCATAAGCTATCAGCTGCTTCATTTTCTCCTGATGCGTGATTCTGGTTTTCGTAAGGATCAACCATGCACCTACGACCAGTGTTCCTGCACCTATCATACCTATCATAAATTTATACATTTGTAAAATCTCCTGTTATCTTGGCAATTATCTATCTACAATATACCATTACACTGATAAAAATTCAACATTCCCACTCCTGAGAAGGCAAATGGGATGAATTTTTATACTTTTTCGAATTTTTTAAACTTTTTGATTATTTCTCTTGACATTTTCCACTATATACGGTATCATATCTAATGTTGACGGCGCAAGCGTCGAAAGCAATTAGAAACATGTGCGTGTAGCTCAGCTGGATAGAGCGTTTGGCTACGGACCAAAAGGCCGGGAGTTCGAATCTTCTCACGCACGTTATAAAAGCCTGTGTTTATGCGGGTTTTGGAGGAAGCATCTGCTATATTGCAGGTGCTTTTTTGTTGCTTGTCCATTATTTGTCCATTATTGATCACATTATCGCTGCTCTTTCCGTAACACTTGTCCATGTCTGGTTGTGTTTTTTCATTCAGTGTGTTATTTTAAGATTGTGTCAAATTATGGATATAGGTGAAACCATTAAGAGATTAAGAAAAGAAGAATGATAGACTACTGTTCTCTGACAATATAATATGCTTACCCGGGTAGCCGGGGGACGTGCTGCACTCTGTCCTGAGCCTGTCAGGAGGTGGTGCTTATGAGTACATATGAAGAATTACAGCTTATAGTTTCCGTTGCGTTGCTTATAGTTGCAATTATCAATTATGCGCATAAAAAATAGCCGTCCTGCTCCCTGAGAAAGTGTAGAACGGCTATTTTTTAGTCTGAAGTTTCGCCAGGGCGGGGAAGTGGTATTTCCCTTCCGGCTATCCTGTTAAGCATATTATAAGGCAGTATCTGCAAAAAATCAAGTGATTACGCAAAGATAATGTCACGAAGGAGATTTGGAATAAATTTAGGAATCTATCAAAGACAGGAAAGGAAACGCTTATGGAAAATCAGGAATCACAGCACAAGCGCCGGGTTCGTTACAAAGGTACCCACCCTCGCACCTATAAAGAAAAGTATAAAGAATTGCAGCCGGAAAAATACGCCGACACCGTACAAAAGGTGATACAAAAAGGCAGCACTCCTGCCGGAATGCACATCTCCATCATGGTTCCGGAGATCCTTGATTTTCTCCAGATCAAACCTGGACAGACCGGGCTGGATGCCACGCTTGGATATGGCGGGCATACCTCCCATATGTTAAAGTGTCTGGAAGGACAGGGACATCTGTATGCGCTGGATGTCGACCCTATCGAGATCAAAAAGACTGAACAACGCCTTGCCGATATGGGATTTGGACCGGAGATTTTAACGATCTGTCAGATGAACTTTGCTGATATGGACCAGCTTTTGGAAAAAACCGATGGATTTGATTTTGTCCTGGCAGACCTTGGTGTTTCTTCCATGCAGATTGATAATCCGGAGCGTGGATTTTCGTTCAAGCATGAAGGTCCACTGGATCTGCGTCTGAATCCGGCGAAAGGAGAATCCGCCGCCAGTCGTCTCCGCAGCATGACCCGGGAGGAGATCCAGGGAATGCTGGCAGAGAATTCTGACGAGCCATATGCTCTTGAGATCTCCAGAGCAATTATTTCCCGCTATCGAAAAGGCAGAAGGATTGATACTACCACAGATCTGAAGGAAACCATCGAGCAGGCACTGTCTGCCCTTCCTGCCACCATACAAAAAGACATAGTGAAAAAATCCTGTCAGCGGACCTTTCAGGCACTGCGCATCGATGTCAACAGTGAGTTTGAGGTTCTGGAAACCTTTCTGGAAAAGCTCCCCCGGATGCTAAAGAGTGGTGGACGTGCCGCAATTCTGACCTTTCACTCCGGTGAGGATCGTCTTGTGAAAAAGTCGTTTAAGCAGCTCTGCAGAGAAGGCATCTATCAGGACGCAGCACAGGATGTCATCCGTCCCTCTGCTGAAGAATGCCGTGTGAATGGACGTGCGCACTCTACCAAGATGCGCTGGGCAATAAAGGCCTAAAGCTTACGCCTGTATTCTGACAGAGCACTGAGCCTTCACCATTTTCTTATAAAAAGTGGGAACAGCGGTTTTTATCCAAAACCATCTGTTCCCACTTTTTTGTGCAGAAAGAATATCTTTCTATTTTATTTTCGGTTAATACTGTTGTGGCCTGAAACACGCAGTCTCATCATTGCACGGGATAAAGAAGCCTGTGTATGATAATATTCCTGGATGCTCTGCTGTTGACGCATCTGCTCTTCTGCCCGCTCTTTTGCTTCTCTGGCACGCATTACATCAATATCCTCCGGACGCTCTGCAAAGTTTACGAGAAGCGTTACACGGTTATTGATCGCCTGAGCAAACCCTTTTCCGGACACGGCAGCATGCCACTCTCCATCTTCCGTCTGAAAGCGGATTTCTCCAATTTTTACAGCCGCCATCATATCCTCATGGTGGGCCATAATGGAGAATTCTCCATCAGTGGAGGGAATAATCAGATTCCGTGCTCGTCCGCTGAAAAACAGCTTATCGGCAGCAACAATTTTCAGATAGAATGTATTTACTTTCTTTTCTTCCATATTTTTCCCTCAATTTATGCTTCTTCCTGCATAGCCTTTGCTTTCTCAGCGACTTCGTCAATACCGCCAACGTTGAAGAATGCATTCTCCGGATACTGATCCATCTCTCCGTTAATAATCATCTTAAATCCACGGACGGTCTCCTTAAGCGGAACATATTTTCCGGGAACACCGGTAAATGTCTCTGCTACATGGAAAGGCTGTGACAGGAATCTCTGGATCTTACGAGCACGGTACACCGTCGTCTTGTCTTCGTCGGAAAGCTCTTCCATACCAAGAATTGCTATGATATCCTGCAGTTCCTTGTATTTCTGAAGGATTTCCTGCACACGGCGTGCAACCTCATAGTGCTCTTCTCCAACTACATCTGCTTCCAGAATACGGGAAGTCGATTCCAGCGGATCTACAGCCGGGTAGATACCCTGCTCCACGATCTTTCTGGAAAGTACTGTTGTTGCATCCAGATGGGCAAATGTAGTTGCCGGTGCCGGGTCAGTCAGGTCATCAGCCGGAACATAGACTGCCTGTACTGAGGTTACGGAACCATTTTTCGTAGAAGCAATACGCTCCTGCAGTTCACCCACATCAGTAGCCAGCGTTGGCTGATAACCTACTGCGGAAGGCATACGTCCAAGCAGTGCCGAAACCTCGGAACCAGCCTGTACAAAACGGAAAATATTATCGATAAACAACAGCACATTCTGATGCTCTTCATCACGAAAATACTCTGCCATCGTAAGTCCTGTCTCAGCGACACGCATACGAGCTCCCGGGGGTTCATTCATCTGTCCAAATACCAGAGCTGTTTTCTCAAGAACGCCGGATTCTTTCATCTCACACCAAAGATCGTTACCCTCACGGGAACGTTCACCAACACCTGTGAAGATGGAATATCCGCCATGCTCTGTGGCAATATTTGTAATCAGCTCCTGAATCAGTACTGTCTTTCCAACACCGGCTCCACCGAACAGACCGATCTTACCACCCTTTGCATAGGGGGCCAGCAGATCGATAACCTTAATTCCTGTTTCCAATACCTCTACTACCGGACTTTGCTCTTCAAAGGTCGGCGGATCTCTGTGGATAACCCAATGTTTTTCATCGTCCAGCTTCTCGCCTCCATCGATAGCTTCACCCAGCACGTTAAAGAGACGTCCCAGTGTTTTCTTGCCAACCGGAACAGAGATGCCTGCACCTGTAGGTGTAACTTCCATATCTCTATAAAGTCCCTCACTGGCTGCCAGCATGATACAGCGTACCGTATGGTTTCCAATATGCTGGGAAACCTCCATCACACACTTATGATCACCATTTTGAACAGTCAGCGCATCTTTGATTGCAGGAAGATCATTACTCTCAAACGCAACATCCACGACAGGTCCCATGACCTGTACAATCTTTCCCTTATTCATAATCTTCGCCTTTCTATTACTTTTGCTTTTGTGCCCTGGCACCACCGATTACCTCAGTGATTTCCTGCGTAATTGCAGACTGACGTGCACGGTTATAAGCGACCTGCAGTTCTCCCAGCATTTTTTTTGCATTGTCTGTGGAAGACTGCATAGCCGTCATACGGGAATTTTGCTCACTGGAATAAGACTCCACAAGCGCACCATATATCATACCCGTAATATAGTTCGGAATTGTCATATCCAGCACTGCGTCACCAGATGGAACCATCTGTATATTTTCCTGGTGAATGGTACCAAGAGCCAGAGCCTCCGGTATCTCCCGCTTAAAGGTTGCTTTCTTAAGGGGAAGCAGCTGTTTGAACTGAATTTCCATGGAGATGGAATTGTTCATCTGTGTAAACACAATATAGACCTCATCCAGCTCCTGGCTGTTATACAGATCTACGATCTGTTCAGAGATAATACGTGCTCTGTGCATCGTAGGTTTCTGTACTGTATAGTGAAACTGTGACTCGATGGGAACTCCGTGCTTTTGAAAGTACTGACGTCCCATCTCGCCAAGCACGAACAGCTTATGAACACCCGGCTTTGCCAGATGCTCTTCCACCAGCTTGACGACATTATGATTATAACCACCCGCCATGCCTTTATCTGAGGTGACAGCAATCAGACCAATCTTACGCTCCTTGGCCGGAATCTGCTCCCGCTCATCAAAGTAAGCGTGCTCCAGATCCGGCACATGGCGCAGAATACGGCCTATAGCATTTTGCAGCTCATAAAAATACGGTTCGGTATCTTCCAATGCTCTTTTTGCCTTCTTCAGATTGGAAGAAGCAATCATATACATTGCATTTGTGATTTTCATCGTGTCTTGAATACTCTTGATTCTATCCTGAACCTCTTTAATATTTGCCATAGCTTAACACCTGCTCTTGTCTTTGAATTCCTCTGCGGCGTTACAGATTTTCTCTGTCAGCTCATCATCCAGCTTTTTCTTCTGCTCGATTTCCTCTGCGATTTCCGGATAAGCGGTTTCAAAGTAATTCAGCATCTCGCTTTGATATGCTTTGATCTTTACGGGTTCTACATGCATCATTTTCTTATGAGTGGCAGCCACCAGCGTAATCACCTGCTCATGCAGGGAAAGTGGATGGCAAAGAGGCTGCTTTAAAAGCTCCATCAGACATTTTCCGTAGGTTAACTGCTCCTTGGTGGCATCATCCAGATCAGAAGAAAACTGGGTAAATACTTCCATCTCACGATACTGTGCAAGATCAATACGGACACTTCCGGCTGCTTTTTTCATAGCCTTCGTCTGCGCTGCACCACCAACACGGGATACAGAAAGTCCAACATTTACCGCCGGACGCATACCTGCATTGAACAGGTCACTTTCCAGGAATATCTGTCCGTCTGTAATAGAGATTACATTGGTAGGAATATAAGCAGATACATCGCCTGCCTGGGTTTCAATAATCGGAAGTGCAGTGATCGAACCTCCTCCAAGTTCATCACTCAGACGGCTGGAACGCTCCAGAAGTCTGGAATGAAGATAGAATACATCTCCTGGATATGCCTCACGTCCCGGAGATCTCTCCAGCAGCAGAGACAGTGCACGATAGGCAACCGCATGTTTGGAAAGATCATCATAGATAATCAGAACATCCTTTCCCTTGTGCATGAAGTACTCTGCCATAGCAGTTCCGGAATAAGGAACGATGTACTGAAGCGGTGCACAGTCACTGGCCGTGGAGGATACCACGATTGTGTAGTCCATAGCACCGTTGTTTTTGAATGTATTCACCAGCTTTGCTATGGTGGATGCTTTCTGTCCAATCGCAACATAGATACATACAACATCCTTTCCCTTCTGGTTCAGAATTGTATCTGTAGCGATAGATGTCTTACCGGTCTGACGGTCACCGATGATCAGCTCACGCTGTCCCCGGCCAATGGGAAACATGGCATCAATTGCAAGAATACCTGTCTCCAGTGGGGTATCTACCGATTTACGATCTACAATACCCGGAGCCGGCTGTTCCACCGGACGAAAATCATCTGCCTGAATCTCACCCTTTCCATCGATGGGTGCACCCAGTGCATCGATGACACGCCCGATAAACTTATCACCTACCGGAACGCCTGCTTTTCTTTGGGTTCTGGCAACCTTTGTACCTTCTTTAATCCCTGTATCATCACCAAACAGAATAACTCCAACCTGATGGCGTTTAATATCCTGTACCATACCTTTCAGACCATTTTCAAATGTAACGATCTCGCCGTACATTGCATGATCTATCCCATATACCGTCGCAATTCCGTCTCCGACATAAATAACGGTACCTGTTTCCTGGTCTTTGGCGATGACGTCGTAATTCTCTATTTCTTCTTTCAGAATAGAAATGATTTCTTCTGAATTAATTGAACTCAACTCGTTCACCTCCGGATCATTTTTGTTTTTAAATGCTGCATACGGCCACGAATACTCCAGTCATATTCACTGCTGCCTACCTTTAGAATAAATCCGCCGATTAAATCCGGTAATTCCACCATAGACAGGCTTACATCTTTACAGCCATATTTTTCACAGAGGAACCTGCGCATACGCACTTCCTGCTCTTCCTGTGGTTTTGTCACATAATACAATGTTGCTTCCAATCGGCCCTTTTGCTGATCCTCATAATCGTGAAAAGCCTCAAAGGCTTCCAGCGCATGCGACATATGCTCATAATCACACATCTGTTTCAGATAATTATGTATCTCATCCGGGAATACACGCTGGATGATACTGTGTTTCACTTTCCTGTCTATTGTAGGATTCTGCAAAATGCTGTCTACTTCCGGCACCTCTTTCAGAATTCGCTCTGCTGTTCCAATCGCATCGGCGGGAAGCCCAAGCTCGTATAGAACAACACCATAACTAATTGAGAGTTCTGTCATCTGTATCACCTGCTTTATCGAGGAACTGGTCGTATAAGTTCAAATCGCTGTCGGTTCCCGTCTTACTGCCCAGGATCTTAGAAGCTGCTGACAACGCAAGATCTGCAACCTGAGTTTCCATCTCCCGCATGGCTTTTTCCCGTTCCAGTTCCATGTTTTTCTTCGCTTTTACGAGAATGTCTCCCGCTTCACCATTTGCCTGTTCCACGATACGGTCATATTCATTCTTTGCCTGTTTTCTGGCATCTTCCAGGATCTGATTCGATTCGCTTTGTACGCCTGAAATTTTCTGTGCATACTGTTCCTTAAATGCAAGCGCCTCAGCATTTGCCGCATCTGCCTTTTGCATCTGACCGTCAATCATTGCCTGACGTTTTTCCTGAATATCCTTGATGGGCTTAAACAGGAACTTCTTTAACAGTACATATAACAGAAGCACTTCGACAACAACGCCGACCATATTCCATAAACTAATATTTAGCACCTGTTACACCTGCCTTTACAGTTTTTTCTTCTCATTCTCTGAATCCGAATTACAGTACGAACAGAATCAGAAGTCCGATAACGAAACCGTAAATAGCAGTTGCCTCTGCCAGGGCTGCACCAAGCAGCAGTGCTTTTGAGATTGCTCCTGCAGCTTCCGGCTGTCTTGCGGTAGCTTCTGCAGCTTTTCCTGTTGCAATACCGATACCTACGCCTGCTCCGATTCCTGATAATGCCGCGATACCTGCTCCAATAGCGATTAATGAATTCATAGTGATTTCTCCTTTTCCATACGTTTTTTTCTACATTTTATAATACTCTGTGATAAGATACTACGCTTCGATCTGCTCACTGATAAACAGTGAAGTCAGCAGACAGAATACATAAGCCTGAATCAGTCCGTCAAAAATATCAAAATACAGTGTAAATGGGAACGGCAAAAGTACCGGACATATACCCTTGATCAATTCCATAACTACAAAACCACCCACCATGTTACCAAACAATCGCATACACAGTGAAACAGGTCGGATTGCAATCTCCATGATGTTGATCGGTGTTACCAGTGCCATCGGACGTGTAAAGCTCTTTACCCAGCCGAGGGTACCCTGCGCATGAATCCCGGCATACTCAATCAGTACGATACTCATGATTGCAAGTGCCGCTGTGACATTCATGTCCTTTGTTGGTGGTTTAAATCCCAAAAGTCCACTCAGGTTTGAGACAGCGATAAAGATGATAACTGTCATCATATATGGAGTATATCTGCTCCCTTGCTCACCCAGAAGATCCTTGAAGAAATTTTCCAACCACTCGATTCCTGCTTCGAGCATCAGCTGCTTCTTACCTGGATTTTCCACCTTTAGATCATGTGTCAGCCAGATGGACAGCAGTACCAGTACTGCGATGATGCCCCAGATAATAACATTGGATTCCAATACTGGAATTCCGCCGAAAACAGGAATTGTAAATACGGTGTCACAATTAATTTGTCTAAGTAATTCCTCTTTATATGCTTCCGTGTCACTCTCTCCCTTTCTTTAATTTTGTGTTCAACATACTGCTTTTGAGAAAATTTGTCAACTTTTTCACAAAAATGTTAATTTGAAAAACAAAGCATTTATTTTTGTGGCTTTTTATGTATTTTTCTTTAGAATTCCCATCATTTTCAGCATTTTTTCATAATCAAACAGCAGCAAATTTGAAAATAACTTTTTTTATTTTCACTTTGATAAGTATTTTAGGAAAATTAACTGTTTTTTGTAAAAAACTCTTGTAAATTGTCAAGTTATTATGCTGCATTCTTTTGTTTTTCCACCCTGTTTTTTAACCTGTCAAGGATCAAAACTTTGTAAAATTTCCGCTTTCTCAGAATAGCCTTTTCTTTTCCTGCACATGATTTAACTGTAATGCTTCTGACCAATGATATACAGGAGGACAAAAAGATGGCAATAAATAAAGTGGAAATATGCGGTGTCAACACTTCCAGACTTCCAATCTTAACAGATGGGGAAAAAGAAGATCTGTTCCGGAAAATAAAAGCCGGCGACAGAGAAGCACGGGAACACTATATTCAGGGGAATCTCCGCCTTGTCTTAAGTATCATCCGGCGTTTCCAAAGCAGTAACGAAAACGCAGATGACCTTTTTCAGATTGGCTGTATCGGTCTTATTAAGGCGATTGATAACTTTGACACAACACTGAATGTCAAGTTCAGTACCTATGCTGTTCCTATGATTATCGGTGAGATCCGCCGCTATCTCCGGGACAATCACGCTCTGCGTGTCTCCCGCTCCCTTCGGGATACTGCCTATAAGGCAATCTATACCCGGGACTGTTATCTGAAAGAAAAGCTGCGGGAACCCTCTCTTATGGAGCTGGCTGAAGAAACCGGAATTTCCAAGGAAGATATCGTCTACGCACTGGATGCGATCCAAAAGCCTATGAGTCTTTATGATCCGGTCTATTCGGAGGGCGGCGATACCCTCTATGTCATGGATCAGATCAGTGATAAAAAAAACAGGGAAGAAAAATGGGTGGAGGATCTTTCTCTTCAGGAAGCAATACGGCGGCTTCCGAACCGTGAAAAACATATTATCTCTCTGCGGTTTTTTCAGGGAAAAACCCAGATGGAGGTTGCGTCAGAGATCGGCATCTCTCAGGCGCAGGTCAGCAGACTGGAAAAAAGTGCGCTGAAAAACATGCGCAATTATCTGCGCTGAGTGTTATTGCTCAGGCGCCGAAAGGAAATCAGGAACATGGTTCCCGTAGTAGCCACAGCGATGGTATCTGCTATGGGTTCTGCCAGAAACACTGCAAATGCCTTATTTTCAAAGAAAACAGGTAATACAAAGATCAGTGGAATCAACAGAATTACTTTTCTAAGCAGTGCAAGGAAAAGAGATGTTTTTGCATTTCCAAGCGCAATGAAGGTCTGCTGACAGGAAATCTGAATTCCAAAGATCAGGGTTGCTGCCATGTAGATCCGGATTGCCCAGACACTGTATTGGATCAAACTGGCGTCCGCTGTGAAGATTCCGATAAACATCTGTGGAAACAGCATTACAAGCAGCCAGAATACAACGCCATAGATCAGGCAGCATCCAAGCAGAAGCCGAAAAGTTTTTCTCACACGGTCCAGTTTTCCGGCGCCAAAATTGTAGCTGATAATCGGTCCCGCTCCCTGGGTAAATCCCTGCAGAGGCAGCATGGCAAACTGCATGGTACTGGCAAGGATTGTCATAGCACCAACTGCCAGATCTCCGCCATAGCGCAGCAGCGAGGTGTTAAAGCAGATAGTCAGCACACTTTCCGTAATCTGCATGATGAAAGGGGACAGCCCCAGTGCCAGGCAGGGAAGTATAATATGGGGATCCAGTCTGAAGTTCTTCCACTGAATACGCAGAAAGCTTTTTTCTGAAGTCAGAAAATGCAGGACCCAGATGCAGGATATACCCTGAGATAAAATTGTTGCCAGAGCTGCTCCCCGTACTCCCATTCCAAACACAAAGATAAAAAGCGGATCCAGTACAATATTGCAGATGGCGCCGATGGCAACCGTATACATGCTGGTTTTTGCATACCCCTGTGCAGTAATAAACGCATTCAGTCCAAGGGAAAGCTGCACAAAGATTGTTCCCAGTGCATAGATCTGCATGTAGTCCCAGGCAAATCCCAGCGTATTTTCACTGGCTCCAAACAAAAGAAGAATTGATTTGCCAAACACCAGGAAAATCACAGTCAGAATAACCGCAAGCCCCACCAGCAGCGCAGTACAGTTTCCCAGTATCTTCTGTGCTGTTTCATTTTCCTTCTTTCCCAGCATAATCGATGCCCGGGGAGCCGCCCCCATACTTACCAGCGCCGCAAAAGCGGAAATTGCCGTAATCACGGGCATTGTAACTCCAACCCCCGTCAGAGCCGTGGGACCCTCTCCCGGAATATGGCCAATATACATACGATCCACAATATTATAAAGAATATTAATTAACTGTGCCATAATAGCCGGAAGTGCCATCCCAAACAACAGCCTCCCCACACTTCCACTGCCCAAATCCTTCTTTCCTGCCTGATCCATGATCTGTTCCTTTTTCCCTTTCTATAGATTTCCACCCTGCAGCATGCATCAGTGGCATCGTACCCTTATATATTCCCTTATCTGATAATTCCGGTCGTAATAGAGGTTGGATAGAGGATCATCTCTGCCAGTTGTCCCTCTACTCTTAAGTTTACGGTCATTGGTCTGTCTGCTTTGTTCAGCAGAACAACTGCCACAGAACCATCCGGACGTTTGTAAGCAGTAACATCAATCTCCTCTGTGTAACGGCTGAATGCAATTCCCACGGACCCCGGTACCAGATAATGTGAGAAATGCTCAAAATACTGCTGTGTCAGCTGCGGCATCAGCTTCTTTTCGCAGGTGTCAAACAAAAATGGTGCATGGCAGAAGTTCCCCACGTGATTCGGTCCGCCATTCTCATCCAGAAGCAGATTCCAGTCATAAAAAGCTGTCATACCGTGATTCAGATCTCCGATAATCTCATGGGACAGGCGCAGTGCACTTTTTATCACACTGTCTCCGCCAAACTTTCCATATTCGATACAGCTCTCGGAGACAATCATCTTTTTATCGGGATACTGCTGTCTTACCAGCTCCAGTGCCTCAAAGTGATCTCCGCTGTACCAGTGGAATGCCACACCCTTCACCATCTGATCCGTCTCTTCGTCTACGATTTCATCCAAGCGCTCAAAAACCCGCTCTTTGTTATGATCCCAGATAAAGATCTCAACCTCCTCCAGATGATGTGCTTTCAGTGCCGGATACATATAATCCTTTAAGAATTCTTTTTCCTGACTTGCTGTATAGACACAGGAATCCCAGGTCTGAACTGCTTTGGGCTCATTTTGCAGGGACATTCTGCGCACCTTAAAACCACGTTTTTCGAATTCTGCGATATATCTGCAGATATAATCTGCCCACATCTTCTGGAATTCCGGTTTAATGCTTCCTCCAAAGGTTCTCTGTCCGTTTGTCTTCATAAATGCCGGCGGTGACCAGGGTGACAGCATCAATTCCAGCGGTTTTCCCGCTGCTTTCTGCGCATCCTCCAGCATCGGCATAATATACTTCTCAGTACGGGCAAAAGAAAAGGATGTCATGTCAATATCATTGGCATCAGACATGGCCTCATACATCTCCGTGGAAAAATCACAGCTGTCCATGTGAACCCGGACAATCCCGTATTTCATCCGTTCCGGAGAAAAATAAGTGGTAATTACCTGTGCCTTCTGCTGCTCATTCATCAGCGAATACACATAACCTGCCGCATCGGTAACAGCCCCTCCAAATCCCTCAAGCGTCTCATATTGAAGCTTAGGATACAGGTTCACAACCTGATTTTCCGCTTCCTCATCCTGCTTAAAAACAACATTCTGATGAAAATGTTCCTGCCAGCTTCCACTCCCATACGTCGTAAATAATTCAAGTTCCATATAGCATACCTCCTGCGTAATCGTTACTTTTTTACTCTTTCTAATCATAGCATAAATTTGGAATTTCGCAATGAAGAATTCAGACTTCTCTACAACAAAATTTTAGTTTTCAAAGATTTTTATTTTTTGCAGGGTGGACATAAAAAAACAGACATTGCGGCAGGAAAGCCTGCGCAATATCTGTTTTTCAGGACAACATTCAATCTTTTACCTTAGTTCTATCACAGCCTGATTTTCCTCCTGGCCGACTGTTCCTTCTCCGCTGATCATGCAGCATTTCCAGCAGGTACAGCCGCTGACTTTTACGGTGATCCGGCTGCCTTCTCTGCGGGCCTCTGCTCTTGCCACGATGGTTCCGGAAGCATCCGGAATCTCACAGAGCGCCTCTGCACCATCCGAAAACTCAGACAATGCAAAGGTTACACCCTCTGTGTAATCGTAATCGGGCACTTCTTTGTTTCCTCCGATGGGAAGGATTGTGTTTGGCCGAACCATAAGAGGAAGGGAGAAGTAATCATGGTTCTCTTTTTTCCAGCCTCCGCCAGTTACCTTCTGCCGGGTCAACAGATTAATCCACTCACCCTCCGGCAGATAATATTCGACGTCACCACTCTCCTTGAAGATCGGTGCAGCCAGCAGCTGGTCTCCCAGCATATACTGTTTATCCAGAGGTTCACAGGAGCGATCCTTTGGAAATTCCAGAATCATGGGGCGCAGCATAGGAGTTCCCTCCTCGTGAGATTCCACTGCCTTTCGATACAGATAAGGCATCAGGGCGCATTTCAGCTTGACAAACTTTCGCAGCACATCGCAGGACTCTTCGTCAAAAAGCCATGGCACACGGTAGGAACTGGAACCGTGAAGACGACTGTGGGAGCTTAAAAGTCCAAAGGCACTCCAGCGTTTGTAGATGTCTGCCGGAGCTGTCATCTCAAAACCGCTGATATCATGGCTCCAGAAGCCAAATCCCGCACAGGCCAGAGAAAGACCGCCTCGGATTGTCTCTGCCATAGAACTGTAGCTTGCCGAACAGTCACCGCCCCAGTGAGCCGGGAACTGCTGTCCGCCAACAGTTGCTGATCTGGCAAAGAGAACTGCCTCATGCTCACCCCGCTCTTGCTGCAGCAGCTTAAACACTGCCTGATTGTACAGGAATGTGTAATAATTATGCATCTTCACCGGATCAGAATGATCCGCATAGACGATATCTTTTACCGGAACACGCTCGCCAAAATCCGTCTTAAAGCAGTCAACGCCCATATCCAGCAGCATCTTCAGCTTACCCTGATACCAGTCCACTGCCGCCGGATTGGTGAAGTCCACCAGGGCCATCCCCGGCTGCCACAGATCCGTCTGGAAGATAGAACCATCTGTCTTTTTCAACAGATAACCACCCTTTTTTCCCTCTGCAAAAAGCGGGGATTTCTGTCCAATATAGGGATTAATCCACACACAGATATGCAGTCCCTTATCGTGATAGCGCTTTAACATCCCTGCCGGATCCGGGAAAACTGCAGGGTCCCACTGGAAGTTACACCACTCGTAGGCCTCCATCCAGTAGCAGTCAAAGTGGAACACATGCAGCGGAATGTCCCGCTGTGCCATGCCATCGATAAAACTGCTGGTGGTTTCCTCGTCATAATTTGTAGTAAATGAAGTGGTCAGCCACAGACCGAAGGACCATTCCGGTGGAAGTGCCGGTTTTCCCGTCAGTTCCGTATATTTCTGTACGGTTCCCTTGGGTGTCTTTCCGTTGATGACATAATAATCCAGGCGTTCTCCTTCCACGGAAAACTGCACCCGTTCTACCTTTTCTGATCCGATTTCATAAGAGACATCGCCCTCGTTATCGGTTAAGATACCATAGCCCTTGTTGGTAATATAAAATGGAATATTCTTGTAAGTAATCTCACTGGCTGTTCCGCCATCCTCATTCCACATATCCACGATCTGGCCATTTTTCACAAATGGGGTAAAGCGCTCACCCAGTCCGTAGATTGTCTCATCCACATCGATAGCCAGCTGTTCCAGCATATAATTCTTTCCGGTGCTGCGGTTATTCATATGTGCCATATTCCGAAATCCCGTATCGGTCAGTCTTCTGTCGCCATCATAAAAAACAATCTCCCATGCGGCCGGTGCTTTGCAGATGACAGCCTTCAGATCACCGCTTTGATAGATGATGCTTTCTTCGTCTTCCGTAATCTCTACCACCGGCTTCTGATCCGTCACTTCTGCGATTGGTCCCGGGGCATCTGTTCCCTCAAAATGACAGATGGACACTTTAATGATATCCTTCTGGGGACTGGTCAGGCGTATGGTAAGCATACCGATATTCAGGCAGTCACCTCTGTCTGTAATATGCTTTCCGGGTGCGTAGAGGGTAAGTTCATTCCCATCGATACGCTTTCCGGCATATTCCACTGCATACACCGGGGTCATCTCGTCCCGGAGCATCCAATATCCATTTGTAAATTTCATACTGTACATTCCTCCTGTGTATTAGAAAAGATATTCCAGACTTCCGTCCATTACGAATACCGGAATCTCATCAATCGGTGCGTCTACCGTGACTTCTGTCCCGCCACTGTATACCCTGCCATCATTTAAGCTCTTCCAGCTCCCCTTTGGCAGATATAAGGTTCTCGTTTTCTGTTTTTCATACAGAATCGGTGCCACAAGCACTTTGGGACCGAACATATACTGATCCTCAAGCTGCCAGCACTTCTCATCCTCCGGATAATCATAGAACATAGGACGCATCACCGGACTTCCTTTTTCGTGGGCCTCCTGCATCAGTTCTTTCACGTAAGGGCGCATCTTTTCCCGAAGAAGGATATATTTTTTGCAGATTTCATAAACCTCTTCGCCATAGCTCCAGATTTCATTTTCCGCACCGCTGTCATGTTTTCCGCCTCCGGTTGTTCCCAGTGGCTGTTTGATGGGTTCCCGATAGCCATGCAGACGCATCACCGGGCAAAATGCTCCGAATTCAAACCATCTTACCAGGACTTCCTTAAAATCTTCATCGTAGATATTGCCTCCATGGAAACCGCCAATATCTGTGGTCCACCAGGGAATACCGGCAATTCCCATGTTCAGTCCTGCTGCAAACTGACTTCTTAAGGAACGGAAGGAGGAATCAATATCGCCGGACCATACCAACGCTCCGTACTTCTGACTTCCGGCCCATGCACAGCGCAGTAGATTTAAGATCTGTTCCTGTCCCTCTGCCTTCATGCCCTCATAAGCCATACGTGCATATTCTCTGGGGTAGATGTTTCCAATCTCCATGTCTGTTCCCTGGGCATATCGAAAATGTGAAAATTCATATCCGGTAAACTCCGGTTCCGCCTCATCGAGCCAGAATACTTTAATCCCCTTTTCATAGTAATTCTTTTTGATTTTGTTCCATACATAGCTTCTGGCTTCCGGATTTGTTGCATCAAAGATTCCTGCATTTCCAAGAATATTGGTGTTCTTTCCATGCTCTGTCCTGGTCAGGAAGCCCTCTTCCTTCATCTCGGGATAGTTTTCACTGCCTTCCTCCACGGTTGGCCAGATGGAAACCATCAGCTCCATCCCCATCTCTTTTAATTCTTTTACCATCTTATCCGGATCCGGCCAGTAATCCAGATCAAACTTCCAATCTCCCTGATTTGGCCAGTGGAAATAGTCACACACGATTACATCTACCGGAATTTCACGTTCCTTATAGCCTCTGGCAACCTCAAGAATTTCCTCCTGGGTCTGATATCTCAGCTTACACTGCCAGAATCCCATGCCATAATCCGGCATCATGGGAACCTTTCCCGTCACCTCTGCATAAGCCTCCTCGATCTCTGCCGGAGTATCTCCTGCCGTGATCCAGTAGTCCATTACCTTGGTGGAATGAGCCACCCACTCCGTAACATTTTTGCCAAAGGTAGCTGTACCGATCGCCGGATTATTCCAGAGGAATCCATAGCCCATATTGGAGAGGGCAAAGGGAATACTTGCCTGAGAATTGCGGTGAGCAAGCTCCAGCTGGCAGTTTTTCACATCCAGATAAGGCTGCTGATATTGCCCCATGCCATAGATTTTCTCGCCATCCTTTGGCTCAAATCTCACGGTAAGCTTGTAGTTATCCGTGTTTGGAATAGGATCAAACATTCTTGGATCAATCTCCAGAGCACTGTTGAATTCTCCCTGAATCTCTGAGCGGAAGCGATTTCTGTCAAACTCCTCCAAAAGCAGTTCCCCTTTTTGATTAAAGAACTTCAGCTTGCCGGTAACCATCAGTTCACAGCGAAGCTTGCCGTTGGTCAGCACGGCGCTTTTCCCCTCAAGCTTTATGTCACAGTCGCAATCCGGCTGGGACTCCAGCGCAGACCAGCTTTCCTCGGGAAAAGCACCACATTGTGTTGCCCGGATGCGGAAAGAGTTTTTCCCCCATGCCTCTATCTGCAGCAATTCTTTTTCGTGCCGCCGTATTACAGCATTTCCAACCTGTTTCAGCATAATTAAAAATCCTCCTTAGCATTTCAGAACCAGACATCGCTATCTGATTCTGAAATATTTTCTTATTCTTTTACTGCGCCGGCGGTAAGACCACCCACGATATATTTTTGCAGGAATACAAACAACAGTACAACCGGGATAACGAGAATTGCACCGTATGCCATGATACAATTCCATTTTGTTCCATATTTGCTCTGGAACTTGAAGATGTTTGCCGTCAGTGGCCGCATCTCCGGTTTTACATTAAAGGTCATAGAATATGCCAGATCATTCCAGCCATTTAAAAATGAAATAACGATAACCGTGATTACTCCTGTCTTAATCGCCGGTATCATAATTGACAGGAAGGATCGGATTACCCCGCAGCCATCGATACGGGCCGCATCATCCAGAGATACCGGAATTCCCTTAAAATAAGGCCGCAGTGTAATGACGATAAAAGGAATGGAACCGGAAGATATCGCCAGTGCAGGTCCAAGATAGGTTCCCAAAAGCCCAACCTTATTAAAAATCAGATACATAGGTGTCAGCATCAGGGATGCCGGAAGCATCTGCGTAACCAGGAAGGTAAGCAGGAAGCTTTTACTTCCCGGAACCTTATAGCGGCCCATACCATAAGCTGTCGGCACACCAAAGCCAATGGAAATAGTCATAGATAAAATTGCGATCAGAATACTGTTCTTCAGTGAGAGCAGAAAGTCCTTATCGGAAAAGTTTTTAATCCAGGGTTCTAAGGTAAAGCTATGTGGATAATAGGTAACCAGCTTGCCAAAGGATTCCCCATCCGTCTTAAAGGACATGGATAACAGCCAGTAGAGCGGAAACAAGAATATAATTGCAACCAGAACTGCTATCACACATTTTCCAAAATTACTTCTTCCACCTTTTGTCTTTAAGCTTGTCTCAATTTTGCCATCCATCCTAGTCATCCTCCTTTGTAGTCAGCCGCAGATAAAACAGTCCTATTACGAAGAGACAGCAGAACAGCACCAGTGCCGCCGCAGATCCCTGTGAGAATTCATACTTGGTAAAGGACAGTGTATATGCGTAGGTTCCAAGGACATCGGTAGAGTTCAGTGGTCCACCGCTGGTCATAATAAACATCAGATCGAAGGCTTTGAAGGTATAGATAAAGCCAAGCATAAGTACTGCAAGTATCGAAGACTTCATAAGGGGCAGTGTAATGTAGAAGAAACGCTGAAACTTATTAGCCCCATCAAGGGAAGCACTCTCATATACATCCTGCGATATACCCGTCAGTCCCGATGTTAAAAGCAGCATGTTAAATGGAATACCAACCCAGCAGTTTACAGCAATGACGGCAATCATGGCGGTACTGCTGCTTACCAGCCACTCCACCGGTGCGTTGATCAGTCCTATTTTCATCAGGAGATCATTGATCACACCCTCTGTAACACCAAACATATTCTTTCCAAGCATAGCTGTTACCGACATAGGCATCATGTAGGCAACCAGCACCAGGCCTCGGATTGGGCCTGCAAAAGTAAATTTCTGTGAAAACAGCAAAGCCAGCAGGAAACCCAGTGTAAACTGTATCGCCAGACAGGCAATGGTGAACACAAAGGTGTTCTTTAATACCAGTAAGAATGTAGGATCGTGGAACAGTTCTATGTAATTTGCAAATCCAACAAACTTCGATGTTCCACTTGCAAAGGTTTTTACATCTACATTCTTAAAACTCAAAATAATATTATAAACCAGCGGATATCCCAGAACCAGTAGTACATACAGAAAACCCGGTGCTATAAATCCATATCCTTCCAGCCTCTTTTTTGCGGCAATAGACATTCCTTTTTTCAAAGTCCGGCACCCCTTTCATATAAATGACCCATAAAGGACGATGCCCATATGGGTCAATCTTTAATCATCATTTAACTGCTGCGATCGGCACTTCTTCCAAAATAGGATTAACTACTGCTACTGCTTCTGCCATAGCATCTGTACCACTCTTTTCTCCCAGTAAAGCTGCCTGCTCTGCTGTGTAGATTGCTTCGGAGATAGTCGGCCAGGACTCGTGAGGTCCTCTTGCTACTGCTGAATTCATGGCTTCATTAAAGACTGCATAGCGCTCATCAGCGGTCCAGAAGTCTTTCAGTTCTGCTGCATCGGAACGAACCGGAAGCTTACCTGCAGTTTCACACCAGTCTGCGTTGTTCTGAGCAGTCATCATGTACTTCAGGAAATCAACACATTCATCCTTTGCCTCTGTTCCTGCGCAGACACCAAAGTTCTCACCGCCAATAACGGAAGCATTTTCTTTATCTTTTGGAAGCAGTGCGTATTTGTACTTACAGTTTAACTCTACATCACCACTGTCAAACTGAGCGATCTGCCAGGTACCGGACTCTACCATAGCTGCTTTTCCGGCTGCAAATGCATTCAGCGCATCACCCTGTCCCCAGTTCACAACTTCCTTACTCATCAAGCCTTCACTTACCAGCTGACCCAGGAAATCAAGTGATTTTGCTGCACCTTCTGAATCCAGGGTCGTTACATCTGCTCCTGTGGAATACAGCCATGGAATATACTGGAAGGTTCCTTCCTCATTTCCAATTGCTGACATTGCGAATCCATATACAGAGTTTGCTGCATCTGTTGTTTTCTTACAAACCTCATAGAATTCATCCCAGGTTGTAGGCGGGGTATCCACACCGGCTGCATTTAAGATATCCATATTGCACAGAAGCGCCAGACAGTTGGAATTGTTTGGAAGTCCATGAAGCTTTCCCTCGGAATCCATACAGCTGCTCAAAGGTCCTGCATAGAACTTATCCAGCTCGCCCCACTCCTGAAGCTGATCATCGATATCCTCAAACACACCCAGTGATATGTAGGAAGCCATATCCGGTGAGTCTACCATACCGATATCAGGAAGCTCTCCTGACACAGCACCGATGGTATACTGTTTCATCAATTCTTCTCTGGAAACATAAGTACAGGTAATATGAATCTTATCCTGTGAACTATTATAGTCCTCTGCAACCTTTTCCAGGGCTTGTGCCTCATGCTCAAAATAATGCCAGACACTTACTTCTTTTACTGCTCCGCTTGTCTGGGAACTTCCCGAAGAAGCCGATGATGCTGAGGTGTTGGTATCCGCTGCTGAACTTGAAGCAGTGCCTCCGGAACCTCCACAGCCTGCCAGCACTCCTGCTGCCATAGCTCCTGCCAGTGATACAGCCAGAATCTTTTTGAATCGTTCTTTCATAAATTCCTTCCTTTCCCTGCTGATACCAGCATTTGATACACTTTCATGTCCCTGCTGATCTGCAGCTTCCCTGTTTTGTGCGATGCACTTAATTTATAAACAAAGTATAAATAAAATAAGAACATTTTGTAACTGACATCCTTAAGATTTTGCACTGTTTTTAAGATCTGATTTTAATATTTTTGTGTAATTTTAATATTTTTATGCTTTTTATCCGTCATTTTTTCCATATTTATCATTTTTTCCCGGATTCAATATACAAAATGACGTAAAATGTGTATTTTTTATAACAGATCCACACCTGATCCATTACCAGCAGTTACACATCTTACGTCATTTTTTTATAAGACACCCCATAAAAATCTCATGTACCTAGGGCATCCGCTGTTTGTTCTCCCGAATATATTCCCCTACACTCATCCCTGTTACTTCTTTAAATACTCTGCTGTAATACTTTTCATCCAGAAATCCAACCTTGTAGGGAACCTCTTCCCTGCTGATATCACTGTGACAGTACAGGGATTTTGCAATCTCAATCCGGTAATTTCGCAGGAAACGCACAAAAGATTCTCCCACATTTTTCGAAAAAAGACTGGAAAAATATTCCGGGCTGATTCCCAGCTCAGCTGCCAGGTCCCGCTGATTCAGTGTCTGTGAATATCGTGTTTCTATCAGCTTCAGTGCCCGAAGCACCAGCGGGTGCGCATCCGGATACCGCCTGGTGAGTCCCCCTTCCTCACTTTCCTTCTTCCTGGTTTCTTTTTTATCAAGACCTTCCAGGGCTTCCTCTATATCCTCCATAATCAGCGGTTTAACAAGATACTGGGTAACCCCCAGCGTCATGGCCTGTCTGGCATACTCGAATTCCTCATAGGCACTGATGATGACAAATTTTGTCTCCATGCCCAAATTTCGCACCTCACGAATCAGTGTCAGCCCGTCCATATAAGGCATACGAATATCTGTAAATACCGCATCCGGCTTCAGCGTTTTTATCAGCTCCAACGCATCCTTCCCATTCGAAGCTTCTGCAATAATCTCATGGTCTGAAGAAAGTGTCAGGATAATATTCTTTAACCCTCTTCTTGCCCGCTGCTCATCCTCGACTATCATCAACTTCATATTCTGTATCCTCCTTCGAGTCTAAAAAGTCCGTCTGTACATTTTCTTTGGGCGGAAAAGGCAGATAAAAAGTAAAGGTTGTACCCTGTCCCACCTGCGAATCCACAAGAATCTGAACCTCGCTTCCATAGAACAGCCGCATACGGGATGCCACATTCTGTATGCCAATACCAATATCATCGATGGACTTTGTCCGCTCGTTTTTTAATACCTTCCGTATCCTTTCCAGTTTTTCCGGTGAGATACCACAGCCGTTATCCTGGATCTTCAATTCCAGCAGCTCCTCCTTTTTCCTGGCGGTAATCTCCAGCATACCACCACTTTCCCATCCTTCAAAGCCATGAAGGATGGCATTCTCCACAAAGGGCTGCAGCATCAGCTTGCAGCAGGGCCACTGTCCATATTCGTCTGGAAAGCTGACAATATAATCGAAGACATCCTCAAATCTTGCTTTCTGCAGATAGAGATACTGTGCGGTCCATGCAATTTCCTGAAACATGTAAACCTGCTGACATTTCTGGTCAAAGGAATATCGCAGAATATTGGAAAGCTTTTTAATCATTACCGATATCTTATAATTACCGGATTCCATGGCTTCATAATTAATTGTTCCCAGTGTATTACACAGAAAGTGTGCATTAATCTGGGATTCCAGTGCTTCATTTTCCGCCGCATGCTGTCGTTCCAGAGCAAGCAGGGATAGTCTGTGACTTTTCTCTGCCTCAAGCTCTCTTTGAATCAGCTTATCGAGCATGTCATTATAACCCTCTGCCACCTGCCAGATTTCATGTTGCCCTTTCACGGTCACGTGCTTTTGTTTTTCACCGGATCCTGTAATGATCATGGCACTTTTTATCTTCTTGAGCGGATAGTTGATCGTTCGGATAATCAGAAGAAAAATACCGGATAAACCTACCAGCAGCAGAATATAGACTCCCATCCCCCGGTATACAATTGGGGTGACATTCTCATCCATCCTTGTCTTATTTATGGAAAGATGAAGGGTCCATCCAAGGGGTTCTACCGTCTCTCCCACTGTTACAATATCTCCAGTTGCAAGGTAGGTGCTCTCGGATTCACCGATAAACTCCTGCGCCGAATGATAGATAATATTATCAAATTTATCCGTGATATATCCTACCACATAGGAGGAATGTGCTTCAGAGAATCCATCGATCAAAGGCTCCAGAATATCCATCTTGTAGGTCACACAAAGCATGGCATTCATCTTGTCAAAGCTGCTCTCCTTTCCAACCATGGGATAAAAGATATGAAAGACCCGCTCCCCGGTCGTAGGATGCGTAGAGGGATAAGCGCTTACCATATAACGGGGAACATGATTCGCAATTGCAGTCTCATAGACCTGACTGTACATAGTCTTCAAAAAGGTCCGATCCTCCATACTCCACATGGAGGTCTTGCCCCGCAGCATGCGGTCGTATTGATAAAACGATCCATCCTCCGACACAAGTGACAGGTTCAGGACATTGCCGGCCAGACTTCCCATAGCAGAAAAGGAATACTTCAGTTTCAGTGCATTGGATGCCAGATTCTCTTCCTGGACCAAAAGCTCATCTGCCAGTTTATACACATCCTCATCAATCGCAATCTTAGAACCCAGCTTGATATAATCCTTCAGTGCATAATCCATATTTTTCTGCATAATATCCAAAACATTCGTTTCCATCAGAAGGTTTTTTTCATAGAGATAATTAGAATATTCCCCCTTCATATAATACAGATAGCAGAAAGTGATGAGCAGCAGAGACGCAGCAAACACACTGCCGACCTGCACCCACAGATGGCTCTTCAGATATCGCCAAAATCTTTCCGTTATTTTTATTTTCTTCATTTTGTCGCTCCTCAGTTTCCACACTTGGTTACTGTTCTCCCTGTCACGTTCAGCACTTCGTCCAGCAGCCTTCCCAGCAGCAGGTATATCTGATACCGGTTCCTGCGCTGCTCTTCCTGCTCCCAATGCTCTCTTTCCTTCCTGTTCTTTTTCACGTCATAGGCAATCAAAAGTCTGCTGATCTGATTTCGATAATTCCTTCCAATTGGTATGTTCTTCTGGTTCACCAGCACTATATTTTGTCCCGAAATATAATGAACGTAATGAATATTGACGATAAAGCTCTGATGCACACGCAGAAATCCGCTGTCCTTTAACTGCTGCTCCAGCTTTCCGATTTGCATACGGCAGATAATCGGTTCTCCTCCTGCATAATGGATGTAAATGATCCGATTCAGCATCTCTATATAAAGAATTTCTCTTGTAAATATTCGGAAGAGCGACCCATGAATCATCAGGGTCAGCACTTCCTGTTCCTCCCGGTGAAAAACCTTTTTAATTCCTTTTTGAAAGGTTTCCTGAAAGCAGGAATAAGTTGCTTTCCCCGCTATCAGATAGGCAAAAGCCTCCACCGCATACCCCTGCACTGCAAATTCCTCAGAAAAAGCCAAAAGCACCAATTCTCCACGATAGCCCATTCTTCGAAGCGTGTAGGCAGTCTCAATCCCGGTGGGAGCAGTTCTTCCAACCCCAAGATAAATCATGTCAGGATGGCTTTTTCTTTCCTCCATGTCGAACAATAACTGACTGTGCTTTTCATAGACAATCAATCCTGTTGTCAGTCCACACTCCTGTCCCAGCAGACGCAATACGTGTGCACACTGTTCTCTTCCCTTCTTTCCTGCAATACAGATGACAATTTTCATAAAAACAAAGCCTCCCACTGTGCATTTTATGTATATTTTAACATGGAAAGAAAAAAACGTAAAGCAGGTTCCACAAGGACAGGGGGCATACTGTCGGTCAAAACAGATATGCAATAAAATAGGATGCATATGTACAACTAAGTCATATGCATCCCAAAAGGATCCGTCCATCAGCCCTTTTATCAGGCAAGGCTTGCCTTCAGTTTTTCTATCATCTCATCAATATCTTTTTCTTCTATTACAAGGGGTGGTACCAGACGAAGTACATCCTGTCCTGCGCTGATTACCAGAAGTCCATTGGCCAGTGCCTTATTGACAATTTCACCTACCGGTTTTCCTTCTGTCACAAGTCCCTGCATAAAACCTTTTCCACGACGGGTCGTAAAACAATCGTAGTTTTCCACAAGCTCATCCAGCTTTTTCTCCAGATACGGGGTAAGCTTCTGCACATGCTCCACAATCTTCTGTTCTTCAAAGATATCGAATACTGTGCTGACTGCCTGACATGCCAGAGGATTGCCACCGTAGGTAGTACCGTGATCTCCCGGAACCAGGGAATGCTCTGCCGTCTTCTTATTCAGCACGAAAGCTCCTACCGGCACACCGCAGCCCAGTGCTTTGGCACAGGTCATCACATCCGGTTTCACCCCATAGTCCTGCCATGCAAAAAGATGTCCCGTACGTCCCATACCACACTGAATCTCATCCAGGATCAGCAGAATATCATGGGCATCACACAGCTGGCGAACGCCACTTAAGAACTCCCGGCTGGCAGGATAGATGCCGCCCTCACCCTGTACTGTCTCCATGATAATTGCACAGGTCTTATCTGTAATCTGTGCCTTTACACTCTCCAGATCATTAAAATCAGCAAACTTGATACCGCCAATCAATGGCTTGAAGGGATCCTGATAGTGGGTATTTCCTGTTACAGAAAGTGCTCCAAGACTTCTTCCGTGGAAGGAATGATTCATGGCTATAATTTCATGGTCATTGGAATGATCCTTCAGATACGCATATTTTCTTGCCACCTTGATGGCACCCTCAATTGCCTCCGTACCACTGTTGGTAAAAAACACTTTATCCATACCGGATGCCTTCACCAGTTTTTCAGCGGCACAGGCCATGGGAACATTATAGTACAGATTCGACGTATGAATCAGCTTGTCAATCTGTCCCTTCAGGGCATTATTATAGGTCTCATTGGCATATCCCAGTGCAAACACAGCAATTCCTGCTGCAAAGTCCAGATATTCTTTTCCCTCTGTATCATAAAGATGAACACCTTTTCCGTAATCCAGCACTACCGGAAAACGATTATAAGTGTGAAGAACATTCTCCTCGGATTTTTCCATATAGTTATTCATGATAATATTTTTCCTCTTCTTCCCCCAGAATTGCAGTTCCGATTCCCTTATTTGTAAAGATCTCCAGAAGCAGACAATGTGGAATACGTCCATCCAGAATATGCACTCTGGAAACACCATTTTCGATCGCATCAATACAGTTATGAAGCTTCGGTATCATACCGCCCCCAACATTTCCGTCATCAATCAGCTTCTGGGCCATATTCACATGAAGCTCACTGATCAGGGAAGAGGGATCCTTAGCATCCCGGTACACGCCCTCGATATCAGTAAGAAATGCCAGCTTCTCTGCATCAATCGATTTTGCTATTGCACAGGCTGCATCATCTGCGTTGATATTGTAGGAATTGAATTCATCATCCATACCAATCGGACAGATGATCGGCAGGAAATCCTTTTCCAGCAGATCGTAAATGACTTTCGGATTCACTTTTTTGATATCACCGACAAATCCGATATCCTGTCCATCTGACAGCTTCTTCTCCACATTCAAGAGTGCTCCGTCCTTGCCGCTGATGCCCACTGCTTTGACACCCAGCGACTCCACCAGGCTGACCAGTTCTTTATTCACCTTATTCAGTACCATCTCCGCAACTTCCATCGTATCCTTATCTGTCACGCGAAGACCGTTGATAAACTTAGGCTCCATGCCAACTTTTCCTACCCAGCGGCTGATCTCTTTTCCCCCTCCATGCACAATGATGGGTTTGAATCCAACCAGCTTCAAAAGCACAACATCCTCGATGACATTTCTCTTCAAATCTTCATCCACCATTGCACTTCCGCCGTATTTGACAACGATAATTTTACGATTAAAGCGTTGAATATAAGGAAGGGCTTCAATCAGCACCTCTGCCTTATCCAGATATTTTTGATTTACCATATTTCTTTTCTCCCTCTTCCCGGTATTTTTACGGTGTCCCAATCAGGAACGATAGTCTGCATTAATCTTTATATAGTCATAGGTCAGATCACAGCCCCATGCGGTAGCCTCTGCATCCCCCATCTTTACATCTGCGATAGCAGTTACTTCCGGCTGGGATAGAATTCTGGTTGCTTCCTCCTCGCTGTAATCCACTGCAACACCATCCTCGATAATCTGAAGCTTTCCGGCTGCACTTTCAAAGAACAGATCTACCTTTTCCGGATCAAACTGCACTCCGGAGTAACCCATGGCACACAGAATTCGTCCCCAGTTTGCATCATGTCCGTAGATGGCAGCCTTGGTCAGGCTGGAGGTCACTACTGACTTTGCCAGGGTAACTGCATGGTCCTTGGTATCCACACCCGTCATCTTTACTTCGAAAAGTGCTGTAGCTCCCTCTCCGTCCCCTGCAATTTTTTTTGCCAGCGTGGTGTTGATTTCCTGCAAAGCCTCCAAAAATGTTTCGTAGTCTGCACCCTTCTCTGTGATGGCCGGATTACCTGCCAGACCGTTCGCCAGAAGGAGTACCGTATCATTGGTAGAGGTATCTCCGTCTACTGAGATCATATTATAAGTATCTTTAATTGACGCTGAAAGTGCTTCCTGTAAAAGCTCTTTGGAGATGTCCGCATCGGTGGTCACAAAAGAAAGCATCGTGCACATATTGGGATGAATCATACCGGAGCCCTTACACATACCGCCAACAGTTACTGTTTTTCCTCCCAGATCGATGGTCACTGCAGCTTCCTTTGGTTTTGTATCCGTGGTCATAATTGCAGTGGCAGCGGTGTGAGCCGCCTTGCGATCTCCTGCCAGCTGTCCGGAGAGCATCTGAACCCCTGCACAGATCTTGTCTATGGGAATCTGTTTTCCGATCACACCGGTGGAAGCCACCAAGACCGAATGCTCCGGAATTTCCAGCACCTTTGCTGCCGCTTCTGAAGTATCACGACAGTATCCAAAACCTTCCTCACCGGTACATGCATTTGCAACACCGCTGTTACATACGATTGCCTGGGCTGTGGGCTGGTGATATACAATCTCCTGATCCCATTTTACCGGAGCTGCTTTGACAACATTTGTTGTAAATGTTCCTGCTGCCACACAGGGAACCTTGCTGTAAACCAGTGCCATGTCCAGCATTCCCTCTTTTTTAATTCCTGCTGCACCGCCTGCTGCCTCAAAACCTGCTGCCGCTGTAATACCGCCATCTATCTTTTTCATCACTATTCCTCCATTTCTCTTTCCGGCCTATGTTTTACGGAAATACCGGAGCCATCAAAAGTCCTTCGCTCTCTTCAAAGCCAAACAACAGATTCATATTCTGTACCGCCTGTCCGGCAGCACCTTTTACCAGATTATCCATAGCACCCATCATAATGATGCGGTTTGTTCTGGGATCAATCTTAAAGTTTACATCCACAAAATTGCTTCCTTCCACCCATCTGGTCTGAGGGCAGACATCCTTGTCCAGAACACGGACAAATCTTTCCTTTGCATAATATTGATCATACACTGCCTTCACTTCTTCATAGGAAACTTCTTTTTTCAGGGAAGCGTATGCTGTCACAAGAATTCCCCTGTTCATAGGTACCAGATGCGGGGTAAAATTAATGCATACCGGGTAACCTGCTGCATAAGACAGCTGTTCCTCAATCTCAGGAGTATGTCTGTGCGTTGCCACGCCGTATGCCTTGATGTTTTCATTTACTTCACAGTAAAGATTATCAAGCTTTGCTCCCCGTCCCGCTCCGGAGGTGCCTGATTTTGCATCAATAATCACGGTATTGCCATCAATCAGTCCTTCCTTCATCATAGGATAGATGGAAAGTGTAGAACAGGTAGGATAACATCCAGGATTGGCAATCAGTCTTGCCCCCTTGATCTTCTCTCTGTTAATCTCACAGAGGCCATAAACTGCCTCCTCAATATATTCCGGCGATTGATGCTTGATCTTATACCAGTCCTCATAGACCTTCACATCCTTGATACGAAAATCTGCGCTGAGATCAATAATCTTCACCTTTGAAAGGATCTCTTCATTTACAAGGGAACCGCACAGACCCTGGGGTGTTGCAGTGAAGATCACATCTACCTTCTCACTGAGTTCTTCCATATTATCATCCAGACAGGAGGCTTCCACCAGCTGGAACATATTCTGATATACTTCGTAGTATTTTTTATCTATATAGCTTCTGGAACCATACCACGCAATCTCGACATCCTTATGTCCGAGAAGTAATCTGACGATTTCCTGCCCTGCATAGCCTGTGGAACCGATAATACCTGCTTTAATCATTTGTTTTTCCTCCTGGTTTTTACATACCTTTTATCATAAACCCTGTATTTTCTTCTGTAAAGTAAAAAATACAGGATCCGGTCTCTTTTATAGGATTGCATAATTATACATCCAAAATGTATATTATGCAAGTTATTTTCTATTTTTTCTAAAAATGCTTGCATATCATAAACAAATGCTGTATATTTAATTGCAGTTAATAAAAGAAATCCAAGGAGGACATTTATAATGAAAGAAAAAGTTGTCTTAGCATATTCCGGCGGTCTGGATACCACTGCCATCATCCCGTGGTTAAAAGAGACCTTCGATTATGAAGTTGTATGCTGCTGTGTAGACTGTGGTCAGGGAAATGAACTGGACGGTCTGGCTGAAAGAGCAAAGCTTTCCGGCGCTTCTAAATTATATATTGAAAATATTGTTGATGAATTCTGTGATGAATATATTATGCCATGTGTAGAAGCAGGTGCTGTATACGAGCATAAATACTTACTGGGTACCTCCATGGCTCGTCCGGTTATCGCAAAGAAGCTGGTTGAGATCGCACGAAAAGAAGGCGCTGCCGCAATCTGCCACGGTGCTACCGGAAAAGGAAATGACCAGATCCGCTTTGAGCTTGGTATCAAGGCTCTGGCTCCAGATCTGAAGATCATTGCTCCATGGAGAATGACAGATGTATGGACCATGCAGTCCCGTGAAGATGAGATTGATTTCTGCCGCCAGCATGGTATCGATCTGCCATTTGCAGCTGACAGCAGCTACAGCCGTGACCGTAACCTGTGGCATATCAGCCATGAAGGTCTGGAACTGGAAAACCCTGCCAATGAGCCAAATTATGAGCATATGCTCGTTCTTGGTGTCACTCCGGAAAAAGCTCCTGATGAGGGAGAATATGTGACCATGACCTTTGAAGCCGGTGTTCCAAAGACGGTAAACGGCAAGGCAATGAAGGTTTCTGAGATCATCACAGAGCTGAATACTCTGGGTGGAAAACATGGTGTCGGTATCATCGATATTGTGGAAAACCGTGTAGTAGGTATGAAGTCCCGTGGCGTATACGAGACTCCCGGCGGAACAATCCTTATGGCAGCCCATGATCAGCTGGAAGAACTGATTCTGGATCGTGACACTCTGGAAACAAAGAAGAAACTTGGAAGCCAGTTTGCACAGGTTGTATATGAAGGAAAATGGTTCACTCCACTTCGTGAAGCACTTCAGGCATTTGTTACCTCCACCCAGCAGTATGTGACCGGTGAAGTAAAATTCAAGCTTTACAAGGGCAACATCATCAAAGCCGGAACGACTTCTCCTTATAGCCTGTATAATGAATCTCTGGCTTCCTTTACCACTGGTGATATGTATGATCACCATGACGCAGACGGATTCATCACGCTGTTCGGCCTTCCTCTGAAGGTTCGTGCTATGATGATGCAGGAAGTAGAGAAAAACAAAAAATAAAAGCTTTCCATTAACGAAAGATAAAAAGCAAGCCATCGGGACAGTTCAAGTGAACCCGATGGCTTGCTTCTTTTTTATCATGTGCAACTGCTACCTCGTAAACGAAATAACTACCCGGAAATCCTGACAAGCTTTCTGTGGCAGTTATTCAGGAAACGATGTACTAGCTTACCATTTTTCCTACAAACACGTAAGAAACCAGGGACATAATCACCGATGCAATTACAACACCAAGCAAAATTGCTTTCGACGATTTTTTCACATCTATTCCAAGTAAAGATGCAATCAATGCTCCGGTCCATGCGCCAGTGCCAGGAAGGGGAATTCCCACAAAAGCCACCAACCCCCAGAACTCTCCTTTTTGTATGTTGTCACTTCGTTTCATAGCCTTATTCTCCAGCCATTCAATCATAGGACGAAATACTTTTGCTTTCTTCATCCATTTAAAAATCTGCTTGATAAAAAGCAGGATAAATGGAATCGGAAGGAGATTTCCGATAACACAGATAGGAAGAGCCTGCAGATATGGCACCTTTAAAAGCGATGCCGCCAAAAGCCCTCCTCGAAGCTCCAGAATCGGAAGCAGGGAAATAATAAAAATTACCGCATGCTCCGAGATGTACGGGGACAGATTTTGTGTAAACCATTGTACTAAAGAATCCATATAATCAATTAACTCCTCTTTTTTTAGATGGCAGCCAGGGCCTGGTCAAGATCTGCTATAATATCATCCATATCCTCAATTCCTACAGACAGACGAATCAAATCCGGAAGGACGCCAGCCTCAATCAGCTGCTCGTCATTCAACTGACGATGGGTATGGCTTGCAGGATGTAACACGCAGGAACGTGCATCCGCTACATGGGTAACGATGGCAATCATGTTCAGATGATTGGTAAATGTCATAGCACCCTCTTTGCCGCCCTTTGGCCCAAAGCTGAGTACACCACAAACACCTGTTGGCATGTATTTTTCAGCCAGTGCATGATATCTGTCATCTGGCAGTCCTGCATAGGAAACCCATGCAACCTTATCGTGATTTTTCAAAAACTCTGCAACCTTCTGGGCATTTTCGCAGTGTCTCGGCACACGCAGATGCAGTGTCTCCAGACCAATGTTGGTCAGGAAAGCATTCTGTGGAGACTGGCAGGCTCCCATGTCCCGCATCAGCTGAACAACCGCTTTTCTGATATAAGCTTCTTTTCCGAATTTTTTTGTGTAAACGATGCCGTGATAAGACTCATCCGGAGTGGTAAGTCCCGGATATTTCTCCGCATGTGCGTCCCAGTCAAAATTACCGGAATCTACGATACATCCACCCATAGCCATCGCATGGCCATCCATATATTTTGTAGTGGAATGCGTAATAATATCCACACCAAATTCGAAAGGACGACAGTTGATCGGAGTTGCAAAGGTATTGTCACAGATCATCGGTACCCCATGCTCATGTGCAAGCTTTACAAACTTTTCAATATCCAGCACAACGCCTGCCGGATTGGAAATTGTCTCTGCAAATACTGCCTTTGTGTTTGGCTGGAATGCTTTTTCCAGTTCCTCAGCCGGTGCATCCTGATCCACCAGTGTTACTTCGATTCCAAAACGATGCAGGGTTACGGTCAGAAGGTTGGTGGTTCCTCCATATACCTTGGCTGCACAGACTACATGGTCTCCGGCACAGCAGATATTGGTAACAGCAAACATGGTAGCAGACTGTCCGGAGGAGGTCAGCATTGCCATCACACCGCCCTCCAGATCGCAGATCTTCTGGGCAACCGTATCACAGGTTGGGTTCTGCAGACGGGAATAAAAGTATCCATCTGCCTCCAGATCAAAAAGCTTTCCCATCTCTTCACTGGTTTCATACCTGTAAGTAGTTGACTGATAAATCGGCAGTACCCGTGGTTCACCGTTCTTCGGCTGCCATCCACCCTGTACACAGATTGTATTTTTCTTATAATCCATCACTTGTATCCTCACTTTTGGTTTTTTTATTTCGCATTGATAGATCGATTATATCTCTTTTGCTTCCATCTGACAAGAGGTGGCAGTTTACTCTTTATCAAGCTTCTGTTTATCCAATTAAACCAGATATTTCCATTGTATTAAAAGAAACACAATAAACAATCATTTTCCTCGTTGACATTTACAGATTGTATACAGTATATTATAGGTATGTTATACGACTGACGGAAGTGGAATTGACCACGGGAAGTATGACTGTAATTAGCCGACCGTCTGGGCAAAAGCTGCTCAAGATATGGGTCAGCTTTTTTATTTCATTCAAATAGGAGGACATTGCTATGCTGCAAAAAGAACAATGGACTGGCTTCAAAGGCCGAATCTGGAAGGAAGAAGTAAACACGCGTGATTTTATCCAGGCTAACTACACTCCCTATGATGGAGACTCCAGCTTTCTGGAAAAGCCAACGGAGGCAACCGAGAAACTCTGGGATGCACTTCAGACCCTTCAGAAGGAAGAACGTGCAAAGGGCGGCGTTCTCGATATGGATACAGAGATTGTATCCTCCATCACTTCCCATGGACGAGGATATATCAACGAGGATTTAAAAGAATTAGAAAAGGTAGTCGGACTTCAGACAGATAAGCCTCTGAAACGTGCTTTTATGCCTTTCGGTGGCATCAAGATGGCAGAGGATGCCTGCACCACCAACGGTTATGAGCCTGATCCGCAGCTTCATAAAATATTTACAGATTATCACAAAACCCATAATCAGGGTGTTTTCGATGCCTACACCCCTGAGATGAAAAAAGCACGTCATAACAAGATCATTACCGGACTTCCGGATACTTATGGTCGTGGACGTATCGTCGGTGACTACCGCCGTGTGGCTCTCTATGGTATCAACTACCTGATGGAGCAGAAAAAAAATGACTTTGATAACTGCGGCTGCGGTATTATGACAGATGATATCATCCGTCAGCGTGAGGAGATCTCCATGCAGTACCGTGCTCTGGCAGATATGAAGCTGATGGCAGAAAGCTATGGCTTTGACATCTCCGAGCCTGCAAAAAATGCACAGGAAGCTGTACAGTGGCTGTACTTTGGCTACCTTGCCGCTATCAAGACACAAAACGGTGCTGCCATGAGTGTTGGCCGTATCGCTACCTTCCTTGATATTTATATTCAGCGTGACCTGGAAAATGGCACTTTAACTGAAATCGAGGCACAGGAATTAATCGATCACCTGATTATGAAGTTCCGTATGGTAAAATTTGCCCGTGTTCCTTCCTATAATCAGCTGTTCTCCGGTGACCCGGTTTGGGCAACTCTGGAAGTTGGTGGAATCGGTCAGGACGGACGTTCTATGGTAACAAAGAGTGATTATCGTATCCTGCATACGCTGGTGAATATGGGACCGGCTCCGGAACCAAACCTTACCGTACTCTACTCTTCCAGACTGCCGGAGAACTTCAAGAAGTTTGCTTCCTACATTTCCGTAGAAACAAGCTCCATCCAGTACGAAAATGATGATGTAATGCGTCCGGTATGGGGCGATGACTACTCTATCTGCTGCTGTGTATCTGCAACTCAGACTGGTAAAGAGATGCAGTTCTTCGGTGCACGTGCCAACCTTGCCAAGTGTCTGCTTTATGCAATCAACGGCGGCGTAGACGAGAAGACAAAAGTGCAGATGGGACCGGAATATGCACGGATTTCCTCCGATTATCTGGATTATGCAGAAGTAATGCGCAAATATGACATGATGATGGACTGGCTTGCAGGACTTTATGTGAATACTTTGAATGTCATCCAGTACATGCATGACAAGTACTACTATGAGGCTGCTGAGATGGCACTGATCGATACTGATGTAAGACGAACCTTTGCAACTGGTATTGCAGGCTTCTCCCATGTTGTTGACTCCTTGAGTGCAATCAAGTACGCACATGTAAAAGCGATCCGTGATGCAGATGGTATTGCCATCGATTACGAGATCAAGGGAGATTTCCCGCGCTACGGAAATGATGATGACCGTGCAGATGAGATCGCCGTATGGCTGCTGCAGACCTTCCTTGAGAAGCTGAAAAAGCATCATACCTACCGTAATTCAGAGCCGACGACCTCGATTCTGACCATTACCTCCAACGTTGTTTACGGAAAAGCTACCGGAACTCTTCCTGACGGAAGAAAAGCCGGCGAACCGCTGTCTCCTGGAGCTAACCCAAGCTATGGTGCGGAAAAGAATGGTCTGCTTGCTTCTCTGAACTCTGTTGCAAAGCTGCCATATGAGTGGGCACTGGATGGTATCTCCAATACACAGACGATAAGCCCTGGCGCACTGGGACATAACGAAGAGGAACGCAGCGAAAACCTGGTTCATATCCTGGATGGTTACTTCAATCAGGGTGCTCATCATCTGAATGTAAATGTATTCGGAATTGACAAGCTGAAGGATGCTATGGAACATCCGGAAAAACCGGAATATGCTAACTTTACAATCCGTGTATCCGGATATGCGGTTAAGTTCATCGATCTGACTCGGGAGCAGCAGTTAGATGTTATCATGCGTTCCGCACATGAAAGAATGTAACTTGGTAAAAGGTGCGATTCATTCCACCGAAAGCTTTGGATCTGTGGATGGTCCCGGAGTTCGTTTTGTGATCTTTATGCAGGGCTGCAGCATGCGCTGCCAGTTCTGCCATAATCCGGATACCTGGAATCAGACTTCGGATCACCTGAAAACTGCGGATGAGCTTCTGGAACAGGCACTGCGCTTCCGTTCCTACTGGGGAGACAAAGGCGGGATTACCGTAAGCGGCGGAGAGCCTCTGCTTCAGATTGATTTTCTGACAGAGCTGTTTCAAAAAGCGAAGGCTGCCGGGGTTCACACAACCCTTGATACCTGCGGTGCCCCCTTCACAAGAGATGGTGTGTTTTTTGAGAAATTCCAGACACTGATGCAGGTGACTGATCTGATTCTTCTGGATCTCAAGCACATCGATGAGAAGCAGCACAGACTTTTGACAGGACGCACCAATACGAATATTCTGGATCTGGCCCGATATCTGGCCGAGATCAAAAAACCTGTATGGATTCGCCATGTTCTCGTACCGGAACGGAATGATTATGACGAATATCTGGTTCAACTGGACACTTTTGTCAAGTCTCTTGGCAATGTACAGCGGTTCGAGGTTCTGCCCTACCATACTCTTGGGATCTTCAAGTGGGAAGAACTGAAAATCCCCTACCAGCTGGAAGGAATTAACCCTCCCACAGCTCAGCGGATTGCGAATGCCAATCAGCTGTTACACACTCAAGATTATACCGGATATCTGCAGTAGGAAAAAAGGGGAGGGATGTCGCACTTCGGTGGCCGGGAGTCCCCTCTGAGACCGGAACACGGTTTCGAAGTCCAAGAGTATACAAAAAAACAACCGATTTTGCTAAAATCATAAGAAATCAGCATAAACTCGCTATGCTCAGACAGTATGCTGATTTCTTATAACGCAAAATCGGTTGTTTTGGTATACTTAGGACTTCTGCAAATGTGTTCCGGTCTCAGAGGGGACTCCCGGCCACCGAAGTGCGACATCCCTCCCCTTTTTTGTTTTTCTTTTGCTTTCCGGTCTTTTATGATAAAATAACGATAGTGCTCTCCCACCTCAATGTCAGAAATCCAGGAGGAATTTACTATGGAACCATCTTCGCTTCTTACTATATTAGCAGTAGCAGAAAAACTAAAGAAAAACACCAGACACTGCTGGACTGGCAATCACCGAAAAGAGAGTGTCGCAGATCACAGCTGGCGTCTGGCGCTTATGGCAATGCTGGTTACGGATGAATTTCCCGCTCTTGATATGAATAAAGTCCTCCGAATGTGCCTGATTCACGATCTTGGTGAAGCATTTACCGGTGATATTCCTTCCTTTGAAAAAACAGCCGATGACAGTACCCGGGAGGATTCTGTGTTTCAAAACTGGATTGACAGTTTTCCGGCGCCCTACGCCCAGGAATGGACACAGCTCCTGCAAGAGATGAATGCCCGCAGGACTGAGGAAGCAAAGCTTTACAAAGCCCTTGACAACCTGGAGGCCGTTATTGCACACAATGAATCCGATATATCTACCTGGCTGCCGCTGGAATATGAGCTACAATTCACTTATGGTGCGGACAAGGTTTCCTTTTCTCCTTATCTGCAGGAGCTCAAAGCTGCCATCGACCAGCAGACTGCCAAAAAGATACAGGCTTCAAGAGAATCTCAACCGCTTCCCCCTACTGAATTGCCTTAAATGCTTCCTCCAGATCCTGAATAATATCATCGATATTTTCAGTTCCGATGGAAAGACGGACCGTATTGGGTTTGATTCCCTGCTCCAGCAGCTCTGCTCCGCTTAACTGCGCATGAGTAGTGGAAGCCGGATGAACTACCAGAGATTTCACATCTGCCACATTAGCAAGAAGAGAAAACAGTTCCAGATTATCGATAAACTCTTTTGTCTTTTCCTCGTCCCCCTTCACTTCGAAGGTGAAGATTGAACCTCCGCCATTTGGGAAATACTTCTTGTAAAGCTCCTGCTGTTTTGGATCTGTACTCACGGATGGGTGATGTACTTCTTCCACCTGGGGATTTTTCTGCAGGTATTCTACCACCTTTAATGTATTTTCCACATGACGTTCCACACGAAGTGATAAGGTCTCAAGCCCCTGTAAAAACAGAAATGCATGGAACGGAGAAAGGGTTGCTCCGGTATCTCTGAGAAGGATTGCACGGATTCTGGTTACGAAAGCTGCTGGTCCTACTGCTTTTGTGAAGCTGATACCATGATAGCTTGGGTTTGGCTCAGTAAGCTGTGGGAATTTTCCGGAAGCTTCCCAGTCAAACTTTCCGCTGTCCACGATAACGCCGCCCAGAGAAGTGCCATGTCCGCCGATAAACTTAGTAGCAGAATGTACCACGATATCTGCACCATACTCGATAGGACGAATCAGATACGGAGTGCCAAAGGTATTATCGATCACCAGGGGAATCTGATGCGCATGAGCAATCTTTGCGATTCCCTCAATATCAACCACCTCTGAACGGGGATTACCCAGTGTTTCGATAAAGACTGCCTTGGTATTCTCCTGAATTGCCGCCTCTACTTCTTCCTCATTAAAAATGTCAACAAACGTAGTCTTTACTCCATAGTCCGGAAATGTATGCTCCAGGAAATTATATGTTCCACCGTAGATATTCTTGGCTGATACGATATGATCTCCTTCCTTGGCCAGATTCTGGAAGGTATAAGAGACTGCCGCTGCTCCGGATGCCACTGCCAGTGCTGCAACACCGCCCTCCAAAGCTGCGATTCTCTGCTCAAATACATCCTCTGTGGGGTTTGTCAGTCTTCCATAGATGTTACCGGGATCCTGCAGTCCGAATCGTGCTGCTGCATGTGCGCAGTTGTCGAATACATAGGAAGATGATGCATAGATCGGCACTGCTCTTGCTCCGGTTACCGGATCGGGGGTTTCCTGTCCTACATGAAGCTGTAATGTCTCAAACTTAAACTTTCTATCTTTTCTTGCTACCTTATTTTCACTCATCGTTTTTTTCTCCTCTATTCTGTTTTTCTATTTTGTTTTCTCTAATTTTCAAATAATGGTGTAGAATAGTAACGGTCTCCGCTGTCCGGAAGCAGCACTACAATTGTTTTTCCTTTATTTTCCGGTCTGGATGCCAGCTGAATTCCTGCATAGAGAGCTGCTCCGGAGGAAATACCAACCAGAATTCCTTCTTTGTGTGCAATTTCCTTAGAGTAGGTAAATGCATCCTCATTTTCAATAGGAAGAATCTCATCGTAGATCTTCGTGTTGAGCACGCTTGGCACAAATCCAGCTCCAATTCCCTGAATCTTATGAGCACCTCCGTGTCCCTGAGATAATACCGGTGAAGTTGCCGGCTCCACTGCCACTATCTTGATATCCGGATTCTGTGATTTCAAATATTCACCGACACCTGTGATGGTTCCGCCGGTACCGACTCCTGCTACAAACACATCCACCTCGCCCTGGGTATCTCTCCAGATTTCCGGTCCTGTTGTCTCTCTGTGAACCTTTGGATTAGCAGGGTTATCGAACTGTCCGGTCAGATAACTGTTTGGAATCTCTTTTTCCAGTTCTTTTGCTTTTTCGATGGCTCCTGTCATTCCCTTTGTTCCGTCTGTAAGCACAATCTCTGCTCCATATGCCTTTAAGATGTTTCGTCTCTCCACGCTCATGGTCTCAGGCATGGTAAGAATCAATTTATAGCCTTTACTTGCCGCCAGTGCTGCAAGACCAATTCCTGTATTACCTGAGGTTGGCTCAATGATGGTGGAACCAGGCTTCAAAAGCCCTCTCTCCTCAGCATCTGCTACCATACTTTTCGCTATCCGATCCTTGGCACTTCCCGCCGGATTCAGATACTCCAGTTTTACCAGCAGTGTTGCTTCCAGGTGATGCTCTTTTTCTATATTTACAACCTCAACCAGTGGTGTATTACCGATTAATGATGTGATTCCTTTATTAATATTCTTTGCCATAATGATGATCCTCTTTTCTATAGGCTGATTTTATTTTTACAATTATCTATCTCTACACATCTTCAGCAGGCCGCCGCAACATCGCAGCATTCCATATTGTCCTGTGTTTCTTACTCTGATCTGATTCACTTTACTACCTGCCTCTCTGTTATTTTCTTATTTCCTAGTTGCTATATAGGGATTATATGTTTTTATCCAGGATTTGTCAAGTATTATTTTATTTTTTTGATTCTTTGACACCACGAATAATCTGGCCCAGCGCAGTTACAGCCTTTTTCAGCTTCTCTGTCTCTATGGAAGAATAATTCATAACATAAGTATTCGGATATTTTACTTCATTTCCGTAATAATACTTTGATAATGGCATTAGCTTGATCCCCTTTGCCCTTGCCTCCCGTACAATTTCATCCTCCTCCTTCTCACAATCCACATGCATCAGAAAATGAACACCCGCCCCCTCTTCCATAATTGTTAAATAGGATCCCAGAGGTTCCCGCCGAAATGCAGACAGTATTTCATCTCTTTTGTTCTGATAATAATTTCTCAACCGATTAATATGCTTCTCAAAATTTCCATTTTCCATAAACCTTGCCAGAGTATACTGTTCAAAATTAGAGACCGTGCAGGAATAAAAAGAAAGGTTCTGATAGAACTTCTCTGTGAGATCTGCTGGCAGTACCATGTAGCTGATTCGAACCGTAGAGCACAGAGTTTTTGTAAATGTATTCATATAGATTACCTTATCTGACACGTCAATGCTCTGAAGTGTCGGAATCGGGCGTCCTAAAAGACGAAGCTCACTGTCATAATCATCCTCAATAATATATCTCCCCTTCTCCCTGGACGCCCATCCCAGCAGCTCATATCTTCTGCTGATTGGCATAACAATTCCGGTGGGAAAATGATGGGAGGGAGAAAGATGCATCACATCAATCTTCTTTTCCACCAGGGCCTTAGCCGGTACTCCCTCCTCATCAATGTCGATGTATTCACAGGCGACCTGCATACTTTTGTATATTTTTGCAATTTTGGGATATCCTGGGTTTTCCACTCCATATACTACCTGGCTTCCCATAAGCTGGATGATCAGCCCATATAGATACTCTGTACCTGCTCCGATGATAATCTGCTCCGGTTTGACCTGCATTCCACGAAATTCTGATAAATATCTGGAGATACTTTGCCGCAGCTCCATAATACCGCCACAGGGCGGATTCCTCATAAGCTGGGTCTGATTCTCATTGATAACCTCCCGCATGGCTTTGGTCCATATGCTAAAGGGAAACACATGGTGATCTGTCTGATTGCTGGTAAAATCAGCCGTATAGGCATTTGCCCCACCGGTCAACACCACTTTATTCATATCCACCGGCTGCTTCTGTACTCCCGAATGATTCAGATCTGACACAAAAAAACCCTTCTTGGGGAAAGAATAGATATATCCTTCTGCCATTAACTGCCCATATGCATTTTCCACCGTGATAACACTAATACCCAGATTTTTCGCAAAGCTTCTCTTCGATGGCAGCTTTTCTCCCGCCTTAAGCTTCCCCTGTAATATGTCATTTTTAATACATTTATAAAGATAGGCATACAGGGAATCTGACCCTGTATTTGTGAAATTATATGTCAACATACCGTGTTTTCTCTCCAATCTGACCTTGCTGATTATATTTGTTTTGGTGATTTTCTAATGGTCACTTTTTCAGTATAATCTTAGCTATCGGATATGTAAAGTCTTATTCGAATTATATAACTGGAGGAACTACGATGAAAACTACAGAAAGATATCAATTAAACAAAGAACTGGCGCAGATGTTAAAGGGCGGAGTTATCATGGATGTCACCACCCCTGAGCAGGCAAGGATTGCGGAGGAAGCCGGGGCATGTGCTGTCATGGCACTGGAGCGAATACCTGCTGACATCAGAGCAGCTGGTGGAGTATCACGCATGAGTGATCCGGATATGATTCAGGGAATTCAAGATGCAGTATCCATTCCTGTAATGGCAAAGTGCCGTATCGGTCACTTTGTAGAGGCACAGCTCTTACAGGCAATTGAGATTGATTATATCGATGAAAGCGAAGTCCTCTCTCCTGCCGATGATGTGTATCATATTGATAAAAGAAAGTTTGATGTCCCCTTTGTGTGCGGTGCAAAGGACCTGGGAGAGGCACTTCGCAGAATACAGGAAGGTGCTTCTATGATCCGTACAAAGGGAGAACCCGGTACAGGAGATATCGTGCAGGCTGTTCAGCACATGAGAAGGATGAACAGTGAAATTGCGAAGCTTTCTGCCCTTCGTGAGGATGAACTCTTTGAAGCTGCGAAGCAATTACAGGTGCCCTTCGAATTAGCCGCCTATGTGAAGGAACATCAAAAGCTTCCGGTTGTCAACTTTGCCGCCGGGGGTGTCGCAACCCCCGCTGACGCTGCACTTATGATGCAGCTGGGCGCAGAAGGCGTGTTCGTAGGCTCCGGCATCTTCAAATCCGGTAACCCTGCAAAGCGGGCATCCGCTATTGTACAGGCCGTCACCAACTACACCGATGCCAGTCTGATTGCTCAGCTTTCCGCCGGTTTAGGAGAAGCCATGGTAGGAATTAATGAACAGGAAATTGCCCTTCTCATGGCAGAAAGAGGAAAATGATGGTAATTGGAGTCCTTGCCCTGCAAGGGGCATTTATCGAACATGAAAACATGCTGCATACCCTGGGCGTCTCCTGCATCGAGCTTAGAAATGCAGAAGACCTAAAGAAAAAATATGATGGAATCATCCTTCCCGGCGGCGAAAGCACCGTACAGCGAAAACTCCTTTATGGTCTGGGAATGCATTCCACGCTGCAGCAACAGATTCAGAACGGAATACCGGTTCTTGCCACCTGTGCCGGCATGATTCTCCTTGCCTCCCAAATCGAGCAGCAGGACACACCCTGCTTTGCCACCATTCCCATGACGGTCAGACGAAATGCCTACGGAAGACAATTAGGCAGTTTCCATACTGTCTCCACTGTAAAACATGTGGGGACAGTTCCCATGACCTTTATTCGTGCCCCATATGTGACAAAGGCAGAGCCCAGCGTGGAACTGCTCGCCTCTGTGGACGATAAAATTGTAGGGGTACAATACGGCAGACAGCTTGCTTTTGCATTTCATCCGGAGCTTGACGAAAGCACACGAATTCACCAATACTTTATGAAGCTTATAGAAGAGCGTCAATCGCAGCAGCCGGTTTAAAACAGTATGAGGATGCTGTAAAAAACCATGGCAGAAGCAAAAGAATAGAAAAATGTGATATTTCATTGACAAAAGCCAGAAAATAAGGTAGTTTATCAGTTAGGGAATGAAGTTCTCCCATAGTATTGTGCTAAAACCGCTTAGATTAAGCTGATGACTTCTGCGAAAACCGCAGGATCATTGGCTTTTTTTGCGTATGAAGGAGGAAAAGAGATGTTACTGAGTATTGCGTTTATGCTTTTGGTGGGAATGCTTTTCGGATGGGTCTGCAGTAAATTGAAGCTGCCAAGTCTCCTGGGAATGATTGCAACGGGAATTCTTCTTGGCCCCTGTGTATGGAATCTGATAGATTCTTCAATATTAGCTATCTCAGCGGACCTGAGGCGGATTGCCCTGATTATTATCCTCACCAGAGCCGGCCTGACTTTGGATCTTAAGGATCTGAAAAAGGTGGGACGGCCTGCAGTTTTGATGTGTTTTGTACCGGCTGTATTTGAAATCACCGGCATGGTTTTGCTGGCACCCCAGCTTTTGGGAGTGAGTGTGCTGGAAGCGGCAGTGATGGGAGCCGTGGTAGGAGCCGTATCCCCGGCGATTATTGTGCCAAAGATGATTAAGCTGATGGAAGAGGGATATGGGAAAGCCAGAGGAATTCCCCAGCTGATCCTGGCGGGAGCCTCTGTGGATGATGTATTTGTGATCGTTCTATTCACAGCATTTACAGGCCTTGTCCAGGGAAATGATATATCGGTTATGAGCTTTGTAAATATTCCGGTTTCCATCTGTCTTGGGATTGCCCTCGGTGTTCTACTTGGAATTGTCCTGGGCAAATATTTTAAAAAGATTCACATGCGAGATACCGTAAAGGTAATTATTATCCTGAGCATTTCCTTTATTCTTGTAACTGTTGAAGACAGTCTTTCTATCCCTATTACATTTTCAGCATTGATTGCCATCATGTTTATGGGGATTGCACTGCAAAAAAAGAGGGAAATTGTTGCCAGACGATTGTCTTTGAAGTTTAATAAGCTGTGGGTGGGTGCCGAGATCCTGCTTTTTGTTCTGGTGGGCGCAACAGTGGATATTCATTATGTGACAAAAGCCGGAATCCAGGCAGTCCTACTGATTATGGGTGTGTTATGCTTTAGAATGGTTGGTGTATTGTTATGTCTGCTGCATACAACGCTGTCTGGGAAAGAGCGATTATTCTGTATGCTTGCCTACACTCCTAAGGCCACGGTACAGGCTGCTATCGGCGGTGTGCCGCTGGCTATGGGATTGAGCTGCGGCAACATCGTGCTGACAGTAGCAGTATTGGCTATATTAATTACGGCGCCTCTTGGTGCATTTCTCATCGATGCAACCTATAAAAGATTATTGATTCGGTAGGATTTCTTTTTTAACCTCTACCAGGGATGCCCGGTGATTGTCAGTTAGGAGTACTTTTAAACTGAGATTTTCGTAATCAATGGCATCATTTACCTCCGGGATTTTTCCCAGCTGTTCCATGAGCCAGCCACTTAAGGAGACTGCTTCCGTCTCCACATCCAGGTGAAACAGTTCACAGAAATCAACCATGTCGGTGGAACCATCCACCGTATACGTATTCGGGCTGACCTTGTGATAAACTTCATTTTCCTCATCATGCTCATCCCATATTTCACCTACAAGCTCTTCCAGGATATCTTCCATGGTTACGATGCCGTAGGTTCCGCCGTATTCATCGATGACTACGGTAAGGTGGGACTTTGCTTTTTGAAGCTTTAAGAGAATGCTGTTGATCTTTTCATTTTTCATAATAAAGATGGGAGGGGTCATAATCTCTTCGATGGGTTTATCCGTAATTCCGGATTCCGTATAAAAGTCCTTTAGATGGATGACACCTACGATATGATCAACATCTTCCTCATAGACCAGAATTCTGGAATATTTGGACTCTGCAAATATTTTTGCGATCTCTTCCTTGGTTCTGTCCAGTGGAACTGCCTCCATATCCACGCGGTGGGTCAGAATATCTTCTGCGTCCCGCTCCGTAAATTCTATGGCATTTCTAAGCAGCTCGCCCTCTTTCTTGTCAATGCTTCCGTCCTGCTGCACTTCCTCTACCAGCATCAGCAGCTCTTCCTGGGACATCTTGGTGTCAGATTCCAGATTCAGCACCTTTGCCACCAGCTTTTTCCACATGGAAAAAAGAAAATTCAGAGGGGTCAGAATATAAATCAGACTGTTAATAAAAGGCGAGGAAAACATGGCAAACTGTTCCGGGCAGTCTTTGGCGATACTCTTTGGTGTGATTTCCCCAAAGATCAAAACAACAACCGTAATCACTATCGTGGAAATAGTAGCGCCGATATCTCCATATAACCGGACAAAAAGTACCGTTCCAAGAGATGCCATACCAATATTTACAATGTTGTTGCCAATTAAGATGGTGGAAAGCAGTTTGTCATAGGAATCAGAAAGCTTTAAGGCAAGAATCGCCTTGTTGTCACCTTTTTCGGCCAGAGTTTTCATCCTTGTCCGATTCAAAGAGGAGAACGCTGTTTCGGTAGCAGAAAAATATGCTGACATGATAATTAAAAATACGATAATCACCACTTGAATAATAGTATCATTTGTCATTTTATAAACTCCTTTATTAGGTCTGTTATCGTAACTATTCAGCAGGTCTGTGCAGGTACTGCACAGTTACAACGCAAAAAAGCATGTCTGCTTTGGCACAAGCCAAACAGATATGCTCTATATGTAACAAAATCAATAAAGTTGTCAGTATCCGCAGTGTCACTACTGTCACTATCCATGATAGGATAAAACCTCCGTTTCAATTCAAAAGAAATATGTGTAATTCCTTTTATTATACTTATTACGTATGATTCTGTCAATGGAATTTTGATCCTCTATGTATATTTCTATGTATAATCTATTCAAAAAAAGATCATCCGAAATCTTCCTTTAAGGAAAATTCCGGATGACCCTGCAGTGTTATTCAAAAAATTATAGATAAAGCTCTTCCTCATTATGGCTATGCCACAAAGATACCCTTTCAAAGATCAAGCGTTCATATAAAGTTACGCTTTTTTCTTTTTGAACACTACTACCATTCCTGCTGCTGCAAGAAGTGCAACCATAGCAGTCATCATCAGTACATTAGACTCACCTGTCTTTGGTGATGTTGTAGAACTTCCTGTTGAAGCTGCAGCGCCGGATACAGTGGTCTTATCAACAACAAAAGCAACTGGTGACAAACTGTTAAAGGTTCCGGTCATGGTACCAGCTCCAAAGGTTGCAGGAATTTTTTCCCATGCAGATCCATTGTAATGTAAAAATGTTCCTTTGGAGTTTGCAGTAACACCTGCTACCTCAAAGGTAAGTGTTGCCGGGAATACAGTTCCTGCTGGAACAGTAACTTCCTTCACATCCACAATTGCTGTATTCGCTGTGAATTCAGCTCCCAGTACAGCCTTCAGACCTTCTGTTGTCTTCAGCGTGTTTACTACAGCCTCATACTTAGCCGGAATTGCCTCCAGGGTAACTGTGATGTCATTTCCATTCGCATCCTTTGCTGCTGATGTCTTGGTGACGTTTCCTGTTACGGTGATACTTGGGGCAGCAAATGCTGATACTGCCATGCCTACAGTCATAACTGCGGCGGTGAGAACTGCTAAAAATTTCTTCATCTCATCAATCTCCT
>JAQUXP010000005.1:0-34671 GCA_028692395.1 Lachnospiraceae bacterium
GGGAATCGATTATCAGATACTGGTTGAGGCGGACTTTCTTGTTAATTTTTATGAGGATAATATGTCGAATGACTCCGTTCACAGTGTCGGGAGTAAAATATTTAAAACATTGAGTGGGAAAGCTATTTTAAACGCAATATATGCCTAAAGGAAAATTAAATCAACAATTAGGGTTTGTTTGAAAAATAAAACTTGCACAAAGCAACAGCATTATGTAAATTGATCATATGAGACGATATGAATTAACCCCGAGCGAATGGGAACGGATAGAGAAGCTGTTGCCACCAGAGAATAAAGGCAAGGGACGCCCGGCGAAAGATAACCGCAGTATGATGAACGGAATGCTGTGGGTCGCCAGAAGCGGAGCCACATGGCGTGATTTGCCCGATTACTACGGGCCATGGCAGACAGTATACTCCAAATTCAGGAAATGGCGTGACGAAGGCGTTTTGGAACTGGTGTTTACCGCGCTCTCTGCCGATGCGGACATGGAAAATCTGAGTATAGATTCCACATCGGTTCGGGTTCATGCCAGTGCCAATGGGGGAAAAAAAGGCAGAGGATAAAGCGGTTGGTGTATCCAGAGGTGGGAAAACCACGAAAATTCACACAGTCGTTGATGGCTTGGGCAATCCGGTTACCTTTCTTCTGAGCAAGGGGAACGACCACGATTCCTCACATGCCATTGAAGTGCTAGAGCAGCTCAACATATCCGGCAGCAACATTCTTGGAGACAAAGCTTACGGCGCAAAGGCGATCCGTGAGTATATCCACTCGGCAGGGGCGAGCTATACAATCCCACCCAAGTCCAACGATCCAAATCCATGGACTTGCGATTGGTGGGTCTATAAAGAACGCCATTTGATTGAGTGCTTTTTCGCCAAGCTCAAGTGGTTTCGGCGCCTTGCAATGCGCTTTGACAAGTTGGATTCCTCGTTCCTTGCTTTCGTCTTTCTTGCCTCTATTGCTGTTTTGGTCAAATAATACAGTCTGAATACTTTTTCAGACAAGCCCTAGTATGAATCGAAAAAAGCGGTCTTGGCAGAATTGAACTGTCAAGCCGCTTTTAATCTATTATCTGGAGGTTTTATGATGACAACGGAAGAGAAAATACTTGATTCTCAACAAATAGCCCTACCCTTACCTGACAGCATCGGGATAACTCAATCTTCGGGATTAGACCGTCATGCTGTCGCATACTCCATGACCACCGGCTGTTACGGCGTAGTCAGCGAGGAGCAGACTGCCACCCTCATGGCGAGGGACTTCAAGGATGCTCCGCTCGTCACCCAGCCCGTAAAACCGTGCGGCTTCTTCCCACAGATGAAAGCAGAAGGAATGGGACTGACGGAAGAAAAGTCAGCGACCCTGGTCAATGGTACGAATCCCGGTTACCACAATGGCGTGATCGACCAAAGCTACATCGTCCGCAGGCTGACCCCCACCGAGTGCGCCCGTTTGCAGGGATTCCCGGACTGGTGGTGCGACGGGCTTGGTACGGAAGAACCGACTGAGGATGAGATAGCGTTCTGGACGGAGGTCTGGGAAACGCACCGACGCATCGTCGGAACAAGCGAAAAGCCCAAGAGCCGAAAGCAGGTCATCAAATGTCTGCGGCATCCGCACTCCGATGCGGCAGAGTATAAGATGTGGGGCAACGGCGTGGCGCTCCCGTGCGTATGTTTCGTGCTGACCGGCATAGTTGAAAACGAGGACACGGCTTCATAACCATGTCCTCGTCTCTCATTTGTCGGTCTTCGGCAGTTCTATCTTGCCATGCTCACTTTCAAACTTGTCGATGCACTGGCGAATCAGATAAATGACCTCGCCGTTGGCAGAGCGCCCCTCGTAGTTTGAAATGTAATGCAGTTTATAGTGCAGCTCGTTATCGATGCGTAAACCGAGATGCTTATCCTTCTCCGGCTTTTCAATGCTCATGCGTCCACCTCGTCCTTAATATGTACTTAATTGGAGATTTATATGGGTTCATATTAAGGACAATCTATGGTATGATGTTGCTTATGTACTTAATTTAAGTACATAACATTTCGAGGTGGACGATATGAATATAGAGAAAACAGCATTCTTCATAAGAACGCCGAAGACGATAAACGAGCTGTGTCGGCCGCATCTCCCGGAGCAGGAACGGAAATATGAGATAGTCAAGACCATCATCCTGTCCGGCATCGCCTATGAGAACTTCTCTCTCGACCTTCTGGTGGACAGGCAGTTCATCGAGGACAACGCTGCGCTCTGCTCCGAAGGCCCCGTGTGGAACTGCCTGTTCGTGCATCAGCGTGGCCGCACGGACGGCATACTGGTCATCCCGGAGATGGGCTCCTACGTCAAGTGGGCGGCGTACATATCCGAAAAATAAAGTCACAGACTTTCGCACATATGACTTGCTATTTCTCGGCTTTAGAGTGATATATGTGACTACCAAAACAAAGGAGGTCACACCTATGGACGAGAAACTGCAAGCCGCCGTTGACGAGTTTGTCACGGAGCGGGTCAACACGCTGGGAGCGAATCCACCGACAGCACTCGCCGAAGCCTTCGCTACTTTCTATGAGAGCGACGAGAAACTGAAGACCGCGCTCACCAATGGCCAGAAAGCACTGCACAAGGAGTGCGAGGACACCTTTTCTCTGCTGGAAGGAGAGATGCAATACGGATACTACCGCGCCGGGTTTTACGACGCGGTAGCTTTTTTGATGGGATGGAGGGACAGAGCATGGAACTGAAGTACAACGTGACCGGCAGCGACCGCAAACGGCTGGTAGCCGCAATTAGCGAGATCACGGAGGTTCCCTCCAAGTATCTCGGAGCTCCGTCCTTCGCCTACGAGGTGGACTACTTCACCATCGACAAGACCGGCACCCTCAGCTTCGACGACCGCGCCGACAGCGATGAGGTCGAGATGCTGGTGGAACGGTTGCTGGAAATGGGCTTCGCGCCGGAGCCTAACCCCAACTCACCGGGCGAGGCGGAGGTTGCCAGCGACGACGCGCCTGCCGTATCCGACAGCGGTTGGGTCAGCCCTTGGGACAGACTGCGGGATGAGGAGATAGAGCCACCCGCTTACGGTATCCCAGAGCCGGAGATCAGCGGCGTCTGCATCGCCATGCCGCGCAGTCTTTTCAGCGAAACGGCTCTCGCCAACCTCAACGCTCTGCTTGCCGCCAAGGGCGGGCTTATCCGCAAGGCGCTGGGAGTAGCGGAACTGCCGGTCGAGGTGACCGAGGACAAGGTGTCCTTCCCCTGGTTCATCGGACAGCCGACCCCGGAGGAGCTCAAAGCCTACGACCATTTCATCTGCGCCATCTGCGAGATGGCGAGAAACCAGAAGCGCATCACAGCCAAGGAAAAAGAAACGGGCAACGACAAGTACGCTTTCCGCTGCTTCCTTCTCCGCCTCGGTTTCATAGGAGCGGAGTACAAAGAGCAGCGGAAGATACTGCTTCGAAATCTGACGGGCAGTTCTGCTTTCAGGGGAGGTGTGCAGGATGCGGTTTCCGAGTAGAGAATTGGTCGAGAGTATCCGCAAGCATTACCCGGTCGGCTGTCGCTTGGAGCTCCTGTGCATGAACGATGTGCAGGCCCCGCCCGTAGGCACAAAAGGCACCGTGCGCGGCGTGGATGACATTGGCTCGGTTATGGTTGCCTGGGACAACGGCAGCGGCTTGTCGGTGGCATACGGCGAAGACTCATGCCGGAGGTGCGATGATGACTGATACGGTCAAGCGGCAGATACTTGCCGTCCGGGATACCGGGCTTACCAATATGTTTGATGTACGCATGGTGCAGCGCATCGCCAACGACATGGGCTTCTATGAGCTGGTCGTTTTCCTCGAAGAAAGCCGCTCCGAGTATGTGCATTTCATCCTCACGGGCGAGGGATAATTGTGTAGTTTATTCGCAGAATTGACTTGCTATTATCCTCGTTCAGAGTGATATATGTACATACCAAAACGAACGGAGGACACCCACCATGATGAATACCTTCAAAAAGCAGATTGCCAGCATTCACACCGAGAACGACCTCAAGGACGCTCACATAGCGATCAGCCAGGCTTGCAGCGCCTACAAAATCAGCGGGGAACAGTTCATGGAGCTGCGGAGCCTGCTCAAGGCAAAGCGCGTCGAGAAGGGATTCACTTGGGGAAAGGGCATCTAAGGAGGAAACGACAATGACAGACAAACAGCTAAAGCAGGCCAAGAATCAGCTCCCGCAGGGTGAGCGTTTCGACCGCGCCTACAGCGCCTACGAGGGCGGCATTCGCCTGATCTCCAAGAAGGCTGACGGTACCGAGACACGCTATAAGGTAATCTTCGACGCCGACGGAAACGTCAGCCTTGAACGGTTTTAAGGAGGGCGCGACCATGTGGAAAGAAGGAAGCCTCAAGGTTTACAACAGTATTTTTCATTACTGGCTGAAGGTCTACGACGAATGCTCACAGTACGGCATCGACGGCGGCAAGGTCAGTAAGCTGATGCTCAAGCGAGATGGCAAGATCATCGCCAATTACGATAGGGGCTGGGACATCAAGCCCGCCGACCCCGACACGCAGCTTGCGGTCGACATCCTGCTTCACGGCGAAAACTACTAAGCCCAGCATAACAGCCGGGAACAGCCCTTGACGGGGCTGTATCTCGTACACATACATTTTGAAGTCGCCATCGGGCGGCTATTTTTTATGCTCATTTGAGAGGAGACGGTGCGTATGCGCAAGCTGAAAAGATATAAACCGACGCAGTTCAAAGCGCCGGACTCCACTTACGATAAAGACGCTGCCGACCGCGCCGTTGCTTTTATCGAAGCCCTGTGTCATACCAAGGGCACATGGGCCGGTAAGCCCTTTGAGCTCATCGACTGGCAGGAGCAGATCATCCGCGATATCTTCGGGACACTCAAGCCCAATGGCTACCGGCAGTTTAATACCGCCTATGTGGAGATACCAAAGAAAATGGGCAAATCGGAGCTTGCGGCGGCAATCGCTTTGCTTCTTACCTGCGCCGACCATGAGGAACGTGCCGAGGTGTATGGCTGCGCTGCCGACCGCAATCAGGCGTCCATCGTTTTCAACGTGGCTGCGGACATGGTGCGGTACTGTCCGGCGCTCGCCAAGCGGGTGAAAATCCTCGACTCCATGAAGCGGCTCATCTATCAACCGACCGGCAGCATCTATCAGGTGCTGTCTGCTGATGTCGGCAACAAGCACGGTTTCAACACCCACGGCGTGGTGTTCGATGAGCTGCACACCCAGCCCAACCGGAAGCTCTACGACGTCATGACCAAGGGCAGCGGCGACGCACGAATGCAGCCGCTGTATTTTCTTATCACGACTGCCGGAGATAACCAGAACAGCATCTGCTGGGAAGTGCATCAAAAAGCGCTGGACATCATCGACGGGCGCAAGCATGACCCCACCTTCTACCCGGTCATATACGGCGCGGCACAGGAGGACGATTGGACAGACCCGAAGGTCTGGAAGAAGGCGAATCCGTCCCTGGGCATCACGGTCGGCATGGACAAGGTCAAAGCGGCCTGCGAGAGCGCCAAACAGAATCCCGCTGAAGAGAACAGCTTCCGTCAGCTCCGGCTCAATCAATGGGTCAAACAGGCTGTGCGCTGGATGCCAATGGACAAATGGGATAAGTGCGCGTTTGCCGTAGACGCGGAATCACTTGAAGGTCGTGTGTGCTATGGCGGACTTGACCTGTCCAGCAGCACAGACATCACAGCATTCGTTCTGGTCTTCCCACCCGGTGACGAGGAGGATAAATACAGCATTCTGCCGTTCTTCTGGATACCGGAAGATAATATCGCCCTCCGCGTCAAGCGCGACCACGTCAACTACGATCTCTGGGAGCGGCAGGGCTTCCTGCAAACGACGGAGGGCAACGTCGTTCACTACGGCTACATCGAGCAGTTCATCGAGCAGCTCGGCACGAAGTACAACATCCGCGAGATTGCATTCGACCGCTGGGGCGCAGTACAGATGACACAAAACCTCGAAAACCTCGGCTTCTCCGTCGTTCCCTTCGGGCAGGGCTTCAAGGATATGTCCCCGCCGACAAAGGAGCTGATGAAGCTCACGCTGGAACAGAAGCTGGCACACAGCGGGCACCCAGTACTTCGCTGGATGATGGACAACATCTTCATTCGCACAGACCCTGCCGGGAACATCAAGGCAGACAAGGAAAAGTCCACAGAGAAGATCGACGGCGCTGTCGCGACCATCATGGCACTCGACCGGGCGATCCGCTGCGGCAACGACAACAGTGCTTCGGTCTATGATGACCGGGGCATTTTGTTTATCTGATAAAGGAGAGTGATTTCACATGAGCATATTTACCGGGATGTTCCGCTCCCGCGACAAGCCCCAAAATCGCACGGCGGGCAGTTCCTACAGCTTCTTCTTCGGCGGCTCGACCTCCGGCAAGGCTGTGACGGAGCGCACCGCCATGCAGATGACTGCGGTCTACTCCTGCGTCCGCATTCTTGCGGAGGCTGTGGCGGGACTGCCGCTCAACCTGTATCATTACTTGCCGGACGGTGGCAAAGAGAAGTCCTACGACCATCCGTTGTACCGTCTGCTCCATGACGAGCCAAACCCTGAGATGAGCTCCTTCGTGTTCCGGGAGACTCTCATGACACACCTTTTGCTGTGGGGCAACGCCTACGCCCAGATAATCCGCAACGGCAAGGGCGAGGTCGTGGCACTGTATCCGCTGATGCCTAACAAGATGACCGTTGACCGGGATAAGGATGGACGGCTGTATTACAGCTACAACCACTCTTCGGAGGAATCGCCCACGCTGGAGGGCTCCACCGTTATCCTGCGCCCGTCCGATGTGCTGCACATTCCGGGGCTGGGCTTCGACGGTCTGGTCGGCTACAGCCCCATCGCTATGGCGAAGAACGCTATCGGCATGGCAATCGCCTGCGAGGAGTACGGAGCTAAGTTCTTCGCCAACGGCGCTGCTCCGGGCGGCGTGCTGGAACATCCCGGCACCATCAAAGACCCGCAGCGTGTCCGCGAGAGTTGGCAGTCCACCTTCGGCGGCAGCGGCAACAGCAATAAGATTGCCGTGCTGGAAGAGGGCATGAAATACACGCCGATTGGTATCTCCCCGGAGCAGGCACAGTTCTTGGAGACACGAAAGTTCCAAATCAACGAGATAGCTCGAATTTTCAGAGTCCCTCCGCACATGGTGGGCGACCTTGAAAAGTCGAGCTTTTCTAATATCGAGCAGCAGTCCCTTGAGTTCGTGAAGTACACCCTCGACCCGTGGGTCATCCGCTGGGAGCAGTCCATCATGCGGACACTTCTCAGCGCCGACGAGAAGAAGCAGTATTTCGTGAAGTTCAATCTGGAAGGACTGCTTCGCGGTGATTACGCTTCCCGCATGAGCGGCTATGCGGTCGGCATACAGAACGGTTTCATGTCACCAAATGATGTAAGAAACCTTGAGAATATGGATTTAATTCCCGATGAACTTGGCGGCAACAGGTATCTGTGTAACGGCAATATGGTCGATATAGCTAACGCAGGAAGGTGGAACGCCCCTGATGAGAATTGACATGACAGGTAAAAAATATGGTCGCCTTACTGTGCTGCGAAAAGAAGGAGTTTACAAGGGTCACGATACATTGTGGTTTTGCAAATGCCAGTGCGGTAATTCTACAATAGTACGCGGAAGCTACTTAAGAAACGGTCATACAAAAACCTGCGGCCATTGCATTAGGTACGAAAAAGAAGCTGACTATTACCGTTGTACTGTTGGGACTGGGCGTTCCTTTATTTTTGATGTGCAGGATTTCCCACAAGTGTCAAAATATCAGTGGTCAGTTTCAAAGGACGGGTATGTTCTCGGTTATAGTGAAGGACAATGCGTAAAACTACACCGACTGCTACTCGGCAATCCAGACATGGTTGTTGACCACATAAACGGTAACCCAAGCGACTGTAGACGCATAAACCTTCGAGTTGCGACACAACATCAAAACACATACAACTCATCAATATCCAAATCAAGTTCAACTGGGTATAAAGGTGTGTGCTTTGACAAGCACAGACGAAAGTATATAGCGCATATTCACCCAAACGGAAAGATGGTTTTCCTCGGTTATTATGGCAGCCCATATGAAGCCGCTCTTGCTTATGACAAGGCGGCTTCTATATATTTTGGCGAGTATGCAAAACTGAATTTTAAGGAAGGTGAGCAAACTGGCACAGGAAACTAAAACACAGCGCCACGCGGATATCTGCGCCGAGCTGAACGATATCTACTTCCGAAAGAACGCCGACTACGGCGACAGCTTCGGAGAGACGTTTCGTAAGCTCGGCATAATCAGCGCGGTCACACGCATCACCGACAAGGTCAACCGGCTCCAGAGCCTGTGTGTACGAGCGGCACAGGTTCCCGATGAGTCGGTCAGGGACACGCTCCTCGACCTTGCCAACTACGCGATCATGTCGGTGATTGAACTGGAACGCTCGAATCAAACGGAAACGGAGGCTTCCACTGAATGAAGAAATTCTGGAACTGGACAAAGGACGAAGAGTCCGGCGTCCGAACGCTCTACCTCGACGGCACCATTGCCGAGGAGAGCTGGTTTGACGATGACGTCACGCCCAAGGCGTTCAAAGAGGAGCTGACCAGCGGCGAGGGCAACATCGTCATCTGGATCAACTCTCCCGGCGGCGACTGCGTGGCGGCAAGTCAGATCTACGCCATGCTCATGGACTACAAGGGTGACGTCACGGTCAAGATCGACGGCATCGCTGCTTCGGCTGCGTCTGTCATCGCTATGGCGGGTACGAAGGTGCTCATGGCTCCCACGGCGCTCATGATGATTCACAATCCGCTGACGGTAGCAATCGGCGACAGCGAGGAAATGCAGAAAGCCATCGCCATGCTCTCGGAGGTTAAAGAAAGCATCATCAACGCCTACGAGATCAAGACCGGGCAGTCCCGCGCCAAGCTCTCCCATCTTATGGATGCGGAGACTTGGATGAACGCAAACAAGGCAATCGAATACGGCTTTGCCGACGGCATTCTGGAGGACAAAAAGAGTCCCTCGGATGTCGTCGTTTCTTTTGCCTTCTCCCGCAGAGCCGTCACCAATTCCCTCATGAGTAAGCTCACCGCTAAACGGAAAGCGAATAAGCCCGCTGCCCCAGAGCGCTCGGTAAACGAGCTCATGGAGCGGCTCAACCTGATGAAATATTAAGGAGGAAACATCACTATGGCTACTATTCTTGAACTGCGCGAGAAGCGCGCAAAGGCGTGGGAAGCGACCAAGGCTTTCCTTGACACCCATCGCACCGAAAAGGGCACCCTCACCGCAGAGGACGACGCCTCCTACTCCCGCATGGAGCAGGATATCACGGACCTTGGCAAGGAAATCAACCGTCTGGAGCGTCAGGAGGCGCTGGACGCCGAGCTGAAGCTGCCCGTCAGCAAGCCTCTCACCGAGCGCCCGGACGCAAACAAGCAGGACACCAAGACCAGCCGTGCCGCTGATGCGTACAAGTCCGCATTCTGGACTCAGACCCGTTCCAAGGACGGCGTTACCCTGCCGGAGATCCGCAATGCCCTCCAGATCGGCGTCGACTCCGAAGGCGGGTATCTCTGCCCGGACGAGTTCGAGCACACGCTTATCCAGGCGCTGAAGGCAGACAACATCGTCCGTGAGCACGCCCATGTGTTCACCACCTCTTCCGGCTCCCATAAGATTCCCGTTGTGACCAGCAAGGGCACCGCCTCTTGGGTGGACGAGGAGGGCGCTATTCCTGAGTCCGATGATGTGTTCGGTCAGCAGCTCATCGGCGCGCACAAGGTGGCGACTCTCATCAAGGTCTCCGAGGAGCTTCTCAACGACTCCGCCTTCGACCTAGAGAGCTACTTCACCACCGAGTTTGCCCGTCGTATTGGCGACAAGGAAGAGGACGCTTTCCTCAACGGTAACGGCACCGGCAAGCCTACCGGCATTCTGGATGCCACCTCCGGCGCACCCGTGGGTGTTACTGCTGCTGGGGCGACTGCCATCACCGCTGATGAGATCATCACGCTCTACTACTCCCTCGGCGCGCCTTACCGCAAGAACGCCATCTGGGTTCTGTCTGACGCCACCATCGCGGTCATCCGCAAGCTGAAGGACGGCAACGGTCAGTACCTCTGGCAGCCCGCGCTGCACGAGGGTCAGTTCGACACGCTGCTCGGTAAGAAAATCTTCACCTCTCCGTATATGCCCACGATGGCGGCCGGGAATAAGTCCGTGCTGTTCGGCGACCTCCAGTTCTACTGGATCGGCGACCGTCAGGGCGTCACCTTCCGCCGCCTGAACGAGCGCTACGCAGAGACCGGGCAGGTCGGCTTCCTCGCTTCCAAGCGCGTGGACGGCAAGCTCATTCTGCCGGAGGCTATCAAGGTACTCCAGCAGCACGCCTAAGGAGGGCTGACCTATGAGCGAGTATAACGCAAAGAACTACACCGAACAGGGCGGCGAAAAGACCGTCATCGGCGGTACGCTGGAGATCAAGGAGGGAGCCTCGGTAACGGGGCTTCCTTCTGATTTTTCCCCCGCCGCAAATCAGGCGGACAGCACTGCCACCACCATCGCACTGCTGAAGGACGACTTCAACGCTCTTCTGGCAAAGCTGAAGACCGCCGGTCTGATGGAAGCCGACGCGGTAACTGAGTAAAGGAGGTAGCGGTGATGACTACGCTGCTTGAAAAAGTCAAAGCAAATCTCATCCTTGAACACGATGCCCACGACGAGCTTCTGGGGCTGTACATCACCGCCGCCACCCGCTACGCCGAGAGCTACCAGCACAGGGCGGAGAATTACTACAGCACCAACGCCATGCCGCCCACTACCGAACAGGCCGTCATCATGCTGTCGTCCCACTTCTACGAGTCCCGGGACGGCAGCACGGGCGGCTTCTTTTCGGATAACGTGCAAGCCGGGCAGCAGGTCTGGAACACGGTCAATCTGCTCCTGCGGCTCGATCGGGAATGGAAGGTGTGAGCATGAGCTTTGGAAAGATGAATACCACAATCGACATCGTTCTTTCTACGACCGCAAAGGACGCGGAGGGCTTCAGCACCGGCGCAGACCTTGTGCTGGCAACGGTACAGGCTTATCGGGAAGGTCGGCATGGCAACGAGAAATGGGCAAATCGCGCTCAGTTCTCGGAGGCCACCGACCTTTTCCGTTTCCGCGTCATCCCCGGCGTCACCGTCACCACCGCTATGGTGGTCATAAACGACGGTGGGCGCTTTGAGATCACTTCCGTCGAGGACGTGAAAGGACGCGGTATGTATATCGAGGTGCTGGCGAAGGAGGTGAAGCCCAGTGGCTAAAGCAAGTTTCAAGCTGCCGGAGGACTTCCTTCTGAAGCTCTCCAAGCTGGGAGATAAGACCGACGAAATCATTCCGAAGGTGCTGGAGGCCGGAGGCGAGGTCGTGGAGACAAGGGCCAAATCCAATCTGCAAGCTGTCATTGGCAGCGGCACAAAGGGAGAAAGCCGCACCACCGGCGAGCTGGTTGGCGCTCTGGGCGTTTCACCCGCCAAGCAGGATAAGGACGGCAACTTCAATGTGAAGGTCGGCTTCGCGGACGGACGCTCGGACGGGCGCTCCAACTCCATGATCGCAGGTGTTCTGGAGTACGGCAAGCACGGTCAACCGGCGAAACCGTTTCTGAAGCCCGCCAAATCCTCCAGCAAGAACGCCTGCATCGACGCCATGAAAGCCGCCTTTGAACAGGAGGTGGAGCATATATGAGCCTGCTCACAGAGCTAAACACGCTGCTCTCTCCGCTCATCCCCATCGAAACAGGCGTGTTCTCCGACACCGCGCCCGACTGCTATATGGTCATCACGCCAATTGTGGAGACCTTCGAGCTTTACGCCGACGACAAGCCACATCATGAGGTGCAGGAGGCGCGGCTCTCCTTGTTCGACAAGGGCAGTTACACTGCAATCAAAAATACCATCGTCCGGGCGCTGCTTGCTGCGGACATCACCATAACCGACCGCCGGTATGTCGGTCACGAGGACGCTACCGGCTATCACCACTTCGCCATTGACGTGGCGAAGGACTATTCATACGAAATGGAGGAATGACCTATGGCAACCATCGGTCTTGACAGACTGTTTTATGCGCCTATCACCGAAGCCAGCGATGGCTCGGAGACCTACGGGATCCCCGCTTCTCTTGCCAAAGCCATCTCTGCGGAGCTGTCCGTGGAGGTAAATGAGGCAACGCTCTATGCCGATGACGGTGTGGCGGAGGCCGTGAAGGAGTTCAAGTCCGGCACTCTGACGCTGGGCATTGATGACATCGGTACCTCCGCCGCCAACGCGCTCACGGGAGCGCAGATCGACAGTAATCACGTTCTTATCTCGGCATCCGAGAACGGTGGCATCCCTGTGGCTATCGGTTTCCGGGCACGGAAGTCCAACGGCAAATACAAGTATTTCTGGCTTTACCGCGTCATCTTCGGTATCCCGGCGACCAACCTCGCTACCAAGGGCGACAGCATCACCTTTTCCACGCCCACCATCGAAGGCACCATCTACCGCCGCAATAAGTTGGACGGACAGGATAAGCACCCGTGGAAGGCTGAAGCCAACGAGGGCGACGCCAGTCTGCCCGGAAGCGTACTCACCGGCTGGTTTGATGAGGTGTATGAGCCAACCTTCAATCCCGCCAGCGCCAATCTATCCGCGCTGACCCTCGGCTCTCTCACGCTCACGCCTGCCTTTAGCGGCAGCACCACATCATACACGGCGGCTACCACGAACGCTACCAACACCGTGACTGCTACCGCTGTGGACGGAAACGCCACCATTGCTATCACCAATGGAAGTACGCCCGTGACCAACGGTCAGTCCGCGACATGGGCAGAGGGTGCGAATACGCTGACCATCGTGGTGACCAGCGGCGCTCTGACCAAGACCTACACGGTCACGGTCACGAAATCCTAAGGAGGGCGACTAAATGGCTAATGACAGAAGCGCCGCTGTGACTATCGGCGGCAAGAATTACGAGATGATCCTCACCACCCGCGCCACGAAGGAGATCGCCAAGCGTTACGGCGGCCTTGCCAATCTGGGCGAAAAGCTCATGAAGAGCGAGAATTTCGAGATGGCGCTTGACGAGGTGGTGTGGCTCATCACTCTTTTGGCAAACCAGAGCGTCCTCGTCCACAACCTCCAAAACCCTGAGGACAAGCGTGAGCTGCTGACGGAAGAGGCTGTGGAGCTGCTCACCTCGCCGCTGGAGCTTGCCACCTACAAGGAATCCATCATGGAGGCCATGTTCAAGGGAGCCAAGCGCGAGGTCGAAAGCGAGGATGACTCAAAAAACGCGGCGGTCGGGTAAGCGACGAGGAGTTGTTTGCCCGACTTATCTTTTATGGCGTTTCTCTGCTCCACAGGTCAGAGCAGGAGGTCTGGCTCATGCCGCTGGGTCACCTGCTCGACCAGTGGGAGTGCTATAAGCAGTTTAACAGCATGACAAAAGCAACACGGGAGCATTACATCGACGAAATAATCCCTACGGGCATCTGAGGAGGTGGTAAGTTATGGCAGATAATTTTGGCTTAAAAATCGGCGTTGAGGGCGAAAAGGAATTCAAAAAAGCTCTCGCTGACATCAACCAGTCGTTCAAAGTTCTCGGCAGTGAAATGAAACTTGCCACCTCGCAGTTCGACAAGAATGAATCCAGCGTGGAATCTCTCACTGCAAAAAATGAAGTCCTTACCAAGCAGATCGACGCGCAGAAAGGTAAAATTGAGACTCTACGTTCCGCTCTCCAGAACGCCTCGGACTCCTTCGGTGAGAACGACCGCCGCACCCAGCAGTGGGTCGTGGCGCTCAACAACGCCGAAGCCGAACTTAACGGCATGGAGCGTGAGCTGAAGGACAACGAGCAGGCCATCGACAAAATGGGCGATGAGTCTGCGGACGCTGCCAAACAGACGGACAAGCTGGGTGACGAGATCGAGGACACCGCAAAAGAAGCGGATGCCTCCGGCGGCAAGTTTGAGAAACTCGGCTCTATTGTCAAGGGTGTGGGCGTTGCTATGGGTGCTGCTCTTGCTGCTATTGGCACGGCGGCTATCGCGGCAGGAAAAGCCCTTGTGGATATGACCGTGGAAGCCGCCGCTTATGCCGACGATATGCTCACACAGTCCACCGTCACGGGCATGAGCGTGGAGAGCCTACAAGCGTACTCCTACGCCGCCGACCTCGTTGACGTGTCGCTGGACACGCTCACTGGGTCTATGGCAAAAAACGTCAAGTCCATGTCCAATGCGGCTCAAGGCTCCGCGAAGTATGCGGATGCTTATGCCCAGCTTGGAGTTGCAGTCACCAATACGGACGGCTCTATGCGTGACAGCGAGGAGGTCTATTGGGAGTGCATCGACGCTCTCGGTAACATCTCCAACGAAACAGAACGCGACGCTCTCGCCATGCAGCTTTTCGGCAAGTCGGCGCAGGACTTGAATCCCCTTATCGCACAAGGCAGCGAGGGCATCGCGGCTCTGACCGATGAAGCACACCGCATGGGCGCTGTTCTCTCTGAGGAGAGCATTGCCAAGCTCGGCGCTTTCGACGATTCCGTGCAACGGCTCAAACAGGGGTCTGCGGCGGCAAAGCGCGTCATGGGTACTGTGCTTCTGCCGCAGCTCCAAGACCTCGCCGACGACGGCGTATCCCTGCTCGGTGAGTTCACCTCCGGGCTTGTGGAGGCCGGGGACGACTTTGGAAAAATCAGCGAGGTCATCGGCAATACCGTCGGCGGTCTTGCGGACATGATAATGGAGCATATGCCGAAAATCATTCAGGTCGGAATGGACATCGTCATGGCTATCGGGAACGCCATTATTGAGAATCTGCCAACGCTGGTTGAATGCGCGTCCACAGTTATTATGACATTTCTCGAAGGGCTGATCGAGGCACTGCCGTCCATCACGGAGGGTGCGCTTCAGCTTGTGCTGACGCTGGTGCAGGGCATCATCGACAACCTCCCCGCCATTATTGAAGCGGCGATACAGATGATCGTTACGCTGGCGACCGGGCTTGCGGAGGCTCTCCCGGAGCTGGTGCCGTCCATCGTGGAGGCAATCATCCTCATCTGCCAGACGCTCATCGACAATCTCGACCTCATTCTGGACGCCGCGTTTCAAATCATCGCGGGTCTGGCACAGGGCATTTTGAACGCGCTCCCGAAGCTCATTGAGGCTCTGCCTCAGATCATCACGACCATTATCAACTTCATCACCAGCAACCTACCGAAGATTATTGAGATGGGCATCAAGCTCATCGTTCAGCTTGCGGTAGGGCTGGTGAATGCCATCCCGCAGCTCGCCGCCGCCATTCCGCAAATCATCGCGGCGCTGGTGCAGGGGCTTGGACAGGCGGTCGGTGCTGTGGTCAACATTGGCAAGAATATCGTGCAAGGCTTGTGGCAGGGCATCCAGTCGCTGGCGTCGTGGATTTCCTCCAAGGTATCCAGCTTCTTCTCCGGCATCGTCAACGGCGCAAAGCGTCTGCTGGGTATCCGTTCCCCGTCTAAGGTCTTTGCCGGTATCGGTGAGAACATGGGCGCGGGTATCGGCGTGGGCTTCACCGACGCCATGAGCGGAGTCGAAAAGGACATGGAGAAAGCAATCCCCACCGACTTCGACCTCGACATGAACGGCGCAGTCACGGGCGTGAACGGCATGACGGCGACCGCACAGGCGTTCAATGTCACCATCCCGCTGACGCTGGACGGGGCTACGCTCACCCGTATTATTTCTCAAATCCAATGGAGCCAGAACGCGGTCACCGTCCGCAATCTCGGCGTCGTGTAAGGAGGTGGAGTTATGGCTACAGGCTGGTATGACATCAGCGCAAGAGCATTTAATGGCGACTACAGCGGGTATATCCGTTTCGCAAATCAGTTGTTCAGGAACGATGGTGAGATAACCTCATCGACCAGCAACGCCATGCGCGTCTTTGATATCAGCGAGAATTCGCAGTACCGCGTTACGATGCAGATGCGGAACCGTTTCCGCTTGGGCTGTATTCCAACGCTTACCACCGGGCAGACAGTTATCAACTATGTCTTCGACCCGCTTGACAACAACGACGCCACCGACCAGGGCGGTGCTGTTCGGTCGCTTGAGATAAGCTCCGAGGCCGGGCAGCTATTTCTTGTAGTTGGCGCATGGTCGTCCGGCGCGAGTGCAACCCTAATCGACACCCTCAATACCATCGTGGTGGAGCAATGGCTGACCTACTTCACCGTGACCTTCCAAGATTGGGACGGCACGCTGCTCAAAACCGAGACGGTAATCGAGCATGAATCGGCGACGCCTCCTGCAAACCCCATCCGCGCCGGATATATCTTCACGGGCTGGGACGTGGCCTTTGACGATGTGACCGAGGACTTAACCGTGACAGCGCAGTACCGCACCATCGGTACTTACTCTGTCACCTTCAAGAACTACGACGACACGACGCTCAAGACCGAATACGTTCTTGAGGGCGGGGCCGCAACGCCTCCCGCAGTTCCCGACCACGAAGGCTACGACCATTCCGGCTGGGACGTTCCCTTTGATAACGTCCTCGCAGATATTATTACCACAGCGCAGTTCACGCCGAAGGTCTATCACACCGTGCGCTTTCTCGATTGGGACGAGGATGTTCTTAAGACGGAGCTGGTGGAGCATGGCTACCCGGCAACAGCGCCGGAATCTCCCGTCCGTGCCGGATACCGCTTCGCTGGCTGGGACTCGCCGGGAACGGAGATACTCTCAGACCTCGACATCCACGCGCTGTATGAACAAATCATTTACTACACCGTCCGCTTCCTCGACTGGAATGAGGCAGTTTTGAAAACGGAGGTCGTTGAGCAGGGCGGCACGGCGACGCCTCCGGCAAACCCTACTCGCTCCGGCTACACCTTCACGGACTGGCTCCCGTCTGTGTTCACGAATATCTCCGCAGACACGGATTTCACAGCGCAGTATGAGATCATCATCGTGTATCACACCGTCCGCTTCTACTCTGACGGAGCATTGCTCACAGCCATGCAGGTCGTGGACGGCGAGACCGCTATACCGCCGCTGCCACCCAAGAAAACAGATTATATCTTCGACCATTGGGATGCGGACTTTTTCCATGTGACGGCGGACATGAACGTCAACGCCGTGTACCGCGCCGCGCTCGACCATACGGTCATCCTCATTTACAGCGCGTCCGGCATTCTTCTGCAAACGATAGACCGGGTGCTTTCGGCAACTCTGCGGGACAGCCTCGATGGGGAGCTGACCTTTGACTTCTCGACCCTTGCCGCCCGTGGTCAGAGCGTCATGCCCGGCTGTGTGGCGGAGTACGAAGGGTGCTTCTTCAACATCGTGCGGGTGGCAAAAAGCATCTCCTCCGGCATGATGGTGACCGCCGTTTCGTGTGAGCATATCTCTTATGTGCTGAACGACGACCGCTACAAGATAGAGAGCTTCGACTTCACGGGCGACCCGTCCGTCGGTATGGCACAGCTTCTACTTGGTACGCAGTTCGCGCCCGGTATCATCGAATACTCCGGCTCGGTCACTATGAAGATAAACACACCCGTGACCCGCAGGGCCGCGCTCATGCAGTTCATCGCCATCATGGGCGGTGAGATCGAGTACGACGGGCATCTCATCAATGTGAAAACACATCGCGGCAGTACCGTTACCAAGCAGCTTCTGGAAACGAAGAACGTCACCGACGTCAGCGTGACCTATGAGGGCAGAGCGTCCTCGGCAAGCTACGAGGTAGCGTTTCACAAGGTGGCGGACTTTGCCGTGGGCGACGAGGTGCATATCGTATTCTCTCCGCTGGGCGTGAATACTTCGACCCGCATCATCGCTATGGAGTACAACCCCTTCTACCGCTACAGCATCCGTGTAGAGGTTGGCGACTACAAGCCCACCATCAATGACAGCCTCTACCGCATCGAGAAAAGCACCTCCGACAACAGCGACGATATGTCTGAGATTTGGAACACCTTCGATGATTTCTCCTCGGATTTTGACAGCTTCGAGGCGGACTACGGCAACTTCATGGATACCTACAAGGAAGTCCAGAACATCGCGGTCGGCGCTTCCTCCTTCACCGTGACCTATTCAGACGGCTCGATGGCGACCTTCAACTACTCCGTGGACAGGAGCGGTCGCATGACGGGCATAACGAGGGTGGTGTGAGCATGGCCTACAGTCAATCCTTCAACACACCGCTCGTCGTGTTCACGTCTTATAACGGCGACATGGTTTCTGACATCCCACTTCTCACGTGGACAAGGAAACCCGCCACGGCGCTGGGGCTACCCTCCGGCACGAGCAATGCGTATGTTTACAGCAACGGTACGTCGTTCCTCGCGGAAGGGTATGCCAACTCCACGGGCAACTTCGCCTACTACGACCCGGCTACGAAAACATGGATACCGTCCTTCACCACGAAAGCGGATGTACAGTACCAGGGGAACGGCGTGTATCTGTTCGTGAACGGCGCTTCGGTCTACTCGTCATTCAATGGGCAGACGCTGAACTACGCAGGGTATCTTCCCGGTCTCGGCAATCCCGTCATGTGCGGGGCGAGTAACGGTACGTATGGCGTTCTCTCCGCATGGTGGGTACACAGCCCCATGTACGCAAAAGGTAATGTCGGCTCGTCCGGCGCATGGACGCTGACAGGCGACTTCTACGAGGACGGGATGTGTTGCTTTACTGACATGACCTGCCACAACGGAATGTATATCGGCATCGCATCGGAAACCATCCGTGATTCCGGCAAGGGCGGCATTCAGATCAGCTCCAACGGTTACCGTTGGTCGAGGACGATAGAATACCCTTACGGACACACCGACAAATTTCCTATCGGATTTGGCAACGTTCGCTCCATTGGTGGCAGGCTGTTTTTGATGAACAGTTGTTATATCAGTTCCTACAACTATGTGCATCAACTCTGTGTGATGAACAGCAACGCCCGGAGCTACTCCATCGTCAAGCAGGCGACCTCGTCCATCCCGTCGCTGTACGCAATGGTCTATGTGGAGAAGCTGGGACAGTTCCTCCACTTCGGAGACAACGTCATCTACGCTTCGCCGGATGGGTTTCAATGGAAGGCCGTGCAGCAGACAAACTTCGGCGGCACGAAATCCAACGCCATCTATATCCCCGGCGACGGCTTCTATGTGACCACCAGTGGGTCGTGGGGGTCAAACAGTATTCTGTATTGCGCTTACCCGTAATGGGTGGGCGCTATTTTTATGAAATGAAAGAGAGGTTTTATCATGAAAGAATTTTGGAGTACGATTCAGCTCGTTCTTGCCGCTATCGGCGGTTGGCTGGGCTGGTTCCTGGGAGGGTGCGATGGCTTGCTCTACGCGCTTATTGCTTTTGTGGTCGTGGACTACATCACGGGCATCATGTGCGCCGTAGTGGACAAGAAGCTCTCCAGCGCGGTCGGCTTCAGGGGCATCTTCAAAAAGGTGCTCATCTTCACGCTGGTGGGCATCGCTAACATCCTCGACGTGAATGTGATCGGAAGCGGCAGCGTACTGAGAACGGCGATCATCTTTTTCTACATCTCCAATGAGGGCGTGTCGCTCTTGGAGAACGCCGGACATCTGGGATTGCCCATTCCGGCAAAACTAAAAGCGGTTCTGGAACAGCTCCACGATCGCGCTGAGAAGGAGGACACAAAATGAATCTGCACAAGCTCATTTTCACCGAGAACGACTGCTACAAGGCGGGTAAAACCATTGTGCCGAAGGGCATCATGGTACACAGCACCGGCGCGAACAACCCGAATCTCAAACGCTACATCGGTCCCGATGACGGTCTGCTGGGCGTAAATCAATACGGCAATCACTGGAACGTCGAGCGTCCGGGCGGTCGGCAGGTCTGCGTTCACGCTTTCATCGGCAAGCTGAAGGACGGTACTATCGCCACCTACCAGACGCTGCCGTGGAATATGCGAGGCTGGCATGGCGGCGGCAGCTCCAACGATACCCACATCGGCTTCGAGATATGCGAGGACGGACTTTCCGACCCCGCATATTTTTCTGCCGTATATAAGGAAGCGGTCGAGCTGTGCGTCTATCTCTGTAAGCAGTACGGTCTGACCGAGAAGAACATCATCTGCCACTGCGAAGGCTGCAAGCTCGGCATCGCCAGCAATCACGGTGACGTCATGCATTGGTTCCCGAAGCATGGCAAGAACATGGACACCTTTCGCGCCGATGTGAAGGCTGGGCTCTCTGCGGAAACGCCTACGCCGCTAACACCAACCACTCCGAAGAAGTATTACCGCGTCCAGCTTGGCGCGTTCTCAGTCAAGGCAAACGCCGACACCATGCTCAAAAAGATCAAGGCGGCTGGCTTCACCGATGCGTTCATCAAGTACAGCGAATAATTTAAGAGCGCAAGGGCGCAAACATGTGTGCCACTTTGCGCTCTTGCTTTTATGGCCATTGGAGGTTAGCCCCTCTGATGGCCATTATTTTTTTGCTCTTTTTTCGTCAAAACGGATTGCTGATGTCCAGCGAGTTTTGAGGATGGGTTCCTCAGAACGGAGGACAAGGCTATGACAACCGAACAGAAAGACAGAATTGCCGAAATGCGGAGACAAGGCTGTACCTATGCGAAGATCGCTGAAACGCTCTCTATTTCGGAGAACACAATAAAAACTTACTGCCGCAGGACTCGGCTTAACGAAGATAATTTGAAGGCCGCTCTTGTATGTAAGCTGTGCGGTAATCCCATCGAGGTAAAGGACAAACACAGGGCACGTCAGTTCTGCTCGGACAAGTGCCGCGCGGCATGGTGGTATGCCAACCGTGGCAACAAACCCAGAACGGAATACCATCTGACCTGCGCGAACTGCGGTAAGCCATTTGTGAGCGCGGGGAACAAGGCACGGAAGTATTGCTCTCATCAGTGTTATATTGCTGCTCGATTCGGAGATGGCGGCCATGAATGACCTTGTCCTTGGATATAAATCCGCTATGGCGCAAGCGCGTCGAATGCTCTCGGCGAGCATCATCACCGAGGCTGAGTACGCCATAATTGATACAATGATGGCCGAGAAATACGGCTTATCCTCGTGTAGTTTATTCCGGGAAAATGACTTGCTACATAGTAGTATCAGAGGTAATATGTCACACTACGAGGGGGTGACAATATGCCAAAAACAATAAAAAAGGTGGCGCATCCGCCGAAGCTGGAGCGAAAAAAGCGCGTCGCTGCCTATGCCCGCGTATCCAGCGGCAAGGACGCAATGCTGCACTCGCTCTCATCGCAGGTCGCGTATTATAGCTCATTGATACAGAAGCACGGCGACTGGGAATACGCCGGTGTGTACGCTGATGAGGCGATGACCGGCACCAAGGAATGCCGCGACGAGTTTCAAAGGCTGCTTGCTGACTGCCGCACCGGACGCATTGATCTGATACTTACCAAGTCCATCTCCCGCTTCGCTCGAAACACGGTTACTCTGCTGGAAACTGTGCGTGAGCTGAAACTGCTGGAGGTGGACGTTTTTTTTGAGGAACAGAACATCCACACCATAAGCGCCGAGGGCGAGCTGATGATGACTATTCTCGCGTCCTACGCGCAGGAGGAAAGTCTATCCGCAAGCGAAAATCAGAAATGGCGCATCAAGCGAAACTTCGAGGCCGGAAAACCGTGGGACTGCACGATTCTTGGATACCGGGCAAAGGATGGGGTTTTCGAGATCGTGCCGGAAGAAGCGGAAACAGTGCGGCGTGTTTTTAAGTGGTATCTTGAGGGGCTGGGCAGACAGGCGATCGCCAATCGGCTCAACGAGCTTGGCATTCCTACGCGATTAGAAAAGACATGGCACCAGGGTACCATCAGCAAGATGCTCCGAAATGAGATATACGCCGGTGACCTGCTATTGCAAAAGACTTTCCGCACCGACCATCTGACGAAGCAGACGAGGATAAACCACGGCGAGCTTCCCATGTACCATGTTCAGGATGCACATGAACCTATCATTGACCGGGTGACCTTTGAGGCGGTGCAGCAGGAGCTTGCCAGACGAGCAGATAGCGTTCAGGTAAAGCCCGGCACGGCTACGGCGTTCACCGGCAAAATACGCTGCGGCATCTGCGGGAAGAATTACCGCCGCAAGACTACGCGTACCGGTATCACGTGGGCCTGCGCCACCTACAACACCAATGGAAAAAAATACTGTGCTTCCAAGCAGATACCGGAAGAAACGCTGAAATCCGTGACCGCCGAGGCGCTCGGCTGCGATTTCTTCGACGAGGACGCATTTGCAGAGCGTATTACCTTTATAACCGCGCTGCCTAACAACACGCTTGAGTTTAGCTTTACGGATGGGCATTCGGGAAAAGCCGTATGGCAAGACCGCTCACGCTCCGAGAGCTGGACGGAGGAAATGCGGCAGGCAGCGGCAGAGAAAACTAGGAAAAGGAGTGAAAAGAAATGTCAAGAGCAGTAACAATGATACCGGCCACCAAGAACCGTTTTACAGCTCTGCCGACGGCTTCGGTGGCGAGACGCAAGGTGGCTGGCTACGCCCGCGTTTCTACGGACAGTGAGGAACAGCAGACCAGCTACGAGGCGCAGGTGGATTACTACACCCACTACATTCAATCACGCGAGGATTGGGAGTTCGTCGGTGTCTATACCGATGAGGGAATTTCAGCGACTAATACCAAGCACCGCGACGGCTTCAAACAGATGGTCAAGGACGCGCTTGCCGGGAAGATTGACCTCATCGTCACAAAATCGGTCAGCCGATTTGCCCGCAACACGGTAGACAGCCTCACAACAGTCCGGAAGCTCAAGGAACACGGCACGGAGATCTATTTTGAAAAGGAAAACATTTTCACCTTCGACAGCAAGGGCGAGCTGCTCATCACGATAATGTCCTCACTGGCGCAAGAGGAAAGCCGGAGCATTTCCGAGAACGTCACATGGGGTCAGCGGAAGCGGTTTGCAGACGGCAAGGTCAGTATGCCGTACAAGCAGTTCCTCGGCTATGAAAAAGGAGAGGACGGTACGCCCGTGATAAACGAAGAAGAAGCCGCCATTGTCCGACTCATCTATAAACTTTTCCTTGAGGGAAAGACGCCTGCTGGGATTTGCCGGTACTTGGAGCAACAGGGCATTCCGACGCCGTCCGGCAAGCAGAAATGGAGCCAGACCACAGTCGACAGCATCCTCTCAAACGAAAAATACAAGGGCGACGCACTTCTGCAGAAGAAGTTCACGACCGACTTTCTCACAAAAAAGATGAAGGTCAACGAGGGCGAGGTACCGCAGTATTATGTGGAGCACAGCCACGACGCCATTATCGAGCCGTTGGAATGGGACATGGTGCAGGCAGAGATTACCCGGCGCAGGTCGCTCGGCAGAGCTTACAGCGGCAACAGTGTGTTCTCGTCGAAGCTGGTATGCGGCGATTGTGGTAGCTTCTTCGGTCAAAAGGTATGGCACTCCAACGACCCATACCGCAAGGTGATATGGCGGTGCAACAGCAAGTTCAAGGGCGAAACGAAATGCGGCACACCTCATCTTGACACGGAAACCATACAGCAGAAGTTCCTGATTGCCTACAATCGCCTGATGACAGACCGCGATAGCGTTATCTCCGACTGTGTCTCAATGCAGCAGGTTCTTTCCAACACATCGGCACTGGATGCAGAGCTCGATAGTCTGAACGAGGAAATCACGGTGGTGTCGGAGCTGGTCAAGACCTGCGTTAGGGATAACGCTTCCACAGCGCAGTCGCAGGACGAATACACCAAGAAGTACAACGGGCTGCTTGCCCGCTACGAGAAAGCGATGGCACGGCTTGCGGAGGTAACCGCAGAAAAAGAACGGAAACATGACCAAAACCGGGAGCTTCGGCTTTTCATTGAGGAATTAAAGAAACAGCCCCTCGTCCTCGAAGAATGGGACGAAAGGCTGTGGATTGCGATTCTCGACTGGGCGACAGTATTTCGGGATGGCAGGATCGCGTTCAAATTCAAAAGCGGCAGAGAGATTGAGGTGGAGCGTTGAGTGCTCCACCTTTTGGGGAAGTCATAGAAAAGTTACATTTTACATATTGACAAATCTCGATTTGGTGCATATAATAATATCGAAGTTAATCGATGTGAGGTGATGAAATGGCTTCAACATACGAAATGAATGCGCGGATTTTTAAGGCTTTCTGCGATGAAAACCGGCTGCGGATTTTGGAGCTTCTGCGAAGTGGTGAAAAATGCGCTTGCAAACTACTGGAGGATTTGAACATTCAGCAATCAACCCTGTCCCATCACATGAAGATATTGTGCGATGCGGGCGTTGTGACGGGCCGCAAGGAGGGCAAATGGACGCACTATTCCATTGACCCGGAAGGCAGCGAACAGGCGCAGGAAGTGCTGCGTCAGATATTAACAGTCAACGGCAACGAACAAGATGGTTGCTGCAAATAATGAAAGGCCACGTTTGAGGTCGTGGCTTTTCAAAAGCCCTATAAATCGACAGTTTTCCATTTATCCATTTAATAAGGAGTAATCATATGCAAGTGCTAAAGGCAATTTGGGACTTCTTTCAAAATCAAATCCTTGGTATGAAGTGGCTCAATGAGGTGATCGGCTCGGGCCTGTCTGCGTTGGGGCTGGACATTTCAAACCGCTGGATCGGAAGCATTCAGTTTTTCATTTATGATGTAATCAAAATCGTTGTTCTGCTGTGCTTCCTCATTTTCCTTATCAGCTATATTCAAAGCTACTTCCCACCAGAGCGCAGCAAAAAGATACTCGGACGCTTTCACGGCATTGGGGCGAATACCATCGCGGCGCTTCTCGGTACGGTGACGCCGTTCTGCTCCTGTTCGTCCATCCCGCTGTTTATCGGCTTTACCAGCGCGGGGCTGCCGCTGGGAGTAACATTCTCGTTCCTCATTTCCTCTCCGATGGTAGACCTCGGCTCCCTGTTGCTGCTTATGAGCATCTTCGGCTGGAAGATCGCCATTATCTACGTCGTATTCGGCCTTGTCATCGCTGTCGCTGGCGGTACGCTGATTGAAAAGCTGCACATGGAAAAGCACGTCGAGAGCTTTATCCTTGCCGCTGGCAGCGTGGATATTGAGTCGCCCGATTTGACGAAAAAAGACCGGCTCGTTTACGCGAAAGAACAAATGCTTTCCACCTTCAAAAAAGTCTTTCCGTACATTCTCGTTGGCGTGGGCATCGGCGCGGTCATTCACAACTGGATACCCGAAGCGTGGATCGCGGCTGTGCTTGGCAGCAGCAATCCCTTTGGTGTGGTGCTGGCAACGCTGATTGGCGTTCCCATGTATGCGGATATTTTTGGCACGATCCCTATTGCGGAGGCGCTGTTCGCCAAGGGCGCTTTGCTGGGCAGCATCCTGTCTTTTATGATGGCGGTCACGACACTGTCCCTGCCCTCCATCATCATGCTCCGCAAGGCTGTGAAACCAAAGCTGTTGGGACTGTTTATCGGCATCTGTACGGTTGGCATTATTATCGTCGGCTATCTGTTCAACGCGATACAACCATTCATCGTTTAGGAGGAAGTAGACTATGGCTAAAACTTGGTATCCCGTAATTGACTATGCTTCTTGTATAGAGTGCGGGACTTGCGTAAATTTCTGCCCCCATCATGTTTATGATAAGGCCAAAGCCCCGTCCCCGGCGGTAACTGACACCATGAGTTGTGTAGATCATTGTCACGGCTGCGGCAAAAAATGTCCCGTCGGCGCAATTACCTATGTGGGGGAAGACACGGGCTGGACACCGCCCAATGGGAAGGCACAGGAAGCGGAAGCGCCCTGTTGCTGTGGCGGTGATGCAAAAGAAGAAAACTTATGCTCCTGCGGCGCAGACAGCTCCGGCAAAAAAGTGTCCATTGAATATCTGTATCTCGACCTCAACACCTGTGACCGCTGCATCGGTACGGATGCGGTGCTGGAGGAAGTCGTGGTTGCGCTCACCCCCGCGTTTGAGCTGGCAGGGTATGCTGTGAAATATAACAAGGTGGAAATAACCTCGGCTGATGTGGCGGCACAATACCGTTTCTTGTCCTCTCCGACCATCCGTGTGAATGGGCTGGATATTTGCGAGAGCGTTGCCGAGTCAAACTGCGGCTGCTGCGGCGAGATCAGCGGAACAGATGTTGACTGTCGTGTTTTTGAATACGAGGGCAAATCCTATGAAGTGCCGCCCAAAGCGATGCTGGCCGAGTCCATTCTCAAAGCGGCGTTTGGTGAAAACTGCGGTTGCTCCTGCGGATACTATGAGCTGCCCGAAAACTTGAAACGCTTTTTTGATGGAAAGGCGGCGAAAACACCTCAATGCTCCTGTGGAGGTAACTGTCGGTGAAAAGCAAGCTCGTTAAAATCATTGTTCCGCTCTGCGTCGTGTTGGTGATCGGCGGGATATGGGTATTTAAGAACGCGGAAGATAAAGCGGATGATCCTGCCGCAACGCTTCCCCCCGTAATCAGCGAGGATCGCGTCCAACCGCTGAATGACACGGATTTTCTCTTGAAATCGGATGTCATCGACTTGGATGCGCTGACCGCATACGGTCTGCCGCTGATTATCGACTTCGGCTCCGATTCCTGTATTCCCTGTAAGGAAATGGCCCCCGTTCTTGAAACAATGAACGCGGAAATGCAGGGGCTGGCAATTATCAAGTTTGTGGATGTGTGGGTAAATACCAGCGCAGCCAACGATTTTCCGGTACAGGTTATCCCCACGCAGGTCATTATAAACGCTGACGGTACACCCTATGTTCCAAGCGAAAGCATGGAGGAGTCCGGCATTAAGTTTTCCATGTACACCTATAAGGACACGGGCGAACACGCCTTTACCACGCATCAAGGCGGGATGACGGAAGAACAAATGCGGGCCATTCTTACGGATATGGGGGTGGCAAGCGAGTGACAGAGCTTCTCGACCATCTATCTACTCTCATTCAGTCGAGCGGATGGCTGGCTCCGCTGCTGGCGCTTCTGGCCGGAGTGCTGACTTCTTTCACGCCCTGCTCCTTGTCAAGCATTCCGGTGGTAATCGGCTATGTGGGCGGTACGGGCCAGAAGGATACCAAAAGAGCGTTCCGGCTGTCGCTGACCTTTGCGGCTGGTGCGGCTGTCACTTTCACGGTATTGGGCGTTATCGCTTCTTTGGCTGGGCGACTTATGGGAAACGGAGCAACATGGTGGTATATTGTTCTTGGCGTCCTAATGGTATTGATGGCCTTGCAGACATGGGGTATATTTGAAATTATCCCCTCCAGCTATCTCATTTCAAAAAACACAAAGCGGGGGTATGTGGGCGCATTTATTGCCGGAATACTTGGCGGCGTGTTTTCTTCCCCCTGCTCAACGCCTGTACTGATCGCGCTGCTGGCGATTGTCGCGGGTAAGGGCAGCATCCTGTGAGGCATCCTTTTGCTTCTGCTCTACTCCATCGGACACGGTATCCTTGCCATTGTCGCGGGAACATCCATCGGCTTTGTAGAAAAACTGTCAGCAAGCGACAAGTACGGCAGGGCCAGCACCGTTTTGAAAATCGTCATGGGCGCGCTTATTCTGCTCATTGGCTTTTATTTGTTCTATCTTGGCTTTTAATAAAAATCAATAAGGGAGATTACGATTATGGGACTGTTCGGTAAGAAAAACAAAGAAAAAGAGGAAACTACCTCCTGCTGCTGTGGTGGAAACTGTGACGCTGAAAGCATGGCTAAGGCTGAAACCGCGAAAGCTGCTGGTGCAAGCGTGAAAATCCTCGGAAGCGGCTGCGCCAAGTGCAACGCGCTGGAGGCCGCCACAAGAGAGGCTTTGGGAAAGCTGGGCATGGATACCGCCATCGACCATGTGACCGACTTCTCGCAAATCGCCGCCTATGGCGTGATGACCACGCCCGCGCTGGTTGTGGACGGTAAGGTAGTATCTTTTGGTAAAGTCCTCAAAACAGACGAAGTGGTAAAGGTATTGCAAAAAGTTAGGGGGTAATGCTATGTCAAAGGAGGCAAAGCCCGGTATCGGCTTCTTTGAACGGTATCTGACAATATGGGTCATTGTGTGCATGGCCGTGGGCGTTTTGATCGGTAAGTTTTTTCCGGTTATCCCGACGTTTCTCGGACGGTTTGAATACGCCAATGTGTCGATCCCCGTCGCCATCCTCATTTGGCTGATGATTTATCCGATGATGCTCAAGGTGGATTTCCAGAGCATCAAAGATGTGGGGAAAAATCCGAAAGGCTTATTTGTAACATGGATAACAAACTGGCTTATCAAGCCGTTTACCATGTTTGGTATCGCATGGTTTTTCTTCTATGTGGTGTTCAAGGCGCTTATTCCGGCGGAGCTTGCCCGTGACTATCTCTCCGGCGCTGTTCTGCTGGGAGCTGCACCTTGTACCGCTATGGTGTTCGTATGGAGCCATCTGACAAAGGGAAATCCCGCCTACACTGTGGTACAGGTAGCGACCAACGACCTTATCATTCTTGTGGCCTTTACCCCCATTGTGGCGTTTCTGCTGGGCGTGAGTGGCGTAATAATTCCGTGGGATACGCTGATCCTCTCGGTAGTGCTGTTTGTGGTGATACCTCTTGCGGGTGGAATTATGACCCGTTCCGTCATAACGAAGAAGCGCGGCGTAGACTATTTTCAAAACGGCTTTATCCCGAAGTTTGGAAATGTTACCACTATCGGGCTGTTGCTGACGCTGGTAATCATCTTTTCGTTTCAGGGCAATGTCATCTTGGAAAATCCGCTCCATATCGTTCTGATTGCTGTCCCTCTCATTATTCAGACTTTCTTGATTTTCTTCATCGCATATCTCGCAAGCAAGGCGCTAAAACTGCCGCATGATATAGCGGCTCCGGCTGGAATGATCGGCGCGTCCAACTTCTTTGAGCTGGCCGTTGCCGTGGCGATTTCTCTATTTGGAACACAAAGCCCTGTGGCGCTCGCAACCATTGTCGGAGGCTTAGTCGAAGTGCCAGTCATGCTGACGCTGGTGAAAATCGCAAACAGAACAAAGGGGTGGTTTCCTGCATGAGTAAACCGAAAGTTGCATTTATCTGCGTCCATAATTCCTGCCGCAGCCAAATCGCGGAGGCGTTGGGGAAACATCTGGCGTCCGATGTGTTTGAGAGCTATTCAGCGGGAACAGAAACAAAAGACTGTATCAACCCCGTTGCTGTGCGCTTGGTGAAACAAATCTATGGCATTGATATGGAATTGTCGCAGCACCCAAAACTGCTGGCGGATATTCCGCCCGTGGATGTGGTTGTCACGATGGGCTGTAATGTGGAGTGCCCCTATCTGCCCTGCAAGCACCGGGAGGATTGGGGGCTTGATGACCCGACGGGAAAAGGTGATGATGCATTTATCATAACAGTACATAAAATATCTGAGAAAGTTAACGGTTTTGCGGAGCTGCTAATTGAGCACACTTTGTGTTAAGAATTCTCTTGCGGCTGCACTAAAAAAAGAAACGCCTTGTCCTCGAAGGGTGGGACGATAGGCTGCGAATAGTGCTTCTCGACCGGGCGACAGTATTTCGGGGCGGCAGAATCATGTTCAAGTTCAAGTATGGCAGGAATATTGAGGTGGAGCGATAAGTACTCCACCTCTTTTGTTCTTTTCACCAATCGCAAGCGCATGGATGAAACTATTTATTTTAGAAAATGAAACCCTCCGAAATAATGAAACTATTTCGAGTAATCGAAAGCGCAAGTATAGAAGCCGAGGCAGTTTCAGTGAAAATCTGCGGTATCCGACGGGCGTGAAGCCAAGATTAAACTACATAGAAATGCAAAAAAGCCTGTAAACACAGGCTTTTCGGGCATAAAACAAGAACGCTAACCTCGATACTCACCGTATCAAAATTAGCGTTCTTATATGGTCCTGATTACTGGGGAAGCAGTCACCACCTGCAGCTTCGCGACTTTTACGAATCTGTCATCAACAACCGCCCTGTAGCTATTGACGGTCTGGAGGGCAGAAAGACTTTGGAAATCATCAAGGGAATCTATCTTTCCTCCCATACCGGCAGACAGATTACCCTTCCCTTCGAAGATATAACATACACGGAGCTTCCATAGAATTCCCCACAGACATTTTGCATTTGGACTAGTATAAATGACATTAAATTGTGGCTGTCGCACTTCGGTGGTAGGGAATCCCTTATGAGGGCGAAACACATTTGCAGAAGTCCTAAGTATACCAAAACAACCGGTTTTGCGTTATAAGAAATCAGCATACTGTCTGAGCACAGCGAGTTTATGGTGATTTCTTATGATTTTAGCAAAATCGGTTGTTTTGCGTATACTCTTGGACTTCGAAACCGTGTTTCGCCCTCATAAGGGACTCCCGGATACCGAAGTGGGACAGGCACTTTGTACTAGAACGTCAAAATACCCAGGTGCTCCAGCAGAATCTTCGTTCCGATCAGTATCAGTATTACGCCTCCGGCAAACTCTGCCTTCGACTTATAGCGGGAACCGAACAGATTGCCAAGATACACACCCAGAACAGAAAGTGTCAGCGTCACCACCCCGATAAAGGAAACTGCAGGTATAATCTGAACCTTTAAAAACGCAAAGGTAATACCGACAGCAAGTGCATCAATACTGGTGGCAACCGCCATCAAGAACATCGTTTTCACATCCAGCGCTGCGTCTGCACATTCCTCCTCCTTAGAACAGGCCTCCCGGATCATATTGCCACCGATAATCAGCAGCAGTCCGAAAGCCACCCAGTGGTCAATCGCCTGAATCTGATGAGCAAACTGAATACCAAGAAAATACCCAAGCAAAGGCATCCCTGCCTGAAAGACGCCAAACCACAAACCGACAATCAATGCCTGACCGAACTTCACCCTCTGCATAGCCAGCCCCTTACAGACCGCCACCGCAAAAGCATCCATCGACAAACCTACCGCCAAGATAAACAGCTCACCTAATCCCATGTCCTCTCATTCCCGTCCTTTACGTTAATCTTTATCTCCTACACTACAGTTACTCTACAACCAGATTTGAACCGGAAGAGCTGTTCTGGTGACTCCAACAGCTTCTAGTGATTCAAAATTTCGAAGCCGCAGAAGCCGTTGGAAGCTGTTGGAGTTGCCGGGACAGCTCTCCCGGTTCAAATCGTCCATCCCTCCACAGTTACTCCGCCTTTTTATCCCAAAAATCACAGTCATCTCTGCCGATGGTTTTCGAAGTAAACGGTGTTCCATCGTTCTTCTTGAAATGCCTGGTTGCCTTAAACACATAGCCGGCTCCCACATAAAGGATCGGAATATTGGCAATTACAATCAGGATATTCCCAAGATCTGAGAAGGCCCAGAGATTACCCAGCTCCAGTCCGGCAAGATTACAGACAATACCAAATGCCATGGTAAATAAAGCCAGGCATCGGATCAGATTAATAAATCCTTTATTCATCCGAATACGATTTGCCGCAATCTCAGAAAAGCTCACCATACCAAGAGAAGTGGTATAGGCAAACAGAGAAAAACAAAGTGTTACTAACAGCATCACAACAGCATTCAGTGCCGTACCCGGTGTCATCTGAGCGACAGAGGCTGTAAACTTTGGAAGCTTGTCAAGCCCTGCCCATGCTGCAGCATCAGCACCCGTCCAGCAGTGCGCCATAACAACCACGAAGCCCGTAAGGGTACAGATTACCATCGTATCCAAAAAGACGCCGATGGAAGCCACCAGCCCCTGCTCGCAGGGATGCTTTGCGTCTGCAGTTGCCGCAGACATGGTGATCGTTCCCTGTCCGGCTTCATTTGACATAAGACCGCGCTTTACACCCTGTGCAAGAACCATACCAAAGGCTCCTCCAAAGAATGCCTGAGGATGAAAGGCTCCCCCGAATACAGAAGTAAAGAAATATGGAATACTTTTGAGGTTCAGCAGCACCAGTACAACCACCGTTGCAATATAAACAATTGCCATAATCGGCACCATCTTGTCCGTCAGCTTTGTGACCTTTTTGATTCCTCCAAAGGCAATAACTGCAGTGGAAAAAACCACAAGGATGCTGATGATGTAATAAAATACCGAAGTAGTCTCGATGGTAGTTCCAGTGACAATTTCAGCAATTCTTCCCAGTGAGGATACTACATTGAAGCCCTGAGCCGGAAGGCAGCACAGCGCATACAGAATATAGAGGGCTGACAGAGCAACTCCGATCCAGACCTTATTCCCCAGAAGCTTTCTGCCATAGAAGGGAAGTCCTCCGATAAACTCATCGCCTTTCTTCTCCTTAAAGATCTGAGACAGTGTTGCCTCCATATATGCGATTGCCATGCCGAAAAATGCAGAGATCCACATCCAGAACAAGGCACCAGGTCCCCCCACCGCTATAGCACCGGTCACACCGATAATATTTCCCGGTCCCACACGCATGGCAGTGCTCAGGAAAAATGCTGCAAGTGGAGAAATTCCCGTCTTGATCTGGCGTTTCTCCGTCAGTATCCCGATACCCCGTTTAAAATTACTGACCTGTATAAATCCAAGCTTAAAGGAAAAAAACAAACCAGATCCCATCAGTAGAATAATTGCAAAGGAGAGATTTCCCAAAATCGGTATCTTTGCATACCATTCAAAATTTGTTGGAAAATCCCACAAAAAATCCGACAGAGGTGTCACAAATGCAAACACCTGATTAATCATCTCAAAAATACCTTTCATACCTTCTTATCCCCCATATGTATCTTGTACTTTCGTATAACTACTGAGCTATCAGATGCTCATCAAACACCCATACCCCATTCTCATGCACCGCTGTAGCTGTACTTTCCACTTCTTTTGTATAAGTCTTTGTCCGATAGAAGAAAAACAGCCATTTATATACCTCGTCCGCACTATATGACAGCTTGATGTCTGCTGTCATGGTCTCTGACTTGTTTGTCACAGAAGAGGCGATCTGGGTAATACTTAAGGTTGTAATTCCCTTTCTTTTGCTCGTTGCGAACTTTTTGCTCAGCTTTTCATATGCCGTCCTTGCCTTTTCCTGCGACTCCGCTGAGAAGTAGCTGCTGACTTTTGAAAAATCTTTCTGGGCTGCCGCAGCCTGATAGATTTTGTCTATTGCCTTTTCCGCACGATTACAGATCATCCTGCCAGACTCATCATTTAGCTTCAGCTCCGGGATAAAAGTCAGCGGAGCATTATCCTTTACCTGGATCACCTCCCGGTAGGCCTCTTTTCCACCTTCCTTCAGCTCCAGCGTATGGCCTCCGATGAAGAGGTAGGGAATCCGGTACACCGCTGTCGTCTTATCCTTAGAAGCAGTCTGATACTCCTCGTTGATTACAGTGCCGTCCAATGTCAATGTGGTATCTACCGGAACCGTGATACTGACCTGGGACACATAAAGTTCCTCCGGTTCTACGTACCAGTTGTAAAACATTCCCAGTACTTTCTTTCCCCGCTGCAATTTCAACTCCGGACTATAAGCGTTATCATCACCCTTTATGGAGTAAGATACCGTGTAAACTGCCTGATCCCCGGAAGCGCTCTTCTTTTTCAGTGAAAAGGAAGCAATCTGTGCATCGCTGCTCTTTGCCTGCTGTTTCAGATATTCTCTGGCATTCACCAGATTCTTTCTGCTTAAAAATGTTTTGTCCGGAAAGATACTGCAGTCATAAACTCCATTCCAATCCTCCTGGAATTTTGCTTCGTAATAGGCTCTTGCAGATTTGGCAGGATTGTAGATATATACCCCCGCCAGGAAAAAGAATATAACCAGAAAAAGCAGTACACAAACATTGACCATAAGAAGCTTTTTCGGCAGCGAAAGCTCTCGGAATTTTTCGAATACCCTATGTTTTTTATCCTTTGTCTGTTCCACGTTCATTCTCCTGTCAATCCGGTCTTCCGGATGCCTGATATGTTTTGATGTTATCATTGATCTGGTTATAAGCTTCATCCTCAGAAAAATACTGGTCTGCATTGTCTGAAAAACTTGAGATACTGCTTTTTACCGGTGTTCCGCTTCTGGGCTGCAGCCAGAACAGACCCACAATTAATACAATCATGATAATGCTTCCAACTGCCGCTGCCAGATTCGCAATACGCAAAGGAAGTTTCCACTTTTCTTCCGTCATAACCTTGGCCTTTCTTTTAAAAAATGCAGGAGAGAAGCTGCTATGCTTCTTTCCTGCATTCAATTGTGCGAGGGAACCGCTTTCTACCTTCACAGCTGCTGCGCAGGTATTTATTCGTGTTTCACTTTCTTACAGACTGTGCAGTAAATGCTCAGTCCTGTATGAACAGTAAGTATTATTCTTCCTCTGGTGCCTCTTCTTCAAGTTCTTCCTCGACAGCCTCTTCCAGCTCTTCTTCGATGATAACCTCTTCTGTATCCTCCGGTGCTTCATCAGCAGCGATTTCTTCCAGATTATCGGACATTTCTTCGTCCAATTCCAGTTCTTCATCGTCAAAATCCAGAATCTGCTCTTCTTCCTGTCCATCGGTATCCAGTTTTACATTGCTGTAGCACTTCATACCTGTTCCTGCAGGAATCAGTTTACCAATCAGAACGTTTTCCTTCAGACCAATCAGGTTATCAATCTTACCCTTG
>JAQUXP010000005.1:34771-134013 GCA_028692395.1 Lachnospiraceae bacterium
CTCTTCTTCCTGTCCATCGGTATCCAGTTTTACATTGCTGTAGCACTTCATACCTGTTCCTGCAGGAATCAGTTTACCAATCAGAACGTTTTCCTTCAGACCAATCAGGTTATCAATCTTACCCTTGATTGCTGCATCGGTAAGAACCTTTGTTGTCTCCTGGAAGGAAGCAGCGGAAAGGAAGGAATCTGTAGCAAGAGAAGCCTTTGTGATACCAAGCATTACCTGCTTGCCTTCTGCAGGCTCTTTGCCTTCTGCCAGCATTCTCTCATTCTCTTCATCGTAATCCAGTACATTTACCAGGGTTCCCGGAAGGAATTCTGTATCACCGTTCTCCTCGATGCGAATCTTCTTCAGCATCTGGCGAACGATAACCTCGATATGCTTATCATTGATCTCAACACCCTGAAGACGATATACACGCTGTACCTCACGGATCATATAATCCTGTACGTCACGTACACCCTTGATTCTCAGGATATCATGTGGATTGACACTACCCTCTGTCAGCTCATCACCGGCAGCAAGCTCCTGTCCATCCATAACCTTGATTCTTGATCCATAAGGGATCAGGTAAGTCTTGGATACACCCTCCTGATTATCAGTAACGATGATCTCACGTTTTTTCTTGGTATCCTTAATCTCAGCAACACCTTTGATTTCTGTGATAATTGCAAGTCCCTTTGGCTTTCTTGCCTCGAAAAGCTCCTCAACACGGGGAAGACCCTGTGTGATATCTCCACCGGCAACACCGCCGGTATGGAAGGTACGCATCGTCAGCTGTGTACCAGGCTCTCCGATAGACTGTGCGGCGATAATACCTACAGACTCTCCAACCTGAACAGCCTCACCGGTTGCCATGTTGGCGCCGTAACACTTCGCACAGATACCAACATGAGACTTACAGGTCAGGATTGTACGGATCTTAATCTTCTTAAATGGCTGTCCCTTCTCGTCAACACCATCCTTCATCACCTTGGCTGCACGCCGTGGTGTGATCATATGGTTTGCTTTTACGATAACATTGCCATCTTTATCTTTAATTGTCTCACAGGAGAAACGACCTGTGATACGCTCCTGAAGGCTCTCAATCTCTTCTTTTCCATCTGCAAACTGTTCTACATACATACCCGGGATAGTACCCCTGGATGCACCACAGTCTACTTCACGGATAATCAGATCCTGAGAAACGTCTACCAGACGTCTTGTCAGATAACCGGAATCGGCTGTACGAAGAGCTGTATCGGAAAGTCCTTTACGAGCTCCATGTGCAGACATGAAGTACTCCAGTACGTCAAGACCCTCACGGAAGTTTGACTTGATAGGCAGCTCGATTGTATGACCTGTTGTATCGGCCATCAAACCACGCATACCTGCAAGCTGTTTGATCTGCTTATCAGAACCACGGGCTCCGGAATCAGCCATCATAAAGATGTTGTTGTACTTATCCAGTCCGGAAAGCAGCGCATGAGTCAGCTGATCATCCGTTTCCTTCCAGGTTTCAACAACCTCTTTGTAACGCTCTTCATCTGTGATAAGACCACGCTTGTAGTTCTTTGTAATCTTATCTACCGTATCCTGTGCCTGTGCGATCATCTCAGGCTTCTGAGGCGGTACAGTCATATCGGAAATAGAAACCGTCATAGCAGCTCTTGTAGAGTACTTATAACCGGTTGCTTTAATATCATCCAGAACTTCTGCAGTCTTGGTAGCTCCGTGGGTATTGATAACCTTTTCCAGAATCTGCTTCAGCTGTTTCTTGGCAACAAGGAAATCTACCTCTGGTAAAAGTTCATTGCCCGGAACAGTACGATCTACAAATCCAAGATCCTGCGGCAGGATCTCATTGAACAGGAAACGTCCCATGGTGGAGGTTACATTTGCAACAATTGGATTGCCATCCAGATCTTTGCCACTGCGGCGAACTGTAATTCTTGTCTGCAGTGTCAGAACATCATTCTCATAGGCAAGAATTGCTTCATTTACACTCTTGAAGAACTTACCTTCTCCTTTTGCTCCAGGTCTTTCCTGGGTCAGATAGTAGATACCAAGTACCATATCCTGTGAAGGAACGGCTACCGGACCACCATCGGAAGGTTTCAGAAGGTTGTTCGGGGAGAGCAGAAGGAATCTGCACTCAGCCTGTGCCTCAACAGACAATGGAAGATGGACAGCCATCTGGTCACCATCGAAGTCGGCGTTGAATGCGGTACATACCAGTGGATGAAGCTTGATTGCCTTACCCTCTACCAGAATCGGCTCAAATGCCTGAATACCCAGACGATGCAGTGTAGGTGCACGGTTCAGCATAACCGGATGCTCTTTGATGACATCCTCAAGGACATCCCAAACCTCAGTCTGCAGCTTCTCTACCATCTTTTTCGCATTTTTAATATTGTGAGCGGTACCGTTAGATACCAGTTCTTTCATAACAAATGGCTTAAAGAGCTCGATAGCCATCTCTTTTGGCAGACCACACTGGAAGATCTTCAGCTCCGGTCCTACAACGATTACGGAACGTCCGGAATAGTCAACACGTTTTCCCAGAAGGTTCTGACGGAAACGTCCGGATTTACCTTTCAGCATGTCAGACAGAGATTTCAGTGCTCTGTTTCCAGGTCCTGTAACAGGACGGCCACGACGTCCGTTATCAATCAGCGCATCAACAGCTTCCTGCAGCATACGTTTCTCGTTTCGAACGATAATATCCGGAGCACCAAGCTCCAGCAGTCTTTTCAGACGGTTATTACGGTTAATGATTCTGCGGTACAGATCATTTAAGTCAGACGTTGCAAAACGACCGCCATCCAGCTGTACCATAGGACGAAGATCCGGAGGAATAACCGGAACAGCATCCATGATCATCCACTCAGGACGGTTGCCTGACTCGCGGAATGCTTCTACTACCTCAAGACGTTTGATAATACGGGCACGTTTCTGTCCGGTAGAGTCCTTCAGACCCTTCTTCAGCTCTACAGAATCCTTCTCAAGATCTATGGCCTCCAGAAGCTCCTTGATAGACTCAGCTCCCATACCCACACGGAAGCCTGATCCGAACTCTTCTCTTGCTTCCTGATATTCTCTCTCTGTCAGAACCTGCTTATACTGCAGCTTTGTCTCCCCTGCATCCAGTACAATGTAGTTGGCAAAATACAGTACCTTTTCCAAAGTTCTAGGTGACAGATCAAGGATCAGTCCCATACGAGACGGAATACCCTTGAAGTACCAGATATGGGATACCGGAGCGGCAAGCTCGATATGTCCCATACGCTCACGGCGAACGCTTGATTTGGTGACTTCTACGCCACATCTGTCGCAGACAACACCTTTATAACGAATTTTTTTATATTTACCACAATGACACTCCCAGTCCTTGCTTGGTCCGAAGATGCGCTCACAGAACAGTCCGTCTTTTTCCGGCTTTAAGGTTCTGTAGTTGATGGTCTCAGGCTTTTTTACTTCGCCATGAGACCAGTCACGTATCTTTTCCGGAGAAGCGAGACCGATTTTGATTGCATCAAAGGTCATTGGTTCATAGGTATCTTTATTTACTGTTTCTGGCATTTGATTACCCCTTTCCTCGCTTTGCGAAGCACAGCTTCCTATTCTTCATCACCGAGATTGTCATCTAATTCTAAGAAATCATCCTCTTCATCTTCAACGTCTTCTTCTACATTGACGATCTCCTCACCGCTGATCTCCTGCTTGCTGTAGCCATATGCTCCAAAGTTCTCTTCTTCCTTGTTGGAATAACGATCCCCTTCAATGATAGAGCGCATGTCTGTCTCGCCGTAGTCGGCAGCTTCCAAAAGATGAACCTCTGTGTGATCTTCGTTCAGCACCTTGACATCCAGACACAGGGACTGCAGCTCTTTTAAGAGTACCTTGAAGGATTCCGGAATACCAGGCTCAGGGATGTTTTCACCCTTGATAATTGCTTCGTAAGTCTTCACACGCCCAACAACATCATCAGACTTCACAGTCAGAATCTCCTGCAGCGTATAGGATGCACCGTAGGCCTCCAGAGCCCAAACCTCCATCTCTCCGAAACGCTGTCCACCGAACTGAGCTTTACCACCCAGCGGCTGCTGTGTAACGAGGGAATAAGGACCAGTAGAACGTGCATGAATCTTATCGTCTACCAGATGATGCAGTTTCAGATAATGCATGTGACCGATGGTAACCGGGCTGTCAAAATACTCACCGGTACGTCCGTCACGAAGTCTTACTTTACCGTCACGGGAAAGCGGAACACCCTTCCAGAGTTCCCTATGCTCTCTGTTCTCTGAGAGATACTCATAGGTTTCCGGAAGAAGCTCTTCTTTATGTTTCTCTGAGAACTCTTCCCAGCTCAGGTTTACATAATCATTTGCCAGGTCCAGTGTGTCCATAATATCATTCTCGTTTGCACCGTCAAATACAGGCGTTGCAATATTGAATCCCAGGGCTTTTGCAGCCAGGGAAAGATGAATCTCCAGAACCTGCCCGATGTTCATACGGGAAGGTACACCCAGCGGATTCAGTACGATATCCAGCGGACGTCCATTCGGTAAGAAAGGCATATCTTCTACAGGAAGTACACGGGAAACAACACCCTTGTTACCATGACGACCAGCCATCTTATCACCAACAGAGATCTTTCTCTTCTGTGCAATATAGATGCGGACTGCCTGGTTTACTCCCGGTGAAAGCTCATCTCCGTTCTCTCTTGTGAATACCTTTGCATCAACAACAATACCATATTCACCATGCGGTACCTTCAGGGAAGTATCACGCACTTCTCTTGCCTTCTCTCCAAAGATTGCACGGAGCAGACGTTCCTCTGCTGTCAGCTCTGTCTCTCCCTTAGGAGTTACTTTACCAACAAGGATATCACCGGCACGAACCTCTGCACCGATTCGGATAATACCTCTCTCATCCAGATCCTTCAGCGCATCATCACCGACACCTGGAACATCCTTTGTAATCTCTTCCGGTCCCAGCTTGGTGTCTCTGGCTTCTGCTTCATATTCCTCAATATGAACAGAGGTATATACATCATCCTGAACAAGACGCTCACTTAAAAGTACAGCATCCTCATAGTTATAACCTTCCCAGGTCATAAATCCGATCAACGGATTCTTACCAAGTCCAAGCTCTCCCATAGAAGTAGACGGACCATCAGCGATAACCTGTCCTGCTTCTACATGCTCGTCTTTGAATACGATAGGTCTCTGGTTATAACAGTTGCTCTGGTTACTTCTCATAAATTTTGTCAGATGATACGTATCCTTTGTTCCGTCATCGTTGTTCATACGAATCTCGTTAGAGCAGGAATACGTGATCGTTCCGGCTTTTTTTGCTACCACACATACACCGGAGTCAACGGCAGTCTTAACTTCCATACCAGTACCTACAACAGGTGCTTCCGTAGTCAGAAGAGGAACGGCCTGACGCTGCATGTTGGATCCCATCAGAGCACGGTTTGCATCATCGTTCTGCAGGAACGGAATCAATGCTGTAGCCACAGAGAATACCATCTTAGGAGAAACGTCCATGTAATCAAATGCATAGCGCTCATACTCCTGTGTCTCTTCTCTGTAACGACCGGATACATTTTTATGAAGGAAATGTCCCTCTTCATCCAGAGGCTCATTCGCCTGTGCTACATGGTAATTGTCCTCTTCATCCGCTGTCATGTAGATAACTTCATCTGTGACTCTTGGATTCTTCGGATCTTCTTTATCTATTTTACGGTATGGTGCCTCTACGAAACCATACTGATTAATTCTCGCATAAGATGCCAGTGAGTTGATCAGACCGATGTTAGGTCCCTCAGGGGTCTCAATCGGGCACATTCTTCCATAATGAGAATAGTGAACATCTCGAACCTCGAATCCGGCACGATCTCTTGACAGACCACCAGGACCCAGGGCGGAAAGACGTCTCTTATGAGTCAGCTCTCCAAGAGGGTTGTTCTGATCCATAAACTGTGACAGCTGGGAAGATCCGAAGAACTCTTTCACTGCTGCAGTTACCGGTTTGATATTGATCAGGGACTGGGGAGAGATTCCGTCGATATCCTGTGTTGTCATACGCTCACGAACCACACGTTCCAGTCTGGAAAGACCGATACGATACTGGTTCTGAAGCAGCTCTCCTACCGCACGGATACGACGATTGCCCAGATGGTCGATATCGTCATCATTTCCGATGCTGTATTCCAGATGTATATTATAGTTAATAGAAGCAAAGATATCCTCTTTTGTGATATGCTTTGGAATCAGTTCGTGAATCTCACGTTTGATTGCTTCTTTGATTTCGTCCAGATCGGTATACTCTTCCAGAATCTTTTCCAGCGCCGGATAGTAAACCTCTTCTGTTACATGTACTTCTTCCGGATTCACATCCACCCATCTGGTAATATCAACCATCATGTTGGAAAGTACTTTAACAGTGCGCTCCTCTGTCTTAATCCATACATAAGGAACTGCTGCATACTGGATATCATCTGCCATTTCACGGCTGATTACAGCGCCTTCCTCTGCAATAATTTCTCCTGTGGAAGGAGCAACAACTGTCTCGGCAAGCACATGGCCGCAAAGACGGTTACGGAAAGAAAGCTTCTTATTAAACTTATATCGTCCAACCTTGGCCAGATCATAACGTCTTGGATCAAAAAACATGGAATTGATCAGACTTTCTGCACTCTCTACTGCCAGAGGCTCTCCCGGACGGATCTTTTTGTACAGCTCAAGAAGACCTTCCTGATAATTCTCAGAAGTGTCTTTTCCAAAACTTGCCAGGATCTTTGGTTCTTCACCGAACAGCTCTACGATCTCGGCGTTGCTTCCGACACCCAGCGCACGGATCAGTACCGTAATCGGGACCTTTCTGGTTCTGTCAACACGCACATAGAACACATCGTTGGAATCTGTCTCATACTCCAGCCATGCTCCACGGTTTGGAATTACAGTACTGGAATACAGTTTCTTACCGATTTTATCATGTGCGATTGCATAATATATACCCGGGGAACGTACTAACTGGCTAACAATAACACGCTCAGCACCATTGATAACAAAAGTGCCGGTTGCAGTCATTAACGGAAGGTCACCCATGAAAATCTCATGTTCGCTGATTTCGTCCTTTTCTTTATTGTACAACCTTACTTTTACCTTTAAAGGTGCAGCAAATGTTGCATCTCGCTGTTTACACTCTTCGATGGAATACTTTACATCGTCTTCGCACAGAGTAAAATCTACGAATTCAAGACTCAGTTTTCCACTGTAATCAGAAATTGGAGAAATATCATCAAAAACCTCATTCAGACCCTCATCAAGAAACCAATTATAGGAATCTTTCTGGACCTCAATCAGGTTGGGCATCTCCAAGACTTCTTTTTGTCTCTGGTAACTCATTCGCATACTTTTTCCGCTGACCACGGGACGTATTCTGTTTTTTTCCATTGACGTTTCACCCCTTGTGTGTTTTTATATTTATTATAACTCATGCCATTGGTCTTATAATCTGGCTGGATTCAAAGCTTCTAGGCATATCTTGCCATAATAGTGCATTTTTAACTGTAGCACGTTTTGTCAACCCTGTCAAGAAAATAAATTGTATTTTATTTTGTACAATATTTTAACAGATATCTTATGACATTCTTATCTTTTACTGTAGCACGATGGGACCGGAAAAAGAGGACTGGGACAATACGGTATCAGCCATTGTCTGAATCGAGGTGTGCGTGCATTCAACCTCTGTTTCACTGTGAATGTCACTGTTTGCAAACATCTCCGGTGTACAGTCCTTCAGCCAGTAAGCGGCATATTCCTTCGTGTCATAATGGTAATACATGAAAAGCGGCTGCATACCTGCAGACTCAATTCGGCACTGCCCTGTATCCGGATATCTTTTGATCGTGATCTGGGCCATCCCTCCAAGCAGATAGCTTGGATCCTGCTGGGTAGAGATAAAATTCCCAAGAGAATAATAAACCAGCGTCTGATGTCCGCTGTTTCCCGTCACCACTTCATATTTCTGCAGTACATGGGGATGGCTTCCAAGTATAATATCTCCTCCGGCATCCGCTATGGTCTGTACCATATGTCTGGTATAATCGCTGATCTCACCACTGCCTTCTTCCCCTGCATGCAGTCCCACAATCACACAATCAGCTGTCTTCCTGGCAGCTTCTATATCCTGAATCACACGCTGTTCTGAAAAAATATCAATCAGATAACCCTGATCCGCCGGTATTGGTTCCTGGTTCACTCCATAGGTGTAGTTTAAAAATGCAAGCTTAAATCCCTTTTTCTCAACAACCGGTATATTCGCTGCCTCCTCTGTACTCCGGTGAATTCCCAGGACCTTTATGTGGGGAAAATGGCCGTTCCAGTAATCCAGCGTCTGAAGAACACCGCTCGTTCCGCAATCATAAGCATGATTAGAGGCCTGCTCTACGATATCAAAACCAGTATTCACCAGTGCATCCGCCACCTCTGCCGGCGTCTCAAAGCAGGGATATCCGCTGACATCTCCGTGATTTTCAGTCAAAACGGTCTCCTGATTCACAACAGCGAGATCTGCCTGTTCAATCTCCGGCTTTACATGCTCATACAGGAATTCAAAGTTCCAGTTCCCCGGTTGCTCCTCCTGTGTCTCTATAATGTGATCATGGAGAATGTTATCCCCCACCGCCACAAGAGTCAGCGTGTTATCTTTCTCCAGCTGTTCCTGCTTTTGAGCTGCAGCCTGTTCTTCTGCAAGTCTCATTTTCTGTTTCTGCACTGCTGCAGCCTGTGCCGCTGTTGCTTTGGCCTTCTTCACCGACTGAATATGTCCATTTACAACAGTTCCAACTGCCGCAATCAGAATCACAGTCACAATTGCAAAAACCGTAAGGTTTCTTCTGATCTGTCTTTTTCGTCTTAGTTTTTCACGGTAACTCTTCCTGCGTAAACGCCGTTCCAGCTCCTGACGCTCGCCTGCAGATCTATCGTCTCTCATACGCTACCTCTTTTGTACATAATAGAAAATATCGCCAGCCGAATCAACGGTTGGCGATATTTTGTCATTATCCATAGCTAACCGGATAAACCGGATACCATATACAAAAAATCTGCTGTCTGGGCTTGATTACTTAAGAGTAACTTTAGCGCCTTCTGCTTCAAGTTTTGTCTTAAGTTCTTCAGCTTCTGCTTTAGCAGCTGCTTCTTTAAGAACTTTAGGAGCTCCATCAACAAGCTCTTTTGCTTCTTTCAGGCCAAGACCTGTAGCTTCACGAACAACTTTGATGACTTTAACTTTGTTAGGACCAACTTCTGTCAGTTCTACATCAAACTCATCTTTCTCTTCTGCTGCGCCAGCGCCGTCTCCAGCTGCTGCTGCAACTACAACACCTGCTGCTGCAGATACACCAAATTCTTCTTCACAAGCTTTTACTAAATCGTTTAATTCTAATACGGATAACTCTTTGATTGCATCAATGAATTCCTGAGTTGACATTTTTGCCATTGTTATTTACCTCCAATAATTTGTTTTTAATTAGTAATGATACGGATTATTCTGCTGCTGCTGTCTCGCCTTTAGATTCTGCAATCTGGCTAAGCACACGAGCGAAGTTCGTGATAGGAGACTGAATGCTTCCAAGCAATTTTCCAAGAAGTTCTTCTCTTGATGGAACAGCTGCCAGCGCTTCAACGCCTGCCTTATCATAGTAAACGCCTTCTACACAACCTGAAACCAGCTCTAACTTCGGAGCGGTTTTTGCAAATTTAGCAAGAACTCTTGCTGGTGCTGTAGCATCGTCTTTGGAAACTGCGATAGCATTTGTTCCCTCCAGATCTTTGCAAAGCGCTTCACAAGGAGTATCCTTGAATGCAAAATTCATCATTGTGTTTTTGTAGACTTTGTAAGTAACGCCTGCTTCTCTTAAAGATTTACGAAGCTGTGTATCCTGTTCTACTGTCAGTCCGCTGTAGTTAACGATAACTACGGATGCAGCATCAGCAATAACAGATGAAATCTCTTCAACAACCGGCTTTTTCAATTCTACTTTTGCCATAAATCGGTGCACCTCCTTTTATATTTTCCTGAATCATGTTTCTGCTTCGTCAGACAACAAGTATCTGTCCGCTGCTGAAACACTGGTATGCACGCTCAAAAAATCCCGCCAGCCAAAGCTGTGCGGGATTTGAAATTCTCTAATAAGAATGTCCATCCTCGGCAGGCGTTTTGTCCTTATGCCTTACGGCACCTGCTGTCTTCGGCGTGATACTTGAGTATGATACCACGTATAGATTTACATGTCAACTCTTTTTTATGATTCTCAATTTTTCTCAATTTTTCAATTTCATTCTCTGTTTTTTCATCGTTTCATCGTGTTATTTCTGCAAGTATGTTCTCAGAGCATCCATCTGCTCTTTCATTGAATCATAGCCATGCTGATAAAACGCTATCAGTTTTTCCTGATGGCTCTCAGCTCTGCCCACTGTCTTTTCCATGGGACGAATCACAAACAGTTTCCCCTCCCGCTCCAGTTTCTCCACCTGGCGGATCGTCCGGTTATAAACCAGATTTCTGGTTTCCAGTGCCATGCGAAGCTTGGGATATTCTTTCAGGGTCCTCTCATACAGCAGTCTTGTCAGATTCCCCGGCGCATCTTTTTGATAGCCAGGATTCCGGGTAAGTATCAGTACATTTTTCTCGTAGCCCTTAGATAACGTATGTTCCAACGGGATAGAATCCGCAACTCCACCATCCACGTAAAGCTGTCCGCCCAGATCAACCATAGGGGTCAATACCGGTATGCTGCTGGATGCCCGGGAGATGGCAAGAAGAGCTTCCATACTTTCACGATTATCCATATATTCTGCTCTTCCTGTTTTACAGTTTGTAACGACCCACTCTGCCTGTATCTCAGATTTTTGATAGACTGCAAAATCAAAGGGAAACTGCTTATACGGATATTCTCCGAATATTTTATCCATATCCCAAAGCTTATGCTTCTTCAGGAGGATATCCTTCCCCACGTAAGCATCCTTCTTTTCTTTTGGAATCATACAGTCTCTGGATCGTCCTATCTGCCGGGATACATAATCTATTCCGTTGCAGCTTCCTGCCGATACGCCAACAACGTAAGAAAAATAGAGATCCTTTTTCATCAGATAATCCAGAACACCTGCTGTAAATACACCGCGGGCTGCTCCGCCTTCTAAAATCAATCCGGCATTTATCATAATTTTCCTCCCTTTTTATCGAAAAAACGGCGCAGCCTCGAAGGGCTGCACCGTCTATATCACTCTATTTATGCAAGTTTAACCGGGTTAACCTTTACACCAGGTCCCATAGTAGGAGCGATTGATACGCTCTTGTAATACTGTCCCTTAAGTGCTGCAGGTTTTGCCTTGTTAAGTGCATTAATCAGCGTCTGGAAGTTGTCCGCTAACTGCTCCTCTGTAAAAGAAGCTTTTCCAATTGGCACATGTACGATGTTTGATTTATCAAGACGGTACTCGATCTTACCGGCTTTGATATCAGCAACAGCTTTTGTAACGTCCATTGTAACAGTTCCGGCTTTCGGGTTTGGCATAAGACCTTTCGGTCCAAGTACACGACCCAGACGACCAACAACGCCCATCATGTCAGGTGTAGCAACTACAACATCGAAGTCAAACCATCCTTCGTTCTGGATCTTCGGAACAAGTTCCTCAGCTCCTACGAATTCAGCACCTGCTGCTGTAGCCTCATCAGCTTTTGCGCCCTTAGCAAATACTAAGACACGAACTTTTTTACCTGTTCCGTGTGGCAGTACAACTGCACCACGAATCTGCTGATCTGCATGACGTCCGTCACATCCTGTACGGATATGAGCTTCAATTGTCTCATCAAATTTTGCAGTTGCCATCTTTTTAACAAGTGAAACTGCCTCTGCCGGATCATAAAGAGTTGCGCGATCAACTGCTTTCGCAGCCTCTACATATTTTTTACCATGTTTCATATTCTATAACCTCCTAGTGGTAGTTGCGGGGATGTCCCTCCCACGTCTCTTCTCAATCTTCTACTACAATACCCATACTTCTTGCAGTTCCAGCGATCATGCTCATAGCTGCTTCAACAGATGCTGCATTTAAGTCAGGCATCTTCATCTCGGCGATCTCACGAACCTTGTCTTTAGAAATAGTGGCAACTTTTGTTTTGTTCGGCACACCGGAACCTGATTTCAGGTTGCAGGCTTTTTTCAGTAAAACTGCTGCCGGAGGAGTTTTGGTTACGAAACTGAAACTTCTGTCTGCATAAACAGTGATAACAACCGGGATCAGTAAATCACCCTTATCTGCTGTTCTTGCATTGAACTCTTTCGTAAACTGTACGATGTTTACACCATGCTGACCAAGTGCTGGTCCAACCGGTGGTGCTGGTGTTGCTTTACCAGCAGGAATCTGTAATTTGATATATCCTGTTACTTTCTTTGCCATGTCAGGCACCTCCTATATTGTGGTAATTGCGGGAATCTCCCTCCCACGAGCAAACGCAGAATCACATCACATACTGCGATACTCTTCTTTGTGTTACATGTTACATCTTCTTTACTTCTGCGAAACTGATTTCTACTGGTGTTTCGCGACCAAACAGCTCAACATTGATGGTAACAACCTGCTTCTGTTTGTTGATGTTCTGGATGACACCGGTAGTATCTGCCCATGCACCGCCTGTTACAACGACTGCATCTCCAACCTCAAGATCGACGATCACATCTGCGGTCTTTTCTGCGTCAAGACCCAGCGGTATCATCTCTTCCGGAGTCAGTGGCACCGGTTTTGATCCCGGTCCAACAAATCCTGTTACACCTCTGGTATTTCTTACAACATACCAGGTGTCATCATTCATAACCATGTTCAAAAGAACATAGCCAGGAAACATTTTCTTCTGTACCTGTTTCTTGGTTCCGTTTTTGATCTCAATCACTTCTTCAAGAGGAACACGCACTTCCAGAATCTGGTCTTCGAGATGTCTGTTTTCAATTGTTTTCTGGATGTTGGCTTTCACCTTGTTCTCGTAGCCCGAATATGTATGGACTACATACCAATTTGTCTCTGACATCGAATCACCTTTGCCCTTACTTAATAATCAGATTTACGAATTCCAGCACTACACTGTCTACCAAAGTAATCAGTACGCAGAGAATGACCGAAATTACCGTAACGGCAATTGTCTGCTTTCCAAGCGTTTTCTTGTCGGTCCAGATGATCTTGTTGAATTCTGATTTCAATCCTTTGAACCAGTTCTTCTTAACCTTCTTTTCCTTTACTGCTTCTGCCATCTTATCACCTCTTACCAATTATTACTTGGTCTCTTTGTGCATCGTGTGTTTCTTGCAGAACTTACAATACTTGCTTGTTTCCATTCTGTCGGGATGATTCTTTTTTTCTTTTGTCATGTTATAGTTACGCTGTTTGCATTCCGTACATGCCAATGTAATTTTTACGCGCACGACTTCCACCTCCACTGTGTATTTGCGTTCAAGATCTCTTTTTAAAATTGAGCATAAAAAAAAGACCTACTTCCAATGTCGCTTATCAAATATACCACAACAGCTTTCTGCTGTCAAGAATATCTGAAAAATTTCCTCTTCCAATATTCTCGATCCGGTATTTGATTTTAACATTCACTGTAAGTCTTTTTTATTCCCTTATCAGATCCTGTAGTTTTGATTTGGCAGGTTTGGCCTTACATCTGCTCCAGTGTAATCGGTGATTCCTTTTCCTTCATTCGGATGCTTCGAGGAATAGAAGTGGTCTACCGTGTAGACACTAAGCAGGACAACGCACAGCGGAATCAGCACCTTATACGGTATCTTCTTCAGATAGTTATCCAGAAGCGGTGCCGCCAGGTAGACAATCGCCATTCCACCAAGTCCAAACACCAGCAGACCTTCCGCACAGATACGCCCCTGGAAGTTCAGGAAATATCCGCTGTAATCCCACCATTTTTTACCACCGTGAGCAAGTTCCAGAGAATAGGCACTGAAGTATTCCACAAAGCCGCATAATACAATGGCAGCAAAAAACTCTATCACAGGATTCCTGCGAAGCTTATTCAGCAAAATCAGTATCAGTATACCGCCGGTTCCGTAGATCGGAAGCCAGGGTCCATACATGGTTCCTCTGTTGACAAAAACTCCATTTGTGATCAAATGCAGGCTTACTTCCCACACCCATCCGACGAAAGAGAAGATAAAGAACAGAAGAATTAAAGAACCCACCGTATAATGTCTCATATAGTAGATATTGCCGACTTTCTTCCTTTTCTCTTTCTCCGGAATTGGAGACATGCGATAAGGATAACATCTCAGCTGTACCTGCTCCTTCGCAGAGCGATAACGGATAATTCTCATCTGATTTTCTTCGTATTTTTTCTCTTCTTTGTTATTAAAGAATATAATACCGAATATATTTGCGATCCAGCCACGGATACCGGTGAGATGATAGCTTTCCTCTTCCGGCTGTTCAATCATGTCCAGTACATCTGCATAAGCTGCACGTACTGTATCTGTTTCCGGTTTTTTAAACAGCCATTCATCGTTCAGCTGTTCTGCACCTTCTATGTGCTGATCTATCGCCAGCTTCCGAAGCTCTGCGTAGTATTCACAAAATGCAGCAACCTTATACGGACCAGAATAAAAAAGTTCACTCAGTCCAAAGGTGCAGCCTCCCAGCAGCATCCAGCCCACATAGCTTAAGTTGAACACAAAGCATTCCCACTTATGACCTTTCATCATTCTGCGGGAAAGTGTGATAACATCACAGGCCTTCATATCCGGGTTCTCAGCTGCTATATAAGGTACGAGCCAATAGGAGAAGGTTTTGACGATACCACCAACGATGGTAAGCATCCAGAGAGAGTAAAAAAAGGATTCCACAAACATAACCCAGGCTACCTTCAGCCACTTTTTGATTTTCATCAAAAACAGAAGTCTGTGAATCGGAACCTCCTTGTAAAGACGCCCTTCCAGAAACATCCTTCTGGAAACCACAATAAAGATATTCTTTACCAGATACCAGAACAGAAAAGCGCACAGGGTACTGCCAAGAATCATCATAATTATTACAGCGCTGTGAGAAGCACCGATGGAATACAGTGCCGACATCAATGTAATTACAAAGGATCCGGACAGCACAGAATTAACGATTCCCGCCAGAACACCACGGCTCCTTCCAAGAATCTGGTTCCCTGTTCCATTTTTGGTATCAGAGACTGCCTGCTGCTCAATTCCGGTGGCGATTTTTTCCGCCTCGTCTTTATTTCCCAGCATCATATCCACAATTGCATCTGATGCGGTACCCTGTGTTACAGCTGTTTCTCCTGTTGTTGTCACTTGCGTACTGCTCTCTGTGGTCACATCCTTATCGCCATAGAGCTTAAGGATGCTGATGGATCCGGTGCTTTCTACCCCCAGAAAAGCAGCTATCAGGCAGATTGCTATAAAAAGCACATAGTGTTTCTTGAAAACCTGACGGGCCTCTCTTTTCATCTCTTTTCTTGTTCTCATAATTTCCCTTTCCCTTTGTACCATAAATTTAATTCTTACAGCTTTTCGCTCTGGAATTCCTGCTTCCTGCTGCAGCTATTGAATTACCATCGCCATACTTCCCAGTCCTTCATACAACTCCTGGAATCTTTGTGCATCGCGCTCTACAATTCCTTCGAGGGGATCATGGACGGTTACTGTACCTGTGGCAAAATTATAACCTGTCAGCACAATACAGTGCTCATTGTAATCCCACTCATAATCGATTCCTTCATAGCTTTCTATAATCCCGGAAGGGATATTGTCATTAAAATACTGAGTACTCCACACCACTACCGGATCCCCATGTGCCAGATAAGCATATAAAATGTCCATGGTACTTCCAGTGAGATTCTTGGCATAGAGGCTGGAACCGTGTGCCTGTAAAAAGTTGTCGGTAGTCTCCACCAGTCCGGGTGGATAAATTCCCGCACCTTTTTCCGTGGTAGGATCTCCATAAAATCCGGTTACATACTGATCCGCATAGACCAGATACTGGTCTGCCATCATGGTTTTCTCTGCATCTTTGAATCCATAATAACGCAGCAGCATGGTCAGGGAGGTAATCTCACAACCCGTGGGAAGCTCCGGAAGCTGATAAATCTCTTCCACATCTAACTGCACGGATTCCGGAAGCTGCTGACTCGCCGGATCAAAGGATGGATTTTGTATCGCCTTCATCGTCTCCAGATTATCTATCTGGTATATATACTCCTTGAACACAGAGGTGTCAGGCTCCATCGATGTATCAGCAGCAGCGCTGGAGTCCTGGCTGCTGTCTGCGGAGGTTGGATTACTCTCCCTGTGATTGCCATGAGTTCCATGGGCAAAGATGTTCTCCCCCGTTCCCACCATACACAGCGGTATGAGAGCAACTGTGAATCCCATCACGATCTGCAGGCATATTTTCTTTATTTTTTTCTGATTATTCATAACTACCCTTACTTTGTTCCCTATCAACCAACCTGTGACATAACTTCTTCAAGTTTATGGCAGGCCGGCAAAAATGTCAATGCCTGAATTGTTAGCATTCCAGTCTCATATCTATAATGATCCAGGTATCAGATTGTGATCTCGCCCGAAAGAATCTTCTTATAATCCTCCAGATTTTTTTGAAGCAGTGCCGGAGTGTTCAACTGGTACGGACATTTCTTCATGCATGCCCCGCACTGCCTGCACTCCTCAATCTTCATCATCTTTTTCTGAGATTCCTCACTCAGCCAGTTGGCGGAGGGGCTTCTTCTGATCAGCTGTGACATACGGGCACAGTTACTGATCTCAATTCCCGCAGGACAAGGCATACAGTAACCACAGGCACGGCAAAAATCCCCGATGAGTTCTTTCTGATCCTGTTCGATCAATGCCTTTATTTCTCCGTCCATCGTCGGAGGATTCTGGACATAACCCAGGAATTCCTCCAGCTCGGTCTCCCTTTGCACACCCCAGATGGGAAGTGCATTGTCAAATTGGGCCTGCCACGCATAGGCTGCTGCAGAATTCGCCAGCAGACCTCCGGAAAGTCCCTTCATGGAGATAAAGCCGATATTTTTTTCCCTGCATAGCTTTACCAGCTCTATATCTGCCCCGGAAGCCAGATAGCAGAAGGGAAACTGCAGGGTATCGTACAGTCCCGATTCCACCGCTTCCTTTGCTACATGCTGCCTGTGATTGGTAATCCCGATAAAGTGGATCTTTCCTTGTGCCTTTGCCTCCAGCATCGCCTCATAAAGTCCGGTACCGTCCCCAGGCTTCGGACAAAAGGACGGATTATGAAACTGATAGATATCTATGTAATCCGTCTGCAGCATGCGAAGACTTGTCTCCAGATCCTTCCAGAAGCCTTCCACGGTAACAGCTGCCGTCTTGGTTGAGATGTACAGCTTTGTCCGAATATCATGCAGTGCAAGTCCCATCTTTTCTTCACTGTCGCTGTAAGCACGGGCAGTATCGAAAAATCGGATTCCCCCATCATATGCTCTTTTTAAAAGTGCTCCTGCATACTCTACTGATACACGCTGGATCGGAAGCGCACCAAAACCATTCTTATTCACGGTAATACCTGTTCTTCCTAATGTAACCTGAGTCATCCTTCTCCTCCTTTATCCAAACACATCACCCGTTCATTTGTTCGGCCGCTATCTTTATTGTATCATTTTCACACTTTTTCTTCAACCTTTCCGCTCCAAAAAACAGCACAAAAATCATGCAAAATTATTTTGTCGCATATCGTCGAATAAAGATTGACTTTTCCCAATCCTCCATCTAGAATTGAATTAACATAGCGGTTCAGCAGATCTGCGCAGCTTTTTGCACAAATTGTACAAGCGTGATACAAACGTGTAAAAACCCAGCTTTTGCTGAAAATATCAACTGTTTTTTTGCAGCTGACTGATTAGACAGCAAACAGTTAGGAACTTATTATATCAGGAGATGTATTATGTATGGAAAAAAGAAACGAACCCAAAAACTAGCATTTGATCTTTTCCTCGAAGTCATTGGTTTGGCAGTTATATTTGTGGTACTGCTTTTTATGCAAACCAGATTTTCTGTTGAACAGCAGAAGGAAAATTCCAGCGACAAACTGGATATTGCCATCCAGCGTCTGGAGGCAAATCAGGCAGAAGCCAAAGACCGGCTTTCCAAATATGATTCCTTCAGTCAGGCAAAGATTGATTCCATCGCCTATTATTACGAAAATAATATGGACGATCTGGATTCTGTAACCGAGATGGCCGCACAGTGGTCCCTCTCAGACCTGTATATTCTGGATGCCCAGAAAAACATCATCCATAACAGTGGAAGTGCTGCGCCGGATTTTAAGGGTGACTCTGTATTTTCCTCCTTCTGGGACGATGATGCAGGTATCACAATTGGGGCTGTACGTTATTACAGCATCCGAATGAGTAACGGCATGTATGCCGTGGCTGGCCGTGATATCACGGACTTTCTTGCTCAGGAAGAGGAGCTTACTTCCCTGGCTTATTCCCTTCACTCCATCAAAGTGGGAAGCAAAGGCTATATCGTAGCCATCAACGCAGCTGATCAGACGATTGCCTATCACCCGAATGCAGACCTGATCGGCAAATCCTTCCGGGATGCCCAACTTGATGAGCATACGATGACAGACAACTATGCCGGATGGGCAACCTGTGCCAATGAGAAGTTTTACGCAGAAAGCCGTGCTGTTACCTTATCTGATACTGATTACCAGTTTATTGCGCTGCGTCCCCGTGTGATGATGCAGAATACGACCTTAAAGATGGTATCCATGATTACTCTGGTATTTGCTGTCATTCTCACTATCATTGTTCTTTACTTCCACTTTATACGTGTGGAACAGGATCGCCAGTTTGAGACAGAACATACGGAGATGGAATATATCCGCATTAGCAGAAAGCTGTATTTTAATCAGACCATCGGCGGTAAATCTGCTCATATACTTATTATAGGATTGGTTGTTATCTTCTTCTCCTCCTTCTATCTTCAGACCTTATCCGTCTTATCCACCCGCTCTTCCCATTCGGCGGAAAAGCTGGAAGACATCAAGGCAATCTTTGATGAAAACAAGAAAACACTGACAGCCTTGAAAGAAGAATATGTGGAGGAATACGAAGGCCGTACCAAAAACATCGCATATCTGATTGGAAAGGATTCTTCTCTGGCAGATAACGATAAGCTGATTGAGCTGTCCAAACGGGCTCAGGTCAAATATGTCTATGTCTTTAATGACGCCGGAACCGTGGATGCCTCTAACGGCATCTTCACTGAGTTTGCTATCAGCCATGATTCTGCCGATCCTTCCTATGCATACTGGTCTGTAATCAAAGGATCCAAGGATATTCTGATCAAAGATGCGGAGGAAAACGTCTATGAGCCAGGCACCTATATCCAGTATATCGGTGCCAAGCGCATTGATGCCCCCGGTATGATACAGCTTGGAATCTCTCCACAGCGTCTGGAAAGCAGAATCAAGGCTGTTAAAACACCTTATACACTGTCCAATATTGCAGTTGAGAATAATGGATTTACCATCGCCGTAGCGAAGGAAGACTCCACCCTGACTTACTATCCGGATGAAAGCCATATCGGAAATGCTGCTTCTTCCGTAGGTCTGAAGGATGCAGCCCTCACGGATGATTACGCCGGTTATCAGACCATCGACGGAACAAAATGTTTTGTAACCAGCATGGATTACGGACCAGAGTACATCTACGTTGCTGTTCCGCTCAGTGAAATCACCGCAGGCCGTACTACGCTCTCCGTCGTTGCCACCCTGACCAGTCTGATTATCCTGCTGATTCTCTTTGGACTGTCTCTGATCGGTCAGCCCACGAAGGTTCTGACGCAGAGCACAGCGAGTCCAGACGGCGGACCATTAAAAGAACCCGCAGGAACCATAGAGATTATCACCGCAAGCGGAAAGGTTCGACGTGTAGAATCCATCCTCAGCCGCTGGAATCCAAAGGGCATCAAGTGGCGTGACTGTACCGCAGAACAGAAGCTAAAAAAAGTAATCTTTGGACTTTGTGCTATGCTGACGATTGCTTTGGTATTTTACATGTTCGCTCAGCAGGGAAGCTATGACAGGAACTCCATTCTTTCCTATATTATCAACAAACGCTGGGAGAAGCTTCCGAACATCTTCTCGTTTACATACATAGCACTGATTATTCTGGAAGTGGTTGTAATTGCCACAGTCCTTCGAAAACTGCTTTCCCTGTCCCTTACCAGCATGGGAACAAGATTGGAAACCATCGGACGCCTGCTGAACAGCTTTATCAAGTATCTTTCTGTCCTTGGTACCCTGTTCTACTGTCTGAGCTTTGTGGGAATTCAATCTTCCACCATTCTGGCATCTGCAGGACTGTTGACTTTGATTGTAGGTCTGGGTGCCCAGTCCATGGTAAGCGATATTCTTGCCGGAATCTTCATCGTCTTTGAAGGAGAATTTCGTGTGGGAGATATCGTCACCGTCAACGGTTACCGAGGTATTGTCCGGGAGATCGGCATTCGTTCCACGAAGATTGAGGATTTTGCTCAGGATATTAAGATTCTCAACAATTCACAGATCAGTGGTGTCATCAATCAGACGAAAAAGTACTCCTATGCCGCCATTGATATCGGCATTGAGTACGATGAATCTTTAGAGCGGGTAGAGAGTATTCTCCAGAAAGAATTGCCACTGATGAAGGATCGGCTTCCGGCTATCGCTTCCGGACCATTTTACCGCGGTGTTTCCTCTCTGGGTGACTCCTCTGTAAATATCAAGATCGTGGCACAGTGTGCAGAGGCAAACCGTGTACAGCTGACCCGTGATATAAACCGTGAATTAAAACTGATTTTTGATAAGCATCATATCGGAATACCGTTTCCACAGGTTACCGTTCACCAGCCTTCTGCACAGGTAAAGCCGAAGGCAACAAAGCTTGAGAAGGCTTCTGCCCAGGAATTTGTAAATGATCAGAAGGCCAAGACAAAGGGTATGGCAGAGGAAGACGGCGACGGTGAGGACGATCGATAATTATTAAGGATAGAATTTGTATGAAAAGCAGCCGGTACAAAATCTGAGGAAAACGATTTTGTACTGACTGCTTTTTTCGCAGAAAATATGAAAAAAATGCACAGAAAGTCTCCTGGTTTTTGGTTAGATTGATAGTGTTTCGAAACACCTATTGTACCTTACCCTTTCATATGGTATTCTTTTTTTAGAAAGCTTATGCGCATAAGTGATTTTGTAAAGGAATGTCAATACAATACAAACCGTACACAACGGAAATGGAGGGAAGAAACATGGAGAAAAAATGGTGGCATGAGAAAGTAGCATATCAGATTTACCCAAAGAGTTTTAAGGACACCACCGGAGACGGCATCGGAGATCTGCGAGGCATTATACAAAAATTAGATTATCTGAAGAAGCTGGGTGTGGACATCATCTGGCTCTCCCCCTGCTACTGTTCTCCGCTGGCAGATCAGGGGTATGATATCTCCGATTACTATAATATTGATCCTCGTTTTGGAAATATGGATGATATGGACGAGCTGATCGCAGAAGCAAAAAAACGTGATATGTATATCCTGATGGATCTGGTAGTGAACCACTGCTCTGACGAGCACGAATGGTTTCAGAAAGCCCTGGCAGATCCGGACGGCGCCTATGGGAAATATTTTTATATCGAGGAGGCAGTGGACGGACATGCACCGAATAACTGGCGCTCCTACTTTGGCGGCAGTGCCTGGGAACCAATCCCTGGAACCAATAAGTATTATCTGCACCTCTTCCACAAAAAACAGCCTGATCTCAACTGGGAAAATCCCAAGGTACGAGAAGATATCTACACGATGATCAACTGGTGGCTGGACCGTGGGCTGGCAGGTTTTCGTATTGATGCTATTATTAATATCAAAAAAGCACTGCCTGTCACTGCCTTTAACTATCCCGCAGACCGGGAAGACGGACTGGCCAAGGCAACTAGGATGCTTTCAGACGCCGTAGGTGTGGGCGATTTTCTCAGTGAGATGCGGGATCGTACCTTTGCAAAATATGATGCATTTACAGCGGGTGAAGTGTTTAACGAGCGGGAGGAAGATATCCCCCGGTTCATCGGCGATCACGGGTACTTTTCCACCATGTACGACTTCCGTTCCACCATCTTTGGCGAAAGCGAAAAGGGCTGGTACGATGCCACTCATATTACTCCGGACGATTACAAGGCCTGCTGCTTTGAGACACAGCGTATCATCGGTGATAACGGCATGATCTCCACCATCATCGAAAACCACGACGAACCCCGTGGGGTAAGCCGCTATATTCCGACGGGAGAGCTGAGCGACACCAGCAAAAAACTTCTGGCTACCATGCAGTTTATGCTCCGTGGACTTCCCTTCATCTACCAGGGACAGGAGCTGGGTATGGAGAATGTGGACTTCCAGTCCATCGATGACATCGATGACATCTCCACACTGGATGAATATCAGGTAGCACTGAATGCCGGACTTTCCAAAGAAAAAGCCCTGGAAGCGGTGAAATATTACAGCCGTGACAATGCACGTACTCCCTTCCAGTGGGATGATAGCGAAAATGCAGGCTTCACTACCGGGACACCATGGCTGAAGCTGAATCCAAACTATACACGGATCAATGCAAAGGCAGAGGTAGATACCCCCACCTCCGTATTCTCTTACTACCAGAAGCTGATCGCGCTGCGAAAGAACCCCCAATACAAGGAAGCGGTTGTATATGGTGCTTTCGAGGCCTATAGGGAAGAAGAACCCCGCCTGATGGCATTCTATCGCCGTGGAACAGACAAGACCCTTCTTGTAATCGGAAACTACCAGATGGAGGAACGCACACTGGAACTACCTTCTCCCTGCAAGAAGGTAATCCTGAGCAATTGTAATAAGACCTCCATCATAGATGGAAAAACCCTACAGCTTAGCGGATATCAGGCTGTGGTATTAGAATTAGAAGTATAAAGAACGAATAAAAAGGGCTTTTTACACCTTGGCAGGGTGCCGCCCATGGGGCTATGGGAAACATTTGCAAGAGTCCTAAGCATACAGAAAGAATCCATTTTACGTTGGAAACAGTCAGCATACTGTTTGAGTGAAACGAGTTTGTGCTGACTGTTTACGTTTTTAGTAAAATTGATTCTTTTCGTATGCTCTTGGACTCTGAAACAGTTTCCCATAGCCCCATGGACGGCACCCTGCCAAGGTGTAAAAAGCCCATTCCCAAACAAGACTCCCATTAATCGTAATTAAATCTGCCATAGCATCTGGTGATTCTTAGAATCTCCCGGATCAATTCTTTTGACAGCTCTCCCGGAAGCAGTCTCCACTTCCAGTTAATTCCCAGCGTTGATGGTGTATTCATCCTGGCCTCATGTCCGTAGCCCAGATAATCCTGGATCGGAATAATACAGGTATCGGAGACACTACCCATCACAGTGCAAATCATAGCCCTGGCAAGCTTCCCATCAGAAGCACCCTCCTGATTCACATATTCGCTTACCATATCATGCTCCGCCTTTGTGATATCCCCCATCCATCCCATCAGGGTTTCATTATCATGGGTTCCGGTATAGACCACGCTGTTTTTCTCATAATTGTGGGGCAGATAGTCATTGGCACTGCCGGTATCTCTGGCGTCGAAAGCAAATTCGAATACCTTCATACCGGGAAAGCCGCTGTCACGCACTAATTTTCTGACGGAATCCGTCACGTAACCCAGATCCTCCGCAATGATGGCTTTATCCCCCAGATGGTATCTGATCGTCTGAAAAAGCTCAATTCCCGGTCCCTTTTCCCAGTGACCATAAACCGCTGTCTTATCTCCATAAGGGATAGAGAAATACTCGTCAAATCCACGGAAATGATCAATTCTTACCACATCGTACAGCCGGAAGCAATATGCAATCCTGCTAAGCCACCAGGCATAGCCCGTCTCTTTGTGGTAGTCCCAGCAATACAGTGGATTGCCCCAAAGCTGTCCATCTGCCGCAAATCCGTCCGGCGGGCAGCCTGCTACCGCTAACGGCACATGTTCCTCATCAAGCTGGAATAACTCCGGATTGGCCCAGGTATCTGCGCTGTCATAGGCTACATAGATGGGAATATCTCCGATGATACGGATGCCTTTCTCATTTGCGTAGGACTTCAGGCGGTTCCACTGCATGGCAAACAAAAACTGCAGGTATTCATAAAATTCAATGTCAAAGTAAAGCTTCTCCCGATAATAATCCAGGGCATTGGACCAGCGAAGAGAAATATCTTCCGGCCATTCATTCCAGCTTTTTCCCTGAAAAAAATCCTTCAGCGCCATAAAAAGAGCATAATCCAAAAGCCAGTAGGACTGCTGCGCCACATACGCCTGAAACTCCATATCGTCTGCTACATTTGCCCGTTCATAAGCCTTGCGAAGCAGCTTAAAACGTCCAAGATACAGCTTCTCATAATCAATCTCTCCTGGCTTTTTACCAAAATCAACAGCTTCACACTCTTTTTTCGTCAGAAGCTTTTCCTTCACCAGCTCATCCAGATCGATAAAATATGGATTCCCTGCAAATGTTGAAAATGACTGATAGGGAGAATCCCCATAGCTGGTAGGCCCCAGGGGCAATATCTGCCAGAAGCTCTGTCCCGCCTCCTTTAACTGATCTACAAACTCATATGCACATTCGCCAAAATTTCCGATACCGCACCTGGACGGAAGGCTGCTCACCGGCAGCAAAATCCCACTTCTTCTCATCGCTGATTTCCCCTTTATTTTCCTGTAATAAAAGATGGAGCAGTCCCACAATTTCCAGCTGAAACGCTATACTGTTCCACCAGACTTCGCAGGACAACTCCACTAACTGTTCAATACCATTCTTATATTACTACTATTTGATAGCTCCGTCCACCATTCCCTGGATAATCTGCTTCTGTGCAAGGAGGAAGAGGAGTACGATGGGAATCATGGCCAAAAATGCTGCCGCCAGGATCAGATCCCACTGTTTTACATAGGAACCTACAAAACTGCTTACTGCGATGGGAAGCGTCTTGATCTTTCCATTCAGACCCAGCATAATAGAAGGAAGAAGGTAATCATTCCAGATCCACAGACCATTCAGAATCAATACTGTCATCTGTACCGGACGAAGCAGGGGGAAGATTACTCGAAAGAACGTTCCCTCAGGAGAACATCCGTCAATCCATGCTGCCTCCTCAAGCTCGTAAGGAATTCCCTTGATAAATCCATGGAGAATAAAGATGGACATGGAGCCTCCGAATCCAAGATACGCAAAGATAATTCCCTTGTAGCTTTGCAGCAGTTTGATTCCTGTAAATGCTCCAATTCCCTTGAATACCGTCAGAATCGGAAGCATAACAACCTGAAAAGGAATAACCATAGCAGCTACAAAGATCATAAAGATTGCATTAGACCACTTTTCTCTGTGATGACGGCTCAAAACCCAGGCTGCCATACAGGAAAATACAGTTAAAAGGATCAGTGATACAGCTGTAATAAACAGCGAGCTTCCAAAGGAAGTCCAGTAGCTGAAGTTGCTGGTGTTAATTACATTGCTGAGGTTTGTAATCATCTGACCCCAGTTCTCAGGAAGTGCGATAGGACTGATTACGATATCTTCACTTGTTTTTGCGGTGTTAATAACAACCAAAATAAAGGGGGAGAGTACAAACAAGGCGATAACAGCTCCCAGGATCGTACCCATAAGTCTTCTGTTTTTCTGTGCTTTCATTATAGCTCAACCTCCTTCTTCTTACTGATACTCACCTGTGTCAGAGACACGATTGCAAGGATCACAAAGAATACAACGGCCTTCGTCTGTCCCAGTGCATAGTCATTTTTACCGATTGCAGTCTTATAGATATTCAAAGCCAGAAACTCTGTTGACTGGATAATCTTATCTCCCAGCACACGGCTTGGTGCACCATTTGTAATCGAAAGGTTCAGGTCGAATAGCTTGAAGGAGTTTACCAGTGTCAGGAAGATACATACAGTGAAGGTATTGGCAATCATGGGAATCTTAATCTTGAACAGCGTTGTCAGTGGACTGGCTCCGTCAACATTGGAGGCCTCCAGTACATCGCTGGGTACACTTTGCAGTCCGGTTACATAGATCATCATAATATAACCTGCATACTGCCAGGTATTTACGAAAAGGATAGCCAGAATCGCAAGATTCGCATCTGTCAGCATGGAGTTGCTTCCCACAAAGACTGTAGTAAATACCTTGTTGAAGATAAACTGCCATACATAGCCCAGTACGATACCACCGATAAGGTTTGGCAGGAAGTAGGCTGCACGGAAAAAGTTTTTTCCTTTAATCTTGGATGTACAAAGCAGTGCCAGACAAAACCCGGCGATATTGACTGAGACTATATTCACAATCGTAAAGAGCAACGTAAGGATGAAAGAATATACAAAGTCAAGCTGTCTGAACATGGTGATGTAATTTTCTAATCCTACAAACTGTGTAACAGAAACACCATTCCAGTCCGTAAAGGAGTAGATGATACCAAGGATAAATGGAATCATCACCGTGACACCAAAGGTAAATACCATGGGAAACAGGAAAAGCCCATTCACAATTTTTGTATGTTTTTTATTCGGGAGCTTCAACAGGCCCACTATGATTAACAGAGCGCCTGCTATCAGAAGATAGCCTCTCATCGCTCCTTTTGTCCCCATAAAATCAAGTATGAGTGCTGCCACCATCAATACTGCTCCAACCACCAGCATTCCCAGTGACAATGATTTTTTTGCTGCTGTATTCACACTGATTCCTCCTCTCAGTTCGAAAAACACATACAGGTAACAAGAAAGAGCTGCTGCGCCAGGAACACCAAAGTGCAACAGCCCTTCTTTGACCCCGGGGAATTCCCCCTGTGTGTTATAAATTACTTATTTGCTACATAATCTGCGATAGAGGACTGCATCATGGTTACGAACTGATCTTTGTCAATGTCTCCCTTTGCATAGGACTCATATACCAGACCAATCGCATTCTGAGCAATACCCTCCGGCATATTTGCCCATGCCCAGGATGAAGTTTTTCCTTCATTTACATAAGTTTTCAGGCTTACTGCCAGAGGTGACTCCGGTTCTACAGTGCTGCTCTTATATGGAGAGATCATACCGGCATCTTTGACAAGGCAGGTCTGTCCTTCTTCAGTAGTTGCAAGATAGTCAAGGAATGCTTTGCAGGCGTCAACCTTATCGCTCTCACCGTATACACACCACCAGGATGGACTGTCTGCAAGAACACTTGTCATGTCCTCCTTTGTAAATGCCAGCGGAGCGATACCGCAGTTAAAGCTTACGTTGTAGTCTGGCAGTGAAGGATCAATCCAGTTACCTTCTGTGATAAATGCTGCCTTTCCCTGTGCCCACAGTGCAAGCTGATCATCATAGGTACCGGAGATCAGGGTCTGCTGGTCTGAATACTGATATAACAATCCGATGAAGTCAGCATATTGTGACATTCTGTCGGTATCAACCTTACCCTCTAAAGCCATATCAAAGTAGGTATTATCATCTCTCTCCAGACCCCCTGACAGATAATATCCAAACAGATGATTTCCTGTTGACCAGTACATCTGTCCTGACTCTGCTGCTACGGAGCAGACTGCTGACAGTCCCAGCTCCTCTTTCATGCCGTCAATCTTCTCAAAGGCTGCCTTGTAAGCATCATAGTTTACCAGAGTTGTAGGATCGATCCCAGCTTTCTCCAGGATGTCTGCGTTGTAAGTGATTCCGTATCCCTCTACGGCATATGGAAAACCAACAACCTTGCCAGTTTCATCATCAGTATAGCCAAAGTCTGTATCCTTTACAAAGGCACAATCGCTCAGGTCTGCACATTTTCCCGTCCAGTTTGCATAGTCACCATCACCGCCGATCACGAACATATCCGGCATGTTGCCTGCTGCATAGTAGCTCTTTAACTGGCCTGAGATATCAACTCCGCCACCCAGGGACTCGATAGAAACTTCCTGTCCTGTCTCCTCCTGGTACTTCTTGGCAGCCGCTTTCAGCTGCTCATCAATCTCGATTTTACCATTGACAAGGCGGATTGCATCTTTGCTTGCTGTTGTCGTTGTTCCCGTTGACTCTGATGCAGCCTCCGATTTGGAATTGCCTGCTGATGAAGATGTGGAAGCTCCGCTTCCGCCGCATCCTGCGAATAATGCTGCCGACATCGTACCTGCCAGTAAAACTGCTAAAGATTTCTTTTTCATATTCTCTCTCCTTTTTTCGACAAATTGACTATACTTTACCGTGTAAGCTTCCGAACCTTTTGCGCATAAGTTCTTTGTGATTGCATCATATCATGTTATTTTTAGAATTGCAAGTGATTTTATATTGTTTTTTATTTATCACACTTTTTCTTTTGTGCAACTTTACCATATGGGCTTTTCCTTAAAAAAACAAGACCCGGCAAAAGATCAGCTATCTTTTGCCGGGTCTTGACCCTTATTATCTGTAAAATTTTTGTGAACTATGCACAACGAAAAATAGAATTTTTCAAAGCTAAATCGTTACAACAGTTTTTACCTGTTGATCACCTTCACCGTATCCCGGATAATCACTTCGGTAGGCAGAAGAATCCTGTTTTCTTCCAGTTCCTCTCCCTGGATCATCCTAATCAGCTGCTGCACTGCAAGCTCTCCTTTGTACTCCGGATCCTGATGTACCGTAGTAAGTGCCGGACGGTGTGCACTGGCGTAATAATTATCATCGAAGCCCACAATCGAAAGCTGCTCCGGTACCCGAATTCCCCGATTTTCCAGTTCATTCATCAGATTCACTGCATAATAATCAGAAGCACAGAAAACTGCCGTATACTCTCTGCAGCGATCACAGATTCTGGCATAGCTCTTCTGGCGCTCCTCCCTGGCCGGAATGTGAAAGAGAAAATCCTTCTCCCGGTCAAAGGCAATTCCAGCCTCCTGAAGTGCCTGTACAAAGCCATTAAAGCGCTCTTCATCCACACCGATACAGTTATCCGCCATGAATGCAATCCTTCTATGGCCGCAGGATATGAGATATTTTGTCATATCATACGCTCCCTTGCGATCCTGAAGGCCCACATTCACCAGCTGTTTCAGTGAATTATCAAAATAACTATCGATAAAAACCGTGGGTTTCGCATAATGTTTCTTGATCTCTTTCCACTCTTCCCCAAGGATGCCAAGCAGAATCAGTCCATCAGCATTCCAAAGAGAGATATGCTTTGCCAGTTCCGAAACATCATCTGAGATATAGATCATCATGTAATACCCGGTATAGCGAAGGGATTTCTCGATTCCTCCGATCAATGCCCCGCTAAATGGATCGTTCAGTGCATTATCGTACTTGTCTTCCCTGGCCCGCATGGCAACTCCGATAATCTTGGATTCATTCTGAGCCAGATTCCTGGCGCTCATATTGGGGATATAATTATATTCTTTCAGAGCCTCTTCCACCTTCTCCACCGTAGCCGGAGACACTTCACCCGTCTTTTTGTGGATGACATTGGATACCGTGGTGGTACTCATGCCAAGCTCCTTTGCAATTTCTTTTATTGTAATCATATTAAACCTGCCTGTCCTGTCGTTACTACTATTTCATTTACGATATATCTGTGATTTTACATGATACAAACCCTTTCGGCAATGGCTGAATATACAATAATACCCGATATTTTTGTTACGTTTGACCCCATGCAGACAGGTTACTCCGCTAATTCGGTTTCCACACAAAGCTTTGCGGCACCTGCAACTGTCACGCTTCCATCCTCTTCCACCGTTATTTTCGTTACATTCTGATCAAGATCATAGTTTCTGCTAAAGCCATCATCATCATACAGTTCATAGGATGCACGCTGTCCCTTAAAACCGATTACCTTTACTTTGGTGGTATCCAGCTGCTCTACCGAGTCTGCGGGCTGTACCAGCACCAGCAGATGTCCCGGGCGCAGGAACAAAAGCATCTCACTTAGCTTTGCATCTACATAATGATGTCCGCTGCACATCCTCTCGCAGGTGTAATCCTCCGGGCCTCTTACCCGTAGCATCAGCATTTCCTCCGGCAGATACACATAGCGTCCGGTGGCATTCTGGGTATAGATAGGAGCGCACATCAGACTTTCTCCTACCATCAGCTGATCCTCCACCTGAGAAGCGTGGGAATCCTCCGGGTACACAAAAGAAAGGGGCTTGAAGTACATGTCACTTTTCAAAACTGCCTTCATATACTCGCTGTAAATGTAGGGAACCAGCGCATAACGCATCTGGATGATCTTTCGAAAATCCTCCGTGTGATCAAAGCGGTAAACCTCCTGGTCTCTCGTTCCCATGGCTGCATGATTTCTCATCAGCGGATTAAACACTGCGAACTGTAGCCAGCGCATCATCAGATCTTCGGTAGTATCATCGCCAAAACCGCCAATATCTGCACCGGTATAGAGAATTCCCATCATGTTGAGGGATGGCTGCATCTTAATACTCATCAGCAGATGTCCCCACCATGCCTTGTTGTCACCCATCCAGATACCGCCGTAGCGATGCATCCCCACATAGGAGGAGCGGGAAAACATCAGGATCCTTTTATCAGGCTCCAGCTCTTCAAAGGCTTCCCCTGCTGCACGGGTCATATTATAGCCAAAAAGATTGTGAACCTTGTCATGGCGTACCATCTTTCCGTTGATATTGTGGAAGAAAAGCTTATAATCCTCCCTGTTGTTGGGAAGACCGTGAATCATCCCCAGAAACTGGTTGTAGGTATCCAGATCCAGATTCCGTCCCTGGAATTCTCCCAGCTTCTCAAATACCTGCTGAAGGTGTTCCTCTGAGTAGAAGAGTGCCGGCTCATTCATATCATTCCAGAAGCCCTCAATCCCTTTGTCCAGCAGGAACTTATAGCTCTTTCCGAACCAGTCCCTGGCTTTTGGATTCAGCACATCGGGAAAATGCACCCGCCCCGGCCAGACACCGGCAACAAAATCCGTACCGTCTGCATTTTTACAGAAATAGTGATTCTTTACCCCTTCCTCGTAGGTCTCATAGCCTTCCTCGATCTTCACTCCCGCATCGATGATGGGCACCAGACGTACATGCTGCTCCTTCATCTCCTGCACAAAGCCTTCAAAGTCCGGAAATGTCTCCTCGTTGATGGAGAAATCCTTATATCTTTCCATGTAATCAATATCCAGATACACAGAATCCAGCGGAATCTGATTCTCTCTATGATTTTTTACCACAGCTCTGATCTCATCCTCATCCATATAGCTCCAGCGGCACTGCTGGTAGCCAAATGCCCACTTGGGCGGAATATAGCTTTGTCCCACCAGCTGGCGGAACTGACGCACGATGTCCAAAATACTGTCACCCTCGATGATATAGATGTCCAGATCTGCCTCCTGGGGCTTCATCACCAGCTCATCCAGATGGGTATAGCCCATGTCAAAGCTGATAATTCCCGCATAGTCCACGAACACCCCAAAGCTTTGTCGTCCCGACACCACGAAGAAATTGTGGGATGCATACAGGGAATGACTGGTTTCCACATGCACCGGATCATCCATGCAGCGGCTTTCATAGATCCAGCCCCGCTTGTTGATACCACGGACATTCTCTCCCAGGCCATAGACGGCATCCTCCTGATCCAGCTGATACTTTAACGTCAGCTGACCATCTTCTTTTATTTCTTCAAAGTATGGCAGTGTATCATGCTCCGTCTTCTTCTGCTGCACCACTGCATCCGTCTGAAACGGACTTCCATAGGTATATTTTCGAATCATATCGCTTTTCTCCATTCTCCTTTGTTTACAGCAGAACAACCACTGCCTCATACGGCTTTAAGTTACCCTCTTTGAAGCTGCTGTCCTTATAATTCTGAATCAAAACCTTTCCTTCTGCAAATGCACCAAAGTCGTAGCTTCTTTCGTTCTCTGAGAAGTTGCAGACTACCAGCAGCTTCTGCTCGCCCAGGGTTCTGGTGTATACATAAAGATCCGGATCCTCTGCAAGCAGCAGATCATAGTGTCCGTACACAATAATCTCATACTGTTTTCTGAGGGCAATCAGCTTCTGATAATAGTGGAAGACAGAATCCTCCCTTGCCAGCTGATCCTTTGCGTTAACCTTCGTATAATTAGGGTTCACTGCCAGCCATGGTTTTCCAGTGGTGAATCCGGCATTGGCACTTTCATCCCACTGCATCGGTGTTCTGGCATTGTCACGGCTCTTATGAGCAATGGCAGGAAGCAGCTCCTGGGGAGTGAAGAAACCGGCTTCTGTCAGTTCGTGGTATGCATTGATCGACTCCAGATCATTAAAATCATCTACACTGTTGAATACAGAGTTGGTCATACCAAGCTCCTCACCCTGATAAACATAAGGAGTACCCTGCATCATATGCAGACAGGTTCCGATACATTTTGCAGAGATTTCCCGATACGCATCGCTGTCATTTCCAAGGCGGGATACGATTCTTGGCTGATCATGGTTACAGAAATAAAGGCTGTTCCATGCAACACCATCCAGACCCTTCTGCCATTTTGTCAGATTCTCTTTCAGAGGAACCAGTGGCATCTTTTTCGTGGACCACTTAAAGCCGTCGCCATCATCCAGTCCTACATGCTCAAACTGGAATACCATGTTCAGCTCACTTTGTTCATTATTCGCATATCTTTGTGCTTCCTCAAGGGTAACTCCGGCACACTCTCCCACGGTCATAATGTCATACTTAGACAGTACGGTCTGATTCATCTCCTTCAGATAATCATGAACCTTTGGTCCATTGGCACAGATATTTGAGGTTCCATAGGTTCCGCCATAGACTTCTGAATCCGGATATCCTTCCGGCTTTGAGATCAGGCTGATTACATCCATACGGAAACCGTCAATCCCCTTATCACACCAGCGAGTCATCATGTCAAATACTTCTTTTCGAACTCTTGGATTCGCCCAGTTCAGATCCGGCTGTTTTTTGGAAAACAGATGGAGGTAATACTGCTGGGTTTTATCATCGAACTGCCATGCAGAGCCGGAGAAGCAGGAGCCCCAGTTGTTCGGCTCTTTTCCGTCTTTTCCGTCCTTCCAGATATAGTAGTCTCTCTTGTCGTTATCCTTAGAGCTTCTGCTCTCCACAAACCACGGATGCTCATCGGAGGTATGGTTTACTACCAGATCCATAACAATCTTGATTCCACGCTGGTGAGCGGCTTCCAGCATCCGGTCATAGTCTTCCATGGTTCCGAACTCTGTCATAATCGCTTCGTAATTGCTGATATCGTATCCGTTGTCATCGTTTGGTGACTGATAGACCGGTGACAGCCAGATCACATTGATACCCAGCTCTTTCAGATAATCCAGCTTGCTGGTAATTCCGTTCAGATCTCCGATTCCGTCTCCATTACTGTCGCAAAAGCTTCTTGGGTAAATCTGATATACAATACTTTCTTTCCACCATGCTTTTTTCATATCGCTAAATCCTCCATTTTCTTTTTTCTCTTCTCTTTTGGTTTTCGTCTTTTGGTTTTCGTCTTTCACTTTTTGTCTTTCACTTTTTGTCTTTCACTTTTTGTCTTTCACTTTTTGTCTTCGTCTTTCACTCTTCGCTTATGCGCATAAGCTTCATGGGTTTAGAATAGCATACCCGAGGGTATGCTACAATAGGTGTTTCGCAACACCTGATATATTTTAGAACATTTTAACAGATTTCAAATCTTTTTTTGTATACTATGTCAAAAGTCATTTTTTCAGATTGCTGACGGTGTCCCGGATTACCAGCTGAACCGGAAGCTTTATATTCACATGCTTATTCTTCCCATTTTTAATCATCCCCATCAGCTGTTCCACCGCACATTTTCCCTTTTCGTCAATATCCTGCTGCACGGTTGTAAGCTTGGGTCGACATTGGATGGACGCCCGAATATTATCAAAGCCCACCACTGAGATATCCTCAGGAATATGATACCCCTGATCGTAAAAAACATTCATGGCTTCTATCGCAAGATAATCTGCCGCAAAGAAAAGTGCCGTGTTATCTCTAAAGTTATCTGCAGCCAGCTCCTCCAGCTGCTTCTCTCTGGCATTTTCATTTGGCTTCATGCGGATGACCTGTCTCTGTTCAAAGCGGATATGGTGTTTTTCCAGAGCATCCCGGTATCCAAAGAAGCGAAGGTCATCAATAGGATCACTGTCTGTCCCCTGCTCCATGCAGCTTGGCATCAGAAATCCGATTTTCTTATGGCCCTGCCGGATCAGGTATTCCGCCATCATATAACCGCCCTCATAATCCTGCAGTCCAATGTTGGCATATCCCTGATCCTTCTCCTGAAAATAAGTATCCACCGTGACGATGGGAATTTCAAGCCTGGAGTGGAAGATATAGTAGTCCTCTCTCTCCACGCCCAGTAAAATCAGTCCTTCGATATTCCATGCCAGTGCCATGTGCAGACACTCTTCAATATTGGGATTGGCATACAGCATCATAAAGTATCCCCGTCGGCTGATCTCCTGCTCCATAGCTCCGATGATAGAGCTTGCAAAGGGATCCTGCACGATGCTGGAGCGCCCCAGATTTCGATACGCCAGCACCACTGCGATAATCCGTGAGCCGTAATTGCCCAGCAGTCTGGCTCCCATATTGGAGACATAATTGGACTGTTCTATTACATCCTGCACCCGCTGCAGGGTATCCTTCGAAACTTTTTTTGTTCTGCCATGGAGGACGTTTGCCACTGTAGTTGGACTAACGCCGGCAATCTCAGCCATTTCCTTAATCGTAATCATAGTTCGTGGACCTTTCTTTGTGGAAACTTATTACGGGGCTGTCACCCTTTGCTGTGTAGACAGGTGCTTTTGAATTCCCTGTTTTAGGAGTGTGAGAGCTTTTTGTACCTGGGATTTGGGGCAAGCGATGTTGATTCGGATGAAGTATCTGCCGTCTCCCCGGTATTGTCCTCCGGCGGTCAGGTAGAGTCCTGTTTCCTGACGAAGGCAGGTACACAGCTGCCCGGTATCATCTGTGATGGTACGGCAGTCCACCCACAGGAGATAGGTTGCCCTGGATTCTACCAGCCTGATTTGGGGAAGCTCCTGCTCTAAAAAGCTTTTCACCAGCTGTCGGTTCCCGCTGATATACGCTCTCAGCTCCTCCAGCCACTCCTGTCCTTTGGTAAATGCTGCGATGACTGCTCCTGTGGCAAAGGTGTTGGGCTCCGCAACCTCATCGGAATTGAGTCCACGCTTCATCTTTTCCCGCAGCTCCTCAGAGGCTGCTACAACTGCCGCTGTCTGCAGTCCGGCAAAGTTAAATGCCTTGGAGGCTGAGATACAGATGACGCTGTTATCCCGACATGTCTGAGAAGCGGATGCATAAGAAACATAATCGTATCCCGGTTCTGTCAGATCACAGTGAATCTCGTCTGAGAGCACCACAACATGATATCTTTTGCACAGCTCACCGATTTTCGCAAGCTCCTCTTTGGACCATATTTTTCCAACTGGATTATGCGGATTGCAGAGAATCATCATGGTGGTCAGCGGATCGGAAAGCTTTTCCTCCAGATCCTGGTAGTCCATGGCATAGGTGTGTCCGTCATAGACCAGCGGGCTTTCCAGGACATGTCGTCCCTGATTTTCCACCGAATGAAAAAAGATGTCGTATACCGGCGTCTGGATCAGAACCTTATCTCCCACATTGGTCAGACGCTTGACTGCGCAGGTAACCGCAGGAATTACTCCAGTGCAGAAAATCAGCCATTCCTTCTCTATCTCAAGATGATGCCTTCTTCCCCACCATCCCTGAATGGCTTCATACCACGCCTCCGGTACGATATTATAACCAAAGATTCCCTGCTCCACACGATCCTTCAAAGCTTCTATGACCTCCGGTGCCGTCTGAAAATCCATGTCCGCAACCCACATGGGAAGCTCATTGTCCGGCACATCCCACTTCATAGAATTCGTGTTTCTCCTGTTATTTATCTTATCAAAATCATACTTCATCTTAGTATTGTTCTCCCTGCTTTGCTGGTAACCGTCCTGATAAACTACCGGGTCCGGGTGGTGATAATTGTGGTGTTTTCCTGCTGCACATCTGGATTGTCAAAGATCACCTCTTTGATTTCTTTTGCACGGATGATGCCGCTGATAGGATTCTTCACACTGTCTATCTCACTGGTAATCTCTGCATCTACCGTCGCATACTCAAAAGCCAGGTCAGTATTCAAAAGCTTACAGTTCTTCATCACAATATTTTCCATATAGCACATACCCTGATCGCTCTCTACGGTGCAGTTGATCAGCGTAATATTTTTGGAATTCCAGCCAAAATATTGTCCGGAAATGAAGGAGTCGTAGATGGTAACATGGTCGCAATTCCAGAAAGCGTCTTTGGAAAGCAGTCTGGAGTTACGGATGGTAATATTCTTTCCTCCATCGAAGGAATAATTGCCATAGAGAGTAAGTCCATCAATCTCCATATCGGAGCTTCCCATACCGAAGTATGGCCCCTTTGCCATAACATTTTTCATGGTGACATGGGTACAGTTCCAGAGGGTTTCTTCTGCGTTTGGAAGTGTTACCTCCTCCAGTGTTACATGGCTGCAGCGACGAAAGCCCTTTGGCGCCTCATAGGTAATATTTTTCATCGCCAGATTGTCTGTATACCAGATGGCAGCTCTTGCCATCTCAAAGAATACACTGTCCTCCACTTTTACATTCTGACAATACCAGAAGGGATATTTCCACTGAAACAGACAGTTATCTGCTGTAATATCTCTGCTTTCCTTCAGAGGGGACTCCCCATCTGCAAAACTGCAATAGGACAGCTCCAGATCCCTGCTCTGAAATAATGCACGTTCACCGACAAATTTTTGTTCTGTATATTTTTTCATAGTCTCCAATTCCTGACAGCTGCTGATATGCTGCCGCCATATCTGCTTACATTTACTGCTTACAAACCAAGTGTAGCAAGCTAAAGTCAGCTTTAGTCAAGTCTGTTTTTCCTTTTCTTATCTGAAATACAATTCCAGTCTGGCCTGACTTTGTATCTTCTCCAGATTTATGTCCGAATGCTCAATCTCTCTGGAATACCGGTATACAATCTCCACGATCTCCTCCTGATCCAGCATTTTCTCGTTACGCAGCCACCGTGCTTTCAGCATTTCTTCCAGCGCAAGTACGCTGACGGCAGCCAGCCATGCTTTCCCGTAGATCTCTCCATCGTACACTGCCCCGCAAAAATAAGTGCTGATAAAGTACACCAGAAGCTGCTCTTTTTGAATCTCCCAGTCCATACCACTGCCCGAAAGCCACTGGAAAAATTCCTGGGTCGTCCTGTTCCATTTCTGCGAATCGTGGTTTCCATACAGTCGCTCTTGTGTCTCGCAGAGATGTACGCACCAGTCTTCTTTCAAAAATTCCAGGCTTTCAAGCATGGACAATAACTCCTCTGCAAATCGATACGCCTCTTCTGTCTTTGTATGGGCAAGATCACGCTTCACATACTGACAGACTGCGTCCTTCTGATACTTTTCCAGCACCGCCTCACAGGCAAAAAGCTCACTGCTGTTGACCCTCAGCTGCATATCTCTGGCAATTCCCAGCATCAGCTTCATGCGCACAGCGATGGAAAGCTCACGGTTTTGCAGTATTTTTATCAGCACTTCTCTGGCATCCACCAGCTGAGAATAAAGGAACAGGTCAAAATCCTCGTACTCTTCCTCTCCCTTTCTCCTGGCCGTGAGAAAATGCACCGGTTCCTTCTTATGCAGCAGGATACGCGCCGCCTCCGGGCAGGATATGGACAGCGTAATCTCCCTGACACCCTCGAACTCTTCCACATGGCGTGGATAAAGTCTGCAGGTTCTGCAAAGACTGTCCCTTCCAAGATTGGTATACATATCACAAAGATTGTCTTCCCTTAAAAACGCACAGCGCCGTTCCTCACCCTGGCGAAACTCCTTTTTTCTCCAGTTTATGGATTTCTTCAATTTTTTTCGGTAAATGCTTCTGACACTTCGATAGTTCTTTAAGGCTCTTGCATCCACCACTATCTTCCATCCCGCACAGCAGGTATCTTCGCATTCCTCTGCGATACATTGAAACTCTTTATAGTAATCCGGTATCATATATAACATATTTTATCTGCTTTCCTTTATCATCTCTGCAATTTTCATTTGACAAGTGGATGGAGTTTCCCTTGCGTTAATTTTCTTCATACACTATACTGTATAAAGAATACGTAATTGTTCCGTACCTGAACAGTTACCTTCGCTAATCTATAATACTCAGGAGAATGTATATGTCTAAAACACAACAGTCTAATCCCCTTGGAACAGAGTCAGTTTCCCGTCTTATGATGAAATTTGCAGTTCCAAGTATCATTGCCATGCTGGTCGGTGCCCTTTACAACATCGTAGACCAGCTTTTTATCGGTCAGGCCGTGGGAACCCTGGGAAATGCCGCTACCAATATCGCATTTCCACTTTCTACCTCCTGCATTGCCCTGGCACTGCTCTTCGGCATCGGCGGAGCATCCTGCTTTAACCTCAGCATGGGGCGAGGTGAAAAGGAAAAGGCCGGATTTTTTGTAGGAAATGCTACTGCTCTGCTTGTCATCAGCGGTGTTGCACTGACTTTGATCACACAGGTTTTTTTGACTCCCATGTTAATAGGATTCGGGTCACCGGATGATGTACTTCCCTATGCCCAGACCTATGTCCGGATTACTTCCATCGGTTTCCCCTTCCTGCTTTTGACTATTGGCGGCGGACATCTGATCCGCGCAGACGGAAGCCCCCGCATGACCATGATCTGCAACATAGCAGGTGCTGTTATCAACACGATATTGGATGCTGTCTTTGTCCTTGGTATGGATCTTGGCATGGCAGGTGCTGCTTACGCAACCATTATCGGTCAGATTATCTCTGCCATTATGGTCATCTGTTATATGCGGCATTGCCGCACTGTGGCACTGGAAGCGAAACATTTTCGTCTCCGCTGGTCCTGCATCCGGGAAATCTCTTCTATCGGTATGGCATCCTGCGTAAACCAGCTGGCCATGATGGTTGTTCAGATTGTCCTAAATAATTCTCTGCGCCATTATGGCATGCTGTCCCCTTATGGTGCTGCTATTCCACTGGCGTGTTCCGGCATTGTGATGAAGGTCAGCCAGCTGTTCTTCTCTGTCGTTATCGGACTCAGCCAGGGAAGTCAGCCCATCGAGAGCTTTAACTACGGTGCCAGACGGTACGACCGGGTGCGGGAAGCTTACAAGCTTGCCAGTATTGCAGGCGGCGCCATCTCGATCTTCGCCTTTGCTCTGTTCCAGCTGTTTCCCCATCAGATTATCTCACTGTTCGGAAGCGGAACAGAAAGCTACTATCAATTCGGTATCAGTTATTTTCGGATATTCCTGTTATTTACCGGACTGAACTTTGTGCAGCCTATTACTTCAACCTTTTTTACTTCCATTGGAAAATCTGGAAAGGGTGTCTTTCTGGCACTTACAAGACAGATCCTGTTCCTGCTGCCACTTGTGATCCTGTTCCCCCTGATCTGGGGAATCGATGGCATCCTTTACGCCGGACCAACTGCCGATCTGCTGGCATTCGTCATCGCAGTCATCATGGCTGTTCAGGAGTTCCGTCTGATGAAGCCGCTTCCCCGCTGATGGGATGCGCTTCCTGGACTTGAGGACAGTGGCCCTGGCCCACGCTATCCGCTCTGGCGATATACTTCCACTTAAAGACAGCACTTCCGATGATAATAACATAGCCGATAACGCTTAGAATATCCGGTATCTGTTCTAAAAATACAAACCCAAGAAGCGCCGCGAACAAAACCTGTGTATAATCAAACACAGAGATTTCCTTCGCCGGCGCTTTTGTATAGGCAGTTGTGATACAAAGCTGCCCGCCCATGGCGGAAAACCCTGCCGCCACAAGGTAAAGCAGCTGGATCGGCTTCATGGGTTGATATTGCAGAAGAAAGAACGGCAGCGTTACCAGACTGGAAAACAGCGAAAAGAACATAACGATAACCGGTCCACGCTCCCCCTGGTTTCCCAGCTTTCTGACAAAGGTGTAGGCAACTCCTGCTCCCAGTCCTCCCAAAACACCCACCAGAGCATACACAAACTCCACATGAAAAGAAGGCTTTACCACAAAAAGTGCCCCGGCAAAAGCTGCCGCTACTGCCGCCCATTCTACCTTATTTGCCTTTTCCTTTAAAAGAAAATACGAAAATATAATGGCAAAAAACGGAGAAAGCTTGTTCAGAATATTGGCATCTGCAATATTCATCTTATCCACCGCATAAAAGTTACTGATCAAACCCACAGTTCCGCAGATACTGCGCATGAACAGCCCCGGCCAGCTTCCCTTTTGGATATGAAATCCTTCCCGGCTTCGCATAAGAATACCAAAAGACACCACCGCCGCAACTGCATTTCTAAAAAATGCCTTCTGCATCGTTGGCAAATCTCCCGCTATCCGCACAAAAAATGTCATCAGTGCGAAAAAAAATCCCGCCATAATAATAAATAGAATTCCCTGATTCTTCTGTTTTAACATCCCTGCACCCCTTCTATGCCTAGTCCATCCCCCGTGCTATTACTGTGTATAACCTCTCTATCACTTAAGAACTTATTATCTCTAGTTAAGTTTTTCAACACAGAGTAAAATTACAGATCACCTTTTTGGGACACCAAAACATATCCAACCACACTAACTTTGCACTTCACAAAATCCACCATTAAACAAACATCTGTCGAAAATACACATATTAAATTCTATCTCAGCAATCAATCTTTTCTACACAAATCGTCTAGATTATAAATAACATTTTTATCTAGTTCTTCCATTATGTAATTTCCCTTTTTCCAGAAGCACCTTATTCCCTTAGCAGTTTCAAAACAAGTTATTAACTTACATTTATCACCGTCTATCTCTAATGCTGCACCATTATCAAGTGCTAATGCTGGAATTTTATATGTCGTTTTCATCATTTTCTTTAAACTTGGTTGCCTAGCCACTTCTTTATCATAATGTGGACATAACAATAAATTCACAAAACCCAATCCTCTTACTCTTATCATATCAGAATCTTCATCATTCATCTTTCTTGAATCCGAATTTCCAGAATTACACCAACAAATTGCACCAGCACTAACTCCACATAAAACCTTATCTTTTATCAATGCTTCTTCTAGCAAAATATCAATTTTATATTTACGAAAGCTCTTCATCATTTTCAATGTATTTCCTCCGCCAACATAAATTATATCAGCCCAATCAAATTTTTGTTTCATGATTTCATAATTATGTAAATCCTCTATTTTAATTCTATCTGTATTACATTTCCACATATCTTTATATACTTTTTTCATAACATCATAGTATAACTCTGGAATCAAACTTCCCATTGCAATAAGTAAATAGTTAGGCTTTTTCTTCCCAGTGAGCCTTATTATTTCTTTATCAAAAATCTCAGTTTCATAATGAGTGCCTGGACGTCCACATTCACCACCACCAATAAGTACAAACTTTCCCATATTATTAATTTCTCCTTTTGTAGTCTTAATTTCAATTTTATGTTTGTATTTCCAGCAATCATCCACAGTTTCCATACAATCTGCCATAATAACACATAAATAATTAACCCATGCAGATAAAAACTGGTATCCACCATCTTAATTATAATGGTCTGGATATAAATCAAGCAAAATGGTCTAATATCCATCTCTCATACTCACGAAACACCTTTTTGATAAACTCACCACATTACAACACAAAAATATTACTCCTTTAAAATAACAAAAGGCTATTTTTCTTGTACTACCTAAACAAAAACAATAGTAACTATTATTTAATCAAGAGTAGCATATGTGTACAATCAACTAATATACATACTTTTATCTATTATACCACTCAGCCTGAGCATTCCATAGTTCTGCGTATTTAACGAACCCCCATCTTTCCTTCCTGCTTTTCCACATTTTTATCGGAAGGATGGCGATTTATGCCTAACTATGCTATAGTATAGTAATACAAAAGGTAACAATTCAGGAGGTATAGCAATGGAAGAAAAACGCAGTAAAAAAATTATAACAATCCCAAATATTCTCAGCATGTTCCGTTTTGTTCTGGCATTTTTATTCGCTTATGTATATCTGCATGCCACTACGACGAAAGAATATTATATTGCTGCACTCATTATCGTCATATCCGGTCTTACCGATGTGATAGACGGAAAGATTGCACGCCATTTTCATATGATCTCAGAGCTGGGAAAGATACTGGATCCTGTAGCTGACAAGTTCACTCAGGGAATTGTAGCACTTTGTCTCATCAAAAGGTTCCCCTGGATGCTGGCACTTTTTATCCTGTTCATTCTGAAGGAAAGCTACATGGCGATCCGAGGCATCATGGTACTGAAAAGCACCGGACAGAACTCCGGAGCTCTCTGGTTTGGAAAACTGAATACCGTAGTACTCTATGTTGTCCTGTTTTTCCTGCTTGCCATCCCTGATATCCCCATGAACATCGCCCGTACACTGATCGTTCTGTGCATGTGTATCATGGTCTTCTCCTTCATCATGTACGCCCGCACCTACCATAACCTTCTAAAAAAACATAGATAGAAAATGCTCATCTAGTACAGCGTCCTTGAGATAACCAGCCTGTATTACTGGTCTGGTTATTTGCGGTACGCTGTACTAGTTTGTTCTATAAAGTCGGCTATGGCTTTCTCGTATTGTTCCGGGGCAGTCTGGTAACTTCTTGCATGATCTGCACCTTCCACGGTCAACATGGTTTTTGGTGCCGTGCAGGCAGCATATAGCTCCTGTCCCATATGATAGGGAACAAAATCATCTGCATCTCCATGGATAAACAGATGGGGAAGCTTCGCATGTTTTACAGCGTCTATCGGTGCCGCATCATGGATATCAAAGCCCGCACGGCGCATACAGATTCTGTTCACCGTTGAAATTACCCATTTTCCATGACCTGACGCCAGGTGCTCCATCTGATGAGTGAATTCGTTCCAGGCGGAGGTATAGCCACAGTCAGCAATCACCCCTGCAACCTGGGGCGGCAGATCCAGTGCCGCAGTCAGCAAAACAGTGGCAGAGCCAAGAGAAATTCCATGAAGATAGATTCTGGAATCCGCCGGACAGTGATCAGCAAGCCAGTTTGTCCACAGACGCATATCCTTGGACTCCTTTGCTCCGTAGGTCATGTACTTTCCTTCACTGTCCCCGCAGGCACGCTGATCAATAATCAGATAAGAAGCTCCCCGTCTTCTGTAATAAGACTGAATCATACTAAACTCTCTGGTTCCATGATTGCGAAATCCATGTACCGCCAGAAACACTTCTTTGTTTCCCTCTGCACCTTTATAGAAACGTCCCTTTAACTTTATTCCATCCTCTGCAATAATTTCCACATAATCACAATCCTGCTTCCGCAGTTTCGCTTCCGCCTGATCAATGGCTTCCCCATAGGGATCTGTGTAATCATCACCGTAGCGTTTCATAAGAAAATCCGGCAGATTCCACGACTCCCTGGCAATTGCAAAGTGAAACAGCCATTCGCTGACCGTTACTACGCCGGCACCAGCACTGACACCACATACACCCATTGCCAGTGCGCCCTTTAAAAGACCATGTTTTCTTTTTTTCATAGTGTCTATTCCTCCGCAGCTATCCTGTTTTTCTGTTATGACAACGGATTATCTGCTCTGTAACTGATAAATACATTTCCAGCTGACTCAAACCATGTGGTACTGTCATCCATCGCTTTTGCATACAGGCTTTGTGTGTTCATATCATAAAGCCATGTATTATACTGGTCATAGCCTGCAATCAATACAGTGCCGCCCTCCGGTGTTTTTGCGATGACCGGATATCCGTGACTGATCTGATACAAAATGCTGGACAGAGGACACCCCGTCATATTCATCACGGTATACCCATCCCCCAGTGCGCCTTGAATGCTGGCCTCATCCAGGGGTGCCATCCGAATCCCCTCTGGAATCTCTGCAGTGTCCAGTTTTTTGGAGGAATCCTGATTGCCCCGTTCCCATATATACTGCTGTGCCTGATTCAGCACAACACCCATATTGTCATTCGCTGTCTGAATCGCATCGCTGACCTTACTGCAGATCTTAAGCAGCGTTCCTCTGGCATATACATAATACCGTTCAGTATCCTGCTTTGGAATGTCAATTGCCAGCACATCCGAAGTATTATGCTCCACAAATTTTGTAGTCAATGACAACAGGTTCGTGGTCTTGCCTGTCTTGGTAAATGTCAGCAGGATCTGCGTTCCCTTCCGGTCACTTACGCTCAGCTTTGTGGAAACTGTCTCCGAATCAGCCTGCACATTATTCATAATATGATCATCCGAGGTCGGAACATATCCACCGTTCTCATCCTTCGCCACACGTTTCAGCCCCAGCAGTGTATCCTGTTCCTGAATAGTAATTCCGGTCACGAAGATTCCGTCCTGTGCATATTCCTTCACAACAGTTCCATCAATATTGACGATATTCAGCTTGTTCATCCCAAAGGTAACATTTCCTGCAGCATCTGTAACAATGTCTTCATCATTTGCAACACCATAGATGAAGTCCTGGTTGATGAATCCAAGAGCCTTTATCTTACGTCCTTCCTCGGCAGTGAGCAGAAGTGTCTTTCCTGTCTCAAGGCTCAGCACCGTAATATGACTGGACTGGTTCTCCTGCATCTCATCCATCCATGCCACAGATTCCTGTCCCTTGGATACCACAAAGCAATCGGAAGAAATCTGGTCCTTCAGAATCTTAAAGGAAGCATCCGTCAGATTAATCTGATACAGACTGCCCTCGAGATACATATAGAACTGATTCTGCGTACTCACATAAGAAAGTACTGACAGATTCTGCTTCAGCGTCGGGTAAGCACTGGTACTTGGGATAAATAATTCCTCTTCCGTTACATTGCGCTCAGCGCTGTAATAATAGACTGCACTGCCAACCATACCCTCATGGTCATCAGAATTCATATATCCATATACAACAAATGCCACATCACCGGATTCTGCCACACGCACAATCTTGATATCATGCTCCATGTGCTCCGCCCGCTCGTCCACTTCCTCTATGTTGCGGAAGGTGAAGATTCTTGTACATTTATTGGCACTGCGATTATAGCTCCACAGTTCTCCATTTGCCACAAAGGCTACAATATCCGCTCCCTGATTGCTGGCATACTGCACATTTTTACTAACCACACCCAGATTGATTCCCGTGGTGGTAAGAACGGAAAGCTCCGGGTCAAAGAACTGGACGGCACTGCGGTCAAAATCAAGCAGGATCACCCGATTCTGCGAATAACGCATCCGGTAGGACTCTTTTACTGTATAATATTCGGTCTTTCCATCTGCATCCACCGCACTGATCATATACTCCTGGGAAATCGTGGTGGTGGTTTCATTTACCTCACTGATGGTGGGAACCGGTTTTTTTACAATAGTCGGTGCCATGCTTCCCCATGTTACCTGATCAAAATTTGAGTGAATCGTAACATTGTTGAAGCTGCTGTTGGACGCTGTAGCATCCGGCTCCAGGGAGGAAGTGATCTCTGTCGCTGCATTATCCTTTGAGATGCATTTCTCATAAAATGACTGCACAAAGGTAAGGTAGCTGCCCACATCCAGGCCCGAACGCTGCACCAGCCGTGAATAGTAATACACCGGCTGATCCATGCCTTCTATGTTAACGGTAAAGCGGATCAAGTATTCCTGGTTCATCAGGATCGGCTGCTGCAGCTGAAAGGTTGCCTCCTTCAGGCTTCCGTTGTCCTTCAGGCTCTGAATTCTGGAATTTTCAATCAATTCCGTGCCGTCTGTGGAGGTCACTTCATAGGTCACACTTTTAATCTTTTTTCCATAGTCATTCATCTGAAACGTTAATTGTCGATCTGTGGAAAGAGGTGTGAGCCCAAAACGCATAGTGGTGCCGTCCATCTCCTGCCGATATCCGTACATCCGGTTTACCATGGTGCCGGACACATCCATATAGGCCACCGGAAGTGTAGGCGTCCCAAAATCCCGGACATTTTCTGTTTCTCCTCTATTTAGATACAATGCAGCTCCTGTCAATGTCACAAAAAATATGACCAGGAGTACCGCAACCTTAATCATCCATTTTTTCATAATTCTCCCCTAATCGTACCCCTAATTATGTCAACCGGCAAATGCCAGTTAGATCAAATTCTATTGTAATCTTTTTCCTCTTGCAGGGCAACAGGAAAATAAAGTTTTTAGCCCAGCTTTATATTTTTTTATAATCTGCACTGAAAATACGTATTCCCTGTGAATGGCCACGGTTTTTCTTTCTGCATCTTCTGCAGAACATCTCATTGAACAGGATGACTCCGATCAGATCTCTCATCCCATGGTCTCTTCGTGCTGCTGCCATCAGCGCTTCTTCGCTGTCTGTCATCGCATCCTCTTTTTGAATCTCTGATTCTATCCTGCGGCACAGATGCTCCATCATCAGTTTATCCGGATATTCGTCAAACATCATGCTGCCATCATATTCCATACGATCACAGGCTTCCTCTGCCAGACGCTGAATACGGGCGGCAGTCTGAGAATAAAATGACTGCATAACCCTCCGATCCTGCTCCTGCATCCGTTCATCTTCAAACTCCATCAGCGTAAACTGCGGATAAACTCCATAAAAAGGAAGATTTTTTTCTACATACATGAAAATGCTTCTCTCCACTTACTTTCTATACAATATGCCGATCTTCCCTCTTTGCGCTTGCCAAACATCAAAAAAAGGGATAGAATAAAAACCATTAAACTATTAAAAGCAACTGTTTTCAGTTCTATTGACTGGAAAAAAAGGAGTTTATTATGAATCTAATCCCTGATGTTTCTACAATACTTGACAGGTTAAGCATCCTGTCCGATTTTTATCAGGCTCACACAACTGTTATATTAAGTGCTGGCCTTATATTCGCTCTGTTAAATTGTTTTTTCGGATACACACTACGTAAAGTATGGTGCTGCATCTTTGGTCTGCTGCTGGGTGCCGGCACAGGACTGGGTGCATGCGTGTATCTCAAGCTTCCAATACAGATTGGACTTATCGCAGCCTGCGGTCTTGGTCTGATCTGTGCATTACTTGCATTTTTCCTGTACCGCATCGGAATCTTTTTCCTTTGTGTGGGAATCATCATGTCCCTGTTATTTTGGCTTTATCCAACACCAACCTTAACCACTATGATCGGTTTCCTGTTTCTTGGAATTGTGGTAGGATTTATAGCTATCGTAAAGGAGCATCTGATCGTTGTCTGTATGACAGCGATCTGTGGTGGTATCGGCACCGCCGTACTTTTCAACAGGATGCTGAGTGCTCCCCTCTCCCCGGTGATCTTTTGGCTTCTGGCTATCGGCCTTTCCCTGCTTGGTCTTTTATTTCAGTTCAAGCCATGGAGAGGAAGAGATTACTGGGCTGATGAAGCTGATAAAAACAGCCGTGCCCGCAGCCGCAGCTGTGATCGCCGCCGCAGCCGTTCCCTGCGAAGCCGCCGCTCCAAACGTCCTTCCCTGTTGTCCCGTCGAAAAAAAAGGACAAAAAGCAGCAGCTCCTCTGGCAGCAGAAACAGCAGCTACAATAATCAGCGCAGCACAAGTCAAAATAATAATAGTAATAGTAATAAAAGTAATAACAACAACAGTAATCGCAATAGCAGCGGAAATTACAGTAACAGACCTTCCGGCAATAGCAACAGCAACAGCAACAGCAACAGCAACAGCAACAGCAACAACAATTCTAATAACGGCAACAGCCATTACAACAACAACAACAATTACAGCCAGAACCACCAGCCGGATCATGGACAGCCCATCAATCCGCAGCGTCCTGCGACGCCTGCCCCTCCATCCGATAACGGTTCCGGTAACTACACAGTTGATCTGTCTGATATTCGTTCTGAACTTTCCAAAGAAGTGCAGGATATCTGCAACGAAAAGAAGTAACCATAAGAAAAGAATAAAAGAAGGTGCTTATAGCGCCTTCTTTTATTCGTAAAGATATACCTGATTCTCTTCCAGATCCATATTGGACTGATCGATCCACTGAAAACCGGAACTGATATAAGTATCTACCGGCAGCTTTGCTGCAAGTCTTACTGCTGACACCATAGATGCGTATCCAATTCCATAGGGATTCTGGCAGACAATTCCATACTCGTTTCCCTCGGTCACAGCCTTAATCTGATCCGTTCCGGCATCAAATCCCACAACCTTTACCCTGGTGTTCTTCGCTGAATCCAATGCCTGCATCGTCTTAACACTGACTGTTTCATTGGTACAAAAGTAACCTGCCAGATTTGCGTGCTTTTCCAGTATTGATTCGATCATCTCTTCCACACTGGAATCCTTGTTTTCATAAGAAGTCTCCACGATGGTAACATTCGGATGATTCTTTGTAATTTCGTCCATAAAGCCGGATACCCGATCCATACTGCTTTGTGACGTCTGCTGATGTGCCATCACTGCCACCTCACCGGAATCCTGAACTGCCTCGCAAAGCTTCTTTGCCGCAAGCTGACCCGCAGCGTAATTATTTGTTGCGCAGGCGGAAGCCACCAGATCATTCTGTACACCGGAATCAATGACAACTACCGGGATTCCATTCTCGTGAGCCGTCTCAAGCTGGGCATTACAGGACTGCATATCAATTGCAGAGATGCATAATACTGTGGGATTATCCGCAAGAACCGCATCAATCGTATTAATCTGCGTATCAACATCCGAGTTATCTCCCGGTCCTTCAAAGGTCATCCGTATCTTGTCTTTTCCCGTATAACCAAGGGTTGTATTTAATTCCTTAATAGCTGCCTTGGCACCCTTTTCTACCATATCCCAGTAAGAAGAGTCCAGTCCCTTAGCAACAACTGCAATATATGCACCTTTTTCCACGTTAATTCCAGACATGGAGGTGTAATCTTCCGTAAGCTCCTGAGAATTGGAAAGAGTTACCTCCTGCTTTTTCTCTTCCTTAGAACTACTACTGATTTCCGAAGTGCTTTCCGCTTGTACACTGCTCTCTGCTGTTGATTCCGAAGAAGCACCTGACAGCTTGGACTCACTTTTCGTATCCGATGTACCCGATTCCGTCTGACTCTGCGATGCAGAATTACTCTGTGACATCGAGGTACTGTTTTCATTGGCACTGGCCGAACTGCCACATGCCAAGGCACTCAGTGTAAGCATCGCCAGTAATCCTGCAACCCATATGCGTTTCATCTATATTCTCCCTTTTATCATCCTTCGTGAATTGAATCTATTACCGCTGATAATTATACACGAAACAAAGAAATAATCCATATCACTTTTTACTGATTTTACATCAATTTTGTGAAGATTTTATGATTATTTGATTAAAACGAGAGAAAATCGGATTCTCAGGCTCTGTTTGAAAGCACAGCTTCTTCCCGGATATCGGATGACTGAATACTAATTCGGCTGCACACAGTGCCAAACCATCCTCTGGCTGTGCCCCCGGATTGTATTTTTTGTCCCCACATAAGGGCATACCAGCATGTGCCATCTGCACCCGAATCTGATGATGGCGTCCGGTCTTTAAGGTAATGGCAGCCAGAGCTCTTCCCTCCTCCTGACACACCTCCAGAATCTGAAAAGACAAAACTGCCTGTTTCGCCCCTGGATATCCCTTCTGCACTACCCGGGAAGTATTTGACCTTCCATCCTTATACAGCTCATCCACCAGCTGCTGCTCCTGCCTCAGACACCCTTCCTGCTCTGTGTCCTTCCATTCCACAACCGCCAGATACCTCTTTTTCATCTGGTCACCCGTCAGCTGACGGTTCAGCGCCGCTGCCGCCTTCTGTGTTTTTCCAAACACCAGAATTCCTTCTACCGGCTGATCCAATCTATGAATAACCGCCAGATAAGGCATCTGTCTTTTCCCTGCTGTCTGCTTTCCCGCAAGATAATTCAAAAGAGCATGCTCAAGATCCATCTGCCCACTCCTGGCAGACTGCACCGCAACCTGCGCCCTCTTACGAACCACCAAAATCGCATCATCCTCATATAAAATGTCACTTTTCAAAAAATATTCCATACTACCTCCATACCCCACCACCTGTCGGCCTGCAGTCCATGGCTGTCGCATCCGGGATCTGGGAACGGTCCATTGTTCCTGCAAGCTGTTTCGAAGCCCAAGAGCATATGCAGAACCATAGATTTTGCTAAGACCGTAAGCATGCAACATAAACTCGCTTTGCTCAGACAGTATGCTGCATGCTCACAATGCAAAATATATGGTTCTGGTATGCTTAGGACTTCTGCAAATGCGTGCAGGAACAATGGACCGTTCCCAGACCCCGGATGCGACAGTCATGGACTGCAGACCTTGATTTGCTTCTTAATTACTGCTTAATTACTCCAGTATGTGGTAACTTGGGACATTTGTCAAGTATTGGGACAACACGACAGCCGCTATATCCACACTTGTTAGATATAACGGCTGCCTAATGATCTTCATTATTCAATTTTATCTTTCCCATCTTTCTTTAGACTCTATCTATAGGATCCATATTTAATTTTAAACTTAATATATTGTTTTTATATAACAGCTATATAGGAAACCTTATATTAATCTTTATTTTTATTCCCTGCGTCATAAGTTATACTTTCGGATGTATTCCTTTTATCGTTTTTCTTAATTCCGATTACTCTTATATGATGCTTCCTGTAATCCCTTATCGTCTATTCCCTGATCCTTGTCAAGTTGTTAAACGATACGATTAAGGTTAGCTCACAGTGAAGATTTTCTCTTTCTAAAGATGTTGCTTTATTAGGAATACCTCGTCTAAGTTACTTTACTTAGAAATGTTATCATAATCTATGATGATATGTAAAAGTAGAAGATGATAAATCCGCATCTATCATTTGTCTCAATGAATGAATTATATTTTATCTCGATAGTTATCAGTAGATACCGATGAAATAAGGATTTTACCCTGTATTGCTTTCATACTTCCAAATGGTGTATCTTCTATGATAAGTACCTTCGATGGATATAAGTCATACATAGATCTGACTTCGTTTCTTTACACGATTCAGAAACTTTTCATATCGTGGTATGTATTCAATATGAGTGCTAACTATTATTTACCTTTTATGTTCTTTACCTGTCGAATGATAATTCGATATTCAGGTTTTGTTCATTAACAGATAAAAGGTCTTTCTTGCGGGGAACTGTTAAGCAATACCACTCTCATATTGATAAGTAGATTCGATCTTTCCCATTGGACTCTTCCTCCTTATCTTCCATATCCTGCCATGTATCAATTACTCTGGATACTCGAAAGATTTTTCTTTGCTTTGATTTTCTCTCCCAGACTCCGTATAAAAATTTCTCGTCTTTTTATAGAAACTGGTTCGCATCGAAAAATTCTTTTAAAAGAAAAACTTTGCAGGCTGTGGATCTTTCTTCTTCTTTTCTTTTGTTTCTTGGTTGTTTTTCTTTTGTTTTGTATAACTGAATAATACCAGATAACTTTTGTTTTGTCAACACATTTTTCTATATTTTTATAATTTATTTTTCTATTCATCTATATTTTGTAAATATTCTGTCAATTCAAGGGTTTTCTCCTTGATTTCGATGTGAATTTTATAGTAAATTCAAAACAATCAAGAAAAATTCCAACTATTTCGCATCCCTATCATTAAAAAAGGAGCTGTCGCACTATACTGCTCCAGCCCTTTTCCCTATTTAGCCTCTATAATAATTAATCAGGCAGCCCTTGAGGATGATCTCTCTCTCATCGTCTGTAAGAGCACCAAGCTTTAATTCAAATGGAACCATGGTACCATTCTTCACTGCATAAGCAGGAATAATCTCCGCTTTTTCCTCTACTGCTTTTCGTATTCCCGGAACAAAGAGATAATCTCCGTTCGCAAATGGGAGCTCACCCTTCTCGATCAGGAATGGAAGCATTCCCCAGTTGATCAGGTTGGAACGATAACGTTTTGTAGCATATTCATTTGCTACATTCGCCCAGCCGCCCAAAACCTTCTGGCAGGAAGCTGCCTGCTCACGGGCAGAACCGTCACCTGGCTTCACCGCAAAGATGGTAGAACCAACTCCGGTATTGGAAGCATTTACCTCTGCATAAGCTGCCTGGATGGTTTCCAGAACCTCTTTGAGCTCCGGAAGTGCCTCTGTAGGATCCTGTCCTGCTTCGATTGCCTTCTCTGCAGCCTGTACCGCCTTTGCGCGATCAACATAAGCCGGATCTTTTCTGGACAGTGTAAACTCAGCCAGTCCAAGCGGGTTGGAACGATAGGAAGAAGTCTCACCGGAAGGAATCAGTTCATCTGTGGTCGTAACCGGATCATGAATCTCAGACACAACCTTCAGTACAATATTCTCAGACAGCTTCGGCATTGCCGGCCAGTCCTTGATATTCGGTCCAAACTGAATATCCACAGAAGGATCTGCCACGCCCTTGCTGTCAAAGACACGATTTTCATAGATGGTACTGTCAAAATGATATACCGGATTGCTATATTCTCCTGCAAACTCTGTTGCCGGTGTCAGATATCCCTTGTTTGCTGCGGTTGCTGCGATAGAGCGCGCATCCATCAGTGCAACGGAAGAGATCTGACCATTCTGAACCTTGGAACCTTCACGGTTCGGGAAGTTTCTTGTTGAATGACGAATACTGAAAGCATTATTTGCCGGAGTATCTCCTGCGCCAAAGCACGGTCCGCAGAATGCTGTCTTTACAACCGCACCGGTTTCAATCAGAGAAGCCAGTGTGCCGTTCTTGGCAAGTTCCATATAGATTGGGGTACTTGCAGGATAAACACTCATAGTAAATGCATCAAACCCGATACTGTGTCCCTTTAAAATGTCCGCTGCTGCACAGATATTCTCAAAGCCACCGCCCGCACAGCCTGCGATAATTCCCTGATCCACATACAGCTTTCCATTATGCACTTTATTCTTCAGTGTAAATGGAACCTTTCCATCCAGACTTACCTGCGCTTTTTTCTCCACATCGTCCAGAATATCCATCAGGTTGGCATTCAGCTCCTCGATGGTGTAAGTGTTGCTTGGATGAAATGGCATTGCGATCATAGGTTTAATCTTATCCAGCTCCACGGTAATCATGCCGTCATAATAGGCAACAGCTTTTGGATTCAGTTCCTGATAATCTGCACTTCTGCCGTGAATATCATAGAATTCTTTGATCTTTTCATCTGTTTTCCAGATAGAGGACAGACAGGTAGTCTCTGTTGTCATAACATCGACACCGATACGGAAATCAGCACTTAAGTTTGCTACACCAGGGCCCACAAACTCCATAACCTTATTCTTTACGTAACCATTTGCGAAAACCGCACCGATCAGTGCCAGCGCAACGTCCTGGGGACCTACACCCGGCATCGGTTTTCCGGTCATATACACGCCCACTACACCTGGCATAGAGATATCATAGGTCTTCTCAAGCAGCTGTTTTACCAGCTCCGGTCCACCCTCACCCATAGCCATGGTACCAAGCGCACCATAACGGGTATGAGAATCGGATCCAAGAATCATCTTTCCGCCGCCTGCAAGCATCTCACGGGCAAACTGATGAATAACAGCCTGATGAGGCGGTACATAGACGCCGCCGTACTTTTTCGCACAGGTCAGACCAAACATGTGGTCATCTTCATTGATAGTGCCGCCAACTGCGCAAAGGGAATTATGACAGTTGGTAAGAACGTAAGGTACCGGGAACTTTTCCAGTCCGGAAGCTCTGGCCGTCTGGATAATGCCTACAAAAGTAATGTCATGTGAGGTAAGCTTATCAAAGCGAATCTGCAGTTCTTCCATATTACCGGAAGTATTGTGCTGTTCCAGAATATGATAGGCAATTGTATTTTTTGCTGCTTCCTCTTTGGAAGGACATGCTCCCACTGCCTGTGAAATCTGTGCCGCTGCATCTGTGGTGTCCGGGACAACCCGCTCACCATTTACAAGATATGCGCCACCATCTAATAATTTAATCATAATAATCCTCCTGTCTGACTACCGCCAGTATCGTTACAAATTATTCATTATTCTTCATGTATTCCATATAGCTTACTACCATCATGGCAATCTTGAAGGTCAGTGCATCGTCAAATACGCGGATATCAAGTCCTGTGCTCTTCTCCAGCTTCTCCAGACGATATACCAGCGTATTACGATGTACATAAAGCTGTCTGGAGGTCTCTGAAACATTCAGATTGTTTTCGAAGAACTTGTTGATGGTTGTCAGAGTTTCTTCATCAAAGGTATCAGGCAGATGCTCGCCAAATACTTCCTTCATAAACATATCACAAAGCGGTACCGGCAGCTGGTAGATCAGACGGCCAATTCCAAGATTACTGTAAGGGATTACATTTTTTTCGGCATAGAAGATCTTTCCTACCTCAAGCGCCATCTTTGCTTCTTTATAAGAACGGGATACTCCGTTGATTTCGTGTACCGGATTACCATAGGCTACACGAACCTGTGACATCGCTTCTGCATTCAGCATATCCACCAGCATTCTGGCAGTCTGTTCCATATCCTCATTGGTATCCTCATCCCTCAGTTCTTTCACGATGATAATGCTTCGTTCATCCACGGCACTGATGAAGTCCTTCGGGCGCGCTGCAAAAAGACTTTTCACGGTCTCCATCGCACTGGTATCCTTTTCATTCTTGGTCTCTACGATGTAGATCACACGACGCACTTCCGTATCTATGCGAAGCTTCTTTGCACGGTTGTATACATCAACCATCAGCAGGTTATCCAGCAGCAGATTCTGGATGAAGTTATTCTTATCCAGACGCTCCTTATATGCGATAATCAAATTCTGAATCTGACATACCGCTACCTTTCCTATCATATATGCGTCATCGTTGCTGCCCTTCGCAACTAAAACATACTCCACATTCTGATTGTCATACACTTTAAAGAAATGATAATCCTGAACTACCTGACTATCGGCAGCTGAATTTACAAAAGAGCTGATACTTTCCGGATTCAGTCCGGCTTCTGGAAATGTAGATACCAGCATTACACCATCTGTATTTGTGATGCAGAGATCAATTCTTGTAATATTTCTTAATTCGTCAATTGTTTTCTGTAATACCTGACTTGTTACCAATCCCGACACCTCCTTTTTCTATACTTTCGAACAGGCTCGAAACCTGTCCCCAATAGGTATATCATATATTATTTTACCAAAAATGGCAATCCATTTTTGACATATTCAACGATGTTTGTCACTGTTTGTGCTCTGACTCTACAGCATCTTTATGCAGGCATGAATTACTTTACATGATCCACGATCCACACAAAAAGGGTTGCCGCCAATGCGACAACCCCAATAAATTCATAATCAGACTAGTTTGTGATGGTAAGCTCTGTCTCTTTATCAAACAGATGAACTTTTTCCATATCAAGTGCAAATTTAACAACATCACCTGTTCTTGCAGTTGTACGAGGATCAACACGTGCTGTCATTGGGAAGCTTTCAACATCAAAGTACAGATATACTTCTGCACCTAACAGCTCGTAAACGTTGATTGTAGCTTCGATTACGCTGTCTTTGGATGTCTCGATCATCATCTGAGAATCGCTGAGGTTCTCAGGACGAATACCCATAACAACAGTCTTTCCATCATATCCGCCTTCGATAACTGCTTTAGACTTGGAAGCCGGCAGTTTCAGAGTGTATTTTCCAACTGTTAAGCTTACTTCATTTCCCTTAACTGCAACTTTAGCATCCATGAAGTTCATCTGAGGAGATCCGATGAATCCGGCTACGAACAGATTGCCAGGTGCATTGTAAAGGTTCTGAGGTGTATCAACCTGCTGAACAACACCATCTTTCATAACTACGATTCTGGTACCAAGTGTCATAGCCTCGGTCTGATCATGTGTTACATAGATGATAGTAGCGCCCAGTCTCTCATGCAGTTTGGAGATCTCAGTACGCATCTGTACACGAAGTTTTGCATCCAGGTTTGAAAGAGGCTCATCCATAAGGAATACTTTAGGATCACGTACGATAGCACGTCCCATAGCAACACGCTGTCTCTGTCCACCGGAAAGAGCTTTCGGTTTACGGTCTAACAGTTTCTCAAGATCAAGGATCTTAGCAGCTTCTCTAACCTGTTTGTCAATCTGGTCTTTCGGAACTTTTCTCAGTTTCAGTCCGAATGCCATGTTATCAAAAACAGTCATATGTGGGTACAGAGCGTAGTTCTGGAATACCATTGCGATATCTCTGTCCTTCGGCTCAACATCATTCATAACTTTGTCGCCGATTTTAAGTGTTCCGTCTGAAATCTCTTCCAGACCTGCGATCATACGCAGAGTAGTTGATTTACCACATCCTGAAGGTCCTACAAAGATGATAAACTCTTTGTCTTCGATCTCAAGATTAAAATCTTTAACTGCTTCAAAACCATTCGGATATTTCTTGCAAATATGCTGTAATGATAAACCTGCCATTTTAAATTCCTCCTAATTGATTGTCCAACTTTCTTTTTCATGCGAACCAGCGGCTCACCTTGTATCTGTAAACAGTATACATAACTATCCAAATTTAAGCCATGCCATTTTTTCACAAATTTTACTTGAGCACTTTGTCAATTGTGATTATACCTAAACTGCCATTTGAGACAATCCGACACTTTGACGAAACAAATCCCTCTTTCGTATACAGATTGACGAACCGTTAATTTATAGTTTATTCATTTGCTTTTTTCTATATTATTAGCTATACTTTATAGTAGATTTTCGATATGCCGCCGGTCGGCATTTCCGTATCTATAACTCTAAAAGAAACGAGGCTTTTTATTATGTCTATGCTGGGTGGTATCTTTAACGTTGACAGTAAATTCTCTATATTTATGAGTAAACTGTTTGATTTGATGGTATTGAACTTTATCTTCATTATCATGTGTATCCCAATCATCACCATCGGTGCCAATGTCACCGCAACCTATTATGTAACACTGCGTATGTCCCGCAACGAGGACTCCTACGTGTGGAAAAGCTACTGGAAGTCCTTCCGCCAGAACTTCAAACAATCGACCATTATATGGCTGATTACGCTGGGTCTTGGGCTTTTGCTGGTTGCAGACATCTATCTGACCAACCATGTAGTAACAGGCGTTCTTCAGTATATCCGTTACTTCTTCTACTGCCTGGCACTGATATACTTCTTTGTTATGCTGTATGTATTTCCAATCCAGAGCCGTTTTTACAACAAAGTAAGATACACACTGCGCAACTCCTTCCTGTTTGCGATTCGTCATCTCCCTTATACCCTGCTGATGGCAGCAGTGGTAATCGGACCTACCATCGTGGCAACACTGGCAGGCGGCGCCGTCTTCAGTTACTTTATCCTAGTAGTCGTGCTGTTCGGTTTTTCAGGAACCGCATATATCAATTCTATCTTCCTGAATAAAATCTTCAAAAAGTACATCCCCGAGGAGGGCGAAGAGTCCAACGACTCTACCCAGGAACTCGAAGCTGCCGATGCTACACTGGAATCCATAACCGAACAATCCACTGAGTCCGACGACATCAACTCCAACCAATAACCAACCAATTTCCGATGGCACCGGCTCCAACCAATAAGCAGTAAGCAGCTTCCGGAAGGGGCTGTCCCACTTCGATGGTCGGGAGTTCCTTATGAGGACGGAACACATTTGCAGAAGTCCTAAGCATACAAAAACAACCGGTTTTGCGTTATAAGAAATCAGCATACTGTGTGAACAGTAATAGTTTATGCTGACTTCTTATGATTTTAGCAAAATCGGTTGTTTTTTGTATACTCTTGGACTTCGAAACCCTGTTCTGTTCTCAGAGGAGACTTGGGGCCATCGTAGTGCGACGGCCCCTCAAAACCATGTCATTCCTATCTTATTCGTTCCCCTTTAAAACCTCCGCAAAACTGACCGTGACTTTAAAGAGATCCCCATCCAGCTGGATATCAAACTCTCCATGCTGAAGTCTTGTAAGATTTTGCGCAATAGACAGTCCAAGACCGCTTCCTTCTGTACTTCTTGATACATCGCCTCTGATAAAGCGCTCTGTTAATTCATCCGCATTAATATTCAGAGGATTTTCCGATATATTCTTGATGCTGAAGTAAATTCTTCCTGCTTCCCGTCTGGTATCCACATAGATTCTTGTTCCAGGCATACTGTATTTGGCAGCATTTCCGTATAGATTCTCCAGTACACGCCAGATCTGTCTTCCATCCACTGCGATACGTAAGTTTTCCGATTCCAGACTGCAGATCAGATTCAGATTGCGATTATGGAAACGCTCGTCAAATTCTCCGTTGATCTGCTGTATCAGCTCATTTAGGTTCAACACGGCAAATTCCAGCTTCACATTACCGGAGCTCACCTTCGAAGCCTCCACCAGATCCTCCGTCAATTGTTTTAATCTCTGAGATTTGTTTTCCAGTACCTTCAGGTATCCCTGAATTTTTTCATCCTGTATATTCTCACGCTGCAACAGATCTACATAATTGATAATGGAAGTAAGCGGTGTCTTGATGTCATGCGAGACATTGGTGATCAGATCCGCCTTCAGCCGCTCGCTTTTCAGACGTTCCTGAATCGCTGCATTCAACCCGTCTCCCACTGTGTTCAGAGTGTCTGCCAGCACAAGATTATCGCCGTTCAGATTCGTGGTGTCTACTTTATAGTCCAGATTTCCTGATCCGATCATCCGAATTCCCTCGATGATTGTCTGACGTCCAGCCGCCTCCCTGAGCATATACAGCATCACGATTCCATCTGCGATCATACACAGCAGTACTCCAAAGCCTGAAAATGCAGTGATCAGAAACATATGCATGAATACAAATGCACAGAATACAACGATCATTTTCGAGGAGGTTTTTCTTGCTGCATATACATTCTGGCACACACCGATGATGCTGCGCAAAAGGCTGTTCTTCCAAAGATTTTTGCCTTTGATTCTTCGCACCAGACTGTAATAGAATATCATAAGTCCTCCCAGACACAGCACAGACAGGGCTGCGACCAGCACCAGACCCCAAAGTTCTGTCTCTGTACTTGCATATAGAACAATCTTAAGGGCAGTTATCGCTGCCACAGCTTCCACCAGGATACCGCAGATCATAAGTCCGAAGAATACCTCCGTGGGCATACGGTCAAATCCAAACAGATAGATCTTTGTATCTTCTTTGCGATGTCCCGACTGAAAGTTACTCAGCACGAAGGCAAGCAGCAGTAGAATACAGCTTATGATGGCAATCACGATTGCAGGAATTACGCAAGGAGAATAGCGTTCATAGACTGCTGCTGCCTGGGAGATCTGATCCTCCGCCGGAAAGCTTCCGTCCACACCGATAAATACGGTTTCATCTGCCCCCAGCATTTCATTTGCAGCGAATAACGACTTCATTTCCGTGGTTGCTTTGGTGTTGCTTCCCACCGCCATCTCCGTGATACTACCATTTTTTCTCTGATAGTAAATACTGGAAGCATAGGTTTTCAATTCTTCCATATCACTGTTCACAGCATTCTTCTTGGTCTTCCATTCTTGGATGTTCGTGTAGATCTGACCGTCGGAATCTGTCATGTAATAGCGAATATTGGTGTTTTGCACAGAGGTGATCTCCTCCACGGACTGAAAGCTTTGTATATAGTAAATGGCGGATGCAAGCTCAGCATACAGCTCCTCCAGCGATACTGTAGTGGAATTCTTCGCTGCATATTCTGCAAGGGTTGTCCCTGCGGCTGTGACGCCAATCCCTTCCTCCTCCTTACTTCCCACCGTAAAAAGGTAGATAAACCGATCTGAGAATTCTGTGATTTTTCTGCCGGACAGCTCTTCAATCCTTTTCGCTGTCTCCAACTCCTCCTCCGTCACATAATCGGCTGCTTCCGTATTCTTAAGGGACGTGGTACCATTGACATAGGCTTCCGCCTCATCTGCGGTAATAATTGCCCCCAGGTCTTCCAGATAATCCTTGCTCAGTATACTGTAATAATACCCTTGCGCACCACTGACACCATTATAGGAGCCAAAATCGTATGATAGATTGTTGCGCAGCGTGTCGGCTGTCCCCAAAGCACCCATATCTTTGAGCTGCTGAACAGTGTAAGAAACCGCCGGATTACCCTTCACGTCGGATCCCTGTGTCTCTCCTGCACTTAGATTCACAATATCTACCTTCTGCTGGGCGTCATAGATTCCCTGGGCATTTAACAGCTTTGCATCCTTGATCCCATAGGCGTTCTGATGCATCTGAGTCCAGACTTCATCGGCACACCTCTTGGTATCTACATATCTGCTTTGACCCTTCAGATTGTTTGGATCACCTCCATTAAATAAGTAAAGTGCGAAAATGCCCACACATATTACCAGTATGGCAGTACAGATCAGCTGCACCGCTACCGTAACTGCTTTCGCTACGCTCCCGTAGATCATCCGCGACTGCGACTTCATCTGCTGAGACTGCTCCTGGCTTTCCTCTGCTTTCATAAAATCCCTCCTATTGTTTTTCTATCTTATATCCGATTCCCCACACAACCTTGAGATAACGGGGATCCTTTGGATTAATCTCTATCTTCTCACGAATATGCCGGATATGAACCGCAACTGTGTTATCAGCTCCGATGGCTTCTTCCTTCCAGATATTCTCATAAATTTGTTCTATAGAATATACTTTTCCCGGGTTTTTCACCAGAAGCAGCAGGATATTATACTCGATAGGCGTCAGCTTCACCGCCTCATCATCTACCGTCACCTCTTTCAGATCATCATTGATCAGCAGACCTCCTACCTGGAAGATATTCCCTTCCTTTGCCTCTGTCATATTGCCAAGCTTCGTATAACGCCGCAGCTGTGATTTTACCCGTGCTACCAGCTCCAGCGGATTAAAAGGTTTCGTGACATAGTCATCTGCCCCAATATTCAATCCAAGAATCTTATCCGCATCCTCTGACTTGGCTGAGAGGATAATAATCGGAATTGCACTTTTTTCCCGGATCTTCAATGTTGCACGGATGCCATCCAGCTTCGGCATCATAACATCGATAATCAGAAGCTGAATATCTTCTGCTTCCATCATTCGCAAGGCCTGGATTCCATCATATGCCTTCAGAATATGATATCCCTCCTGTGACAGATAAATCTCTATTGCTTCCACTATTTCGTGATCGTCATCACATACCAGTATGTTCATCATCTTTTTTACCCCTCTCATCTTCACTTCTCATTTTTGCGGTGCGCACCCCAAAGCTTTAGAATCCATTATAGCTTATTTTAAATGGATTTTCCATGATGAAGATTCCCAGTATTTCGTAAACGAAATAACTGCCGTTCTTTACACTATCTAATTTATCATGTGAATGTTAGCTTTCCCCCATAGAAACTCTTAAGATATTTTTAAAATGCCAATTGCACACCCGGCAGCACAATGCTATACTAATAGCATTCGCCTGGAATCCATGAAACTATGCAATTCTACCAGGCTGAATCTACTGCCGATTACATTAAAACCTTATAACTGTTCAGTACCTGAGCAGTTACAGAACTTTTCATCAAGGAGAAGAATTATATGTTCCGATTATGGGGAAAAATATTTGAAGATAATCATATGCTGAAGGATCAGACCATCGAAGATGACACACAGGAAACCCGCACTCATAAAATATTCAACGCTCTGAATGAGCTCTGCGTCCTCTGGGATCTGAGCAAGCCCATCTGGCTTGAAAAAAATATAGCCGAATTCAAAAAGCTTGGCAAAACCCGCTTTTACCAGGACAACTTCATCGACCACATCGACTTTGAATACCTGGAGATCCACATCATCGAAGAAGATTAGCACAATAAAATGAAGGGGTCCGTGGCAGGGCAGCGGGACACCACACGACAGGGCTGGGGGACACTGTTTCAAAGTCCAAGAGCACACACAGAACCAATACATTTTGCAAAAACCGCAGGCAGCGAGCACAAACTCGCTTCGCTCAGACAGTATGCTCACTGTCTGCAATGCAAAATGTATTGGTTCTGGTGTGCTTAGGACTTTTGCAAATGTGTCCCCCAGCCCTGTCGTGTGGTGCCCCGCCGCCCTGCCACGGACCCCTTTATATGCTGAGGTTCTGTTAGCTGCGGCTGTTCATTCCCTGATGCTTTCCTAATATGATTACGCAGACAATCAATAAGACTACAGAAACTGCCAATGCCAGAGCACTCTTGGTAATACCGGCGATGACGAAGCCGATCAGGGCGATGGCGCCGTTCAGGCAGGCGTATGGAAGCTGCGTCCTTACATGATCCACCAGATCACAGCCTGCTCCGGTAGAAGACAAAATGGTGGTATCTGAGATCGGTGAGCAGTGATCTCCGAAAAGTCCGCCGGACAGTACCGCACCCACACAGATGTAAACCGGAATGGTAAATGCATATGCCATGGGGATGGCCAGCGGCATCATAATCGCAAAGGTTCCCCAGGAGCTTCCGGTGGAGAAGGAAACACAGGCACCAAACAAAAAGAGTATTGCCGGAACCAAAACTCCGGGAATGCTGCTTTTCTGCATGAGCTGAATAATAAAATCAGCCGTTCCAAGCTCACTGATAATAGCCCCCAGCGTCCATGCCAATATCAGGGTAATCGCAACGTCATTCATACTCTTCATACCGGAAACATAGATCTGAAAAGTCTCCTTAAAGGACTTCACCTTGAACACTACAATCAGTAAAATCAAGACAACTCCTGCGAAAAAATATCCGGTAGTCAGTGCCACACGGAAGGTATTGCCGTCTACTTTATGGAAAGGAAATCCTTCCGGAATCAAAAGTCCAAACAAAGTGGCAAACAACACCAGAAGCGGCAGGATTACCATGCTGGTACGTGCATTCTGGGGAATCTGTTCTCCCACTTCTTTCGCTCTCTGGGGATTTGAATTCTCCCAGCAGACAGCCCCTGTTTCCTCCACACGCTTCTCCGCTTTCTTCATCTGAGAAAAATCCAGCTTGCTCAGCGCAATAATCGGAATCATAAGTACTGCAAGAATCGCATAAATCTGAAAAGGAATAGCCTGAATAAAGGTTGTATAATCCGATGCCTTACTTCCCACCGCATCGAATTCATTTTGAATCAGACCCATAATATAGACACCCCAGCCGATAAAAGGTACCAGAATCGCCACCGGTGAAGAAGTAGAATCCAACACCCATGCCAGCTTCTCTCTGGAAATCTTCAGCTTGTCAAAAACCGGTTCAAAGATAGGTCCAATAATCAGCGGCGTACCCAGATCCGAGAAAAACACCACAATTCCTCCCAGCCAGGCAGCCAGCTGTGCTTTCACCTTTGTATTAATATATCCCGTAACACTTTTTGCAAAAGCCTGCGCCCCTCCGCTCTTCTCCAGCAGCTTAATAAAGCCGCCGATAAAGATCAAAAGCACGATAACTCCCGCATTATAAGAATCCGTCAGCTGCACAAAATAATAATCGCCAATCAGCGAAGTCACTGCCTTTATGGGATGACAGGCTGTCAAAATCAAAGTCCCCACCAGTCCTCCACAAAACAATGACAATATTACATTCTTGCTCTTAACCGCAAGAATCACTGCCAAAAGCGGCGGCAAAATACTTAAAATACCGTAATTCATCTGTTTCCTCCCTCGTATATCGCATTTCCTGTTTTCTCTGCAACATCATATGCCTGAACAAGAATATCACATTTTCCCGCCAAAAGAAAGCTATAAAATCTCAAAATCCATGGGAACTGTCGCACTTCGGTGGCCGCAGGTCTCCTCTGAGGCCTGAACACATTTGCAGAAGTCCTAAATATACCAATACAACCGATTTTGCGTTATAAGAAATCAGCATACTGTCTGAGCGCAGCGAGTTTATGATGATTTTTTATGATTTTAGCAAAATCGGTTGTTTTTTGTATACTCTTGGACTTCGAAACCGTGTTCAGGTCTCAGAGGTGACTTGCGGCCACCGAAGTACGACAGTTCCCACAGTCAAGCTATAAAATTACAGATACTTTTGAATCTTAGAAGCCGCCTCTGCGTCCAGCAGTATCTCACAGTCCGGATGCAGTTGTACCACGGATGCCGGAATATCAGTAGAGATCGGTCCGAATACCGCCTTCTCGATAATGTCTGCCTTGCTTTCTCCCTTTGCGATCAGCACCAGTTTTCGTGTCTGCATGATGTTCACGATACCTCTGGTCAGTCCGCCAAGGGGATAATCTGCTGCCACATTTGTTTCCCGGCGCACACGCTCCTCAAAGATCGGATCCATAGGAGACACCCAGGTTTCTCTCTCAAAAGGAGTTCCCGGCTGATTAATGCCGATATGGCCATTCCAGCCGATTCCCAGCATCTGAAGATCAACTCCGCCTCTCTCTCTCAGTTCATTTTCAAAGTTTTTACACTCCTTATCAAAATCATCTGAAAAAGTAGGAGGCATGATAAAGTTCTCCTCCGGAATATGAAGGTTCTGGATAATCTGCTCATAGATCATCCGGTAACAGCTGCCGGAATAAGAGCGATCCAGATTGGTCAGCTCGTCAACATTAAAAATAGTGGTTTTGGAAGTGTCAAATGGATACGCCTTGTAGATGTCACTTACAATCCTGTGCATTCCTATGGTAGTCTGACCTGTGGAAAGTCCGATCACTGACTCCGGTTTCTTCAACATCTGTCCGATAATTCTCCATGCTGCTGCTACATCAAAATCATGTTCTGTGTTCATCACTGTAATTTTCATAGTCTTATTTTCTCCTTTTTATGCATAATCGGCTGCCAGCAAAAGCCAGCGGCCCGCCGCTGAAACCCAAACCTCTTTATACGTTGCATTATTTCCCTGTGGCCAGTATGGCAGATCTTCATTATCCTTTGTCTCGATTCCAACCGGCATCTCTCCCACACATTCTCCCGGGAAGATGGCATACTGAGAGGGATATCTGCTTCCTGCTCCATACATCATGGACTGGCCAAATGGATTCTTTCCAAAGATCCAGTACAGCTGCTCCCTTCCGATCTGAAGCAGCGTTTCATCCTCAAAATATCGCCCCAGCATAGATGCGGCCTTTCCCTGAGAAAGTAAAAGCAGATTATTCCCCCGGAAAGAAAACCATACCGGGAAATTGCGAAGGACGTATTTCTCACTCAATTTTCTTCCCTGACACAGCTGTTCCAGATAATTCTCCTTCTCGTCTTCATAGGAACAGAGCACATGAAGATAGGGAAATGTCTCCTTGTCCAGATATTCATCCATCGCATAGATTCCCGCCGGAATCATCCCATAGGGTTTCGTGTTCTGACTGATGGCCTTCAGATAGCCTGCGTAGCGCCGCATGGCATCTTCAAAATGCTGCCTCTTTGGCGAATCCGGCTGTGTCTGGCAGATACTGACCAGAGCCTGTATAAACTGATGCTCTCTTGACTGATGATTAAAGTGAACCAGTCTGCTTTTTGTCTCATCCCGATAGAAAAATCCTTCAAAGGGAAGCCTTGCATCCCCTGTGTCCTGGCATAGCAGCAGCTTTTCACACCAGCTTTCCGCTTCCCTGGCATATTCCATCTTTCCTGTACTTTGATACAGCAGAGATGCTGACCAGACAATTACTGCATAATATTGAGACAAACCGGAATTGTAAGTATGCTCAAACATCTGCTCCGGCTCCATCCCATATTCCCGAAAACGGCGCATGGCAAACTGATAATCCTCCTGGGCCGCCAGAAGGCTTCCCTCTGAAAGCGGTCTGTCAGCTTCTGCCAATATACGGCTGGCATAAGCCTCAATTCCTGCAAAAAGAAAATTTTCGTAGGCATGGTTGTACACTCTGGCTTTCACGTCGTCCATATCTCCGATCAAGCCATTGGTAAAGCGGGTAGCTCCTGCACTGGTGGCACGGTATCCATCACCAAAGCGGGTCCGCAGGATAAAGTCAAGTCCCCATGATGCTTCCTCTATAATACGGAGGTACAGCCTGGGCTTCTTGTCCCGGTACTTTTCTGCCATTTCCAGGAGTTCCTGAACGATCTCTCCTGTCTGGGCGCTTTGCTGGGAAACATCTCCCGCATCATGCCATCCGCCGGAAAAACTCATGATTTTTCCGTTATGGCTTGCCGTAATATCCTGATGGCAGGTGCCATGTTTTCCGGTGACAGGCATACCACAGCGTTCCCCGTACAGGAAGTTTAGAACCCGCCAGGTGTTCTCCTCCACCAGATCGGCTCCGATGGTAAAGGGCTGACTCTTTGTCTCTCCCCAGCAGATATAATAGGTACCTTTTTTTGTTATCGCTGAAAAGTCGAATACCTGAAAGCTTCCCCGCTCATTGCTGACGGGCTCTGTGCTTCCCTCCAGGACAACCTGCTCTGATTCCAGCTCATGCACGGTAAAATGCGTCTGTTTTCCATTTCCTACAGCAGTTTTACTTCCCTCTTTCAGATACCCTGCGCTGGAAAGTACAATCTGGCCTTCCTGGCACTCCCATCCATGTTCCTTCTCCGGCAGCTCCACCTGTTCCACGCAGATATCCTTATAGCGGTAGGGCAGCGTGTCTCCCATGGCAACATCTTTTCCATTTAAGTAGACGTATAGGTTAAGCTTTACCACACAGTCCCTGGCCACTCCGGAAAACTCCCAGTAGCAGTCATTCCACTGATAATTCTCCAGATTCATGGTACTGAAGCCTTCCCTTGCATAAGCATCCGGTACCTTTACCACACCATCATTTTCAAGTGAAACATTCAGATGTACCACCTCTGCTCCAGTAACCTGCGGCTTTACCTGAAAGTGCAGGCGGTGATAGGCTTCCCAGTTTTCTCCCTCAAAGGTAAATGAGATCAATGCGGAGCCATAGTTGCTGTAATCCCCATCCGATGGGGCACCTTCCGGCCAGGAATCCCGGCAGACAGGCGCCGTGATCTCCACGAAAGCTTCTCCCTCATCGCTGCCGATAGACAGGTTCCCTGCTGCCCCAATCTCCGGAGCACTGCGCTGATTTAGATTGCCCCACAGCTGCCTGCTTTTTACAATCTTTTTCTTTGGAAATGCTGCTTCCAGAGATTTTTCCCTGTGCAGCGGCAGCATCCGGTGAATATAGAGGGAATCTTCTATTTCTCTTTCCAAGTCCTGATTCATATATTTCCTCCATCGTAGCTGTGCAGTAGATGCACAGACCTGCCAAATAGTTACCATTTATTTTTTGCGAATGCAGTCCATCCCCAGTGAAGCTGCGCCAATCAGGCCGGCATATCTCGGGTCAAAGCTGGAAAGCACAATTCCGTGACTGACTCCCCGCATGGTTTCTGCTTCCAGATAATTCCTGGTTTTTTCCAGAAGCCATCCGTCACTGATGATGCCTCCCCCCAGAATCACGGTATCCGGATCGCTGACTCTCACCAGATTCATAATGACACAGGCAAGCGTTTTTGCCGCATAATCTGTAATTTTCTGACACAGCGGATCTCCTGCATCTGCTTTCCGGAAAAGCTCTACAACCTTTGCCTTTCCATCTTCATCCAGAAGTTCTGCAGCATCCTCTCTTCTTATCTGAGCCGTAAAGCCTGTCCCGGATACAATATTCTCCGCACAGCCCTTTCTGTGGCAGACGCACTGCTGTGTGCTGTTGATATCCACCACCATATGTCCAATCTCGCCAGAGTTGTTATTTGCCCCCCGAATCAGTCTTCCATCTGTTACAATTCCTGCTGCAAGTCCGGTTCCCACATTAAGGTAGATAAAGTCCTCCGAGGTCTGGCCTCTTCCCAACAGCAGTTCCGCAGTAGTTGCGCTTCTCACATCATTGTCTATCGCACAGGGCACCTGCAGTTTCTCCTCCAGAAGCTTCTGCAGTGGTATGGGCGGGTTCTTCACCTCATGGCTCATGGAGATCCATTCGCCCCTGCGGCGGTTTACAATTCCTACAATTCCAAGGCCCGCTGCTTTTAGCTGTCCCTGAAAACCTGTTGTTGCTTTATAATCCTCCAACGCCTCCATAATACAGGTGACAGCTTCCTGCTGATCGGTCAAACCAGTCTTATAGCGTTTTGTATTCAGGATGTTTCCTTCCTCATCTGTTTCTCCAATCAGAAGTTTTGTCCCTCCAAAGTCCAATCCCAGGTAAGTATTCATGTCATATTCCTCGTAACTGCTCATCTGCTGACCAGCTACGTCCTCTCTCTTAATTTGTTCAGGAAAGCCTTGCTTCCCCTGTAAAGGCAAGTGTTTTTTCTACCTTTCCTGTGGCTGCCCATTCACAGGATCTCACAAGCATCTGTCGAAACTGTCTGGGCGCAAAGCTCAGCATCGTATTCTCTCCCAGTCCGTGCCCGGTATAGTAGGGCCATACATGTCCCAGCAGATGATTGACTGTTCTTCCTTTTCCGTAGGTGCCGGTAGTCAGTATCGGTTCTTCCTTTCCGGTTCCATGCAGTCCGTGTCTCGAGACTACTTCGGGGTCCGAATAAGCAGTTGCCAGAACCTCAAGGGGAACCTCATATACATTTTCACAGGTGCAGAAGATCTCATCTCTTGTGTCAAAATCAGTCAGTCCCTGCATAATCGGATGCTCCGACTTTTGTACCGTAACCCTTGCATCTGCGTAGTCTCCATGTCTTGTCTTATTCCGCCACATAAGACCTGCCATCTTCTCGATCTCAGGCCAGGGCTGCATCCCGGCATCTACCCAGTAGCACGGATGATCGCCGTGAAGGAATACGAATCCGGCTCCGGCAGCAACTGCTTTTTCCAGTCTGTTCTGCTCCTCCTTACAGTTAAATCTGTAATTTCCACAGTTAAACACAAAGACCTGGCAGCTCTCCATGAGACTGTCATCGCCTAAATATGCATCAAAAGTCATATCTCCCAGAGTTTCGTCATCACTTACCATCAAAATATCGAAAGCACCTGTCTTGTCCAGAAGAATCCTGTTTGCTCTGGCTACCCGTACCACATCATGGCCTCCAAAATGAGTATCCCCAATCAGATAATGCAGTTTTATCTTTTCCATTCCTACACCTCCTGCATATCCAGCCAGGTATCCGGGCAAAGACGTGCTTTCTTCGCTGCATCGATGAGCTTTAGTACCTCCAGGGTCTCTTCCTTTGCCACCGGTGAAACTCCGCTTTCAAAGAAGTCCAGAATCGCCTTCATGGCATTGACATAATAATCAGAGCTGTCCAGACGCTCCCCATTGGTTCCGTCGGAAACACAGAAGTTAAACTCTGCAAAAGGATTGGGGCTCTGGGTAAAGCTGGCAGTTCTGCCCTCGCCGTAATCCAGAATCAACTGAGTAACCTTTTCTCCCACAGCAAATGCCTTGACACGCTTTACTCCGGTTCCCATCACTGTCACGATAGGCTCAAACTGATGTACGGCGTAGTTGGACAGGTCATGGGGACCAACGGTAGACATAAACTGTGTCTTTGTTCCCTTCTGCCGCTCCAGATAATTCATAATGCTGGTACAGTAACGCTGGGCTGAGGTAGACATGACTGGTGTTTTGTACTTCTCGGCTCTCTCGAACATGTGCTTTCCGGTTTCCACATCCTGCGCAAAGGTCTTATCCACAAAGACCGGCTTGCCACTGGCAAAAGGCAGCTGGCAGACTTGCTCATGCCAGCTGCTGTTATCTGCGGCAATTACCATAATAGCATCCACACTGTCAATCATCTCTTCCATACTGGAAGCCAGCTTCACATGATTCTTTTTGCACCACTCCCCAGAAGTCATTCCATCTTCCTTATCCTTCAGTGCATAGGCACTGACCAGTGCTGCATCGTAACCGTACTTTGCTATCGCTTCTCTTAAGAATCCCGGGTAATAATTGGCATGCCAGTTGTCCAGATAATAATCTGCAAATCCTATTCTCAACATTTTTTATTTCCTCCATTCTCGTCGATCTCTCTGACTGTGTAATCCACTTTTGTTACATTCGAATACAGCCTGTCCGCCGCAAATAATGCGATTCCGGCAATATAGCTGATCTCCTCCAGCTCTTTTTCGGACTTTTTCCCGAATACACTTTGAAAGGTTCCTTCCGTCTCCCGAATCTCGCCCATAATTTCATCCATTACTTTATGGTAATCTGCTCTGTTCATCTTCACATCTCCTTTACGGTCCGCTGTAAACGTTTTCTGTAAACGTTTACATTTTATGTCCTTATCATACCATCATTGCTTTTATGTGTCAATCTCATTGTGTTTTATCTCAGTAAATTAATTGTTTTTTCATGTTTTATAGAAAATGTAAACATTTACTTAATTTTCATTATTTACATTCATTTTTTTATATTTTCGTGCTACAATAAACAAAAATGAATTTTCAGTAGCTGTTCAGCAGGTACTGACCAGTTACTGTTATTCTATCTATGATTTGGGAGGTATTTTATGAATAAAAATATAACAATCCTGCAAATTGCGGAGGAAAGCGGGGTTTCCATCGCAACTGTTTCCAGAGTTTTAAGCGGTAATGTGCCAGTGGCTCCAAAAACCAGAGCCCGAGTGGAGGAAGTGATTAAAAAATATCATTACACCCCCAATCCCATGGCTCAGGGACTGATTCTGCGCCAATCCAAAACCCTTGGCGTCATCGTCCCGGATATTACGAATCCTTACTTTTCAACGCTTTTTACACAGATTGAATATTTTGCACATCAGGCCCACTATTCTGTCATTCTCTGTAACACCTCTTTCAGTGCCACCTCCTACGCCGGCGGTGAGCATGAAAAAGAAGAGAATTATTTTCAGATGGTTCTGGATAAAAAAGTGGATGGTGTCATCATTGCCGGAGGACAGATTGACCTTTGTGAGGTCAGTGAGGATTACCGGAATGCGCTGCGTCATCTTGCCTCCTCCATTCCCGTGGTGGTGATTGGCCAGTCACTTTCTGATGTTCCCTGCCACTTTGTGAATATTGCTCAGACGAAGGGAGTTTCTATCGCCATCCATTATCTGGCTTCTCTTGGACACCGGCGTATCGGCTTTGTAGGCGGTGAGCGGGGAGTCGTGGTGACGGAGAGTCGTCTGGGTGCCTATCACTCTATGGTAGAATCCCTGTCTCTGGATGATGATCCGGAGCTGATCTCCACCTCCGACTATTATCTGCCGGACGGATATCGGGCCGCCAAGAAGCTTCTGGATCTTGAAAAGCCAGTTACTGCCATGCTTGCCATGAACGATAATATCGCCATCGGTACGATCCGGGCAATCACAGATTACTGTCTTCGTATTCCGGAGGATATCGCTTTGATCAGCTGTGATCAGTTTATCGACGGCACTTACCTGACTCCAAGACTTACCGCCCTGGACCGCCATACGGAAGAGCTGGGGCTTTACGTCATCCAGCTCCTGCTCTGCAAGATACAGAACACAGCGGAGCCTGCACTTCCTGATTTCTCGCCAAATCTCGTAATTCGAGAAAGCAGCGGTAAAAAACTTTCCGTTTGATATGGATATGAAAAAATAAAATCTGCTGCAGCGGACACTGACAATCGAGGTCCTGCTGCAACAGATTTTTTCTGTCACGCGACAGTGCTGCCTGTTTTATTTGCTTGTTGCGCTTGTTGCACTTGTAGAACTGGTGCTTTCTGTCTTTGATGCATTTGTTTTCTCATACTCGCTAAGCTGAGTATTTACTTCCTTCATGTAATCCTCGATACCGGCTTTCTTCAGTGCATCTCTCAGCTTTTCTACGGCTTCTTTTGGATCTCCTGCTTTACCAAACTGGATGGAAGGCATCCAGGTAGTTGCTGCCTCGTTGATCGCTGTGATCTCAGAATCAATATTAGAGGTATCCAGCATGAAAGCTCCCCATGGTGAGGTAACGCCCCATGGTTTAATCTTATCTGTCACTGCATCGACTTCAGCCTGTTTCGGGTTGAATTCATTGATAGACAGAGAATCATTCAGTGTGCTCCACATATCCCAGTGATACTCATCCAGCTGCTCATCGTAGCCTTCTGGTTTTACACGATATCCGTCTTTGTCTACTGCGTAGTTCTCGCCTTCGATTCCATACTGTGTCAGTTTGTAAACTTCCGGATCATACTGGAACATATCGTACATCATCAGTGCACGTTCCGGGTTCTGTGCATTTGCAGAGATAGAACATGCATCCTGTGTCAGAGAATCTGCAATCGCATAGCCTCTCTTTTCAGAGTCAAAGAAGATACCAAGCTTTGCGTCCGGATCCTGCTCTGCCATCTTCTGATACATCGGCAGCAGGTTGCTGACATTTGCATGATACAGTCCGCTCTGTCCTGCAAGGAATGCGGTCTGGGTATCTATGGTTGCACTTAAAACATCCTGTGGCCAGTATCCTCTGTCGCCCCATTCTTTCATCTTCTTGGCGAAATCAAGGTAATCATCCTGGAAAATTGGAGAAGAGATCTCCCAGCAGTCTTCCAGACTGTTATTTGCTGTAGGTGCATCAGCTCCAACAGTGCCAGGTCCGAATACATAATCTGTATCCTGATTAATCCACAGCGTATAAAGCTCGGAAGAGTTTACGGTTGCATTGACATTAAAAGGAACAACGCCTGATTTATTCGCAAGAATTCCATCGCAGTACTGCTCCATGGTGTCAAAGGAATTAACCTCATCAATACCGAACTCATTTGCCCAGTCAAGACGATACAGAAAACCAGGTGTGGATAACTGCCATCTTCTGTGCTCTGGAAGTGCATAAATCTTGTCATCTTTCTTACACTGCTCCCACTCTTCAGCCTTTGTATCTGCCCAAAGCTGTGGTGCATAATATGGAATCATGTCTGTCATATCCATGAATGCGCCCTTGGATACGTTGTCCCACAGATTCAGCCAGGTAGAGGATGAGAATACCAGGTCATATGGTGTACCGGATACAAGCTCCATCTGATATTTTGTGTCATAGTTGTTCCATTCAATCCAGGAGATCTCCAGGTTTGCATTTAATTTTTCTTTAAAGATCTCGTTCAGCTTTTCCAGCATCTTTTTGTCAGTTCCACCTGCCGGCGGATCTCCAAGTACCAGCATCTTTACTGTGACGAATTCAGAAGTATCTGCTTTTCCATCCACATAAGGGGTATTACCGCTGACTCCGCTGTAATTTTTTTCATCCTTGGTCTGTGCTGCCGCCTGGGCACCGCTGGCACTTGATCCACATCCTGTGAACAGGCCCGCAAGCATGCAGGTTGTCATGGCAAGTGCTGTGATTTTCTTCAACTTCATTCTACAATTCCCTCCTATTACGTTACCTCTATTAATCTAAGGTTTCCCGTTACGGTTCCCCCTTAAATTCAACTTAGTTTGATCTGCTTAGCCTTTGACGGAGCCAACCGTGATACCACTTACAAAATACTTCTGCACCATAGGGTATGCCAGAATAATAGGCACGGTTGCGATAACTGCCGTTGCCATCTTTACAGTTTCCAGCGGAAGATCCTGTATGGCGATATTCTGTCCCGCCATGGAGTTCTTCAGATAGGATGCCTGGTTAATCAGGTTATATAATACCAGCTGCAGTGGACGATACTTCACGCTGGAATCCAAAAACAGCATAGAGTTATACCATTCATTCCAATATCCCAGTCCGATAAACAGTCCTATGGTTGCCAGTGCCGGCTTGGACATTGGAAGAATTACTTTTATAAATGTTACAAATGGTGTTGCTCCATCGATCTCCGCTGCCTCGCTGACAGAATGCGGAATACTGTTTTTGATGAAATTCTTCATCATAATGATATTCCATGCGCTCATAAGGCTGGGAAGCAGGATCGCCAGGTAAGAGTTTTTCAGCTGCAGATATCTGGTGATCAATAAGTAAAATGCAACCAGACCGCCGGAAAACAGTGTTGTGATATACAAAAACAGTGAAACTGCATTTCTTCCTTTAAAATCCGGACGCTGCAGGGCATATCCGGTCAGCGCTGTAAGGAACAGTCCTACGGAGGTTCCTACAACCGTAAGTCCGATTGTCATAAAGAAGGAACCGATGATGACGTTGCCTGGTCCGAAGATTGCCTGGTAGGCTGCTGTGGTGAAGTGTCTCGGAATCAGATTGTAGCCATTTAATACCAGTGTTTTCTCGTCTTCAAAGGAAGCGGAAAGCATCATAATAAAAGGAATCAGACACAGGATCGCAAATAATGTGATGAATATGTAGCCGCATATCTGGATGGCACGTCCTGAAAAGTCTGTCTTAATCTTGTTTTTATTATTTTTCATCTTTCTTTGCTCCTTTCTAGAACAGTGCGTAATCTGGTTCTACTTTTTTAACGATGCCATTAGTTACAAGTACTACCACAAGTCCAAAGATAGACTGGATAAAGGATACCGCTGCTGCTGTACTGAAGTTTGAATTGCTTACCATCGCACGGAAGATAAATGTCTCAAGTACGTCGGTGCTGTTCAAAAGTGTTACATTGTTGCTTCCAACCAGATTGTAGAACAGGTCGAAGTTACCATGAAGGATTCCACCTACAGATAACAGAAGCAGGATAATGATGGTAGGCCGCAGGCTTGGCAGGGTGATATAGCGGATTCTCTGAAGGCTGGTTGCACCGTCTACCTTGGCGGCTTCCAGCATCTCCTTGTCCATACCCATCAAAGCTGCAAAGTATACGATGGATCCGTATCCTGCCCCCTTCCACAGATTGACAAGTACCAGGATGAATGGCCATGCTGCTGCATTTTCATACACGTTGACCGGAGCCTGTCCAAACATCTGAAGAATTGCATTCAGGATACCGTTGGTGTTGTTGAACAGTGCAAAGCTGAATACGCCAACCAATACATAGGAGATAAAGTTTGGCAGGATCATAAATGACTGTGTGTATTTTCGGAACGTCTTATTCGTCAGTTCGTTGAATAACAGTGCAATCAGGATCTGAATAGCGGTGCTTGTTACGATAAATCCTACATTGTAGAGAATCGTGTTTCTTACCAGCATCCCAAGCTTTCCTGACATGGCGATAAACTTCAGATTCCCCAGTCCAACAAAGGGACTTCCAAAAATACCTTTTGCAAAATCAAATTTTACAAATGCCACCCATATACCGGGCATGGGCAAATACGCAAAGATCAGAAAGAATATGATAGCCGGCAGGCACATAATCAGAAACTTCCGATCCTTCTTTATTGTTTTACCCAGAGATTTCAATTTACTCTTCATATACCGTTTCTCCTTCTTGGTTTCCTTCATCACCAGCATTGCGTTCTGCGCCTTGCCCTCTTCCTAAGGTGCTTGCCTCCCTGCACTTTACTTTTGGCATGCCTGCTTTGCTTTGATGTAAACCTTTACATAAGCATATATTAGCACCTCACCTTTTTCATGTCAACCCCTTTTGGTTATTTTTACTTTTTATCCATATCTTTCTTGCACATTTCGTGCATTATAACAACATTTTGCCTGGGTACCCCCCTTCCCCCTTCTCTACCCCACACAACTTTTTTGTAAAGCTTTACATATCAAGTTGTTTTTTGTCGTTTTTTATGATAGGATGAATTCAGTCTAACGAAAATAACATATTAACTTTATTATCTATGGGAGGTTTCTACTATGTATTTATTACCACATCCGAAATCCTTTGAAGAAAAGGCAGGAACATTCTTATTACAGCACGGATGTCCAATTGTGATTGATTCACAGCTTTCATCTGAGCTTTACACTGTAGCTCAGACTCTGCAGGCTGAGATTTGTGAGATCACAGGCTTTACACTTCCGATTCTCAGACTTCATAAAGAAGAAACAGCCGGATGCATCTATCTCACCTCACTGGAGGGAGACAATCCGGAAGCTTACGAGCTGGAGATCACGGAGACTTCTGTCGTGATCTGCGGAGTGGCCTCTGCCGGTATTCTCTATGGTGTTTCCTCTCTTCGTCAGGTACTTCGTCAGGCAGGCGCACTTCTTCCCTGCATGATGATTCAGGACTATCCGTCTCTTCCGGCAAGAGGCTACTACTTTGATACCTCCCGGGGCAGGGTTCCTACATTAGACTCCCTGAAAAAACTGGTGGATACTCTGAGCCTTTACAAACTGAATCAGCTGCAGCTCTATATTGAACACAGCTACCTCTTTCAGGACTTAAGTGAGATGTGGCGTGATGATACTCCGCTGACCGCAGAGGATATCCTTACCCTTGACCGCTACTGCCAGGAGAGAAATATCGAGCTGATTCCTTCTCTGGCAAGCTTTGGTCACCTTTATAAGCTTCTCTGTACAAAATCCTATCAGCACCTGTGTGAGCTGGAGGGCTCTAATGCCGATGCTTTTTCCTTTGACGGACGCATGGCGCACCACACCGCGGATGTCTCCAACCCCGAGAGCCAGAAGCTGGTGAAAAAAATGCTGACAGAATATATGCAGCTCTTTACTTCCAGACACTTTAACCTCTGTGCAGATGAAACCTTTGATCTTGGTAAAGGCAGATCCAAGGCCCTCGCCGAAAAGAAGGGACTTACTTCCTTATATACGGATTTTGTCAGCATGCTGGCTGATTTCCTGCTGGAAAATGGAAGAACACCTATGTTCTGGAGCGATATTATCTGCGAGGATGCCCAGGCAATCACTACCCTTCCAAAAGAATTAATCTGTCTTCACTGGGATTATGCACCGGATGTTTCTGAGGACCGTCTGAAACGCCTGGTAGATGCCGGCGCAAAGCAGCTCTACGTATGCCCCGGTGTACATGGCTGGAATCATCTCATGAACAACCAGCACAATGCCTATGAAAATATCTCAAGACTTGCCGTCATGGGTCATCAATATCAGGCGATGGGTATGCTCACCACCGACTGGGGTGATTTTGGACATATCAATCATCCCGATTTTTCTCTTCCGGGTCTTGTATATGGGGCTGCTTTCTCCTGGGATACACAGATTCTTCCAGAGGATGAGATCAACCGCCAGATCTCTGCCATCCAGTACCAGGATGACTCTCAGACCCTGGTGGATACCTTCCGCAGTCTGGGACAGCAGGAAGCATTTCCCTGGTATTTTGTCGTCCGTATTATGGAAACCTTATCCATCCAGAAGGACCCTGCACGGGCTGCCGAATTCCTGAAGGACTGTGCACCGGATCGCTGGAAGGAAGACAATACCCGCATTGATACGCTGGAGAGAGCCCTCTACGCAGCACTTCGTACAGCAAAGCCGGAAGCTGCTGCAGTTATCAATGCCTACATTACCGCCGCTGACGGACAGAAGCTCCTGAATCGTCTGCTCCCTGTTATAGAGCAAAAGCTAAAGGGTGCCGACCTCCAGGATCCCACTCTGGCCGGTGAGCTGGAAACCTGGCTTGTCAGCTTTAAGAAGCTTTGGCTTACCGTCTCAAGGGAAAGTGAATTCTACCGGATTGCGCATATCTTCAACCAGTATGCAGACTACCTGAGAGTATAAAAAAGCTCCGGATAATGACAGAAAAATGGTGCTGTCCCACCTCGGTGGCTGGGAATCCCTTATAAGGGCGGAACACATTTGCAGAAGTCCTAAGTATACCAAAACAACCGGTTTTGCGTTATAAGAAATCAGCATACTGTCTGAGCGCAGCGAGTTTATACTGATTTCTTATGGTTTTAGCAAAATCGGTTGTTTTGTGTATACTCTTGGGCTTCGAAACCTTGTTCCGCCCTCATAAGGGATTCCCAGCCACCGAGGTGGGACAGCACCATTTTTCTCTCTATTTTTTCTCTTATATCCATGGATTCTTTACAAACGGAAGCAAAGCTTTCAAAATCATCCCAGGAATAATTTCACTTCCTCCCATCAAGAAAAAGAACATTACTCCCATAAAAAAGCACAAATTGATTGCAGTCAGCACCCCTTTTACCCAAATTCTTTTGAATGAAATCCATATGAAAAGCACGCTATATGTCCCAATCCACATATACTCAAAACAAGGTGTTGCTGAATTTGTATTCATAAAATAATTTATAACTGAAATTGGAAATACAAAGGCCGCTATCAATAATGCCGTTTTATACACTACATTTGTTCGCATAAATAAAACTATTTTTCTCATAACTCCACCCATTTTTTTCACTAAAAAAGCCCTCCTTTGAATGATTCAGTTACTTAATAAACAATTCAAGAAGGGATTTGTGACAACATATTTTATTTTTTATTGTAGATCTAAACTTTCTAATATTTTAATTAATTCTGCTTTGGAACAAGTGCCTGATAACGTATACAAATATCCTTCCTGCTCCATAGATATGCTCCGAATTTCCTGATCTTGATAATAATATGCATCCATACCATTAATTTTTATCTTTTGGGCCTCTTCTTTATCTATGGTAACGTTTGTAACAGAATTATAAATACTGGCTTGTCCATAGTCCAAAATATTATTATCTTTATCGGTGTATATTGCATTATAAGACATTGTATCTATATTTTCATTTTCACTGATCAGAGAATAACCCATTGGTGTATAAACCAATTTTCTAACAACAAATGTGGAATTCTCCATACTTTCTTCGTCAAACAGTTCCTGTGTAAATTCAATGTAATTATGATAAAATGTTCCTATGAGCTTTCCAAATTTTATTCTTAATGGTTCATTTGCTACTACGGTTAAAATATTAAGAATGATTATTGCAGCCACCAATAAAAATGTAATTTTTTTCCTGTGTTTTATCTTTGTCTTCTTTTTCGCATTATTGATTAAAAGATCCATTTCAGCATAAAAATCTTTTGTAAATTCGTGTGTTCTTGTATCACTCATCATCTCTGTATATTCTTCCACACATGCATCTTCTATTACCTGTGCAAGCAGCTCATCTGTCATTTCCACCATAATACCCCCTTTCCTTCAATTGTAGTTTTATTTTCTGTTTTGCTCTTTTTACAATTTGTCGTACATTCTCTGGGGTTTTCCCCATAATTACTGCAATTTCTTCACCTGTTAACTCATTATAGTATTGTAAGTATAAAACCTCTTTATATGGAGAAGGTAAACCTTTTATTATGTTCTTCAATTCCTTTATAATATCCTGATTAATTAAAATATCCAGCGGTTCGTCACGATCAATAAAGAGTTCTTCTGATACATCTCCATAGTATGACATCTTTTTTTCTCTTTTATAATAATTGTATGCTCTGCTCTTTACAATTGCATTCAAATAGCCCCATGTTTTTGCAGATTCAACCTCCTCAATTTTATCTAAATGATCAATCAAAACCACAAACGCATCGTGAACTATATTTTCCGCTAATTGAGAATTTTTTAAAATATCATATGCCACATAATACATTTTATTGCGATACAGCAAATATAATCTTTCAAATTTGCTTTTGTCTTCTGGCGATTCTATTGATAATAAAAAAGTAATCATTTTCTACCTCTGTACCTTATCCATCTATGCCCTATATTTCAACTCTACATTCTAATATATCTTAGTTCACAATTATAATCAAACAAAAATGGAATAATGAATTTATCTGTAATTATTCAGCAGGTCGGTGCATTTATCTTTATATTCACAGGAAACAGCTTCGAACAAAAAAACAACCACTACAATTTGACATTGTAGCGGCTGCCTGTCTATTCATTTTTCTATTTTTTTCTATGGATTATATCGCCTGCCAGCGACAGCCACTTTCCGGCTGGAGTTGTCCAGACTTCACGGTAGGTGGCGATGCAGGCCTGAGGCCAGTAGGGAAGGTCTTCATTGCCTTTTGTCTGAACGCCCACTGGTATCTCTCCCACAGTTTCACCTAAAAGTGCGGTGTATTCCTGGGCATAACCACTTCCTGCCCCATAAATCAGGGACTGCCGGAAGGGATTTTTCCCAAGCGTCCAGGAAAGCTGATTTTGGGCTATCTGGATTAATTCCGGGTCTTGAAAATACTTTCCGATCACAGCTGCGGATTTTCCCATGGATAATTGTATTGCTGAATTGCCTCGAAAAGAAAACCATACCGGGAACATGCGGATACAGTACCCGTCACCCAGATCTATCCCCTGCTCCAACTGTTCCCTGTAGTTTTCCTTTTCCTGCGCAAATGTAGTATTGGGATGGATAACAGCAAAGGTTTTGACATCCTCACACTCCGACACATGATAGATTCCTGCCGGAAGCATCCCGTAAGGCGCTGCATAGGAATTCAGATTTTTCAGATACTCCCCGTGAAGTCTCAGCGCATTTTCACATAGTTTCGCCATTGGCTCCTCCGAGAATGTGCGGCAGACCTGTTCCAGCGCCATGGCAAAGATCTGATCCCGGGCCTGATGGGAAAAGTGAACGATATGTTTTTTCTCTTCGTCTCTGTAGAAATATCCTCTTAACGGTGGGATTTTCTTCCCCTTTGAAGCGTCTCCCCTCTCCTGGCAATCCATCACTTTCTGAATATAGGATAAGCTGTCTATTCTGTAGGCCGTGTTGCTTTCGGTCACGTGATATAATCTGGCAGCGGCCAAAGCGGCTGCTGCATAATACTGAGACAGGCTGGCGCTGGAGGTATGCTCTTCCATATGAGCTTCCTCCACGCCGACCCTTTCAAAACGTTCTCTGGCAAAAGCGTAATCTTCTTCTGCCGCTTCCAGCAGTTTCCAGGAAAGCTCCGGATCCATCTGTGCAAATGCCTCTCCTGCCTTTGCTTCCACTGCCGCAAAGATAAAATTTTCAAAGAAGCGATTATTAACATCCGCAGCTTCATCATCAAAATTTCCCAACAGTCCATCAGTCCATCTGCGAATCGAGGCATTTGCTGCTCGATAACCGTCTCCAAACCTCATCCGGAGAATATAATCCAGTCCCCAGTTGACTTCCTCCATCATACGAAGATAGAGTCTGGGACTGGAATCCTTAACAGCCAGGGCTGCGGTAAGGATTCCTTCCGTCACCTCTGCACTTTGGACTGTCTGCTGGGAGACATCTGCCGCAGTATCATAAGAGATACTGCCTTGCTGGCACTTCCATCCATGAACAACGTTGGGCTTCACCCGCTGAAGGTAAAGCTCAGCCAGGGAAAAGGTTATGTGATCTCCAGTAGAAACATCCTTTCCGTAGCGATGAATCTCAAAAGAAATTTCCGTAATTTTATCATGGGCAATGGAGTCAATCTCCCAAAAGCAGGTATTCCACTGATGGTTTTTCAGATTTACTGCATGGAAGCCCTCCCGGGAATAGGTATCAGGAATCTTTACCGCTCCATCGTTTTTAAATCCCACACGCAGCATCGTGCTGTGAGCCCCCGGACAGTCCGGCTTAATGCGAAAAGCAATGCGATTTCCTCCAGACAGCTCCAGACCACTGACATCCAGCCTGGCAATAAAGCTTCCAAAGGTTGTATACTTTCCCGAATTTGCCTGAAAAGAACGCATCTCACGGTCCGGCCAATGCTCCGAACGAGCCTGCGTAGAAAGCCGTAATTCCCTATCCGCAAACTCCCTGCTGCCATCCCCCTCAAAGCTCCAGCATTTCGTATCCCTTCCATCCCAAAGCCTGTGGCTTTCCTCCACTGGCTTATCCCGGTCCTTCTTCTCCAGACTTCTGTCCGCTTCCATCTTCAATGGAAAATGCACAAACAGTGACTCCTCCAGCACCTTCTCAAACAATTCCCTCATTCCACAACATCCCTTTCAGTCTGTCGTCCCATACACCTCCGCCATAATTGACAGCCATCTGCCCGCCGGAGTAAGCCATACCTCTTTATAGGTTGCATTATTACCTGAGGGCCAGTAAGGAACATCTTCATTTTCCCGTGTTTCGATTCCCACGGGCATCTCACCTGTCATCTCTCCCGGATAATTCGCATCCTGCTGGGGATAACGGGATCCTTCCCCATAAATCAGAGACTGACAGAACGGATTTCTCCCGGACATCCAGTAAAGCTGCTCTCTGGCAATCTCCAAAAGCTCCTCATCCTGGAAATATCTTCCCACAATTCCGGCCGCTTTTCCCATGGCAAGCTGAATCGCTGCATTTCCCCGAAAGGAGAACCACACCGGGAACATCCGGATATAATAACCGCCGCCAAGATCAATACCTGCTTTCAACTGGCTGGCATAGTTCTCTTTTTCTGTGGCATGATCTACCAGAAGATGCATCACTTCAAAGGTTTTTGCATCTTCAATCTCTGTCATCGCATACAGCCCTGCCGGAATCATCCCATAAGGGGTTGCGTAGGAATAGATTTCCTTCAGATATGCTCCGTATAACTCCATGGAGGCTTCCCAGTCCGGCTTTTCTTTTGCCTCTGGAAATGCTTTGCACAGTGCTTCCAAGGCCTGAACAAAGGAATGATCCCTTCCCTGGTGGGTAAAATGTACAATCGCCTGATGTGTCTCATCCCGGTAGAAGAAGCCCTTCATGGGAACGCCCTTGGTACCCTGTTCCTGGCACGCCATCAGCTTTGCTCCGAAGGCCTTTGCCTCTGCCTCGAATTCGGAATCCTTTTCGTACTGACAGATCGATGCTGCAGCCCAGACTGCTGCTGCATAATACTGGGATCGCCCGCTGTTCAGGGTATGCTCCCACATAACCGGACGTTCTATCCCCTTTTCCTCAAAGCGGGCTTTGGCAAAACGAAAATCCTCTCTGGCTGTCTGGACACATTTCCATGCCATATCCACATCAAAATCCTTCAGTGCCAGCGCCGCCTGCGCTTCTACCCCGCCGCAGAAAAAGTTCTGGAAAGCCTGATTATGCACTCTGGTTTTCACATCGTCACTGTCACCAATCAGACCATTGGTCCAGACTCCCAGGCCTACACTGCTGGCACGGTATCCATCTCCAAAGCGGCTCTTTAAAGTAAATTCCAGTCCCCAGATTCCCTCTTCCATCAGACGGTGAGAAAGAATCGGATCATCCTTCACCCGCACGGACAGTTCCAGAAGCTCCTGGGCCACCTCTGCGGTCTGAAGCATCTGCTGAGACATATCCCCTGCATCATGCCAGCCGCCTCCAAAGGAAAGAATCTTATTCTCATGCTGTGCATACACATCCGTATGGCATTTTCCGTGTTTTCCCGGAACGGGATAGCCACAGCGTTCACAAAAGATGAAGTTCAGGGCTTTCCAGATAACACTTTCCATAACCTTTTCACCGATTTCAAAAAGCGGTGTCTGGAGGCTCCCGGCTTTCAGCCGATAATACCCGGGTTGTCTTATTTCCGAAAAATCCAGTACGGAAAATCTTGCGTTTCTGTCTTCTGCGACTTTCACCGCTTTACGGAGAACAACCTGCCCCTCTTCGTCGAGAAGCATAAATTCTTTTTCATCTGTATTGGCCACTGCAAGCTTTCTTCCCTCCAGATAATAACCGGACATGGAATAAGAGATATGATCCTTTTCACACTCCCAGCCAATTTCCTTCTCTGCCCCGAAAACCTCCTGAAGCTCAAAATCTTTGAAGTAAAACCCAAAATGCGGACCTGTGTAGGTGTCCTGTCCATCCGCATCCATCACGATACGAAGCTCTGTAACCTTGTCCCTTGGAAGTGCGGCAAACTCCCAGATTACCTGATTCCACTGGTGATTCACCAGATTTACCAGGTGCTGTCCTTCCCGCATATAAGCATCGGGAATCGGATGCACGCCCTCATTTTTGATATGTACACGAAAGTGCACATTATGGCTGCCCATGGATTCCGGTTTTACCCAAAAGCTGACCCGGTTGTAAGCCTCCCAGTTTTCTCCCGGAAGGGAAAACAGCAGATGGCTTTGAAATTCTCCCCATTCTCCGCTGGTATCACTCATGGGACGGATTCTTGTAGTAGGTGCCGTAACGAAAAGTTCTTCGTCCTTTTGTTGTAACCGGCCAATTCCCTGGATAACTGGCAGCGGATCCCCCTTCGTCCAGACACTTCGTCTGTTTAAAACCTTTTTTGCTGCCCGCTCCGCCTCAAGAGACTTCTCCTGATGCAGCGGAAGCGGCGAATGAACATAACCGGTCTGGATTAATTCCTGTTTAAAGCTTTCAAGCATATCTGTTCCTCCCAAGACAGGATGTCTGTCTCCTATTTTTCGCTGTGTGTGCTGAAGTAGCTGTTCATCACACTGTGATCGGTAGGCTTCAGCAGATCTCTGCCCCCGTCAATTGTCAGGAAATATGCCATGGTCTGTGGTACAGCTGAGAACTCCAGACACTGGAACTCTCCACCTTTGATATCCAGCAGAAGATCCTTGTCATCTGCAACCTTTGTGCCGATAACCAGACCATTGTGGAAGACCTCCTTCATATATCTGGCAAGAGAGAGCGCCTTGTCGGACTCACTTCCCCCATCATTGAAGACTACTACACAGTGATTGACATCATAGCCATAATTTGGTCCATGGAGTCCTTCCTCCAGCTCATATCCAATAGAGATTACCTGAGGCATCTCCCAGAACTTCACTGCACTTTCCATAGCCAGTCCTGCCAGCATTCCTGCTCCTGTAAAGATGATACATCTGGAACGCATCAGCTGACGCTTGTTATTCTCAACCCATTCATGGGCCTGCTCCGTAATTACTTTGTGGCTTTCGGGCACCCGTGCTGCCTGTTTTTGCAGCTCCTGATAGGTCTCCATGGTAATATTACCACTGATCAGACCATATTTCAAAGCCATGAGCATCTGACACAGCACACTTGCCGTATATCCGATGGTACGCATACCGTATTCTTCCGGACCACAGTTGAGACAGATGTGGCAGGGAGAGATCTGGGCAAGCCTGGTATCATCCGCTTCTGTCATGCTGACGCAGAGATATCCCAGGGCTTTCAGCTTCTCCATAACCTGGCATACCACACTGGAGGTTCCGGTCTGAGAGGTAAAGACATAGAGTGCATGAGGATTGTAGACATGACCTCCCTTGATATAATCATTGGGATATACCACCTTGGTACGAACTCCGGCATACTTTTCCACAAAAGACTGCGAAGTCAGTGCTACCGTGTTAGAGGTACCGGAACCGATGAATACAATCTCATCAATCTCATTTACCTGATCCTTGATGTACCCTTCGAAGGATGCAAATGCATCATCCTGTTTTGTCAGAATATTCTCAATAACAGATGGAATTCTTTTAATACAATCATATAATGTAACCATAGTTTTCTCCTTTTCTTATCGCTGCTTTGATTCATCATATTGCTGCTGGTATCCAAGTCCAATCGTGGCTGCACCCATCAGACCTGCATAGGCCGGATCCAGTCCGGTCAGCACAACTCCCCGCTCCAGGTGCTGCTTTGCCTTGGGCAGCACTGCATCTTGAACCCTCTTTAACAGGGTTCCGTTGCTGATCAGTCCACCGCCTAAGACCACAATCTCCGGTGAAAGCACACAGGTGAGATTGGAAATCATCAGTGCATTCATCCTTACCATATCATCTAAAATCTGTGCCGCCATGGCGTCTCCCTGTTCGGCCGCCTGGAAGACATCCCAGCCGGTTACACCGGATTCCACACGGTTTTTCAGCAGGCTGTCCGGATACTTCTCCAGCAAAAGCTTTGCCTGACTTCGTATCCCCATACCGGAAGCCAGCATCTCCACATGGGGCCCCTGACCGTCGGTAAAGTTCATAAATCCAATCTCTCCGGCAAAGCCGTCCGTACCCCGGATCACCTTGCCGTTGGCGATGACTCCCGCTGCCAGGCCGGTTCCAACATTGATATAAACCATATTTTTGCATTTCCGGCCGGCTCCGAACTGATTCTCCGCCATAACTGTACACTTTACATCATTGTCTATAAAGCAGCGGATTTTCAGTTCCTTCTCTATCTTTTCCACTACTGCCACTTCCGTGTCTTCCACGCCCAGCTTCTTCCAGATTCCCTTCACCGGATCGATGATTCCATTGATACCGATTCCAATCTGTGGGGGACGTGTGCCGGATAACCAGCCAATCTGCTTTTCATATTCCTTCACGCCACAGATCAGCTTTTCCATAATTGCTTCTTTACTGATTCCACCGGTCTCAAAGCGAAGCTTACTGATGATTTTTCCCTCTGCTGTTACTTCTGCTATCAGCATCTTCGTTCCGCCGATGTCTGCTGCAATACAAGTTTTCATCCCTACACCTCTTTTACTTATTATAGATGATTCATGTTATGAACCCAATTTCCTTTTCGGATTCTCCATTCACTGGTGAATACCTTGATCACCTGATCACATTTCAGGCAGGAATAGACCACTGCCACCGGTGCATGAAACAAAAAGGCAGTCAGGAATCCAAGGGGAACGGTAAAGCCCCACAGAAAGATCAGATCATTTGCCATCTGGAATTTTACATCTCCTCCGCCTCTTAACAATCCCATCATATTCGTGGACTGAAGCTGCTGGAAGGGCAGAATCACCATGTTGATGATAAGCAGCTGCCTGCAGTACTCCATGGTAACTCCCTGGATATGATAGATCTGCGGCACAAAAGGAATCAACAGAAATACCAGTCCACTGGAGATCAGTCCCATCACCACTGACAGGATCTGAAAATATCTTTTCAGCGGTTTGATTGCCTCATAACGTTCCTCACCTATGGTATTTCCGATGATCACACAGGCCGCCGCTGCGATTCCCTGACAGATTACGGTAGTCAGCTGGGTAACAGAACCACCCACACTGTTGGCAGATACGATATCATTTCCCAGCCTTCCCAGTACAACTGCCTGGGCTGATACACCCAGTGCCCAAAACATCTCATTACAGATGACCGGGATACTGGTCATAAAGAAGATTTTGCAGATACTCTTGTCGAGATGACGCATCTTATGTATGCGGATCTTGATCTTATCCTCTTTCCAGTAGGTGTAGTAAAGGATAATCAAAAACTCACCCATACGTGCCAGCAGTGTAGCGATTGCGGCACCCTCTACTCCCAGTGCAGGACAGCCAAAATGTCCCTCAATCAGCAGATAATTTCCGCTGACATTGATAATCAGAGATACAATTGCCGAATACAGGCAGATGTTTACACTTCGCACTGAGCGAAGTACCCCTGTGGTAATATTGGAAATCGTGTAGAACAGATAAGACCACACCACGATTTTCAGATATTTTGATCCCAGGTCAATAGCCTCTGCATCCGGTGTATAGATTTTCATAACACCTTTGGGAAAGAAAATCACAACTGCCATTAATAAAAGGATAAAGACCATGGCTACCCGATAGGTATAGGCCAGTACCTTATGAATTCTCTCAACATCTCCCTTTCCCCACGCCTGCGAAACCAGCACACTTGCTCCGGCTGCAATACCCGGTATGGTAAGTGCCACGATAAAAAAAATCTGATTTGCCTGGGATACCCCCGCCAGGGCCGCAGTTCCAAGTTTTCCTACCATCACGGTATCAACAAGGTTTACCAGATATCCCAGCATTCCCTGCAGCGCAAGAGGCACTGCAATGCCCAGGACAGTTCTGGATAACTGCTTTTTATCTGTCTCCATCACTTTCTTCCCCCTCGTCTTTTGCGAGTCCGCTTTCCAAAAAACACCACGGGGCAGGGCAAAATTCCTTTCTCCTGCCCTGCCCCTGCAGTTTCTGACTTTCTCCGTTATTCCGGACGGAACAACTTCTTAGCCTCAGAAAGTCTTGGTGCCATGAACTCTGCCAGAGAATCTACCTTCAGATCATCTAACTGATTCTCAAATTCTGTGTAATTTTTTTCGAACTCACTGTCATCTGCGGACAGGATTACTTTTGCCTGGCCGGTTTTGATGTAATCCACCATCTTGTCATAGGTTACTTTATATTCTCCATCAGAGGTCTTTGGCGTAGCATATACATACCATTCCTCATTATCATAGCTCTCCCGAATAGCATCATTTGTTGCCTGATACTGCTCCGGCTGTACTGCACAGCGTGCCTCTGCTTCAAGAATCTTGGAGCCTCCAAAATAGAAGTTGGTATTGTAAAGATCGGTGTTGGTATTATCCTCGATGGATTTCTGCCACTCCTCACTGAATACCGGCAGTCCTCTGTCATCCAGTGTATAATCGATTCCTTCTCTGCCCCACTGCGTCAGCTTCTGTCCTTCATCGGAGAATAAGAACTGCATCAGGCGGATGGATGCTTCCGGATTCTTGTTGTTCTTTGTAATAAATGTACCGCACCAGCCAATCTCAGAGTTGATCAGCGGATAATCAGATAACGGTGCCAGCTCTGCAAGGTCTGCATCCGGTACCTTTTCCTTTAATCCCGGTAGGATCTCAGATCCTGTTCCCTGTGTGTTTCCTACAATGGCAAAGGCCTTGTCACTGGACATTGCTGCCTGTGCATCTGCGGACTCCCAGGAGAAGTTATCGGCATTGATGTAGCCTTTCTGATACAGGCTGTTACAATATTTCAGGTAGTTGTAATATTCTTCAGTTTTTGCTGTGATATCACAGGTTCCGTCATCATTTAATACAAAGTCCTGTAAGGTACAGTTGTTCCAGGTTTTAAAAGGATCCAGTGTCCAGGTAGTCACTGCGAATACAAGCGGCGTAACCTCCGGCCATTTTTCCTTTACCTGAGCAAATACGTTGTCCAGATCATCCAGGTTCTTAATCTCCGGATTGCCCAGCTCCTTTAACATATCAGTACGATACTGAACCGTGGCTACCATAGGAACCGCTCTGGTTTTCTTCCAGTCCTCATTGGAAGAGGCATGGGAGAAGGTGAAGTAATAGTGATCGTCCTCTGAGAATGCCTTGGCATTTACCTGATGTGCCTGGTCAATATCCCAGTCCACATGGTACTTGTCAATCAGTTCGTCATAAGAATAACAGATATTCGGGTCAGACAGCGTATCCATCATCTGACTGGTAAAAACCAGATCCGGCAGTTCACCGGAGGATGCCATAACACCCAGCTGTGTATAATCGGTTGCCTTGGTTGGTACAAGCTTAATACCGGTTCTCTTTGTGATCTCATCCGGGATCGCACCGGTAAAGCTCTCTGTTCCGTACCATGTATGATTCAAAAACACCGTAAGCTCGATAGGATTTTCCGGATCGCCAATCATCCACGGATTATCCGGATCCTCACCCTTTTTCACCACCGTTCCTGCCGAGGTCTGGTCTTTTGCATCACTCCCCTTTGCATCACCACCGCAGCCCATAAGGCCAGGTGCAACCATGGCTACTGCCAGTACTGCTGCTGTTAACTTCTTCATTCTTTTCATAGCTTCCCTCTTTTCTTTTTTATAAAAATGCGTTTTATGATTTTACCGCACCAACGGTCATGCCTGTAACAAAATATCTCTGGAAATAGGGATATACGCACAGAATTGGAAATACTGCAATTACCATAGCTGCCAGCTGAATCGACAGTGTGGTAGTGGTACTTGCTGCCTGCATGCTTGCATCTGCCGCAGCGGTAGACGCCTTGGAGGAATTGATAACCGCAATCATCAGATATCCCAGTGTACGCAGGCTCTTATTTGATACAAAGAATGCGGACTCATACCATGCATTCCAGTGTCCTACCGAAGTAAAGATTGCAATCGTGGCCATCAAAGGCTTGGAGATCGGAAGGATGATTCTGCTGAAGATTGTAAATTCTCCGGCTCCGTCCAGTCTTGCCGACTCTCCCAGCTCCTTTGGAATATCCTGGAAGAATGAGGTTGCCACAATAATATAGAACAGGCTTAAGCATCCGGGAACTACGTAAACCCAGAAGGTATTCAGAAGATGTAAAGACCGAAGCAAAATATAGTAAGGAATCACACCGCCTGAAAAATACATGGCAAAGATAAATACACCATAGTAAAACTTGCGGAAGACCAGTTCCTTGAAGGATAAGCCGTATGCCACAAACAACGTGAAAAACACGGTCATAAAGGTTCCCACCAGAGTTCTTGCCAAAGTCACAGCAAAGGCGGTTCCCCAGGCTCCATCCTTAAAAAGCTTTGCGTAATTATCCAGGGTAAAGGATCTTGGCCACAGGTAGATCCCGCCCCGCTGTGCATCCAGTCCTTCATTAAAAGACATTACGACTGCCAGATAAAATGGATAAAGACACATGAATATTACAATTGCCATGACGATAATTACGATGCAGTCAAAGACTTTATCGCCTTTACTCTTTTTTATTCCTTTTCTTTGATTTTCCATATCCATTTTCTCCTAAAACAATCCGTTTCCGGATACTTTTTTTGATATAAAATTACTGATAAATACCAGCGTTACCGATATCACAGACTGGAACATACCCACCGCTGTGGCAAAGGAATACCGGGCGTTAGATAATCCGATTCGCATAACATAGGTCTGTATAATATCGGATACTGCCATGTTGCCCTGATTACCCAGCAGATAACACTGTTCAAAGTTCGATCCACTGAGACCTCCTCCCAGCAGATTACCCAGTGCCATGATCAAAACCACCGTAACCGTTCCTGAGATACAGGGGATCGTGATATAGCGGATCCTCTTAATTCTCGAAGCACCGTCCATCTCCGCTGCCTCATATAAGGTGGGATCAATTCCGGTAATGGCAGCCAGAAACACGATTGCCCACCATCCGGTATCCTTCCATATTGCCGTCAGCACTGCAATTACGGTAAAATACTTTGGACTGGTTAAAAGCTCCAGCGGCTGCTGAATCAGGTGCATAGACATCAGAATATTGTTGATAATTCCAGTATCGGATGCAAAGATTCTCAGCAGACCTGCAACAATAACCCAGGAAACAAAATAAGGCAGATAACTCACAGTCTGTATAAACTTCTTCGTCTTCTTGCTTCTTACCTCATTTAGCAAAACTGCGAACAAAATTGGAATTGGGAAACTGAAGATCAGCTTCAATATACTCAAAACCAGTGTGTTCCTCAAAAGCTCCGGAAATTTGTAATCTGTAAAAAACTCCTGGAAATTCTTAAGTCCCACCCATGTGCTGGTGAACATTCCCTCTAACCCGCTGGTAATCTTATAATCCTTGAATCCAATGATCAACCCCACCATGGGTATGTAGTTAAAAATGAAGACATATGCAATACCCACCAATACAAATATCTGCAGGTATCTTTGTTTCCAGAACTGCTTCCACACTCCTGCCTGCGGGTCCTTACCCTTCTCCCTCTTCTTCATTGCTACCCTTCTTTCTGATTTTTCTTTCCGTATGTCTGATCAAACATTCTCTCTTACTTGCATATTTATCATACCAATCTATTCCCGAAGCCAAAACTGTCTATTTCCACTTTCACTGTCATATCTTACTGTTTTTTTATCTATTATCATCTTTTGTTATGCATTTTGTATATGCTTGTTTTTTTCTTCACTTATTTTGATAAATTTTAAACAAAAGAAATGCTGAACAGGTTATTCCATTCAGCATTTCTCCATTATACAATATATGGCTGTCGCACTTCGCTGTCATAATACCTCTTGCTCTGTCTGGATCTTTGGCAGAACACCATCCCGGATCTGCTGGGGCGTCAGACCGATGCTGCTCTTAATCAGCCGAAACAGCTGGCGCTCCGTCCGATATCCCACTTTTCCTGCTATGTCACAGATGGGAATCTCTTTTACGTACAGCAGCATATATACCACATCTCGAATTCGCAGCTCATTGACCAGCTCCAGAAATGTGATATTTAACTCCTTTTTGAAGAGTCCTGACAGGTAGTTCTCACTTTTCCCCATATATTCGCCCAGCATGCTTAAGGAAACGCCCTCCCGGTAATGCTCCTGTATGAATCGCACACTTTTGTGCAGGGCCGGTGGAATGTCCTCCTTTTCCACATGGGAGAAGTACACCCGGTAGGGCTGCATCAGATCCAGTTCCCCCTCCTTTTCCATCTCCCTGGCGATTCTGCAGATGTCTTTACGGAGCTCATCCTTATCGATGGGCTTCAACAGATAATCCGTCACACCAAGTCTTAATGCTCTGCGGGCATATTCAAACTTATCATAGCCGGACAAAATCATAAAGTGCTGACAGTATCCCTTTTGTTTTGCCTTTTCCACCAGCTCCAGGCCCGACAAACCCAGCATCTCCACATCTGTAATCATCAGATGGGCAGGCTCTACCTCTAAAAGCTCCAGGGCCTGTCTCCCGCTTGATGCCACCCGGACCTCACACTCCAGATCTGTAATTTTCTCAATACAGGCTTTTAGCCCCATGACGATTAACCGTTCATCATCAACAATCAGTACCTTCAGAACCATCCCTTGTTTCCCCCTCTATTCGAATCTGCATACTTACCATACATCCCTGCGGCCTTGGATAAATCCAAAGTCCGGATCCTGCTCCTCCAAGCAGGAGTATTCTCTTCTTTACATTGTCCAACCCAATAGAGGCATCGTCCTTGCTCTCCCAGCTGCTGCTCTCGCTCTTAAGCTCGCTTTTCACTTCTGCCAGACGTTCCCCTGTAATTCCGACTCCATTATCCTCTACCTCCAGAATCACAAAGCCATCCCGGACAAATCCACGCACATGCACCCAGAGCGCTCTCTCCAGAATTCGAAATCCATGTTTAAAGCAGTTCTCCACCACCGGCTGCAGGATACAGTAGGGACATACGATCTTTTCACACTCCGGCTCCATATGAATCTCATACTGAAAATCATCCCGCATCCGGAAGGAATACAGCGCAAGATAATCGGAAATATGGGAAATCTCTTCCCCGATGGTAGAAAGCTTCCGTCGTCTGGAAAGATTGTAACGCAGGATCTTCCCAAACACATTCATCATGCGGGACGCCTTTTCATTTTCTCCCACCTCAATCAGCATATCAATATTCTCCAGGGTATTGTAGAGAAAATGCGGCTGTATCTGTGACTGCATGGCATAATACTGTGCCTGATTTGCCAGTCGCTCCTTCTGGATCAGTTCTTCAATCAGCAGGTTCATCTTCCTGGTCATCTGGTTATATACCTGAATCATGGTACCAATCTCATCCTGATTGGGATCGTCCCGGTAGGGCTGCAGCCGCTCCTGGGTATTATGAAACATATGATCTGTCAGGTTGGTGATCCTTCTGGTGATAGAAACATAGAACGCATAATACACCATGGAAAACAACAGGAACAGAAGAAATACACACACCAGCACCGTGATAAATGTGGAATTTGACAGCACCTTAAAGTCCTGATAATAATAATCTATGCTCAGGTTTAACGCCTCAATTTTATTGGTAATCTTATGACCCGTATAGTGCTTTTCCTGATCAGATTTCTTCAGGAAGAGGCTTCCGTCCTTTCCAAAGCTGACCTGATAACTGTTCTCATCCTGAGTAATAATCATCTTTTCCTGGCTGTTTACAAAGTTAAGCGGAAAGAAAAGGTAATCAAACCTGCACGCTACCTCCACATAGCCAATCTTTCGAAGTGCCGTAAAATCAAAAAGCGGTCCATACAGACTGCATTCTGTCCGGTCATCTTCATTGTGGAAAAACACCTTGAGATCATTATAGCGCAGAGGCTCTATGTTCTTCAATTCTTCACTGTCCTGCGCATTCAGAACATAGCGGGGATCGTTCAGACTCTTTGGATCTGTTCTCCAGATACAGATATTGGAAAAATAAGGATTGGAATGCTTCAGCTGCTGAAATGCAGGCTTCACACTTCCCAGCCAGCAGGAAGCGCCTTCCCCTGTGGAGAAATCATAGCGGTCTACATATTGAAGCACCCCGGTATTATACTGAAAGGAGCTGACACAGAAGTTAATCTGCGTCAATGTGTTCTCGATAGAATAGATCCCCTGTTCCAGGATGTCTTCTTTATTCTTCCGATACTGCTCATTCAGCTGATGACTGAAGATCCCAATATAGAATGCTCCAATCAGTGCAATGGGCACACAAAGTAGTACCACGTAAAAAAACAGCATCTTCTGGAACAGCTTCATATTACGAAGCTTCACCAGCCATCTCCACTCCCTCACCTTTATCTTCATACCCCATCCTCTAGCACTTTCCTTTTATCAACATCTCCATATACGCTTTCATCTTAAGATTTACGAATGTTTCCTAATTTGCTTCGCTACATACCATCGCATGATGCCTGCATACTCCGGAAGTTGACCGTGCTCATCTATCTCGTTACAATACTTTTCAAGTCTTCTTAATATGGGCATAGCATCCTGACCCTGCTTCAGTTTATGTAAACGCAAAATAATTGGTTGCAGGGCATGTTCTCTATTTCTAATCAAATGTCCATGAACATCATTAAGGTTCAAAATATGATCGATATCATTTTGAAAGTCTTCCTTCGATGATTGAATCAGTCCGGAATTTGTATACTTTATTGTTTTCATATCATTTTTATTTTGTGGATTAATACGGAGTTCCTTCTCTCCTTTACAGGAATCACAGGTAAAACGATCTCTTTGTACTTTTCCTTTATCGTCCTTCAGTGTTTGATTCCCTGTACACACTGCAAGTAAATTCTCATAATCCATATGATTTTTCGCATTTCTAGCATGATAATGTTCTATCTTAACACTCTTATCTTTGCGAATACGCTTCATACAGTATGCACATAGATATCCTTGTTCTTCCAATAGGCTTTTTCTTAAGTCTGTTTTATCCAATCCATCGAAATCTGCTCCCGGTGTTTCTCTTTGCACTCGCAGACTGTCAGGTTCAGATTTTTTCTCAATGTATATCATAAAATCCTCCTTACAACTGCTCTACATCGTAAGATATTTTTGCTTGTACTACATCTGCATCATCTTCACCCAATATTTCTGTCAATTGATTTAACAATGTTTTTGCTTCGTCATAGTTTTCGTCCGCAAGCTGCTGATAAAAATCAGTTTTTAATGATAAAACCTTGGCTGGACGCACTTCTGCCTTCATCATCTCATTCATAACAGCGGATACATCTCTTCCATAAGTGTGATTGTCTGGAACAAATATCTTATAATTATCTAATAGTAGTACATGCTCTTTCTCAATATTTACAAGTACACTTGGCGCATGTGTCGTAACAATAAACTGAATTTTAGGGAAGATATAATGTAGGTCTTCCATAATTCTTTTTTGCCATTCTGGATGGAGATGCATATCCAATTCATCAATCAAGACAATACCCGGTGTGTTTGTTAATGCATCTGATAAAAGCTGTGGATTTAAAACTGCCATTCTGTATGCAATATCTGCAACCATACTGATAGTACTGCGAAGTCCATCACTTAACATTTTCATTGGCAGTTTTTCTTTGTTTCCGTTTTTCTCATAAGTAATTTCGATTTCATGTGTTTTTATCTTATACTCAAATGATGCCATATGCTCTTGATTGTGAATACCGGAATAGCACATTCCCATTGCTTTTTTCACTACTTCAAGCTCTGGAACTATTACTCCTTCCTGTATCTGAATGGAGGTCATTTGTTCAAACCATTTCATCATTAATTTATCGTTTGAGGCAGAATCCAAACAGTCAATATATCCACTGGTCCTTGTGAATTTCATGTTTGAATCACTATTTCTTTTTTGCTTCTTCTGCATATACAATCTACCTGTTCCATAGTATGCAAGCAATGGAAGAATTGTATCTTTATCTCCCTCGCGTACTTTCTTCTGTAAGGAAGCTGCATATTCCATGACGCTTTTTGCACCTGTAATGATTGTTCTGCCTTTTTTCCCTTGAAGAGATCGACTCCATTCCATGTCTTTCCCCTCTATCGAGCCAATGACATCAATTTCAACTGGAAACTGTGCTTCTGCATCCACACGGCTTCCTAATTCATACATTTTCTGATGCGCATCCTCTTGCACAATTCCATTAGATGGAATTCCGTCAAATCCTGCTATATAACTTCCCATTGCCGTCGCAACCGCATCTAACAAGCTGGATTTACCAGCTCCATTCACGCCGACCAATACAGAGTAATTTGGATCAAATGTCACTTCTAATTCATCATAACAACGAAAATTTTTTAACCTCATTGTCTTTAAATACATCCGTTCACCTCCGATAAACTCAATACAATAATTATATCTGCTTCTAATTCACTCATAAGTTTCTTTTATTCTACAAACTCCATTACATGCCCTATATCACAATGTAATTGTTCTCACATTTTAAGATTCTTCCAAAGTTTATCATACTTTACACGCATTTTGGACCTCCCTTGAATCATTAACAAATACAAGAAAATTATATCACTTATACTCTGCACCTACAATTTAATATTCACTTTTGTTTCGGTGTTCATCAAGAGAGTTGGTTTGTTTTTTACCCAGCGCCAGGATTCCAGAATTTAAAAAATCCCAACACACCACTACTGTGTGCTGGGACTCTAACCTATATGTGACTCCGCTTCGATTGTGCTGTCTCGTTGCAGGTGTCCTAAAGCAGAATATATTTTAGGATGAACAGAATTGCCAGCACAATCATCAGCACGCTGACCTTCTCTTTCCTCTTTCCTGCCAGAATATTGATTACTACATAAGATACGATTCCCATGGAAATACCCTCTGCAATACTGTAGAACAGCGGCATAGCCAGGATACAGATATAACATGGAATCGCTTCACAAACATCATTAAAATCAATATGCGCAACACTTGTCAGCATGTAGAAGCCTACGATAATCAGTGCAGGAGCCGTAGCAAAGGACGGAATTGCAAGAAAGATCGGTGACAGGAACAGTGACAGTGCGAACAGAATTGCTGTGGTTACTGCGGTAAGACCGGTACGTCCACCTTCGGTAACACCGGAAGCACTCTCTACAAAGGTTGTGGTGGTAGAAGTACCAAGTACAGCACCTGCTGTTGTTGCGACAGCGTCTGCCATCAAAGCACCCTTGATATGAGGAAGCTTTCCGTCTTTATCCAGCATACCTGCTTTTGTAGACACACCAACCAGCGTTCCCAGGGTGTCAAAAAGATCCACAAAAAGGAATGCAAAGACTACCACTACAAAGTTTAGTGAAAAGACACCGGAAAAATCAAGCTTTGCAAATACCGGCGCAATGCTTGGAATCGCAAGACCAGCGGAAAAATCAGGAAGCAGATTATAAAAACCAAGCTCCGGGTTCGGAACATAAAGGCCTGTAAACTGGCAGATAATACCAAGCAGCCAGGTAATCAGAATACCCCAGAGGATATTCCCCTTCACCTTCTTCACAACAAGAATTGCAGTAATTAATACACCAACGATGGCAAGCAGCACGGTGATTCCCACATCGTGAAAGGATGCCGTAACACCATTTACTTTATTGTAGCCCTCCAAAGAGAACAGACTTACCAGTGTTGATCCACCTATGACAATCTTGGCATTCTGCAGTCCGACAAATGCGATGAACAGACCAATACCAACGCTGACTGCGGACTTTAAGTTTCTTGGAATTGCATTAAAGATTGCTTCCCGCAGATTGGTAATCGATAACACGATAAAGATAACACCCTCTACGAACACCGCTGCCAGAGCGATCTGCCAGGAGTATCCCATCCCCTTAACTACCGTATAGGCAAAATACGCATTGACACCCATACCAGGTGCAAGAGCAAATGGATAATTGGCAAAGAGTGCCATACAAAGTGTTCCAAGTACAGCTGCCAGGGCTGTTGCTGTAAACACAGCTCCGTGATCCATCCCCGCCTCCGAAAGGATATTCGGGTTGACTGCAAGAATATACGCCATCGTCATAAATGTTGTAATACCGGCGATAATCTCAGTCTTTACATCTGTGCCATTTTCTTTGAGTTTGAAAAATTTCTCTAACATAACTTTCCCCTTCATTTTAGAATTTTGAAATATTCTCTCAATGAATGTAGTATACCAAATTGGATTCATAAAGTAAATGCAGCTTTTGCTCTTTCTAATGTTTCAATAAAAAATAAATCACAGATGCTTAACTGCCATCGCTGCGCTTAAGATGAAATCCAGGCAAATTGCACTTATAATTCCAAGGGAGAGATCTCTGTATGTCTGAAGATGTCGCTCATACAAACGCTTTACTACCGGTTCTGCCAGAAGAAGCAAAACTCCCAGTACGCCCCAGGCAAGAGAAAAGATCAGGCTGACCCGGGTTCCAATACTGAATGGAATGTCCGAATAATCCCAAAGAATCTGACCAAACATCGTTTCCGCCAAAAATGAAATAACATACTCCAGTACAGAACTCAACACCACGATCTCTATATAGGATCGCCATTTGTTTTTATGGTTACACACAAACACAAACATCACAACACCCATCCCATAAATCGGACAGTAAGGTCCCATCAAAAAGCCCGGAATATATAATCCGCCATGACAGACCGAGCGAAATACCACTTCCAGACACCATCCCGCAACACTGCCAAAGGTGAATAAAAATATGGCATATGCCAGTTTTTCATATACTTCATTCTTTTGTGATGAAAATCTAATCTGCATCATGTCTATTTTCTGTATTATTCTTGTCATCTTCGGTTTCCCCCTGCTTCTCCACTTCCCTGTACACTCCCGCCAAGTGGTCTTCTTTGTTCTGTCTCTATCATAAAAGAACCATCTTAATATATGGTTCTCTAAATAATTAATATTTACTTTATTCTTTCTTTTTATTTATGAAGAACAAAAAAAATGGGACTGTCGCACTATGCCGCTCCAGGACGGGAGACTGCTTCCAGACACATTTGCAGGAGTCCTAAGCATAAAAAAAGAATAGAATTTGCATTGTAAATATGCAGCACACTGTTTGAGTGAAACGAGTTTGTGCTGCATACTTACGTTTTTAGCAAAGTCTATTCTTTTTTATATGCTCTTGGACTCCGAAACAGTGTCTGGAAGCAGTCTCCCGTCCTGGAGCGGCATAGTGCGACAGCCCCACCACCCACTTCTATAACAACAAAACAAAAAACTCATCTGCAATCAGATCCACTCAAAGTTTCCACCTGTGACAGCCAAACTCAGCAGGGTATCCATCTTCTCTACGTTTTCCCCTTCCACCATCTGCAGAAGCTTTGCCGTTTCTTTCACTACCGGCATCTCTTCATCCGGTCCGATCTCCATGTCTGCCACTTCACCACAGGCTGGACATACCAGGGTCGGCCCAATCTGCAGAGACAGAAAACGTGTCCCGCACTCCGTACATTCATAATATCCACATCTCTGTGTTCCATCCGGTACATAATACATATCTTTTTTCCTCCACTTTTGTAATAAAAATAGGCGTTTGCAAAACGCCACAAGCCTTGATTATACAGGCTTTTTCACTGTTTAAAATAGAATAACTCCTCACAGGTATGTTATAATTGAATTGTCGAGAAACAATCAAACACGACCCTGAAAGG
>JAQUXP010000035.1 GCA_028692395.1 Lachnospiraceae bacterium
TTTTATGAAATGTTTTTTGAGGATGCGAAGGAGGTTTCGGAGGTTCTGGATCTGACCCTTACCGGAAAGGACTGTGGTCTGGAAGAGCGGGCACCTATGTGTGGAATTCCCTATCATGCAGCTGAGGTATATATCAGCAAGCTGATTGAAAAAGGTTACAAGGTTGCCATCTGTGAACAGGTGGAGGATCCAAAGCTGGCTAAGGGAATTGTGAAGAGGGAGGTTATCCGTGTGGTGACACCGGGTACTACCATGAACACCCAGGGACTGGACGATGAGAAAAACAATTATATTATGAGCATTGTTGCCATCGACGGGCACTTTGGTGTTTCTATAGCGGATATTTCTACCGGTGAATGCATGGTCACGGAGTGTGAGAAGGAGCAGAAGCTCCTGGATGAGATTAACAAGTTTTCTCCTGCTGAGATTATCTGTAATCAGTCTTTTCTGGTAAGCGGAATTGATGTGGAGGACCTGCGCAATCGTCTTTCCATCGCAGTATCTGCATTGGATGACTGGTATTTTGATGATGCAAAATGCACACAGGTGCTGAAGGATCACTTTCACACGCTGTCACTGGACGGACTTGGGATCGCAGATTACAACTGCGGAACAATCGCAGCAGGTGCTTTGTTTCAGTATCTCTATGAAACACAGAAGTCCTCTATGCTGCATATGACCACCATTACTCCTTACATTACAGACCGTTTTCTACTGATTGACAGCTCCAGCCGAAGAAATCTGGAACTGGTAGAAACCATGCGAGAGAAACAAAAGCGGGGCTCTCTGCTCTGGGTTCTTGATAAGACAAGAACTGCCATGGGAGCACGTATGCTTCGCTTTTTCGTGGAGCAGCCTCTGGTGGATCCGGAGCAGATTAATGCAAGACTGACAGCAGTGGAAGAGCTGAATAAACAGGCCATGATCCGGGATGAGATCCGGGAGTACCTTCGTCCGGTCTACGATATGGAGCGTCTGATCAGCCGCATCAGTTATCAGTCTGCGAATCCCAGAGATCTGATTGCCTTTAAGTCTTCCCTGGAGATGCTGCCCTTTATCAAACAGCTTCTTCATTCCTTTGAGGGGGGTCTGCTGGAAGAACTGCAGCAGGAGCTTGACCCTCTGGAGGATCTGTACCAGCTTTTGAATTGCTCCATCGTGGATGAGCCTCCGCTTGCCATGAAGGAAGGCGGTATCATCAAAGAAGGCTTTGACGAATCCATCGACCATTTCCGCAATGCCAAGCATGAGGGGAAGAAGTGGCTGGGAGAACTGGAAGCGAAAGAACGAGATAAAACAGGAATTCGCAGCATGAAGATCAAATACAACAAAGTATTTGGATATTATCTGGAAGTCACGAATTCCTTCAAAGATATGGTACCGGATTATTTTACCAGAAAGCAGACCCTGACGAATGCGGAACGCTATATTACACCGGAGTTGAAGGAACTGGAAGACACCATCCTTGGTGCGGAGGATAAGCTGTATGCACTGGAATATGATAAATTCTGTACCATACGAGATACGGTAGCCGGGGAGGTTCTTCGGATTCAGCAAACAGCGAGAGCAATTGCAAAGCTTGATGTGATGGCTTCACTTTCTGTCGTTGCCCAGCATAATAACTATGTGCGCCCCAAGTTGAATACCAAAGGTGTGATATCCATCAAAGACGGACGACATCCGGTGGTGGAGAAGATGATACCCAATGATATGTTTATCGCAAATGATACAAAACTTGACAGCCATGATAACCGTATTTCTGTCATTACCGGCCCCAATATGGCAGGTAAATCCACCTACATGCGCCAGAGTGCGCTAATTGTACTGATGGCCCACATTGGCTCCTTTGTTCCGGCATCAAAAGCGGATATCTGTATTACAGACCGGATTTTTACCAGGGTGGGTGCTTCCGATGATCTTGCCAGCGGACAAAGTACCTTTATGGTGGAGATGACAGAGGTTGCCAATATCTTGAGAAATGCCACTGCAAACAGTCTGCTGATTCTGGATGAAATCGGCAGGGGAACCAGCACCTTTGACGGACTTTCGATTGCCTGGTCGGTAATTGAGCATATCGCTGATAAAAAACTGTTGGGTGCAAAAACACTTTTTGCCACACATTACCATGAACTGACGGAGCTGGAGGGAAAAATCTCCGGTGTGCACAATTACTGCATCGCTGTCCAGGAAAAGGGAGACGACATTGTCTTTCTGCGCAAGATTATCACAGGGGGTGCGGATAAGAGCTACGGCATTCAGGTGGCAAGACTTGCAGGGGTTCCGGAAAATGTCCTCGCACGGGCAAAAGAACTGGTGGAACAGTTGTCCAATGCAGATATAACTGCTGCGGTAAAGGATCTTACCGGACAGAAGAAGCCAAAAGTCAAGGTTCCTCCTCTGGATGAGGTGGATATGAAGCAGATGGCATTGTTTGACACTCTTCAGGATGATGACATCATCCATGAAATACAGGAACTGGATATCTCGAATCTGACACCGATGGATGCACTGAACATGCTCTATCGGCTGCAGAACAAGATTAAGAATCGGTGGTGAAAGCTATGAACAGGATTGCATTGCTGGATAAAAGTACAATTGATAAAATCGCAGCTGGAGAGGTTGTTGACCGTCCGGCATCCATCGTAAAGGAACTGGTAGAAAATGCGGTAGATGCGGGGGCAACCGCTGTTACTGTGGAGATTAAAGAGGGTGGAATCTCCTTTATTCGCATCACGGACAATGGATCAGGTATTCCCGGAGATCAGATAAAGATTGCATTTTTACGTCACGCCACCAGCAAGATACGCTCGGTAGAGGATCTTCAGCAGGTGGCTTCTCTGGGCTTTCGAGGTGAGGCATTATCCAGTATTGCTGCGGTGGCACAGGTGGAACTGATTACCAAGGCTGCGGAAGCCCTCACCGGTATTCGCTATGTCATCGAGGGCGGAGAAGAAAAGCTGCTGGAGGAGATCGGTGCGCCAAATGGTACCACTTTTCTGATCCGCAATCTCTTTTTCAACACCCCTGCAAGAGCAAAATTTTTAAAAAGTGCCCAGGCCGAGGGCAATGCCATCTCCGCTCTGGTAGAACAGATGGCACTGTCCAATCCGGAGATATCTTTTAAATATATGATAAACGGACAGGTAAAATTACACACCACAGGGAATCCCAACATCAAAGAGCTGGTATACCATATCTATGGCAGGGAGCTTACCAGGGAGCTTTTAGAGCTTCACTATCAGGATGAACGTATGTCCGTGGAGGGCTTTATTGCAAAACCTTCGGTGGCAAGAGGAAACCGTAATTTTGAAAATTATTATGTGAATGGACGTTATGTAAAAAGCAAGCTGATTGCGAAGGCAGTAGAAGACGGTTATCATGGATTTTTGATGCAGCACAAGTATCCATTTACACTGCTTTATATGACGCTGGACGGAAAACAGGTGGATGTAAATGTTCATCCCTCCAAGATGGAGCTTAGATTTTCTTCTCAGGATGAAATTTATCATGCACTGGTTTCGACAATTCGGGAAACTCTGGCGCAGAAAGAGCGGATTCCGGAAGTACATCTTTCTGCTGAAAGGAAAGAAGCGGCAAAGCAGCCGGAAGAAAAGCTTCCTGTCCCGGAACCCTTCGAAGTGAAACGAAGAAGCTCCATGCCAATTTATCCGGAGGGCTATAAAGCACAGTCAAAACCCTTTATTCCAGAGCGTGAGATCGCACAGCAGACTAAGATTCTGGCGATGGCAAAGCAGCTGACCACAGAGATACGGGAAACAGGGGCATATCAGGAGACAAAGGCAGATCCTCTCCTGCCGGAAGTAAAAAAAGATCTGGAAATCAAGCCTCAGATCAAGGCTGTACAGCAGATGGAACTCTTTGATGATAAGGTATTATCAAAGAAAGCAAGAATTTCTTATAAAATTATCGGACAGCTCTTTGATACCTACTGGCTGATGCAGTATGAAGAGAATCTCTATATCATCGATCAGCATGCAGCCCACGAAAAAGTATTATATGAGCGGATGATGGCCGGATATCAGCAAAAAACCATACATGCACAGATGGTCTCTCCGCCGGTGGTGGTAACACTGACCCTGCCAGAGAGTGAGCTGTTGGAAAAATATGTTGATGTTTTTGCCCGGTTTGGCTTTGAGATCGAGAATTTTGGTGGAAGAGAATTTCAGATTACTGCTGTACCGGATAACCTCTATGGAATTGCAACAGATGAGATATTCCGTGAGATTCTGGATCATCTGGAGGACACCGGATCCCGTACCCTGGATGCCATCGGAGAAAAGATTGCATCTATGTCCTGCAAGGCAGCGGTAAAGGGAAATCACAGGCTGTCTCTTGCCGAGGTGGAGGCGCTGTTTGACGAGCTTTTGACACTGGAGAACCCCTATAACTGCCCTCACGGCAGACCAACGATTATCTCTATGTCAAAGTACGAGCTGGAGAAAAAATTTAAACGGATTGTATAGGTGATTATTTTGAAAAAACCATTACTGATTCTTACCGGACCCACTGCCGTGGGAAAGACAAGCCTTTCTATCCGGCTTGCAAAAAAGATAAACGGGGCCATCATCTCCGCAGATTCCATGCAGATATACCGTTATATGGATATCGGTTCTGCAAAGATCAGACCCTCTGAGATGGATGGCGTGCCTCATTATCTGGTGGACGTGCTGGATCCTTCCGAGGAATTCAACGTCTTTCGCTTTCAAAAGATGGCGAAGGAGGCCATGGAGGAGATCTACCGTGCCGGTCAGATCCCTATCCTGGTGGGTGGCACCGGATTTTATATTCAGGCACTTTTAAAGGATGTTGCTTTTGATGAAGATACAGGAGAATCCAGGTATCGAAAAGAACTGGAAGCTCTGGCAGAAGAAAGAGGGTCTGGTTTTCTCCATGAGATGCTGCAAACGGTGGATCCTTCCTCCGCAGCTGCCATTCATCCCAATAACATCAAAAGAGTGATTCGTGCTCTGGAGTACTATCAGGAAACAGGATCCCGGATTTCAGAGCATAACCATACACAAAAAGAAAAGCCTTCCCCCTACTGTTATGCTTACTTTGTGCTAAATGATGAGCGGGCCCTTCTCTATGAACGGATCAACCAGCGGGTGGATCAGATGATGGAACAGGGTCTGCTTATGGAGGTTACACAGCTAAAGAACATGGGATATCATAAAGGCCTGGTATCCATGCAGGGGCTTGGCTATAAAGAAATCCTGTCTTATCTGGACGGAGCATACACGCTGGTGGAAGCAGTGGAAGTGATTAAGCGGGACACCAGACATTTTGCCAAGCGCCAGCTGACCTGGTTTCGCAGGGAACCGGATGTGATCTGGGTGGACAAGCCCTTCTTCAACTATCAGGAGGACCAGATTCTGGATTATATTCTGCAAAGATGGGAAGAACGACGAAAAGAGGATAAAGATGAATAAATCAGAAACAAAAAATATTTATCAGGAGCTTGGTATCTGCGAAAAGGTATACCAATATGGACAGCAGGTAGAACAGACCCTGAAGGAACGCTTTGCGTCTATTGATGCCATTGCTGAATATAATCAGCTGAAGGTCGTCCACGCCATGCAGAAGCATAAGGTCAGTGAGGCATGTATGTATGCATCCAGCGGATATGGCTATAATGATCTGGGACGTGATACACTGGAAGAGGTATATGCCACTGCCTTTGGTGCAGAAGCAGCACTGGTGCGTCCCCAGATCGCCTGTGGAACCCATGCACTGGGTGTGGCACTCTCAGGTAATCTAAGACCTGGTGATGAGCTGCTCTCACCTGTGGGAAAACCTTATGACACACTGGAGGAGGTAATAGGAATCCGTCCATCCAGAGGCTCTCTTGCCGAATATGGCATTACCTACCGCCAGGTGGATCTTCTGGAAGACGGAAGCTTTGATTACGAAAATATAAAAAAAGCAATAAACTCCAGGACGAAGCTGGTTACCATACAAAGATCCAAGGGATATCAGACCCGCCCGACTTTATCCGTAAGCCAGATCGGGGAACTGATTGCTTTTGTCAAATCCGTGAAACCGGATGTAATCTGTATGGTGGATAACTGCTATGGTGAATTTGTAGAGACGATAGAGCCCTGCCAGGTGGGCGCTGATCTGATGGTTGGCTCCCTGATTAAGAATCCGGGCGGCGGTCTGGCTCCGATCGGCGGGTATATCGCCGGCAGGGAAGAATATGTTGAAAATGCAGCCTATCGCTTGACAACACCTGGTCTTGGAAAAGAAGTGGGAGCCACACTTGGGGTCAACCAATCCTTTTATCAGGGATTTTTCCTGTCACCCACGGTGACAGCAGCGGCAGTAAAGGGAGCGGTATTTGCAGCTAATATCTATGAAAAGCTGGGCTATGCGGTAGTGCCCGATGGCAGAGAGGATCGGCATGATATTATCCAGGCAGTTACACTGGGAAGTGCCGAGGCCGTGATTGCATTCTGCCAGGGAATCCAGGCAGCAGCTCCGGTTGACAGCTATGTAGCTCCGGAACCATGGGCGATGCCAGGCTATGACAGTGATGTGATTATGGCAGCAGGAGCATTTGTTCAGGGCTCGTCTATCGAACTGTCTGCAGATGCGCCTATCAAGCCTCCTTATGCGGTCTACTTCCAGGGTGGTCTTACCTGGCAGCATGCAAAGCTTGGAATTCTTATGAGTCTTCAGAAACTGGTTGATGCGGGGATTGTGAATTTATGAAAAGTGTAATTGTGGTAGGCGGTGGTGCTGCCGGTCTGATTGCTGCCATTACTGCAGCAAGATCAGGTGCTTCGGTCACGGTACTGGAGGCAAACGAAAAACCGGGAAAAAAATTGCTGGCAACCGGAAATGGCAGATGTAATCTCACTAATATGGAGCAGCAGCCAAACCGATACAGGGGACAGGACAGTGCAAAAGCATGGGATTATCTAAAACGTTTCACCGCTTTTGATACCCTGCGTTTCTTTTCGGAAATTGGAATTTACACCAAAAACCGAAATGGCTGGATGTATCCAAACAGTGATCAGGCCCAGGCAGTGCTGGATTGTCTTTTGATGGAAGCCAGATATCAGAAAGTAAAACTGAAGCTGAAGCAGCAGATTGTGGATGTGTGTTGGGATCCAAAGGGATGGCAGGTAAAGACAGATTCCTGGACTTACACAGCGGATGCAGTAATACTGGCCTGTGGAAGTCCGGCCTCTCAGATAGAAGGGGCTTCTGATTTTGGATATCGCTTTGCCAGGAAGCAGAAGCTTCCGGTCGTATCTATGGAGCCTGCTCTGGTAGGACTTCGTGGCATCGGAGATTATTATGCTTCCTGGGCAGGAGTTCGAATTCATGCTTCAGTAACTTTGTACCTGGAGGGTATGCCTATGAAAATGGAAGAGGGCGAGGTACAGCTGACAGATTACGGCATTTCTGGCATTCCGGTTTTCCAGATCAGCAGATATGCAGTTCGTGGGGTAAAGGAACATACACGTACCGAAGCAGTCCTTGATTTTCTTCCTGATTTTACAGAAGAGGCACTGGAACAGCATCTGAAAACCAGACAAAAACACTGTCCTTATAAATCCATGGAGGAACAGCTGGTGGGATTACTGCCATCAAAGCTGATTCCACTGGTTTCCAGGGAGGCATCAAATACGCAGGAACTGATCAGCCGCATCAAGCACCATGTAGTAACGATTAAGGGAGCTTCCTCACTGTCTCAGGCTCAGGTCTGCTCAGGGGGAATTCTCCTGAAAGCACTGGATGAGAATCTGCAGAGTATTCAGTATCCGGGGCTTTATATGGCAGGCGAGGTACTGGATGTTGACGGCGCCTGTGGTGGCTATAATCTTCAATGGGCATGGACCAGCGGTGCGATCGCAGGCAGTGCCGCTGCAAAGGAGAAATTATGATTCGTATATTACAGTTGAAAATTCCTGTTACCCATACCAGGGAGCAGCTGCTGGATAAGATTACAAGAGAGCTTCATATCACAAAGGAACAGATTGATTCCTGGAAGATCCATAAGCGGTCTATCGATGCAAGAAAAGAACCTGTAAAGTATGTGTACCAGATTGATGTGTGCACCAGTGAGGAAGCAGGAATTCTCAAAAAAAGTAAACATAATAATGTTATGTCAATCACCGAGAAAGCCTATGTCTACCCAACATCGGGAAAAGAAAAGCTGCAGCATCCGCCGGTAGTGATCGGAAGCGGACCTGCCGGCCTGTTCTGTGCGTATTCTCTTGCAAAGATGGGATACTGTCCGATTGTGCTGGAAAGAGGTGGGGACGCTGTCTCCCGGAGGGAAAAAGTAGATTATTTCTGGAAAACAGGTATACTGGACGAAGAGTGCAATGTACAGTTTGGAGAAGGGGGAGCAGGTACTTTCTCCGATGGAAAGCTCAATACACTGGTAAAGGATCCCTTTCAACGGGGAAGAGAGGTGCTGCGTCTGTTTGTGGAAGCAGGTGCTCCCTCAGATATTTTATATGAACAAAAGCCTCATCTTGGCACCGATGTACTGATTGATATTGTACAGAATCTCCGCAGACAGATTATCGAGATGGGAGGAAGCTTCCGCTTTTACGCCAGGGTGACAGATTTTATTCTGGAAGAGGACAGAATCTGTGGTGTTCAGATTAACAATCAGGAAACACTGCCCTGCAGCGTGGCAGTCCTGGCCATCGGACACAGTGCCAGAGACACTTTTACGGTGCTGCACGGCAAAAAGCTGCTGATGCAGCCGAAAGCCTTTGCAATCGGGGTACGAATCGAACATCCCCAGGAGATGATTACGAAAAATCAGTACGGAAGCAGTGCTCCGGCAGTACTTCAGGCCGCTCCTTATAAAGTGACTCACCAGCTGGGGGATGGAAGAGGTGTTTATTCCTTCTGCATGTGTCCTGGCGGTTATGTGGTGAATGCATCCTCAGAACGGGGAATGCTGGCAGTAAATGGTATGAGCTATCAGGCAAGAGACGGAAGAAATGCCAACAGTGCCATGGTTGTCACAGTGACACCGGAGGATTATAAAAGCTTTCATGAGCCGGGAACAGATGCGTTGATGGATGGAGTAGCTTTTCAGCGGTATCTGGAACGCAGGGCCTATGAGCTTGCCAATGGAAAAGTTCCCATACAGCTTTTTGGAGATTTCAGGCAAAACTGCGTCAGCAGTACGTTTGGAGAGGTGACACCTTGTATTAAGGGTGAATTCGAATTTGCAGATCTGAGATCTGTGTTTCCAAAGAAAATCTCCGATTCTCTGGAAGAGGGAATTACTGCCTGCGGAAAGAAAATCAAAGGCTTTGACCGCCCGGATGCCGTATTATCCGGTGTGGAATCCAGAACCTCATCGCCTCTTAAGATTATCAGAGATGCAGGGCTGGAAGCCTCTGTAAAGGGAATCTATCCCTGCGGGGAGGGTGCCGGTTATGCAGGTGGCATCACTTCGGCAGCCATGGATGGACTGCATGTTGCGGAGGCTGTGATACAAAAATATCATAAAATAAGATAAGACCTGACTCTATACATTATTTCTGAGTTGTGATACAATAAAATTTGCTCAGTTCTGATCTTCCTGTTTTTGATGCTTTGAAGAGAGCAGCAGGAGGCAGGTATATGAAACATTTACGAATGAATGAGCTTTCAAAAGAAGATAAACCTTATGAGAAATGCCAGCTTCTGGGTGCCCAGGCGCTTACAGATGCGGAGCTTCTGGCAGTAATTCTCCGATGTGGCTCCCAGGGCTGTTCGTCCCTGGAGCTTTCCTCAGAGATTTTGAAAATGTCCAAAGCAGAAGACGGACTTTTAGGCATCTATCATCTTTCCTTATCCGAGCTTAAAAGGATTAAGGGAATTGGAACTGTAAAGGCAGTTCAAATTAAGTGTATTGGTGAGCTGTCTGCAAGAATATCACGACTTTCTGCAAGACAAAAGCTGCTGTTCGATAAACCGGAATCAATAGCCAGTTACTATATGGAATCTCTTCGGCATGAAGAACAGGAACACATGATCTGCCTTATGCTGGATACGAAGAACCGGATGATTGGAGATGCCGAGATTTCTGTCGGAACAGTCAACAGCTCTCTGGTTTCGCCCAGAGAAGTCTTTCTGACTGCCATGCAGTTTCATGCGGTTCATATTATACTGGTTCATAACCATCCAAGTGGGGATGCGACTCCAAGCAGAGAGGATCTGCTGGTCACTTCACGGATTTTTCATGCGGGGGCCTTACTTGGGATCGAACTGCTGGATCATATTGTAATTGGAGATCGATGCTACAGGAGCCTTTTTCGGGATGGCAGACCAATGGAGAGTTAAGTAGTTAAGAGGAGAATAATCAGTTATGATGCTTCACAATAATTTTGGCATTGACCTGGGAACAAGTACAATTAAAATATATGACCAGAAGAAAAATACCATCACAAAGGAAAAGAACATGATTGCCATTCGTGATGATGAGGTTTTTGCCATCGGAAATGATGCCTATGAGATGTTCGAAAAAACTCCTCAGAATATCAGTATCTGTTCTCCGATGAAAAATGGAAGAATTGCGGACGTGTTTCAGGCAGAAGCGGTCTTGCATACGTTACTGAATCACAGCCAGTCAGCGGTAGGCTATCATCCCAATCTTTTCTTCGCAGTTCCGGTAGGTATGACTCAGATTGAAAAACGTGCCTATTATGCGGTGGCACATCGGGGAAAACTGCGTAAGTGCAAAATTTTCCTGGTGGATCGCCCTATCGCAGATGCGCTTGCCCTTGGCATCCCCATCAAAAAGACGAAAGGTTCCATGATCGTGAATATAGGCGCCCAAAGTACAGAGATATCAGTTATTGCGGATTCCCGTGTCATTGTCAGCAAGCTTGTGCCCATCGGTGGAACCCAGTTTAACACGGCAATCAGAAGCAACATACGGCGAAAAAACAATCTCCATGTAGGGAATAAAACAGCAAGAAGATTGAAGATGGCTCTGGCAGATATGAACCGGGGTATCCATGAGGGCAGGAAGGTTGTTGGCACGGATTGCAGTAATGGACTCCCAAGAAACGGTATCATCACGGCGAGAACGATCAATGATGCCATTATTGAGAATATACGTCCTATTGCCCGGGAAATCAGCCCGCTGCTTCAGCGTACACCGCCCCAGGTACATACCAATATTCAAAAAGAAGGCATCTATCTGGCAGGAGGCAGTTCCAGAATTCCCAATATGGACAAATATCTGAGTAATGCACTGGAATGTCCGGTGCAGCTTTCAACCTACTATGATCTGTGTACCATCTGTGGGTTAAAGGAGCTTGTAACGCATCCTGCCATCTGGCACTTTGCATATCCGACAACCAGATAATCCGACAATCAATTCAAGTATAGTGCAAGAGGTTTATATGAAAAAGAAAAACAGGTTTCAGATGAAAAGTAAACAGCTGCTGATTATATTATCTTTTCTGTGTATCAGCGGAATCGCATTGACATTTTTTAACATTCTGCCCCTGCAGCCGGTTCGTAATATCGCAGGATACGTTATCGTTCCTTTCCAAAATGGAATCAACGGGGTGGGAAACTGGTTAAACGATAAGACAGAATATTTCCAGAATGCGAAAAAACTTTCTGATGAAAATAAAGCGTTACAGGATCAGATCAATACCTTGAAAGAAGAAAACAGTCTTTTGTCCCAGGATCAGGAACAGCTTTCCTCCCTGAAGTCCCTGTATCAGCTGGATCAGGAATATCCGGAATATGAAAAGGTCGCAGCGGAGGTAATTGCCAAAGATGCCGGAAACTGGTATAACAGTTTTACCATCAATCGTGGAACGGACCAGGGAATTGCCGTTGATATGAATGTAATCTCAGACGGCGGTCTGGTAGGCATCATTACCGAGGTTGGGAACAACTGGTCTACGGTACGCTCTATTATCGATGATACCAGCAATGTCAGTGCCATGACTATTTCGAACAATGATACCTGTATCGTAAGCGGAAATCTTGATCTTATGGAAGAGGGAAAACTGGAATTTGGACAGATGAGTGCTGCCAATTCTGTTACGGTAGGAGAAAAGATCGTTACATCCTCCATCAGTGATAAATACCTGAAAGGAATACTGATTGGTTATGTCAGTGACGTAACGGAAGACACCAACCATCTTACCAATACCGGACATCTGATTCCTGTTGTGGATTTTGCACATATTCAGGATGTTCTGGTGATCAAAGCCCTCAAGACAACAGGAGGACAATAAATGCGCAGAAAGATTATATTTGGACTTTTGATTCTTATTACCTTCCTGCTGCAGACAACGGTGTTCCAATCCCTGTCACTTGCCGGGATTGCACCGAATCTTTTATTGATTCTTACCGTATCTCTGGGGTTTATGAGGGGAAAAAAGGAAGGAATGATCATCGGGTTTGTCTGCGGTCTGCTGATTGACCTGCTTTACTCAGATTATCCAGGTATTAATGCATTCATCTATATGATTGTTGGTTATCTGAATGGTATGCTTTGCAAAGTTTATTATGATGAGGATATTAAGGTTCCGATTGTACTGATTGCGGTCAGTGATATTTTTTATGGGATCTATACCTGTGTTACTCAATTTTTATTCCAGGGACAAAGTAGGATCAGTTCCTATCTGGTACATATTATGTTCCCGGAGATGCTGTACACAATTGTCGCAGCAATTATTTTTTACCGTCTGCTGTATATACTAAACAGGAAATTTATCGACGATGAGATGGACGGAAAGGAGCTGCCTTGGTTAAGAAGATAAAGAAATGGTTTCAAAAATTATTCAATAAACGGACCAGCATTTTGCTGTGTGCGTTTCTTTTGCTGTCTGGAACACTGATTATAAAACTGTTTTCTCTGCAGATCATCAAAGGTGAAGAGTATACAGAGAATTTTAACCTGAAGATAACCAAGACAAGAACCCTGAAGGGTTCCCGGGGTAATATCTATGACTGCAATGGCAATGTCCTTGCCTCCAATCGTCTTGCCAATTCCATAACCTTAGAGGATAATGGCAGCTATTCTTCGTCAAGAGAGAAAAATCTTTCTCTGAATGGAGAGATTTATCGTCTGATTAAGCTGATTGAAGAAAATGGTGATAAGCCGGATAATGATTTTCACATCTATGTAGATGAAAATGATCAGTTTGTCTATGATCTGGCTGAGGGAACCACATCTTTAAACCGTTTTCGTGCGGACATATATGGAGAAAACTACGTTGACAATCTTAAGGCAGAACAGCTGGCTGCTACACCGGATGATCTAATGAATTTTCTTATGGGAAGTGAGAACAATTCCAGTTTTGCATTATTTGATTCCAAAACTCCTTATACCAGCGAAGAGCTTTCTGCACACGGACTTCCTGATGCGCTTACAAAGCAGGAACAGCTCCAGATTGTGATTGTCCGTTATCAGCTGCGCCTTACCAGCTTTCAGAAGTTTATGCCGGTAACTGTGGCAACCGATGTTCGGGCAGAGACGGTGGCGGCAGTAGAAGAGAACCAGAATTCTTTACAGGGTGTGGCAGTATCCGAGGATTCCATCCGGGTGTATTCCGATGCAGAATATTTTGCCTCCCTGCTTGGCTATACCGGAAAGCCCTCCGCAGAAGAATTAGAGGATCTTACCTCTCAGAACGCTTCTTATGATTCCAGCTCTATTATCGGAAAGTCTGGTATGGAACAGTACATGGAGACCACACTGCAGGGGGTAGATGGGTCTGAAAAGGTAATTGTAGACAGCATGGGTAAGGTTCTTCAGATTGATGACAGTTCACTTATGGAGCCTCAGCAGGGTAACGATGTATACCTTACGATTGATAAGAATCTCCAGGAAGCATGCTACAAGATTCTGGAACAGAGAATTGCAGGTATTGTGGTATCCAATCTCCAGAATATCAAGGAATATATTCCTGAGGAAGATGCAGATACCGCTACAATGCCGATACCGATATATGATGTTTATTCTGCTCTTTTTGAAAACAGTGTCATCGATATTTCACATTTTACAGATCCAAACGCAACACAACTGGAACAGGATATTCAGCAGCGTTTTCTGAACAAACAGCAGGAAACCTTTGCACAGATTAACGAACAGCTGACTGGAAGCTCACCAGCTGCATACAAGGATCTCAGTGATGAGTATAAGGAATATATGTCCTATATTGTCAGTGATATGCTAATGGGAGATTCCGGCATCCTTTCTTCCGATTTGATCGACAAGTCAGACAGTGTTTATAAGCAATGGCAGGAGGGAACCATCAGTCTTCAGGAATACTTAAACTATGCTGCAAGCCAGAGCTGGATTGATATTTCAAAAATCTCAGATGAGAAAACCTATCTGAATTCCAGTGAAGTATATCAGTCTCTTGCAGCTTATATCGCTGAGAATCTTACCCAGGATAACACCTTCAGTAAAAGGCTTTATCATTATATGCTGATGGAGGATAAAATATCCGGAAATGAAGTATGCAAGCTTATGTATGATCAGAACCTTCTGACGAAGGATGATGATCTCTATAAGCAGTTTAACGCAGGAAACCTAAAAGCCTATGATCTTTTATATAAAAAGATTCAGTCACTGGAAATCACCCCTGCTCAGCTTGCATTGGATCCCTGTTCCGGTTCCATCGTTATCACGGATCCAAATACCGGAGTTGTAAGAGCATGTGTGTCCTATCCAGGCTATGATAACAATAAACTTGCCAACAAGATGGACACCGCTTACTATAATAAACTGCATGATGATCTTTCAACACCATTCTATAACAAAGCAACCCAGCAGAGCACAGCCCCGGGATCTACCTTTAAGCCGGTAACCACCGCTGCCTCTTTGACAGAGGGCGTAATTGATAATGATACGGTTATTAACTGTAATGGTCTCTTTGGACCGGGTCTTGTGGAAACCTCAGACTTTATCCACTGCTGGTATAAGCCAGGACATGGGGATATGAATGTCATCAGTGCCATTTCAAATTCCTGTAATGTCTTCTTTTGTACTGCTGCCTTCCGTCTGGGCTTAAACGAAGATGGTGTTTTCTCGCAGAACCTTGCCTTATCAAAGCTGCAGCAGTATGCACAGCTCTTTGAACTGGATAAAAAAAGCGGATTGGAAATTACGGAAGCCACGCCAAGAATCTCTCAGGATCTTGCAATTCCCTCTGCTATTGGACAGGGTACTCACAGTTATACGACAGCAGGACTTGCCAGATATGTATCCACCATCGCCAACAGCGGTACCAGCTTCAGTCTGAGTCTGCTTTCCAAGGTGACAGATGCTTCCGGAAACACCATCACCGAGTATACACCTGCTGTTTCCAGCAGTCTTTCTTTATCGGAGGTGGTATGGGATGATATCCATCAGGGTATGCAGTCCATGGCAGCTAATAATGAATATCTTAACAATCTGCCGGTGGAGGTATATGGTAAAACAGGTACTGCCCAGGAATCGGACAAACGTCCGAGTCATGGTCTCTATATAGGATTTTCTCATAAAGATGGTACAGAAGATATGGCTATGGCAGTTCGTATAGCCTATGGATACTCCTCGACAAATGCAGCAGCAGTTGCACACGATGTACTGTGCTACTATTACGGACTGGAAGACGAAGCTTCTCTGCTGGCAGGAACCGCATCGCAGGGAATCGCCACAAACGCACAGACCGATTAAGAAAAAACAAAAGAGCTAGAATATGCTTGAGACAGCACCGGGAGGTATCTTATGAGTGAAGTTATCGTTATTACATCAGGAAAAGGAGGCGTTGGAAAGACAACGTCTGCCGCAAATATAGGGATAGGGCTTGCGAAGCAGAACAAGCGGGTGGTTATGGTTGATACGGATATTGGTCTTAGAAATCTGGATGTTGTGCTGGGACTAGAAAACCGGATTGTATATAATCTGGTGGATGTCATCGAGGGCAACTGCCGCCTGAAACAGGCACTGATTAAGGATAAGCGTTATCCGGATCTGTTCCTTCTTCCATCGGCCCAGACAAGAGACAAAACCTGTGTCTCACCGGAGCAGATGAAGAAATTATGTGATCAGCTGCGGGCAGAATTCGATTATGTTCTTCTGGATTGTCCAGCTGGCATTGAACAGGGTTTTCAAAATGCTGTTGCAGGAGCGGAAAAAGCTATTGTGGTTACCACTCCGGAGGTTTCTGCCATCCGAGATGCTGACCGTATCATCGGACTGCTGGAATCTCAGGAGCTGCGGGATATTGGCTTAATTATCAACCGGCTTAGACCGGATATGGTGAAACGTGGAGAAATGATGTCAGTGGAAGATGTGGTGGAGATACTTGCAGTTACCCTTCTGGGAGTGATTCCAGACGATGAGCATGTTGTCATCGCTACCAACCAGGGGGAATCTGTTCTGGATCAGGACAGTGTCTCCGGACATGCTTATGAGAACATCTGCCGCAGACTCCTTGGCGATGAGGTCCCATTTCTTGATCTTACTGAGAAGAAGGGCTTCTTCAGCAAGATCTTCCATCGTTAGGCAAACCGCTTATGATGCATCTGTTTAAAAAAGGCAAAACATCTCGTATGATTGCCCGAGAACGGCTCTCCAATCTTTTGACAGCAGAGCGAATCGACTGTTCTCCGCGCATGATGCAAATGATAAAAAATGATATAGGGAAAACCATCAGTCGTTATCTGACGGTGGATGCCCAGAATATTTCCATAAAACTGGAACGCACTTCATCACTTTTAATAATCTATGTTCCGATGAAAGATACAGAGGAGAAACATGTTTAGACGTTACAAACTAAAAAACTACAACTTCAGATTAATCATCCTGGTACTTATGGTTTCCGGTATTGGGATACTTCTTGTCGGCTCAGCAGATGCGGCCCTCCAAAGAAGACAGCTGTTTGGTGTTATAGCAGGTGTTTTCATTATGATTGTGGTCTCTTTGATGGATTACAGCTGGATTTTGAACTTCTACTGGCTCATCTATCTAGTGGATATTATTCTGCTGCTTTTGGTTATCGTCTTTGGTAATTCCATCAAAGGTGCTTCCAGATGGATTGAAATCGGAGGAGTACAGTTTCAGCCCACTGAGATATCAAAGATCCTGATTGTAATGTTTTTTGCCATGTTCCTGATGAAGCATGAGGAAAATCTGAACACCTGGAAAACTCTTTTAAAAGCAGTGGTACTTCTGGCTGTTCCCCTTATTCTCATCTACATGCAGCCGGACCTGAAGAATACGCTGACAATTGCATTGATCTTCTGCATACTGCTTTATGTGGCAGGACTCAGCTATAAAATCATGGGTGGAACACTGCTGGCAATGATTCCGATTATTGCCGTATTGTTTTTTCTGATCACACAGACAGATCTTCCCATCATAAAATCCTATCAGAAGGACAGAATTATGACGAAGCTTTTCTCAGAAAGTGATGAATACAGCGATGATGCGATTCAGCAGAATAACTCTATTACGGCAATCGGGTCCGGCAAGCTGACAGGAAAAGGCTTAAATAATAATAAAGTATCCTCTGCAAATAAAGGTAATTTTGTAGCTGAGGCGCAGAATGATTTTATCTTTGCGGTAGCAGGAGAGGAGCTGGGATTTGTGGGAGCCTGCGGTATTGTAGTGCTTCTGTTTGGAATCTCTTATGAATGTGTCAGGATGGGAAGGCGGGCAAAGGATCTGTCAGGTACGCTGATCTGTGTGGGAATTGCATCCTTTATCTCCATTCAAAGCTTCATCAATATCGGAGTTGCAACAGGGCTGCTGCCCAATACCGGCACCCCTCTTCCTTTTATCAGCTATGGACTGTCTTCACTGATCAGTTTATATATTGGCATTGGTCTGATATTAAATGTTGGTCTGCAGAATAAGAATTACCTTAATAATGAATACTTAAGAGGAGGAAAGATACATGAACATCGGCCTTATCGCACATGATGCAAAGAAAATATTACTTCAGAATTTCTGTGTGGCTTATCGCTCAATCCTGGTAAAACATGAGCTTTATGCTACCGGAACTTCCGGACGTCTGATCACTGAAGCATCCAACCTTACGGTACACAAGTTTCTCCCCGGTCATGTAGGTGGAGAACAGCAGCTGGCATCAATGATTGAACAGGGCAATATTGACCTTCTATTTTGTCTGCATGATCCACTGAAGCCAAAAAAACATGAACCGGATGCCCATGAACTGATCAGCTTGTGCGATCTGCACTGCATTCCGCTTGCTACCAATATGGCATCAGCTGAGATGCTGATAAAGTCTTTGGATCGAGGAGAACTTGACTGGCGTGAAATCTATAGATAAGAATCAAAAAAAGAAGGGACATGACTGGAATCACTGGGCAAACAGAATCTTTGCAGGAGTTCTTGCCTGCATATTGATCCTTGCCGGTGTACTTGGCGTGATTCTTTACAGACAAAGCAGGGTATTTCACCTGTCACATGAATATTCAGTGGAAAAACAGCTTCCAAAAGATGTTACCGATTCCAGAAACACGCAGCTTGCCAAAGGCTTTGCCAGTGCACTCTGCGTTACAGAAGCTAATTACAATCCGGCTAACATAAACGTCACCTCCCCGGACGAAAAAGCTCTGATCTTTAATCTTGATACCAGCACGGTGCTGTTTGCTCAGGGAATCTATGACAGGGTTTACCCTGCAAGCATCACAAAGATTATGACAGCTATCTTAGCTGTAAAATATGGAAATATGGATGATGTGATTACCATAACAGTAGACGATCTAAATCTGGAAGAGGGTTCTCAGATGAGTGGCATGCAGGCAGGTGACACCGTTACCATGGACCAGCTGTTCCATGCACTGATGATCTATTCTGCCAATGACGCAGCTATGGCAATCGCTAATCATATTGGCGGGAATGTCGATAATTTTGTGTCGATGATGAATGAGGAAGCCAGGACCCTGGGTATGACAGGCACACATTTCGTAAATCCCCATGGATTACATGATGAAAATCATTATACTACGGCATATGATGTATATCTGATGTTAAATGCCGCATATAAATATACTGAGTTCTATAATGCCATGCAGATGAATGTCTACACCCTGACCGTCACAAAACCAGACGGATCTGAAAGCTCCAGACGGTTGGATTCCACCGATCATTATCTGACCGGAGAAGCAGCTGCACCAAAGAACGTTACGGTTCTCGGCGGCAAGACCGGAACAACAGGAGAAGCCGGTGCCTGCCTTGCACTGGTCTCTCAAAATGCATATGGACAGCCCTTTATTTCCGTGATTTTGAATGCACAGAAAAGAGTTATCTTATATCAGGATATGAATATATTATTATCACAAATTAATTCTTGATTTTTACGTTTATGGCTTGTAATTTTTGTCTATATACACTATAATATGACCAAGAACTAAGATGTTTTTAGTAAAAATACATATTCAGTCCAAGGAGGAAACTGCTATGGTTCAATTAATTGTTGGCAAAAAAGGAAAGGGCAAGACCAAGTACCTGTTGGATAAGGTGAATGCTGCAATCAAATCTGCAAATGGAAATATCGTTTATCTGGATAAAAGTTCCAAACATATGTATGAACTGAATAATAAGATACGTCTGATTGACTGTGTAAATTATCCCATTAAGAACAGCGATGAATTCGTTGGATTTTTATGTGGTATTCTTTCTCAGGATCACGATCTGGAAGAGATGTATCTGGACAGCTTCCTGTTTAATGCAAAACTGGAAGATGCCGATGCAGCAGCTATGGAAGAATGTATTGCCCAGCTTGCCAACGTCAGTAAAATCTTTAACGTAACCTTTGTACTAAGTGTTTCCAGGGACAAAGAAGAGATTCCGGAAAGCTTACATGAGAACATCATTGTTTCTCTTTAATGTATTTTAACAAAAGCAGGATCTGGATTATCCAGTCCTGCTTTCCTGTTTTTATTTTCCGTCAGTAATTCTACCAAATACACTCAGTAAGTATAAACCACATATACCAACTACAATATAGATGATACGGGATAACCAGCTCAGATTACCAAATAAGAATGCTACAAGATCAAATTTGAATATTCCAATCAATCCCCAGTTTATGGCACCAATAACAGCGATTGTAAGTGCTGTATAGTCAAGTCCCCTAGAGTTCATGTCAGATACCTCCTGTTTATTATCTTTCTAGTTTTCAGTAATTCTAGTTTTATTATTACCATTACACGAAAAAATATTCATAACTCTTAGAGGAATTCTCATTTTTGCTTGAGTAATGTCCTTTAAAATGTTAAAATATATATGTTCGCTTTATGAATAAAAACCTTTTTTATAAACAAAACAGCAGGAGTTCTATTTTGACTAATAAGAAAAACAACAGACAGAGGAAAAATAATGGTCTTTTTTCTTTTATAAAAAGAATAAACTGGAATATTGGAACCGTCATCTTTATGGCACTTTTTCTCTATATGGCGATCAGTCTGATCCTTTATTTGACAGCTGACCACGTATCATCCTATCAGGTAACTGCCGGACCGCTTTCTAAAAATGAAACCTGTACCGCTATGGCAATTCGTCAGGAATCCCTTGTCACAGCTTCAAACAGCGGTTATGTCACTTACTATACAAGAGACTACGCAAAGGTAAGCCGTGGAGGAATTGTCTGCGGAATTGGAGCTGCCGAACAGTCCCCAGGGGCCCGGGAATTAACAGAAGCTGATCTTGCGAAGATCAGAACCGATGCTTCTTCTTTTTCCGGTACTTATAACAGTGCCAGTTTTGAAAACGTCTATGATTTTAAGTATAGTCTGGAAAACAGCCTGTTATCTTTAGACACAGCAGCAGAAGCGGCAGCCAGTGGTGTTGTGCTCACCACCAGCGATACAGATGGCGTGGTGGTGTATTCCAGTGATGGAATGGAGGATTTTACAGAGGATCAGCTTACCGTAGATCTTTTTAGTGGAAAGTCCTATGAGAAGAAGAATCTACGTAGTGAGAACATGATAAATGCCGGTGATCCAATGTATCGAATTGTCAATAATGAGGAATGGTCCATTGTATTTCCGGTTACGGACAGGCAGACCGTACGCCTTGCAGCAAATACTTCCCTGAAAGTAAAATTTCTAAAGGATGGCAAGACGGCCACTGGAACCTTTAAAATTATTACGGTAGATGAACAGCGCTACGGAGAGATCACATTTACCTCGGGCATGACCCGCTATGCAGGAGACCGGTTTCTGGAGGTGGAACTGGTTACCAATACAAAGACCGGTCTTAAGATCCCGGTTTCATCTATCGTAAGCAAAGAATTCTACACGATACCGGAAACCCTTCAGACGACAAATGACAGTAATACTGTGGGCTTCAGACGGGAAGTAAAGGATCAGGATGGAAAAACAACCACAGAATTCATTTCGGCAACGCTGTATGCTGAGACTACGGACGAGAACACCGGAGAATTAAAGTACTACATTGACACCAGTCTTTTCCAGGATGGAGACATCCTTGTAAATCCGGAAACAAATATCCGCTATACCGTAGGAGAAACCGCATCCTTAGATGGTGTTTACTGTATTAATAAAGGCTATGCGGTATTCCGGAAGATAGCTATCGTGGATCAGAATGCGGAATTTTGCATCGTGGATTCCAATACATCTTTTGGTATTGCACAGTATGATTATATTGCACAGGATGGAAGTTCTGTAAAAGAACAGGAAGTACTGACAACAAGGAGGTAACAAAACATGTTAAGAGAAAATCTTAGTGAGGTAGAGGAGAAGATACAGGCCGCCTGTGACAGAAGTGGACGCAGGCGTGAGGAGGTAACACTGATTGCAGTCAGCAAGACAAAGCCGGTGGAGATGCTCCAGGAAATCTACGACTGTGGACAGCGTGTATTTGGTGAGAATAAGGTACAGGAGCTGGATGAAAAGATTCCACAGATGCCCTCAGATATCCGCTGGCATCTGATTGGCCATCTGCAGCGCAATAAGGTCAAATATATTGTAGACAAGGTTGCCATGATTCACTCTGTTGATTCTGAGAGACTAGCCAGTACCATACAGGAAGAAGCCAAAAAGAAGGACTGCATCGTTCCTGTTCTAATTGAAGTAAATGTTGCCGATGAAGAAAGCAAATTTGGTATCAGCCTTCCGGAAGCAGCGGAATTGATTGAAAAGATTGCAGTTTATGATCATATTTCCATCCAGGGATTAATGACAATCGCACCGTACGTAAAAGATCCGGAACAAAATCGTAAAGTTTTTTCACAATTAAAGCAATTAAGTGTTGACATAGCTGGGAAAAACATTAATAATGTTACTATGAGTGTTTTAAGCATGGGCATGACAAACGATTATGAGGTTGCAATTGAAGAGGGGGCCACGATGGTACGTGTGGGAACAGGTATCTTTGGTGAGCGCAACTATAATCAAGTTCAATAAAGGATTAGGAGAATAGATAATAATGAGTGTATTTGATAAGTTTTTAGACGCAATTCGTTTGAATGATGATTATGATGATGAAGATGAATTCTATGATGATGATCTGGATGATTATGATGAGGAAGACGAAAAGCCGAAAAAGCGTTTCTTTCATAAATTAAAAGATGATGACTTGGAAGAGGAAGATGTTCCGGTCAAGAAGAAAGCTGCACAGCCATCCAGACAAACAGCCAAGACAGCACCAAAGCCTCAGCCGAAGCCTGTTGCCAAGGTAACACCAATGCGAAAAAAACAGGGGAACTTAAATATGGAAGTATGTGTAATTAAACCAAATTCTATGGAAGACACACGGGAGATTGCAGATACACTGCTTGCAAACTGTACCGTAGTATTGAACCTGGAGGGAATCGATGTTGAGGTTGCTCAGCGTATTATAGATTTTTCTTCTGGAGCATGTTACTCCATCGAGGGAAGTCTGCAGAAGGTTTCCGGTTATATCTTTATTCTGACACCTTCAAATGTGGAGATTTCCGGTGATATTCAGGATATCCTGAATGGTGCTTTTGATCTTCCATCCATTCGTACAGAGTTTTAATTAGATCGAACAAATAGACAAGATAGCTGTTTCATATCTGATCAGTTACCAGGTACATAAACACAGAGCGTCGGATGAACAGGAACTCTAATTCATCCAGATGCTCTGCTGTATTATATCGGAGAAAAAGGAGATTGCGATGAACAAACTGGAAGTGAAAAGGGCAGGAAATGCTGCTGAATTTTCATACGACATTATATGGGAGGAAGGCTTTGAGAAGTTAACAGAGGCTATCAGATCCCGCAAGCTTGCGAAAGGGAAGATCTGTATTATCTCAGACAGCACCGTAGCAGAGCTTTATCTGGAAAATCTTAAGGAAGCACTGCAGGGACTTGATACCACTATTACTTCTTTTGTGTTTCCTGCGGGAGAAGCATCAAAAAATCTTGATACAGTAAAAGCAGCATACAGTCATCTGATCGAAGCACATTTTGAAAGAAAAGATCTTCTGATTGCTTTAGGCGGCGGAGTTGTGGGAGACTTAACAGGCTTTACTGCTGCAACCTATCTGCGTGGAATTGATTTTATTCAGGTTCCCACCACACTGCTTGCCCAGGTGGACAGCAGCGTAGGGGGGAAAACCGGCGTGGATTTTGATTCCTACAAGAATATGGTAGGGGCATTTTTACAGCCTCGTCTGGTATACATGAATATGCAGACACTTCACACCCTGCCTGACAGCCAGTTTGCCAGTGGTATGGGAGAGGTGTTAAAGACCGGCCTTTTACAGGATGCAAAGTTCTATGGATGGACCATTAATCATATGGATGCCATCGAGGAACGGATTTCTCCGGTCCTGGTAAAGATGGTTCAGAAGTGTTGTTCCATCAAGGCGGCCATCGTGGAAGAAGATCCAAAGGAACATGGAGTACGTGCTCTGCTGAATCTGGGACATACTGTGGGACATGCGGTGGAAAAGCTTAAGAACTTTGAACTGCTTCACGGTCAGTGTGTTGCTTTGGGAACTATTGCCGCTGCTTATATTTCATTCAGACGGGGAATGCTGACGGATGAAGAGTTTTACGAGATTCGTGATATGAACGTAGGCTTTGGACTTCCGATCACTGTAGATGGATTAAAGTCAGAGGATATTCTTCAGGCTACAAAATCTGATAAGAAGATGGAACAGGGCAGCATCCGATTCGTCCTGCTGGATGGCATCGGACATGCGGTTGTCTCTCACGAAGTGACAGATGCAGAGCTTCTGGACGGAATTAACTGTATCAATGGAGATCTGTATGATGAAAACTAAGAAAAATTCTATTTATCTGCTGCTTTCCCTTGCTGTCATCGGGATTTTGACAGCACTGGATCAATGGACCAAGTATCTTGCAGTGGCTCACCTGAAAGGACAGCCGGACATCCTGCTGATTCCCGGTGTCCTTCAGCTTCAATATCTGGAGAATCACGGAGCAGCTTTTGGAATCCTCCAGAATCAGCAGTGGCTCTTTACGGCACTCACGCTTATTTTTCTGGCCTTTGCACTTTTTGCACTTTATCGTATTCCGAAGGAAAAACCTTTTATGATCACTTTCTGGGTTCTCACGGTATTGACCGCCGGTGCTCTTGGAAATTTCATAGATCGCCTGGTGCAAAAATACGTGGTAGATTTTGTATATTTCTCATTGATTAATTTTCCGATCTTCAATGTGGCTGATATCTACTGTACACTCTCTGTTGCTGTATTTTTTATACTGATTCTTTTTGTTTATAAAGAAGAGCAGCTAACATGTCTGTACCACAGTATTATTCCGGAAAAAAAGAAATCACAGGAGTAAAGGGAAAGCATGGAAAAGTATATATTACTTGTAGATCCTGAAGATGAAAAGCTTCGTATAGACCGGTATCTGTCAGAACAGATACCGGATCTTTCACGTTCCAGACTGCAAAAGCTGCTGAAGGAAGGACACATTTCCGTAAATGAGCACGCCATAAAGGCAAGCTATGTTGTGCAGGAAAATGATAAAATAAGTATTTTACTTCCGCCTAATCAGGAGCCGGATATTGAATCAGAAGATATTCCCCTTGATATTCTGTATGAGGACAGTGATCTGCTGGTTGTGAACAAACCTAAGGATATGGTGGTTCATCCCGCTGCAGGGCACTATAGCCACACGCTGGTGAATGCGCTGATGTTTCACTGCAAGGACCAGCTTTCCGGCATTAACGGTGTGCTGCGTCCGGGTATTGTACACCGAATCGACAAAGATACCACCGGAGCACTTGTTGTGTGTAAAAATGATCTGGCGCATCAGGCGCTGGCCGAACAGCTGGCAGTACACTCCATCACCCGCAGATACCGCTGCATCGTCCATGGATGCCCCCGGGAAGAGAGGGGACGGATTGAGGGAAACATAGGGCGTCATCCCAAGGACCGAAAGAAGATGGCGATTGTATCACAGGGTGGAAAGCCTGCCGTCACCCACTACCGGGTTTTAGAACAGTATGAGCAATTTGCCTATGTGGAATGTGAGCTTGAGACGGGGCGCACACACCAGATTCGTGTTCATATGGCAAGCATCGGACATCCGCTTCTGGGCGATGAACTGTATGGTCCCAGAAAATGCCCGCAAAAAGGACTTCATGGACAGACGCTTCACGCCATGGTGCTGGGCTTCCAGCATCCGTCTACTGGCAGCTATATGGAATTTACTGCGCCGCTGCCCGAATACTTTACTGCGCTTCTTCAAAAATTCCGGGGATAGACGGCACCTGTATTTTTACAGATTCTACGGATTTCTCCGATTTATTTTCATATATTTGTTTAATTTCTATATACTTAACAGACAATTTGAGTTATAATTATAAAAAAGATACATATAGGATATTACGACGTCCGAAAGGAGAGTGGAATATGAATACAATTATTACGATTGGCAGACAATATGGAAGTGCAGGACATCAAATCGGCAAGAAGCTTGCTAATGAACTGGGAATCAAGTATTACGACAAGGAGCTTCTGGAAAGAGCCGCAAAAGACAGCGGTATGTGTGAGGAGCTTTTCGAAAACCATGACGAGAAGCCTACTAACAGTTTTCTTTATTCCCTGGTTATGGATACGTATTCTTTTGGCTATACGGCGAATTCCTTTGCTGATATGCCACTGAATCAGAAGGTTTTTCTTGCACAGTTTGATTCCATCAAACAGATTGCGAAAGAAGGTCCCTGTGTCATTATCGGACGTTGTGCCGATTATGCACTGGCAGAGAATCCCAATCTGTTAAGCGTCTTTATTCATGCAGATATGCAGACTCGTATTCGAAGAATCGCTACAAAATATGATATGACTGACGCAAAGGCAAAAGACAAGATTATCAAAACTGATAAGCACAGAGCCAGCTACTACAATTACTATACCAGTAAAAAGTGGGGCGATGTAGACAGCTATCAGATCAGCCTTGACAGTGGTCTCCTGGGTATTGACGGAACCGTTGACATGATCAAAAAGGCAATTGAATGGAAAGACAAGGCAAAGAATGATAAGAAGATGATTTTTGATGTGGTAAAGTATGACTGAAAAATAATGGAACAATCATAACTATTCAGCAGGTAAAAGAAGGGACTGTCGCAACAGTCCCTTCTTTTTATGAATAAGACAAAAAGCTCTAACGAAAATGAGGAATACGCTGTGGCCATCCCTCAAGATTACCATTGATAATAGCTGAGAACATTCTTTCCTTTACCCCTGGATTCTCCCGGTTCAGCTGCTGCAGAAGTTCCTTGGTGTACTGCCGCTTGGTATGTCCGTCTGCCGGACAGGGACTCTTGGCAACCGGAAGCTGGTACTTGTGCTGAAATCCGATAACATCGGCTTCCTCTGCATATAACAGGGGACGAATTACCGTCAGGTCCATACGGTCAAGGTAGGTCTTGGGTGAAAAAGAATGGAAGCGTCCTTCGTAAATCAGGGACATCAGCATGGTTTCTACCACATCGTCCTTATGGTGGGCATAGGCTACCTTATTACAGCCGGATTTTTTTATTGCTTCATTCAAAGCTCCCTTTCGCATCTTGGCGCAAAGAGAACAGGGATTGCTCTCTTTTCTTTCCTCGAATACAATCTTTCCAATCTGTGTCTCTACAATTGTATAGGGTACCTGCAGTTCCTGACACAGGGCCTTTATTGGCTCCAGGTTCAGGTTTTCAAACCCCAGGTCAACAGTGATAGCCTGGATGGTAAAATGCTTCGGATAGAAGCGCATAAGGCCGTGCAGGGCATAGAGCAGTGTCAGGGAATCCTTACCCCCTGAGATACCAACAGCGATCTTATCGCCTTCTTCGATCATCTGATATTCATCAATTGCTTTTCTTGTAACGCTGTAAAGCTGCTGCATCTTCATAGTTTTAAATCTCCTTCGCAGCTTATTATAGCACAGACAAGCCTCAAAAAACAGTTACAAAATGTTCATAATTAAGTGGCAGATTTATCGTGGAAAGTATGGTATACTATATCCTATATCAAAACGAAAAAGGAGAGTGGAGAGTATGCAGTTTCCACCAAAAAACAAATATTTAAGAATCGGTTTGACAGCATTCCTTGTTATTGCCGCCAGTCTGATTTTCTATTTTCTGGTATTTCATATGGATTCTTTTAGCAGCTTCATAGCAAAGATTATATCCATCCTGATGCCGATCATCTATGCTGCCGCTATGGCATATCTCTTTTCCCCGCTGGTGAAATGGCTGGAATTGCTTTTTGATAAGTTTTTTCCAAAAATTTTTCATCGAAAGCCCAGTGTTAAAGCGAGAAAAGTATTCCGACTTTTCGCTATTTTACTGACAATCTGTGCGGTTTTACTGTGTATCTACGCCATACTGGCCATGCTGATACCTCAGATTATTACCAGCATTGCAAGCATTGCAGATAACTTCCCCAGATATCTGAGTAACAGCCAGGAATGGTTTTCAAAAATACTGAAGGATAAACCGGAGCTGGAAAGCTCTGTTACAGACATTCTGATCACCGTGTCCACAAAGATGCAGGACTGGCTGACGAATGATCTTTTACCACAGCTGAACAGTCTGATTATGAACTTCTCCATCGGAATCTTTGGACTGATCGGGGTCGTAAAGAACCTGGTAATCGGAATTATCGTATCTGTGTATATTCTGTTCAGCAAGGAGTCTCTGATTGGAAACATGAAAAAAGGACTGTATTCTATCTTCAGCCAGAAGACAGTAAATCAGATGATTCTGGATACACAGTATATCAACAAAGCATTTGGCGGTTTTATCACCGGACGCATTCTGGATTCTGCCATTATTGGACTGCTGTGTTATATCGGTATGTCTGTGATTGGATTGCCCTACACCCTGCTGATCAGTGTGATTGTGGGACTTACGAACGTTATTCCTTATTTTGGTCCCTTTATGGGTGCGATCCCAAGCTTCGTCCTGATCTTTATGGTAGATCCAAGACAGGCGCTTTACTTTGCGATTTTTATCCTGGTGCTTCAACAGATCGATGGTAATATTATCGGTCCGATGATTCTGCGGGGAGTGACAGGACTTACCAGCTTTATGGTAATTGTTGCCATTATTATTGGTGGAGGAGTATTAGGCGTATTCGGTATGATTATCGGAGTTCCCGTCTGCATGGTTCTGTGCACCATCGTTCGCAATAAAGTAAATGAGAGGCTGAGACACCGCAATATGCCTACAGATCCTGAATTTTACCGTAATATCGACCATCTGGAGGAAACTACAGGAAAGCAGGTAGCTGTGAAGAATAAGGATATTAAAAGCGAGAATCTGTTCCGTTATCGAAAATAGCTTCGTTATTCTTCCCGCAGCTGAACAGCCTTTGCGGCACTGCGTCTTCTGGTGTCATCCATGGCAGCATAATGCTTTTTCGTGGTGTTGACATCCTTATGCCCCAGAACATCCGCAACAAGATAGATATCACCGGTTTCCCGGTAGAGGGCAGTACCATAGGTGCTTCGCAGCTTATGCGGCGTGATCTTTTTCGTCGTTGTAATCTGTGAAGCATATTTTTTAACAAGATTTTCTACGGTTTTGACATTGATTCTTTTGCGCTGGGCAGAATAGAAGAGAGCGTGCTCATGTCCGGCTACCGGTGTGATACCATTTCTGATCTCCAGATAATCCTTTAGGGCCTGTTCAACTTCAGAGCCGAAATATACAATCATCTCATTACCGCCTTTTCGAATCACTTTAATTCCGTTATTCTTAAAATCAATATCCTCCACGTCCAGTCCCACACATTCCGAAACACGAACACCCGTTCCAAGCAGGAGAGTGATGATAGCAAGATCCCGGTATTTTGTTTTTTCGTAATAGATTCTCTGATGCTCGGTCATCTGATCCCCGCAGGACTCGATATAGTCCAGCAGACGGGCCACCTCATCCACATCCAGACGAATGATTTCTTTTTGATGAAGCTTGGGCATATCAACCAGCAGAGATGGGTTTGTCTCAATCATTTCATGCTTATAGTAATAACTGTAAAAGGTACGCAGGGACGATAATTTACGCTTAATGCCTTTTTCGCCATTCGTAAGATAATTTTCATCCTTGTCTTTATAAGCCTTGAGATATTCAATATATTCCTCAATATCCAAAGCAGTGATCTGATCCAGGAGTTTTATGGTCAGGTCCGTCATCAGACAGCTTTGATACAGCGGATTGTCATTTAATACAAACTGAAAGAATATGCGGATGTCATATGCATACTTAATACGGGTACTGGTAGAGGTTGTAGTGCTGATTGCCCGGAAGAAGTCCCGGGAAAAATCCGGAAGAGTTTTTAAAACTTCACGGAGCTTTAAGGTATTCTGCATATCAGTTTGATCATGGTAGGTGGTTCGTTTTTCCAGCATAAGGTAAATTCTCCTTTATCTACTCTTCAACTATTCGAAAAACCTGTGTTTTCCGAATAGTTGTATCTGAGTTTATACTACACCTTTTTTCATAATTTGTAAAGTCTTTCTTGCATCCTGGAAATCGTTATAGAAAATGAGCATATCCGAATCCTGTTTTATTTCCCAGGCTTTGGACATGCTCTTCTTTTTTTACTGCATTTTCACTACGGATTCTTTATCTCTTTTTCTTCCATACAACAGTTTCATAGCCATCCAGAATATTGTCCGACAGTCCATAGATCATGTCTGTATCCGGCAGAGGTTTTATAGAGATGGCATGAGAATTATAATTCTGTACAAAGATATAGGTATAGTCCATATTCTCTCTCGTGCTTACAGCTACACCTTCTGGAATTGTCTCCTTGCCCCAGGGTCCATAAAGCTGCAGCTTATCCGCTATCTGCCGATAAAAATCAAGATAGAATTCCGTCTCCATATCCGCTGCAATATAGTAGGCCATGCCCTGTTCATAAGCATGCTCCGTAACTGCCGGGTAATCGGCATAGAAGTCTTCCTGATACTCCAGAATCGATGTTGCGCCCCGAAGCTTTAGAAGCTCACACAGATGGGAACAGGTGTATTCCCGGGGAAAACTCCAGGAGGTATCTGTCACAGGCGCAGCGATATTCTGCTCGCCCTCATACAGTGCATCAATCTCCGCCTGGCGCAAACCAAATACATCCATCAGATGATGGGGAGTTCCCTTCATAAAGCAGCGGTCTGTTCCGTCTACAATATCGGACCAGTAAGTCATGATGAAAGCTCCGCCGGCTTTTACATAATCCCGTACCTTATCGGAAAAGCTCTCTTCCATCACATACAGCATAGGTGCTGCAACAATCTGATAACCTTCCAGAGGTTGTTCCATGGAAATCAGATCCACATTCAAACCCAGCTTTCGAAATGCTTCGTAGGACTTTAAGACTGCTTCCTTTGCAAAAAGATTTTCATTTCTGGGGCCTGCCGCATCCTGCATTGCCCAATTATTCTCCCAGTCGTAGATAATCGCCACCGGAGCTGCTACCGTACTGTTATAGATCTCACGGAGCTGTTCCAGCGCTTTCCCGGTTTCTGCTACTTCATTGATCACTCTTCCCTCTGTTCCGCCGTAATGATCGATTACCGCCCCATGGAACTTTTCAGAGGCGCCCTCACCCTGTCGAATCTGAAAGTACTGTACGCTGTCTGAACCGTGTGCAATCGCCTGCAGGGAAGAAAGTCTTTGCATCCCCGGACGCTTCAGTTTACTGACAGGCTGCCAGTTCGTGGCAGAAGGACAGGATTCCATCAAAAGAAAGGGCTTCTTTTGGATACTTCGGATGATATCATGGAACATGCCACAGTCAAGGGCTGTCTGCATCTCTGCTTTCTTATGCCACACAGGATAATTATCCCAGCTTAAGATATCAAACGTATCTGTAAACTTCTGATAATTCAGGCCATCATAATAATACATCAGGTTTGTTGTGGCAGGAAGTACGCTTTCACCCTCCCTGAGGGCTTCTATTTCCTCTTTGGCAAAGTCCAGGGTCTGACAGGTAACAAAACGTTTCCATTCCAGATTCAGAGCATGTAAGCCACTTTCTCCACGGGGGGAAGGACTCTCAATCTGATCGAAGCTGTCATAGGTATGACTCCAAAATGTGGTACACCAGCGTTTGTTCAGCTCCTGGATATCCGCATACCTGGATCTGACAAAATTCCGAAAAGCCTCCTGACACAAAGGACAGTGACACTCCCCGCCGTATTCATTGGAGATATGCCATAGAATCACACCCGGATGGCTGCCAAACTCCTCTGCCAGTTTCTTATTCAATATGTGTACCTTTTTCCGATATATCGGTGAGGTCAGACAGTGATTGTGTCTCTCTCCAAAAAGATTCCGATGCCGGTTTACATCCACTCTGAGCACTTCCGGATATCGGTCAGACAGCCACCTTGGTCTTGCGCCGGAAGGCGTTGCAAGAATTACATGGATTCCCTCCCGATAGAGTCTGTCAATGATCTCATGCATCCAGGAAAAATCAAAGACTCCTTCCTGGGGTTCCAGCTTTGCCCAGGCAAAGATCCCCAGAGACACACAGTTGATATGTGCATACTTCATACACCGAATATCTTCTTCCAGTATCTCAGGGCGATCCAGCCACTGTTCCGGATTATAATCTCCTCCATGTAAGAGTGTCCCGGGTTTTAATAATGTTGTGTTCATCCTATAACTCCTCCTCCATCCTGGCAGGAATCAGTTTTCCCCTGCACAGATCTGTTGAATTATTAGTTCTATCGTAACATATCAGCAAGTCCCTGTGAAGCAAAACAAGTTCTAAAAACCATAACAACCACAGGGGTAGTGTACCGAACGTATATTCTCGAAAATATGTTTGTTTTTTCCCTGCGTTTATGGTAAAATAAAAAAAGATGAAGTCATAACAATTTAAAAAAGACAACAGGGAGGTTTATATATATGGCAGGAACCACAATCAGTAAAAAGCAACAGGAGATTCTGGATTATCTGAAAGAGACGATTATCAACAGAGGCTATCCACCTTCGGTTAGAGAAATCTGTAAGGCAGTCAGTCTGAAGTCTACCTCCTCTGTCCATGCACATCTGGAAACACTGGAGAAAAATGGTTACATACGTCGTGATCCTACACTCCCACGGGCAATTGAGATCATTGACAATGATTTTAACCGGGAGCGCTGCAGTCAGCTTACGGAAGAAGAAGTTTCTATGGAGCTTGCACAGGTTCCTATTATCGGTACAGTAGCTGCAGGACAGCCCTTACTGGCCGTGGAGAATATTACCGATTATATGCCTGTTCCGGTTGACCGTCTGCCCAACGCAGTCACCTTTCTTCTCCAGGTTCAGGGAGAAAGTATGATCAATGCCGGTATTCTGGATGGCGATTATGTGCTGGTAGAGCAAAAGGCAACTGCCTCAGATGGCGAAATGATCGTTGCTTTGGTAGGGGATTCCGCAACAGTGAAGACCTTTTACAAGGAAGATGGACATTATCGTCTGCAGCCGGAGAATGACTTTATGGATCCAATCCTTGTCTATGGTGAGCTTCAGATTCTGGGGAAGGTAATTGGTGTTTTCCGATTTTTTCACTAAATAATACATCGAGAATATAAAAAGGTTGTCCTGCTCTTCTTTCTTTGCAGGGCAACCTTTTTCATAATTCAGGATCATTCATCCAGAACCGGTGGGATCTTGATATTTTCAATTTTCTTGGACAACTGAAAGTAAAAGTCTGTATGAATAAAATACTGATAGAAAATATCTGTCATTACAAGCAGCGGAAACTGGGGAGAAATCCTGGCATTTTCAGTCTGCTTTCCAGCTGTAGCTGCAATCAGCAGAATCTCATCACAGCAGTCTTCTATCACGGCATTTGTATTGGAAGTAAAGATTAAAACCTTCGCTCCACGTTCGTGTGCACGCTTTAATCTGGATACAACCTCAGGTCTTGTGCCACTGACGGAAAAACCAATCACTAAGTCATCCGTATCCGTAAGGGCTGAACTGATCTGAATCATATGAGAATCACTTACTGCATCCACAAAAACTCCAAGTCCCATAAAGCGGAGCTTAAACTCATCTGCGGCAGTTCCGGAGCTTCCCATCCCATATGCGAAGACACGCTTTGCCTGAGTCAGATACCTGGCAATCTGATGCATCTGGGCTTCGTCCACAAGCTGCAGACTCTGATCCAGCTGTACCTGATAGGCAGCCAGTACCTGTTGGGTCATGGCTGTAATATTAATCTTTTTCTTAGCTAAGAAGGATTTTTCGTAATTAAAGATAAATTCACGAAATCCTTTATAGCCGCATTTTTTTGCAAACCGTGACAAGGATGCCTCTGAAACAAACAGCAGGGAAGATATATGCCGGGAAGAAAAGTCCATCTTCTGGTCATTCTCCAGGAAAAAGTCTGCAATATTCTTCTCTACGGAAGTTAAGGAATTATAGACAGTTTTTATCTGTTCATATACTGTTTCGTCAAGGATACTCATGGTATTTACAGTGCTTCTTTCTCAATCAACTTTCCGTCACGCCAGATACGCTCCAGATCATAGAAAAGTCGATTCTCTTCATCAAAGATATGGATGACAATATCGCCGTAATCCATCAAAATCCAGTTTGCATTCTGATATCCCTCAATCTGCTTTGGTTCCATACCAGCTTTGGCCAGTGCTTCCTCCACACTGTCAGCCATCGCCTGTACTTGATTGCGGTTGGTTCCGCTGGCGATGATAAAGTAATCAGCTAACGTTGAGATATGCTCAATATCGATAATCTTGATATCATTTGCCTTCTTCTCTTCCAGGGCATCGATAGCCAGTTTTGTCATTTCATTAGAATTTGTCATTATTATTCCCTTTCCTGTAAACCAGATAGTAAGAGGGGGTCAGTCTTTTCTGCCATTATGAATATTACTGTAATACAAAAAAGCTTCCTCCGTAGCACTATCCATTGACTTTGGATTACTCTTCAGATACTCCATGGTATCCTTCAGAATACGGTACATACATTCATCCAGATCTTCGAAAGCAAGCTTTCGAATAACATCCAGATGGGCCGCACGATCACGTCCAGGTTCAATATAATCAGCAATATAGATCAGCTTTTCCAGGGTTGACATCGCTGATGTTCCTGTCGTATGCCAGATAATAGAATTCTCAATCTCCTTATCCTTCACTCCGTACTTTGTTCTTGCGAGAAATGCACCCAGCTTTGCATGCAGCAAAAATGGATTTTCCATCTCAAAAGCTGTAACAGGAAGCATGTTCTTCCGGCACATATCCAGCTTCTTTTTATCCGGAATACACTTTGCACAGTCATGAAGCAAGCCTGCTGTCTGCGCCTGAAGCATATCTGTGCCATGAGCCATGGCCATAGCCGCTGCCGTGTACATCACACCCTGGGTGTGACGAAAACGATCACTGTCCAGCTTTTTCTTCAGTTCTTTTTCTGTTTGAATTAAATCAATCTGTGATAGTGCCATCTTTTACTTTAATTCCCCATATATTTTTTGTTTTTCTATAAATAATCGTACTTCTTCCGATACATAATATCGAATCGTCTGTCCCAGATGAATCCTTTCCCGTATGGTATTGGAGGAGATATCCAGGTTTGGTGTATCCAGCTTTAAAAAGTTGCCGTGGAACAGATTTCTCTGTTTCTCCAGCATTGCATCAAAGATCTCCGGCTTTGTCTGATTTCTGGTTGCAACCACAATATTGCAGGCAGCAGCAATTCGTGCAGGTTCCTTCCAGGTATCAAAATCCCGGAGTGAATCTGCCCCAATGATAAAATAGAATTCCGTATCAGGATTCTCTTTATTCAAACGTTCCAGCGTGCGGTAGGAATAGGTATAGCCATCTGCGTTCATCTCTTCCATAGAAAGTTCAAAATGCGGATTGGATGCAATGGCAAGCTTTACCATATCCACACGCTGTTTATCATCTGCACGTCCCACACGATTTTGCTTATGCGGTGGATTTCCCGCCGGCATAAACCAGACCTGATCTAATTCATACTGCCAGTAGGCAGTCTCACCCATAATCAGGTGACCAATATGAATCGGGTCGAAGGTACCTCCCATGATTCCGATCTTCTTTTTCTTATCCATGTCTGCCGTCCTATTTGCCCGGTTTTGGAAGCTCAATCTTTTTCTTGTCTTTACTTCCTTCTTTATAAAGGACAATCTTTTTACCGATTACCTGAACAACCTGAGAACCGGTACGTCCTGCAAGCATCTCTGCAATCTGGTGCGGATCATCCATACAGTTTTGAAGTACACTGATTTTAATCAGCTCCCGGGCATCCAGTGCCTCTGCCACAGACTTTGTGTACTCCGGTGTAAGACTGGATTTTCCAATCTGCATAATCGGATCCAGCTTCATCGCAAGTCCTTTGAGATAAGCTCTTTGCTTACTTGTCATAATCTCTCCTATCTTTATTTGTAATAATCAAACTGAAGACCATACATCCTTACGGTATCACCCTCAGCAATTCCCGCCTGTTCCAGCTGCTCCAGAATACCTGTTTCCTTTAAAAACTTCTGGAAGAAGGCAAAGCCCTTCTCAGAGTCAAGGTTGGTATATCCCAGCATCTTCTCGATACGAGGTCCTTCTACGATAAATACGTGCTCGTCCTCTTCATCCTGTTCTACACTGAAAGGAAGGTTTGTGTCAATCAGCATATCCTCCGGGAAGAACTCCTGCTCGAAGATAATTGGTTCTTTGTCGATAGAATCCAGCAGTTCCTGTACGTAATAGAGCAGTTCCTTCAATCCCTTCCCCGTTACAGCCGAAATCGGAAACACACGCTTTCCCTGGGGCTCAAATTCTTCTTTCAATAAGGTAACAGGATCCTTCTCCCCTTCTGCTACATAGATCGCATCTATCTTATTCGCTGCAATCACCTGGGGACGTTTCGCAATGTCCGGATTATAGGCTTCCAGCTCCTTATTAATCTTATAGATATCATCGATGGGATCCCGACCCTCTGTAGATGCGGCATCCACAAGATGGATCATCACCCGTGTGCGTTCGATATGGCGTAAAAATTCATGTCCAAGACCCACGCCCTCAGAAGCACCCTCAATCAGTCCCGGAATATCCGCAATTACGAATCCCTTGCAGCCATCCAGATCAACCACCCCAAGATTGGGATTCAGTGTTGTAAAATGATAATTGGCAATTTGGGGATCTGCATTGGTCACACGAGAAAGAAGGGTGGATTTTCCAACATTTGGAAAACCAACCAGTCCCACATCAGCGATAACCTTCAGCTCCAGCATTACTTCCAGCTCCTGAAATGGTTTTCCGGGCTGTGCATATTTGGGCACCTGCATGGTAGGGGTAGCATAATTCATATTACCTCTTCCGCCCATACCTCCCCGAAGCACAACCTGTCGTCTGTTGTCTCCTGACATATCAGCAATTACTTTATGACTGGCGGCATCGAAGATAATCGTGCCTTCCGGAACCATCAGGACGATATCCTTACCATTTTTTCCGTGACAGCGTTTCTTTCCGCCCTGTTCTCCGTCTTCTGCTAAAAACTTTCTTTTATATCGGAAATCGACCAGAGTGTTAAGACCTTCATCCACTTCAAAGATCACATCTCCGCCCTTTCCTCCGTCACCGCCATCCGGTCCGCCGTTTGGTACATACAGCTCCCTTCGGAAGCTGACATGACCATCTCCGCCTTTACCGGAGCGGATTATAATCTTAGCTCTATCTGCAAACATAAAATCCTCCTGGATTCTCTCAAAATACAAAGAAGGCTTCAAACCCTAAGGATCTGAAGCCGACTCATGCATGTTATTCAGCTACCGGAAGAACAGAAACCTGTTTTTTGTCTCTGCCTTTTCTCTGAAATCTTACTACACCATCTACTGTTGCAAACAGTGTATCATCTTTACCGCGTCCAACGTTTTCACCTGGGTGAATCTTTGTTCCACGCTGTCTGTAAAGAATATTTCCAGCTTTTACAAACTGTCCGTCAGCTCTCTTCGCGCCTAATCTCTTAGATTCGGAATCTCTACCGTTCTTGGTAGAACCAACTCCTTTTTTATGAGCGAAAAATTGAAGGTTCATCTTTAACATGTTATTACACCTCCTCGAAAATGATATCAATAAATTCACTGTAGATTTTATCTTCTTCAATACCCTGTAGTCCAAGACTCAGGGACTTCAGTAATAATTCAGCTTCTTTGGATGGATGCTCCTGCATCATCAGTTTTATGGACGCATGTTCCTCGTCCACATCCACTGCAAAATCATCCTCCGTAAATGCTTCCATAGAGTTTACGGTATTGGTGACCAAAGCACTGATTGCAGCACAGACGATATCCTCCCCTGCATCTGCATATCCAGCATGGTTCTCCGTAAGAAAACCCATATATTCCTGATCAGAATTCTGATAAAACGTTACTCTTGTCATACAAACACCTGTTTAAGCGTTGATTTTTTCAATCTTAACCTGTGTATACTGCTGTCTGTGACCGTTTTTCTTGTGGTATCCGGTTTTTCTCTTGTACTTATAAACGATAACCTTTTTTGCTTTACCGTTTTTAACTACAGAAGCAGTTACAGTTGCGTTCTCAGCATCAGCTCCGACTTTCAGTCCGTCGTTGTTTACTGCAAGAACCTGATCAAATGTAACAGACTCGCCAGCTTCAACACCAAGCTTCTCTACGTTAATGATATCGCCTTCGGCTACTTTGTACTGTTTACCACCTGTTGCAATAATTGCGTACATATGGCACCTCCTATTATCATTACTCGCCAGATTCGGTGACTGTATCTACAGCGCTTAAAACCCCTCTGTGCGGCATACTCACATATATTACCACATGAAAAAACAAATGTCAACAGAAATCACTTCTTGAGTTTCCGCAGATTTATCCACAGTCTGTCTACTACAGCGTACCTTTTATAAATAACTTTCAAAAATGTCAAAAATATAAGGAATCTTCATTCCTTTTGATGTAAAATTAAGCTACCAAAC
>JAQUXP010000036.1 GCA_028692395.1 Lachnospiraceae bacterium
TACCACAATAGACGATGAAAGACAATGACAATATGACATAAAATGGAAATAAAAAATGCTCGGAAGCCTTATTACTAGAGACTTTCGAGCTAATCTACGTTAAAAGCAACTGCAAAACTGTGGAGAAACCAATATTAATGAATTTCCTACAGGAAAAAGGATTACTTTAAGAAAAACAAGCGTCTTTGCCAGAAGAAAACAGGTCTGGTAAAGGCGCTTTTTATTTCTTTTGCTATCCACATGGAAAATATGATATACTATGAACACTTAGAGAAATCAAGCGGAGCGCAGATTGAACTTAGTGAGAATGCATATCTGAACACTTAGCGAGGTACTTTCGAGCTTAGTGATCACGATAGAATGATAACTATTAGGAATCAGTGGGTTTAAGTATTGCAGATCACAGGAGGAGAGCGGAGATGGAAGAGAGAAAGGTAATTCGATGGGGACTGTTAGGTGCGGGTGAGATTGTACACCGCTGGATTAAAGGGGCAAGACAGGTGCCTGATATGGAGATTGTGGCAGTTGCTTCCCGTACCAGAAAGCGTGCAGCGCAAATTGCAGAGTTATATCAGATTCCCCAGGCTTTGATCTATGAGGAAATGCTGAAAGATCCTAAGATCGATATTGTCTATATTCCGGTTCCTCACATGGCACATAAAGAGCTTGCAATCCAGGCCATGCAGCATGGGAAAGCAGTATTGGTGGAAAAGCCGGCGGCTGTAAATGCACGGGATTTTGCAGAGATGGCAGCGGCGGCAAAAGAATATCAGGTGTTCTTTATGGAGGCCGTCTGGACAAAATTCTTCCCGCTGCTTACAAAGATCAAGTCCTGTCTTGGTGAGAATGGAATCGGTCAGATTCGGGCCATGAATCTGGCATTTTCTTTCCGAACCCCGGTGGATTCCCTGAAAATGCGTCTCTTTGACCCGGATCAGGCCGGTGGCGGCTTGCTGGACGTCGGTGTTTACAATCTCCATTTCGCTCAGACACTTCTTGGGAAGAACCCGGTGTCTCTGTATGGTATGGCCTCTATGAATACCGACGAGCATCATCTGCAGGTAGACGAGCAGGCCAGCTATATCGCCCAGTATGATCAGGGAGAGCTGGTAACCATGAGCAGCGGAATCAGAACCCATATGCTGGATACTGCCTATATTTACGGAACGCTGGGCTATATCATAGTACCTGAATTCTGGAAACCAACACATATGAAGGTAATCATCCAGGATCAGCAAACTGAAATTTCGGAGCCTGTTCCCCAGCATATCAGTGGCATCACTGATGAGGGCTATCAATATGAGATCCTCCATGTAAATGAATGCCTGCGAAACGGTTTGCTGGAATCCCCCATCGTAACATGGCAAAATACCGGTGACGTGCTGCAGCAGTGCGATCAGCTGCGGGCACAGTGGGGAATTCGCTATCCCATGGAATTCTAGAGGAAAAGAATCTGTCGCATTTCCCTATGGGGTGGCAGACTTCTCTCTGGCTGCAGAGCACGGTTTCGGATTCCAAGAGGATGCACAAAAGAATCACTTTTACTAAAAACATAAGCAGTAAGCATAAACTCGTTTCACTCAGACAGTATGCTTACTGCTTATAACGTAAAAATGATTCTTTTGGTATCCTTAGGATTCCTGCAAATGTGCTCTGCAGCCAGAGAGAAGCCTGCCACCCCATAGGGAAATGCGACAGATTCTTTTTATGCAAATAAATTCTGGACGGCGTCGGCGTTGAATTGAACGGCGTCAGCGTGATTCACCTCTAGCTGATAAAGGGCATTTGCCGCCAGGTGTTCTGCTGCCTGTTCCAGATCACGGATTCCGGTAGTATTGGAAAACATTTCGATGATGGCAGTAAGACCATCCGGGGTAACTACACATTCCCCGTCACACAGTCCCATCCGCTTGAGAACCTTGGGGAGAGCAAATCTGGAAAAGATGATCTTTTTCTCCTCAGCAGTGTAATCCGGAATGTCGATAACGGCAAATCGGGACATCAGGGGGGCACTGATCTGGTCCTTTTCGTTGGCAGTGGCGATGGGATAGACGCCTACCGTTGGGACCAGACACTCCATGTAATTGTCAGTAAATCCCAGGTTATCCAGAAGTGTGAGAAGCACATCTGCCGGATTGCCATTTCCTTTTCCAGAGGCAGCCTTATCCAGCTCATTGATGATAAATACCAGATTGGATTCCCCAGCCATGGAAAATGCTTCCATGATGATTCCTGGTTTTGCGTTGGAATAGATACGGGAGCTTCCGGTAAGCTGTTCCGGATCATTGATAGAGCTCATATCCAGGGTGGTCCAGGGAAGCTTCAGGATGCGTGCAACAGCGTAGGCAATCTGAGATTTTCCGGTTCCGGCGGGACCCACCAGCAAAAGACCGTAAGCCGGCAGGGTGTGGGTACGATTGATCTGGATGATGGTTTCGATGATACGCTGCTTTACCCGCTCCATACCATAAAGCTCTTCATCCAGAATCCGGCGTGCCTCGACAGGATCGATGGATTCAAAATAATTACTTTTCCACTGAATATTTGTCATAATAGAGAGAGCACGCTGTGCATGACGCCGTTCTTCCGTCGTTACTTCGTGAGAGCGGGCAACGGCCAGATTCCTTCTCGCCCAGAGACGGATGTTATCCGGAAGGGTTCTTCCGGCACAGGTCATAAAGTCAGTGATGCTTTGAATGCTGGTAAGCTTCATATTGTCGCCCAGTTCATCGGAATCATCATCCTCCGGTTCTTCTGCAGGTGCACTGCTGGAAAGCAGCCGTTCGATCATAAACTGCAGAAAACCGTCTTCTGCGGAAAGCTTTGTTCCACCGCCGAAAGCGATTTCACGAATCTTGTAGACAGCGTAGCCTGCAGGGCTGTTTTTCCCCGAGAGACGCACGGTAATATGATTTTCCCCAAGCCAGCCCAGGAGGCTTACAAAGCGGGCATCAATCTGAAGAATATCAGCACTCACAGTGCCATGTTCCTCGTCGAATTCGAAAGCCGTCTGTTTACAGGGGTTGGTGAAAATACCACAGGAATGGTGCTTCCAGGTATGGATGCTGTTATCCAGAACCATAATTGGATGTTCAGCAGAAGGAACAGCATTATTGGAACGAAAGACCGTGTAGGTGCAGACTGCATCTGTCTTTTTATTAGCAGGGGTGTTGAAATCAAAAACTGGCATAATGGATACTCCTTTGTATTTTTTTACATTTTCTCCAAAGATTCTGTTATGAATTATAGCATAGATTTCAGAGATATGGAAATCCAAAGAGACAGGAAATTATTTTTTTTTGCGTTTGCTTTATATGTAGCAGGAGACCTTGTAAGCAGAAGCTGATTAAGCTATAATGAAAAGAATAGTAACTATTTAGGGGGATTTTTCATCATGTGAAGGGAGAAGACATGAACAATAAAGCGATGTATCAATTAACCTATGGTTTGTTTGTTTTATCTGCCAGGGACGAAGAGCAGGACAATGGCTGTATTATCAATACAGCCGGGCAGGTAACCACTACTCCAAACCGAATTACCATAGCTGTGAATAAGGCAAATTACACCCATGATCTGATTCAAAGGATCGGACTTTTTAATATTTCCATACTGGATGAAACAGCTCCTTTCTCTGTCTTTCAGCGTTTTGGGTTCCAAAGTGGAAGGGATACAGATAAGCTGAAGGATTTTCCGGTTTCCAGGGCTGATAACGGCATTTTCTATCTGAAGGACCACGCAAGTGCATTTCTCTCGGGAAAAGTGGTGCAGCAATTTGATCTTGGCAGCCATACGCTGTTTCTGGCGGATGTGACAGATGGGGATGTGCTTTCCAACGAAAACTCTGTTACCTACACTTACTATCAGAACAATATTAAGCCAAAACCGGAGAAAACAGAGAAAACCGGTTACCGCTGCAAGATATGTGGATATATCTATGAGGGTGACCCGCTGCCGGAGGACTTTATCTGTCCCATTTGCAAGCATGGGGCAGCAGATTTTGAAAAAATATGATGCAGGCGGATTCATGCCGGATATCAGACAAAGTGAATGATTCCAGTTGCGTTTTATGAAAATAAGTTATAATATGATACCAGGGTGAAAAGGTCATGCGTTTCGTGCTTGCACGAAAAAGCATGAATTTGGGACCCGCAAAACATGAGAAAGTAGCCCGATTAGGGCGGAATTCGAATGTTTTTAGGATTATGGAAGCACGAAGTGCGAAATAATCCGTAGGTATCAAGGGTCAAAAAAGAATACTACACGCCAGAGAAACCAGAAGATAGCGGGGAAATTATGGAGAAAAAACCAGTAGTGCTCGTAGTGGATGATGAGCCGATTAATCGAATTATCCTGAATAAAATACTTTCGATAGGTTTTCAGGTTCTGGAAGCATCCGATGGGAAACAGGCGTGGGAAATGCTTGTTGAAAATGAGGGAACAATATCCGCCATGCTGCTGGATATTATTATGCCGGTGATGGACGGATATGGGGTACTGGAAAAGATTTCACAGTCCGGGATGACCGATCTTCCGGTAATTGTCATTACCGGAGAATCCGGATCCGAGGCGGAACAGAAAGCATTGGATGCAGGAGCCTGGGATTTTGTGACAAAGCCATTCAAACCGAAGATCCTGCTCACCCGTATCAAGAATGCCATTGCCCGCAGTCAGATTCACATGTATGAACAGATTAAGCATATGTCGGAGCATGATGCGCTTACCGGACTGCATAACCGGAGCAGAATGTATGCTGACACCAGACGTATGCTGGATGAGAATCCAGACCGGCAGTTTGCCTTTATAAGGATGGATATTGATCACTTTGCATTGTTTAATTCCTCTTTTGGAGAGCAGGCCGGGGATCATCTGCTGTGTTATATTGCCCAGATGATACAAAGAAGTGTGAAGGGCTTTGATATCTGCACCTATGGAAGAATGAATGCCGACATTTTCTGTCTGTGTATTCCCTATGATGGCAATGTGGAAGGGATCAGAAAGAGTGTTGAGAAGGAGCAGAGGATGCTTCTGGAATATCGTTCTGATTATCAGCTGCAGGTTTCGGCGGGAGTGTGTCTGATTGATAATCCCGGTCTGGATGTGGAGGAGCTTTATATCCGGGCCTCCATGGGAAGCCAGAAGTGCAAAAATCAGTACGGGCAGGTGATTGGTTTTTATGACGAAGCTCTGGGAAGCAAAGTAACACAGGAAATTGAGATTACGAATGAGATGCAGACAGCGCTGGAGAAGGAACAATTTGTTATCTATCTTCAGCCCAAGGTTTTACTGGACACAGATCATGTCAGCGGCGCAGAGGCACTGGTGCGTTGGAAACACCCGGTAAAAGGGCTGATTTCACCGGGAGAGTTTATTCCGCTTTTTGAAAAAAATGGTTTTGTTGCAAAGCTGGATTATTATGTCTGGGAGAAGACCTGTCAGATGCTGCACACATGGGTGGAGGCAGGTGTGATTCCCCATCCGGTTTCTGTCAATGTGTCCAGAATCAGTCTGTATAATCCGAACCTGGTGAGCCTTTTGATCGAATTAACACAACGGTATCAGATCAGTCCGTTTCTTCTGCAGCTGGAGGTGACGGAAAGCGCCTATATGACGAATACGGAACTGATGCAGAAGACGGTGCATGATCTCAGAGCTTCCGGTTTTACGATCCTGATGGATGATTTTGGAAGTGAGTATTCTTCTCTTAACACATTAAAATCCATAGAGGTGGATATCCTGAAGATCGATATGAAGTTTTTGCCCAAGGGAAAGGACATGGAAAAAGGCGAGATTATTCTGGCTTCTGTGATACGGATGGCAAACTGGCTGGGGATGCCAGTTGTTGTGGAAGGGGTGGAGACTCGAAGACAGCGAGATTTTCTGGATGGAGTTGGCTGCGAATGTGTACAGGGATTTTTTTATTCCCCTCCCATCCCACAGGAAGAATATGAGAAAAAATATGTTTTTAACGATACGAAGGAAATGCATGTTAGAGAAGAACAGCAGGAGAATAATCCGAAGTATAATGTGACAATCCTGGTGATAGATGATGATGAGATGGATCGAGCTATTATTTATGAATATTTTAAAGACCAGTATCATATCTATCAGACAGACAATGCGGAGGATGGACTTTCCTATCTGAAACAGAACGGAACCAGAGTTCGATTGATTCTGGTGGATAATGTGATGGAAGGTATGTCAGGCCTGGATTTTATCCGGTTCTGTCAGTCGGAGGCTGCTGTTCAGATGATACCGATCATTATGATTACAGCAAATGACAGTGTACAGAATCAGGTGGAGGCATTTGGGGCAGGGGCCTATGATTATATCACAAAGCCGCTGGTGAAAGAAGTGGTGATGGCCAGAGTGTACCATGTGATGGAGATTAGCAGCCATATTCGTTCGCAGGAATATTCGGCACAGAATTTTCAGCATCAGATTGAACTGGATAAGGAAACCGGACTGCTGAATAAGACTGCATTTCGTGATATCAGCAGCAAGCTGATTGGTACAGACACGGAAAACAGAAGAGCGATGATGGTTATTGATGTGGATGACTTTAAGAAAGTAAATATGCAATATGGACATCTGGTAGGTGATGCGGTTATCAAGATTATCGCAGATACACTGGTAGGTGTCTGCAGAAAGACAGATGTTATCGGAAGATTTGGCGGGGACGAATTTATTCTGCTGCTTTCCTCTCTGCCAAATGCTGATGCAGCAAGACGCAAAGCGGAGGAGATCACCAGGACAGCTGTGTTTACAGGAGCAGAACAGCAGCATATTAACTTAAGCATTAGTATCGGTATTGCATTTTGCGGAAAAAATGATACCATTGATACTTTGTTTGCCCGGGCGGATCAGGCACTGTATGAGGCCAAGAGTACCGGGAAAGGGAAGATTGTTACTTATGGCGAGGAGGTTCCTCTCATTCAGGACGATGATAAGCCGGTAGTTTTGATCTGCGGTGAGGATCCCCAGCTGTATCCGTCCATTGCACTTGCGTATGGAACCGGAGCCTCATTTGCCTGTGTCACCAGTCTGGAAGAACTGAAACAGAGTTTTGCTGTTTACCAGGAGCGGATTACGGTAATCTGTATAGACATTCGGGAGCAGGAAAAGGAGAATGCAGATGAGTTCTATCAGTATATTCTGGATCAGGGAGGCGGAGAACGGATACCAATCATAGCGTTGTGCCAGGAGAGTGATATGGATGGAGTGAGAGCTGCCCTGAAGCTCAAGATTCAGGACATACTTACACTGCCGCCTCAGACTGAGGTGATAAAGAGAAGACTTGCAAGAACAATTATGACCAGTGGTTACGTGAAGAGACCTGACAGAGAGGATTAGCATAGATTGAAAAGTGTTTTAGAAGATATCAGCAGACAGGAATATAAAAAGGTGTATCTGTTTTACGGAGAAGAAGGTTACCTGAAGAGACAATATCGTGATCGTCTGTGCCAGGCACTGATCAGTGACGGAGATACGATGAACTTTTCAAAGTATGAAGGAAAGGGAATCAATGAAGGCGAGATCATCGATCTTGCAGAGACGATGCCATTTTTATCAGAGCACCGGATAATCCTGCTGGAAAACAGTGGATTTTTCAAGAATAAGGCGGAGAAGCTTGCAGATTATATGGCAGGACTGCCCTCTTATCTGTGCATGATATTTGTTGAAAATGAAGTGGATAAGCGAAGCCGTATGTACAAGGCGGTGCAAAAAGCCGGACGTGCAGTAGAGTTTGCCAGACAGGATGCACAGACCTTGACCAGGTGGGTATCCGGTACTTTAAAACGTGAGAATAAGAAGATCACAAGAGAAGATATGGAACTTTTCTTTACCAAAACAGGTACAGATATGGGAAATATCGAGCGGGAGCTGGAAAAGCTGCTCTGCTATACGCTGGATCGGGAGATTATAAGAGCGGAGGATATTGAAGCAGTCTGCACAGAGCAGGTTTCCAATCAGGTGTTTGACATGGTTCGTGCCGTCACGGGAAAGAATCAGAAGAAGGCACTGGAGCTGTACTATGACCTGCTTTCGCTGAAGGAGCCGCCACTTAAGATTCTGGCATTAATTGCCCGGGAATTTAACCTGATGTTACAGGTAAAGAGCCTCGCACTGCAGGGCGGTGATGCGCATACCATAGCAGCCAGGACAGGACTGCGGGATTTTGCGGTGCGAAAATATATGCCATTGATTCGTGCCTATTCCCTCCAGCAGCTGCAGGCAGCCCTGGAGGATTGTACGGCAACAGAGGCAGCGGTGAAAACCGGGCATCTGTCGGATATTATGAGTGTAGAGCTTCTGATTATCAAGTACAGTTCTGGCATGGCGGCACAAATGCCAGGTTAATCCCTTCCGATATGGTGTAACTGAGTCGCTTAACGGTTTGATCAATATCTTTTGGAGTTACGAACATGGAACGAAGAGAGGGACTGATTAATTCTGAGAGAAAATCATCTGTCTCAGATTCCTCCAGCGTATCCAGAAGTCCCGAGATTGCGTTGTATACAATTGTTCCGGCGTCCACTACGGTGGGAACACCGATGCCAATCACAGGAATTCCCAGAGTTTCCCGACTCAGAGACTGGCGGTAGTTACCAATACCGGCACCGGGATTGATACCGGTATCCGTAAGCTGTATGGTACAGCCCAGACGCCGGGTGTCTCGGGCTGCCAGAGCATCAATGGCGATGATGGCATCCGGCTTGCTTTTTGCTACAATTCCCTGAAGAATCTCAAGGGTTTCCATACCGGTCTGTGCCATTACGCCAGGTGCCAGGGCGCTTATCATGGGATGGTGTCCACGGGCATTGGTATCCGTGCCATATTCCAGAATCAGATGACGGTTGACTGCGATGTGATCGACAACAGCAGGACCCAGTGCATCCGGGGTAATACTGGAATTGCCAAGACCGATAACCAGGATGGAATCCACATCGGATGGCAGCAGCTTTTTCAGATGACCGGCGAGAGCGGAAGCAATCTCTCGATGATAGTCTTCGTCCGAGACAGCGAGGGAGGGAGCTTCCATGGTGATGTAGACGCCGATGGGCTTCTCCATAATTCTTGCGGCACGTTCATTTTCTATCTTTACCCATGTGGTGGTAAGCTCCCGTTCCTCATCCGTCCTTTTTCTGATGATGACACCGGGAATCTCAACATTATCTTTTTCGAATTTTTCCTTGTTTTCCACTGCAAGATCTGTTCGCAATTTGTATCTGGATATCATGGGGCGCCTCCTTGCGTATTCCTAATATAGATAGTCTGTACTGGAATAGGAAAAATATACGAAAAATGTTAAAAGTATGTATTGACAAATGGTGGTAAATGGAATAAAATAAACAAGCATGCTCGTTGGGACGTCCGTGTCTGTTCTGACGATCACATTACAAAATAATAAAGTTTTCAGTATACAGGAGGTGTACAGTTTGGCTAACATTAAATCTGCAAAAAAGAGAGTTCTGGTAACAAAGACAAAAACCGAGAGAAATAAATCCATCAAATCTGCAGTTAAGACTTCTATCAAGAAAGTTGACGCAGCAGTAGTAGCTGGAGATAAGACAGCAGCTGATCAGGCATTATTAGACGCTGTTTCTACTATTGATAAAGCAGCATCCAAGGGCGTTTATCATAAGAATAATGCATCCAGAAAAGTATCCCGTTTGAGCAAAGCTGTAAACTCAATCGCATAAGATAGATTTTTTAGATTTTTAAAAAAGCCCCGGTCATACCGTCATGTGACCGGGGCTTTTTTTATATAATGATAGGAAGGGGGTGTATATGAGAAAAAAACATCATCCAGGAAATCTCCTTCTGATTCTTTTGACGGCGATAGCAGCATTTCTTATGGCAAAAGGGGTGCAGACGCTTTCGAAAAATCATTTTGAGCGTGGAAAAGAGATTATTTCCATGGCATTTGAACAGGTTGGCAACCGGGCAGTGGAGGTGTACCTGCCACAGGTTTTGTACCAATTAGATTATGAGAAGAACAAAACAGAGGAATCGGCAGAAATCATAGAAGACGAATCTACCAGTCAGGCAATCATAGAGGAAAATGAACGGGCTGTCAAAAAGCAGATAATGGGAGAAAATGCTTCCGGGCAGCAGAAAAATCCGGCAGAAGCCAACACGGATCAGACAGCGAACCAGACAGCAGAACCAACTGCAGATCCGGTTTTAGAGCAGCAGAAATCAGCACAGCTTTTGCAGCAGCAGGCCACGATTCCGGTGATATCTCCCATAGGATTGGAACAGCTGCAGGACTTTAATTATCTGCTGCAGAATTTCTTTGTGGTAGACGGTAATACAACAGGGGAGGCTTCACAGATCAATATTACAGATCTGTGGGAACGTGATATGACACTCCATACAGATGGGGCAAGTCCACAGATTCTGATTTACCATACTCATTCCCAGGAGGGGTATGTTGATTCCGTGGCGGAAGATCCCAATACCACAGTGATTGGGGTAGGGGAACATCTGGCGCAGATTCTCAGGGATACCTACGGATATCAGGTGCTGCACAATACAGACAGCTTTGATCTGGCAGGCGGACAGCTTGACCGAAGCAAGGCGTATAACTACGCTCAGCCGGTGATCGAAACGCTGCTTGCAGAGAACCCCTCCATTGAGGTAGTGATTGATCTGCACCGGGATGGCGTGGATGAATCCAAGCATCTTGTGACAGAGGTTGAGGGACAGCAGACGGCAAAGATCATGTTTTTTAACGGACTCAGCAGAACCCGTGCATCCGGAGATCTGACATCGCTGCCCAATCCCTATATAGAAGATAATCTTGCATTTGCATTTCAGCTGGAATATCTTTCGAAGCAGTGCTATCCGGATTTTGTCCGCTGTATCTATCTGAAGGGCTATCGCTATAATCTGCATGTACGCCCAAAATCCCTGCTGCTGGAGGTGGGGGCTCAGACAAATACAGTTTCAGAAGCCATGAACGCCATGAGTCCTTTCGCAAAACTATTGAACGAGGTGCTCCAGGGAACCAATAAATAATCCCGGCAGATGATACTGAAAATAGTAAATGACAATCCTATCGCAACTGTGGTAGAATATACGGTAAGTTGTGCGACAGCCTTAAATTATTGATAAGTGATAGCAGGAGGAAATACATTGGGAAGTTATGATCAGAGTAAAATACGAAATTTTTGCATTATTGCGCATATAGATCACGGGAAATCAACACTGGCGGACCGTATTATCGAGAAGACGGGTCTTCTGACTGAGCGCGAGATGCAGTCTCAGGTACTGGATAACATGGATCTGGAGCGGGAGAGAGGTATTACCATCAAGGCTCAGGCTGTGCGTACCGTATACAAGGCAGAGGATGGCGAAGAGTACATCCTGAACATGATAGACACACCAGGACATGTGGATTTTAACTATGAGGTATCCAGAAGTCTGGCAGCCTGTGACGGAGCGATTCTTGTGGTGGATGCGTCCCAGGGAATCGAAGCCCAGACACTTGCCAATGTATATCTGGCACTGGACCATGATCTGGATGTATTTCCGGTTATCAATAAGATTGATCTTCCAAGTGCTGATCCGGATCGTGTGACGGCTGAGATTGAGGATGTTATCGGGATTGAAGCCAAGGGAGCACCCCAGGTTTCTGCCAAGACCGGTCTGAATGTGGAGCAGGTTCTGGAAGAGATCGTGCATAAGATACCGGCACCAAAGGGCAATAAGGAACATCCGCTGCAGGCTCTGATCTTTGATTCTGTTTACGATGCCTATCGGGGCGTTATCATTTCCTGCCGTGTGATGGAGGGAAGTGTAAAAAGAGGTACCAGAGTCAGAATGATGGCTACCGGTGCGGTGGAAGAAGTGGTAGAGGTTGGCTACTTTGGAGCCGGTCAGCTGATTCCCTGTGAAGAGCTTTGTGCCGGAATGGTTGGCTATATTACAGCCAGCATCAAGAATGTTCGGGATACCCGGGTGGGTGATACCGTGACAGATGATGACGATCCCTGTGCTAAGCCACTGCCGGGTTATAAGAAAGTAAATCCCATGGTTTACTGTGGGATGTACCCGGCAGACGGTGCCCAGTATCAGGATCTTCGGGATGCTCTGGAAAAACTGCAGTTAAATGACGCTTCGCTGTTCTATGAGCCGGAAACCTCCGCAGCATTAGGCTTTGGATTCCGTTGTGGATTCCTTGGGCTTTTGCATCTGGAGATTATTCAGGAGAGACTGGAGCGGGAATATAATCTGGATCTTGTCACTACGGCACCCAGTGTTATCTATAAGATCCATAAGACAGACGGTACCTGCATGGATTTGACCAACCCTTCCAATCTGCCGGACCCCTCGGAGATTGATTATATGGAAGAGCCTGTGGTAAAAGCGGAAATTATGGTTACAACAGAATTCATCGGATCAATCATGGAGCTGGCCCAGCAGAGGAGAGGACAGTATCAGGGGATGGAATATATGGAGACAACCCGTGCCATGCTTCATTACCATCTGCCTCTAAATGAGATCATATACGATTTCTTTGATGCACTGAAGTCCCGTTCCAGAGGCTACGCATCCTTTGATTACGAGCTGCTGGGATATGAGAAGAGTGAGCTGGTAAAACTGGATATTCTTGTCAACAAAGAAGAAGTAGATGCACTTTCCTTTATTGTGTTTGCAGGCTCCGCTTATGAGCGAGGCAGGAAAATGTGTGAGAAGCTAAAGGATGAGATACCAAGACAGCTCTTTGAGATTCCGATTCAGGCGGCTGTGGGTTCTAAGGTTATCGCCCGTGAGACCGTGCGTGCTTTGAGAAAGGACGTGCTTGCCAAGTGCTATGGGGGTGATATATCCCGTAAGAAGAAGCTGCTGGAGAAACAGAAGGAAGGTAAGAAGCGGATGCGTCAGGTGGGAAATGTAGAGATTCCCCAGAAGGCGTTTATGAGCGTGCTCAAGCTGGATGAGAACTGATGCCATGAAAGAATTCGAAATTTATGTTCATATTCCCTTCTGTCAGCAAAAATGCGGTTACTGCGATTTTCTGTCCTTTGCCGGGAGAGAAGAAATGCAGGAGCAGTACGTGCGTGCTCTGAAAGCAGAGATAGAAGCGGTGGCTCCGGAGAGGGGGATCTCATATTCCGATCATACATCCGTGGTTACTTCGGTATTCTTCGGAGGAGGGACACCTTCTGTTATAAAAGCAGAATATCTTGTACAGATTCTGGAAACATTAAGAGAGAAGTTTCTATTTGCACCGGATGCGGAGATTTCCCTGGAGGCCAATCCGGGAACTGTGGACATGGAAAAATTATCTCTGTATCGAAAAGCAGGATTTAATCGTCTCAGCTTTGGCTGTCAGTCAACCTTTGATGAACAGCTGAAACAGCTGGGACGTATCCATACCTATAAGCAGTTTTTAAAGGAATACAAAGCAGCCAGACGGGTGGGATTTACGAATATCAATGTGGATCTCATGTCAGGACTTCCAGGGCAGACCACAGAAGAGTGGATTACCAGCTTAAAGCGTATTGCAGACCTGGGTGCAGAGCATATATCGGCGTACAGTCTTATCTTAGAAGAGGGTACGCCTTTTTTTGAACGGCAGGATTCTCTGAAACTTCCAGGGGAAGAGGAAGAACGCCAGATGTACGAAAGCACCTGTGAAGTGCTTAACACCTATGGCTATGAGCAATATGAGATTTCAAATTATGCAAAGCCAGGCTGCCGCTGCCGCCACAATGTTGGTTACTGGGTACGGGAAAATTATCTTGGACTGGGTCTTGGCGCAGCATCCTTGATGGAGGAACGCCGTTTTTCCAATACCGCAGATATGAAGAAGTATCTGGAATGCAGCAGCAGACCGGATCAGATTCGAGAGAATCTGCAGATTCTTACAACAGCTGACTGCCGGGAAGAATATATGATACTGGGACTGCGTATGAGGAAGGGAATCTCAGAGGATGAGTTTTACAGAACCTTTGGACAGACACTGGATGAGGTCTACGGATCTGTACTGGAGAAATACGTGAAGCTGGAAATGCTGGTGCGAAAAGATGGAAGACTTTTTCTTTCGAGAAGAGGAATCTCCGTCAGCAATGTGATACTGGCAGATTTTCTGGATTGATGGTTTCTGCTGTCAGAAAACAGTGGCTTCCGCCAGAATATACTTAAAAATCAGAACAAATGTTTGATTTTGTCGTAAGCGTGTAGTATACTGTAGAGGTAAGTTTATAAGTTTATAAAAAGATAGAGGTAGAATCACATGTCTGACAGAGAAAAAAAAGCATTTATTAAAATACGAGGGGCAGCGGAGAATAATCTGAAGAATATCGACGTTGATATTCCAAGAAATCAGCTGGTGGTGTTTACCGGATTAAGTGGATCCGGTAAGAGCTCTCTGGCCTTTGATACCATTTACGCAGAGGGACAGCGCAGATATATGGAAAGCTTATCTTCCTATGCAAGACAGTTCCTCGGACAGATGGAAAAACCTGATGTGGAGAGCATAGAAGGTCTTCCACCGGCAATTTCTATCGATCAGAAGTCCACCAACAGGAATCCCCGGTCTACAGTGGGTACGGTGACGGAGATTTATGATTATTTTCGTCTGCTGTATGCAAGAGCCGGTACGCCTCACTGTCCCAAGTGCGGACGGGAGATCAGCCGACAGACGGTGGATCAGATGGTAGATCAGATACAAAAGCTGCCGGAAAGGACGAAGATCCAGCTGCTTGCACCGGTGGTCAGGGGAAGAAAGGGCCGCCACGAGAAGGTTTTTGAAAAAGCAAAGAAAAGCGGATTTGTCCGGGTGATGGTTGATGGCAATCTCTATGAGCTTTCCGAGGAGATCACGCTGGATAAGAACATCAAGCATAATATCGAGATTGTTGTAGGCCGTCTTGTTGTGAAGGAAGGAATCGAAAAACGGCTTTCGGATTCTATCGAGAGTGTTCTGGAACTGTCCGGAGGACTTCTTGAGGTGGACAAGATGGACGGAAAACTGCTGACCTTCAGCCAGAGCTTTTCCTGCCCGGATTGTGGAATCAGTATGGAAGAGATTGAACCGAGAAGCTTTTCCTTCAATAACCCCTTTGGAGCCTGCCCTTCCTGCTTTGGTCTGGGCTATAAGATGGAATTTGATGAGAAACTGATGATTCCTGATCCATCCCTGAGTATTGCCGGGGGTGCAATTGTGGTGCTTGGATGGCAGTCCTGTACCGATAAGTCCAGCTATACCAGGGCAATTCTGGATGCTCTGGCAGAAGAATATAAGTTTTCACTGGATACACCATTTCAGGACTATTCGAAAAAGATCCACGATATTCTGATCTATGGAACAGGTGGGAAAACAGTAAAAGTTTACTATCGGGGACAGCGGGGAGAGGGTGTCTATGATGTGGCATTCGAAGGATTGCTCCGCAATGTGGAACGCCGGTATCGGGAAACCTCAGCAGACAGTACCAAACAGGAATATGAAAGCTTTATGCGCATTACCCCCTGTCAGGAATGTAAAGGTCAGAGGTTGAAGGCAACATCACTGGCAGTGACTGTGGGCGATAAAAATATATATGAAGTAACCTCTATGTCTATTGAAAAACTGACGGTATTTATGCAGGAGTTAAAGCTGGAGCCGCAAAAGGAGATGATTGCCAAACAGATCCTGAGGGAGATTCGTGCGCGTATCCGCTTTCTGATGGATGTAGGACTTGATTATCTGACACTTTCCAGAGCTACGGCAAGTCTTTCCGGAGGAGAGGCACAGAGGATTCGTCTGGCCACTCAGATTGGATCCGGACTGGTGGGTGTTGCCTATATTTTGGATGAGCCAAGTATCGGACTGCACCAGCGAGATAATGATAAACTGCTGGCCACCCTGCAGAAGCTGCGGGATCTGGGAAATACCCTGATTGTTGTGGAGCATGACGAGGATACGATGCTTGCTGCAGACTGTGTTGTGGATATTGGCCCTGGCGCAGGAGCGCACGGCGGTGAACTGATCGGAATCGGAACGGCAAAGGAACTGATGGACAATCCAAAATCCATCACTGGAGCTTATCTCAGTGGAAGAATCCGTATTCCGGTACCCGAAGTTCGCAGAAAGCCCACCAGCTGGCTGAAGGTGCGTGGAGCATCTCAGAACAATCTGAAGAATATTACAGTAGATTTTCCTCTTGGTATTATGACCTGTGTAACCGGTGTATCCGGATCAGGAAAAAGCTCACTGGTAAATGAAATTCTATACAAGCGTCTTGCACGGGATCTGAATCGTGCCCGTGTGATTCCGGGAGCACATAAGTCTATCGAGGGAATTGACCAACTGGATAAGGTTATCGACATTGATCAGTCTCCGATCGGAAGATCTCCAAGATCAAATCCGGCAACCTATACGGGTGTGTTTGATATGATCCGTGATCTTTTTGCCAATACAATGGATGCCAAGACCAGGGGATATAAGAAGGGACGCTTTAGCTTTAATGTGAAGGGCGGACGTTGTGAGGCCTGCTCAGGAGATGGAATATTAAAAATCGAGATGCATTTCCTCCCGGATGTCTACGTTCCCTGTGAAGTTTGTCACGGAAAACGGTATAACAGAGAGACATTAGAGGTAAAATACAAGGGAAAAAGCATTTACGATGTGCTGGATATGACCGTGGAGGAAGCACTTCCCTTTTTTGAAAATGTTCCTTCCATCCGAAGAAAGATAGAAACACTGTATGATGTAGGACTTTCTTATATTAAGCTGGGACAGCCCTCCACTACACTGTCTGGAGGAGAGGCACAGCGTATTAAGCTTGCCACAGAGCTTAGCCGCAGAAGTACGGGAAAGACCATCTATATTCTGGATGAGCCTACTACAGGACTGCATTTTGCTGATGTGCATAAGCTGATTGAGATCCTGAAACGTCTTTCCGAGGGTGGCAATACAGTGATTGTAATTGAGCATAATCTGGATGTGATCAAGACAGCAGACTATATTATTGATATAGGTCCTGAGGGCGGAGACCGGGGTGGCCGGGTAATTGCAAAGGGTACCCCAGAGCAGGTTGCGAAGAATCCGGCATCCTATACCGGACAGTACATCAAAAAAATGCTGTAAAAAAATGCTTTCCAATTTACTGTTTTATGCTTATAATGATAGTTGACAGGTAACTATTCAGCCGGTCTGTGCATTTACTGCGCAGTTACGCTGGCAGTAATTATCCGGCGGGTTTGTATACAGATGGAACACCAGTCGGACGAAGTGGAAAGAAAGCAGTGAAAGGGGAGCATTATGGCAGCAACAACAGACATTGGAATTGACCTGGGTACAGCCAGTATTCTGGTCTACGCAAAAGGAAAAGGGATTGTTCTCAAGGAGCCATCCGTAGTTGCCTATGATAAAGATGCAGATAAAGTACGTGCCATCGGTGAGGAAGCAAGACAGATGATCGGCCGTACACCGGGTAATATTGTGGCAATTCGTCCGCTGCGTCAGGGCGTAGTATCCGATTATCTGATTACTGAACGGATGCTTCGTTATTTTATACAAAAGGCTATGGGAAGAAAGGCATTTCGTAAGCCAAGAATTTCCATATGTGTACCAAGCGGTGTGACAAATGTTGAGCGGCGTGCAGTGGAGGAAGCAACCTATCAGGCTGGAGCGAGAGATGTTACCATTATAGAAGAACCCATTGCCGCTGCGATCGGAGCAGGTGTAGATATTACAAAACCATATGGCAATATGATTGTGGATATCGGAGGTGGAACCAGTGATATCGCAGTGATTTCTCTTGGGGGAATCGTGGTTTCCAGTTCTATCCGCATTGCCGGTGATAATTTTAATGAAGCTATTATTCGCTATGTGCGTAAGTATCACGATATGTTTATTGGTGAACAGACTGCGGAAGCTGTCAAGATTAAGATAGGAAGTGCTTATCCCTGCCTGGAGGAAGAGACGATGGAGATCAGGGGACGTAATGTAGTGACCGGACTTCCAAAAACACAGAAACTGACTTCCACGGAAATCTGCGAAGCCTTGAAAGATACGGTAAGCCAGATTGTAGATGCAGTCCATGAGGTGCTGGAGAAGACACCGCCAGAGCTTGCTGCGGATGTATCAGAACGGGGGATTATTCTGACAGGAGGAGGAGCACTCCTTCGGGGACTGGAAGAAGCTATCCAGGCGAGGACCGGTATTAATACCATGACTGCAGAACGCCCTGAGCTTGCAGTTGTCCTTGGTACAGGAAAATACGTGGAAGTTATGGCACAGATGGAACGCTGACAGTAAAAGAGGAAACATGAAAGATACAGTTGAAGGATATGTGGAACATATTGTGTTCCGCAATGAAGAGAATGGATATACAGTTCTGAATCTGTCAGTAGATGGATCGGAACTGACCTGTGTAGGTGTTTTCCAGTCAATCGGTGAAGGTGAGATGATTGAGGCGGCAGGAGAATACACTTCACACAATGTATATGGACAGCAGTTTCAAGTGGAATCCTATGAGACAAAGATTCCACAGGATTCTGTGGCGATGGAAAGATATCTGGGCTCCGGTGCTATCAAAGGCGTCGGAGCTGCTTTAGCTGCAAGAATTGTTCGGCGTTTTGGGGATGACACGCTTAAAATCATCGGTGAACAGCCAGAACGTCTGGCAGAGGTAAAAGGTATCAGCATTAAAAAAGCCAGAGAAATCGCAGTACAGCTCTCGGAAAAAGCAGAGATGCAGGATGCCATGATGTTTCTTTCCGGATATGGAATCAATCTTTCTCTTGGAATCCGGATATATAAGCAGTATGGGGACAATGTCTATAAAGTGATGCGGGAAAATCCCTATCGGATTGCCGATGATATTCCGGGAGTTGGATTCAAAACAGCCGATGAGATTGCCACTCGTGCAGGAATTTCCTTTGATTCGGAATATCGTGTGAAAAGCGGGCTGTATTATCTTCTGACCCAGACGGGAACCCAGGGACATGTCTTTCTTCCTCAGGAGGTTTTGCTGGGAAGAGCCCGGGAGCTGTTACATGTACTGCCGGAACAGATGGAAAACTATCTGACAGATATGGCCATGGATCGCAAGATTATTCTGAAGGAACAGGAGAACAGCCAGGGAGAAAAGCGAACAATCGTCTATGCCAGTCAGAACTATTATCTGGAACTGAATACGGCACGTATGCTTCATGAGCTGAATATCATCTGCGAGGAGGATCGCACACAGATCGCACATCGGCTGGAGCAGCTGGAGAAAAACAGTGACACAGAGCTGGACGAGATACAGAAGCAGGCAGTCATGGAAGCAGTATGCAGCGGACTTATGATTCTGACCGGAGGACCAGGAACAGGAAAGACAACAACAATTAATGCGATTCTTCATTATTTTGAATCCGAAGGACTGGATATTCTCCTGGCAGCCCCTACCGGGCGTGCAGCCAAGCGTATGACAGAAGCAACCGGTTATGAAGCCTCTACGATTCACCGGCTGCTGGAATTGTCCGGGATTGTGGAAGAATCCTCTGCAAATATACATTTTGAACGAAATGAACAGAATCCGTTGGAAGCGGATGTAATTATTATAGATGAGATGTCCATGGTGGATATCAATCTGATGCATGCACTGCTGTCAGCTGTCTTACCGGGAACAAGATTGATCCTGGTGGGGGATATGAATCAGCTTCCAAGTGTAGGACCGGGAAGTGTGCTGCGGGACATGATACGTTCGGAACGTTTCCCGGTAGTTGAGCTTACCAAGATCTTCCGGCAGGCAGCCCAGAGTGATATCGTGGTAAATGCCCATAAGATACATGCCGGTGACCATCCGGTTCTCGACAATAAAAGTATGGATTTCTTTTTTTTAAAACGATATGACGCCACCTTAATACAGCAGGTTATCCTTACACTGATTCAGAAGAAGCTTCCTAAATTTGTAGATGCCGATCCGCTGGATATTCAGGTTCTTGCACCGATGCGTAAGGGAGCATTGGGTGTGGAAAATCTGAATGTTATTCTTCAAAAATATCTGAATCCTCCTTCAAAAGACAAGCAGGAACGGGAGCATACCAATGGAATTTTCCGTGAGGGCGATAAGGTCATGCAGATAAAAAACAACTATCAGATTGAGTGGGAAGTTCGGGGAAAATATGGAATAGCAGCCGAACATGGACTGGGGGTGTTTAACGGTGATCTTGGCATTATTCGGGAAATCAATTCCTATGGGGAAGTACTTACCGTCGAATATGATGAACATCGTTACGTAGAGTATTCCTTTAAACAGTTAGATGAGCTGGAGCTTGCATATGCTGCAACAATACATAAATCCCAGGGAAGTGAGTATCCGGCAGTAATTATTCCGCTTCTTGGCGGTCCCCGTATGTTGATGACCAGAAACCTTCTCTACACAGCCGTGACAAGAGCAAGAAAATGTGTCACACTTGTGGGCAGTGATGTGACATTTCAGGCAATGATTGACAATCATCAGGAGGCAGCACGCTATACTACACTGGCAGAGCGGATCTGCGAATTTTAAATTCTTTTGATGTGTCAATTGTATTGAAAATTTTAAGTATTTCGGAAGAGAGCCTTTGGGGAGAAAGGTTTTAGATGAAGATCATGGACGTTTTCTATCCACGAAGATGTGCAGTTTGTGACCGGGCAATTCCTGACAGGGAATATCCGGTCTGTTTTACGTGCAGAAAACAATTGCACAGAATTACTGGAAATCGCTGTATGCGCTGCAGTAAGCCACTGGATCATGAGGAAAAAGAATATTGTATGGACTGCAGGAAGCATTCCCATGCATATGAGTGCGGCTTTGCTGCATTTCTCTACCGGGGAGAAATGCAGGAGTCATTGATGCGCTTTAAATATGGGGGAAGACAGGAATATGGATATTTTTACGCAAAGGTTCTGGCGGAAGCAGCAGGAACTTTTCTGGAAAAAGCCTGTCCGGATGTTCTACTTCCAGTGCCGATTCATCGGCTTAAGTTTTTAAAAAGAGGATATAATCAGGCGGAAATACTGGCAGATCAGCTTTCAAAGCTCTGGAAGCTTCCGGTTAATACAACCTGTCTGAAACGCATACGACACACGAAGGCCCAGAAGAATCTTTCCCCCAGGGAGCGCAGGAAGAACCTGAGAGCGGCATTTCAGATCTGCGAAGCGGTAACATGGAAATCCGTGATGCTCGTGGATGATATCTATACGACAGGAAGTACCATAGACGCAATTGCAGAACTGTTAAAAGAGGCAGGAGTGGAAAGAGTTTATTTTGTTACCGTCTGTATCGGAATGGGAGAATCTTAGGTACTGTAAAGGTTGGGAAAAATGAAATTGTTTTTTCAGAAAGGGTTGTGCTATACTGGTAGAAGGAATTAAGAAACAAAGGGGTTTGCATAGCGTATGAATTATGTTACAATAAATGTATCTGTATGAAAAAAACTTAAAAGGAGCAGATATGATAGATGAGGAAAGAGTACGGTTGATGACGAAACTCGCCTTTTTTGAAAAAAAAGAGGAGAACAAAAGTCTGAAGATCGCCAAGTTCTACCGGAGGGATTTTATAGGTCTTGCGCTGTTGAAGAATTTTTTTGCAGCTACGATTGCCTACTGCTTTGTGTTTGCTGTGGTATGCGCAATTGACATGGAAGATATCATGAGTACTCTGAATAATCTCGATTTTCGACCGGTAATTGTGAATACGATAATTGGCTATATCGTGTTTCTTCTGTTATATTCGTTAGTGACCTATATACTGGCATCGATTCGATACCGCAGTGCAAAGAAAAAAATCGAGCAGTATGATGAAACCCTGAGACAGCTTGAAAAGCATTACGAGAAGGAACACAGGGCTTTAAAGCAACGTACAGGAGGAACTGAAAAGTGAATGTATTAGTTGAATTAAAAGAAAAATTAAAACATATTTATGGAGAATACGGACTTTATCTGACACCGATTTTAAAGTTTTTACTTGCTTTGTTTTTACTGCTTCAGATCAATCATATAGTGGGCTATCTGTCTATTTTGAATAATATCTTTATTGTGTTAATACTGGCGCTGATCTGTGCAATTTTACCGTTAAATGGAACTGCACTGATATGCAGTATTGCAATTGTTGGACAGCTTTTTGGTCTTGGTATAGAGATCGGTGCAGTAGCAGCAGCGATTTTTCTACTGCTTTATCTGCTGTATTTTAGGTTTACACCCAAAGACACACTGGCTCTGGTGCTCACACCGGTGGCGTGTGCCTGTGGTATGCCAGCAGCAGTGGCGATTGGATATGGACTGGTTGGGGGAGCATTTTCCGCTTTATCAGTATCCTGTGGAGTATTTGTCTTTTATTTTCTTCAGGTGGCTGCAACTGTTGTTGCACCGCTCAAGGCAGAAGGAAGTGCGGATATGGCAGCATCCCTCCAGGCACTTATGTCAGGCCTTTCCTCAAATAAGGAAATGATTCTTATTATACTGGCCAGTGCAGCAGTTGTAATTATCGTAGCTTTGATTCGTAATATGGATGCGGATAATATCTGGAATATTGCAATCGTAGTGGGTATGATCTGCTACATGGTAATTGTGATAGGAGGTTCTATCGTACTTGGAAGCAGCACTTCCATCATACTTGTGATTGTGGGTACTTTTGCTTCCGGGCTTGCGGCTTTCATTCTGGAGTTTTTCCTGTTCCAGGTGGATTATAAGAAAAGTGAGTACCTGCAGTTTCAAGATGACGAATATGTATATTTTGTAAAGGCAGTTCCTAAAGTGGCTGTGAAAAAAAGAACTCATCACGAGACTGTTTCCCGCAGTGCGCAGCAGAGAAATCCGCAGCAGCAAAGCGAACGGGAACAAATTAAACAGCAGCAAAGCGAACAGAAACAAGGCGTACAGAAACAAAGCGAACAGAAACAAAGGGAAGAGCAGCAAGTGATACAGGAACAGCCAGTAGAGCAGAAGGTTGAACCGTGGCCACAGATAAAGCCGCAGGAGTCTGCCACGCAGGATGAAGGACAGACAGATCTGGATCTGGAACAGGCACTTGCAGAGAGCCTGAAGGAACTACATATTGACGAAGAAAAGGGAAATAATCAGTAAAATCCAGCCTGTTATCATAAAAAAAATCAGAAAGGATGTGAGACTATGCAGGATATTATCAATCGGATAAAGGGATTCTTTTTTACATTTTCATTTCCGAAAATGCCCAAAAACGTCGGCATCATTGATCTGATTCAGATCATTATTATTGCATGGTTTGTCTATCATCTGATTCTATGGGTAAAACATACAAAAGCCTATCAGCTGCTGAAGGGTATTCTGATGGTGGCTGTCTTTATCGTAATAGCGAATATCCTGAATATGGATGCTATTCTTTATCTATGTAAAAGTCTCAGTGTAGCGGCCATCACTGCAGTTGTTATTATCTTTCAGCCGGAGCTGCGTCGTGTATTAGAGCAGATCGGTGACAAAAATCTTCTGGATAATCTGAAGATTCTGGGTGGAACTACGGATGAGGAAGCGGTCAGATTCAGTGATCAGACGCTAAATGAGATTGTTCGTGCCAGCTTTGAGATGGGAGAAGTAAAGACAGGGGCATTGATTGTCATTGAACAGAACATCTCTCTTTCAGATTATGAGAAGACGGGAATACCGGTAGATGCCCTCCTAAGCGGGCAGCTTTTAATTAATATCTTTGAGCACAACACTCCTCTTCATGATGGGGCTGTGATTGTAAAGGGAAACCGTGTAGCAGCGGCAACCTGTTATCTGCCTCTTTCAGATAATATGGAGCTGAATAAAAATCTCGGGACAAGACACCGTGCAGGTGTGGGAATCAGCGAGATTACAGATTCCATGACTATTATTGTATCAGAGGAGACAGGCAATGTATCCTATGCTGTTGGAGGGGAACTGCGTGTGGCAGTAACACCAAGTGAGCTCAGGGAACAGCTTCATAGGATACAGAAGCTGAGTGAAAAGAAGGAACCGAATTCCAGATTCAGACGATGGAAAGGACGGGTAAAACATGAAAAAGCTGCTGGAAAATAACCTGGGTCTTAAAATCGTTTCGCTAATTATTGCAGTTTTTCTCTGGTATATGCTGATTGAATATAATGATCCAATCATCTCCCAGTCATTTTCTGTTCCGGTTCAGGTGACCAATACTTCTTATATCGCAACAGGAAAGAAAACCTACCGGATCGATGAGGCATATCGTAATGTTACTGTGATTATTCGTGATAATAAAACAATATTAAATGAGATTAAAGAAGATGACATTACGGCAACTGCGGATCTGACCCAGATTGTAGATATGAATACAGATCCGGTTTATGTACCAATCCATGTAACCTGTGCGGGTGTTAATTCGGCGAAGATTACACCAACGACTGCTACCATACCGGTCAGCATAGAAGATGTGGAACAGGAAACATTTCCGGTAACGGTTGATTATGGAACCACCAAACCAAATAAGGACTATGATGTGGGAACAGCTGTTTCCACACCGGAGAATATTACGATCTCAGGTCCTGCTTCTATTGTAAATAAGATTGGAAGCATTATGGCTGAAATTGATGTGACAGACATGAGCACAGACGGAAAGGTTCCGGCAACCTTGAAGATTATTGACAAAAACGGCGATCAGGTTGGCGATGCATCTGTAGTATATTTGGGCGATCTTCCTGATGTGACGGTGGATGTAACTCTTTGGAAAAAACAATCTGCCGTGAAACTGAAAGCAGATTACAGCGGAACACCGAAAGATGGTTATCAGGTTTCTTCTATCTCTGTTTCACCATCAGAGGTTACGGTAGCCGGTTCTGCAGCAGCACTGCAGGAACTTTCAGCCAACGCAAATACCATTACGATTCCCGCAGATAAGATCAATGTGAACAATGCCAGTGCAGATGTGGAACAGACCGTAGATCTTTCTTCTCTGCTGCCAGACGAGATGAAGCTTACTGCTGCATCAGGGACAACAACGCTTTCTAAGAATGTCACAGTAAAAGTGGCAGTCCTTCCGAAGGGAAGCCGGGAGTATGAATACGATGTAGAAAACGTCAAAATATTTAATCTGACAGATAAACTGGCAGTATCCTATGATCAGCCGCAGCTTTTCCTTCGCATCAAAGCGACTGATGCAGATCTGGATGCGTTTGATGGATCCAAGATGATAGCGGCGAGCATCGATCTGAAAGATAAACAAAAGGGTGATTATACAGTCCCGGTTCAGATTATACTTCCAACCGGATATGAGCTGGTGGAAGATGTTACAACAACGATTCATATCAACACGTTAGCGGAAGCCGAAACAAGCAATTAGCAAGCAGGAGGAGCGTTATTATGGTTAGTAAGAAAGTAAAGATTATCAACCCATCCGGTCTTCATCTCAGACCGGCAGGACTTCTTTGCAACAAGGCGATGGATTATAAATCTCTGATTACGTTCAACTATATGGAAAAAGATCATATGGGAACGGCAAATGCTAAAAGTGTTCTAAGTGTTCTTGGAGCATGCGTTAAGACAGGGGACGATATTGAGATCATATGTGAAGGTGAAGATGAGGAAGAAGCTCTCAGCGCACTTGTTGGTGCAGTGGAGAGCGGTTTGGGAGAATAAACATGTTTAAGATAAAAACACTGATGACGAAGATCATTACCGGTGTGACAGCTGTCAGTCTGGTTTTGGGAAATGCAGTAGTATCCACTTGGGCAGCGGTTGACAACAACCGTGTCTGTACCATAGATTCCAACGCAAGATCCGGGTGGCCTCAGGCAGCGGATTTTCAAAGTGGTACAGCCTGTGTGATGGAGGCCAGTACAGGAACAGTCCTGCTCGACAAGGGTATGAACGATGTTCGTTATCCGGCCAGTATTACAAAGGTTATGACAGCTTTAATCGCTTTGGAAAACAGTTCCCTTGATACCCAGGTGACATTTACAGGAACAGGTATGGCAGATGCCTATGCGGGAAGCTCTAATATCAATCCCCAGCTTGGTGAGACCTTTACCATGGAGCAGTGTCTTTATATGATTCTCATTAAGTCGGCCAATGATGTCTCCACCCAGGTGGCAGAGGTGGTAGGCGGATCAGTACAGAACTTTGTCGATATGATGAACCAGAAGGCGGCAGCACTTGGCTGTACGAACACCCATTTTATGAATGCCAGCGGGCTGGAGAATGACGATCACTACACCACGGCACATGATATGGCACTGATTGGACAGGAAGCCTGGAAAAATGAGATGTTCCGCACAATCCTGTCTACTCCAAGCTATGTCGTCGGTCCTACAAACATGACGGCCGGTTCCAGAGTTTATGATACCCATGTGGAAATGCTTCCCGGAGGTGTTCATTTCTATGATGGCTGCCTTGGAGGAAAAACAGGGTATACGGATGTTTCTCAAAGTACATTGATTACGTTTGACCGTAGAAATGATATGGATCTGATCTCTGTGGTGATGTATGCACCGGGATCCGATGTAGCGGCGACAGATTCCATGCAGATTCTGGACTATGCCTATAACAACTTCAAGCTCCAGGATGGTAAGATTGTGACGACCCAGGGATATCCGGTGGAGAATGATATCGTTATTACACCGGAACCTACCAGGAATGTCAGCAAGACGAATAATTCAAAGAATTCGGTCACAACGAATACCCCGGCAGCTGACGAAAATATATCTGATAAAGCTGCTGATAATACGGATAAGGATCAGTCTTTCGCAAGTAAGGCAGTAGGTATCGGAGTTTATATTGCGATAGGTGTTCTGGGAGCCATGGTGGGCATTGGACTCTTTATGATCATCATCTCAGCAGTTATAAAAGCCAAGAAGAAGAAACGCCGAAGACAGCGAAGAGAGCAGCAGAGGCAGCAGGATTCGCAGAATCGCCGAAGACGCTGAACGGATTTCCCGTGAGTGATAAAAGACTGAAGGGCTGTTGTACTTCGGGGTTCGGAAACAATAGATGATTCCAACCCCAAAAGTGCAACAGTCCTTTCTGCAATAAAGGAGAAAAGTGTGAACAAAGTAAGAAATTTCATGGAAAACTGCAAAAAACATCCCAGGCTGCTGCTGACTGCAGCAATTTTGGTCTCGGCAGTTATCGTATACTATCAGTATATATTTGGCAGTTCTATCTTTATGTTTAACGATATAGGATCCGATACACAGCAGCAGTATATTATGCAGTACAACACGATTGTGAATCATCTGCGGGATGGCAACTTCTCTTTCTGGGATTTTAATAATGGATTCGGAACCAGTATGTTTCAGCTGACAATTGCGGATCCTTCTCTATGGGTGCTTTATCTGCTGGGTGCGGTTTTTGGCCCTAAAAGCTGTGCTTATCTTCTGATATATCTCCATATGGGTAAGATGATCCTTGCAGGACTTGCAGCTTATTACTTTTTGTCCTCTTTTTCTCTGTCGAAGAGAAGCAGATGTCTGGCAGCATACATGTATGCTTTTAATGGCTTTTTGATTGTGTGGGGACAGCATTATCAGTTCAGTATGGTTATGGTGCTGCTTCCCTGTCTGCTGGCAGTGGTGGAAAAGGCAGTTCAAAGCAGAAAATTTTCACTGAAGCTTCCACTTATGACGGCAGCAGTGGTATTTTACAGCTATTATACCGGATACATGTCACTGATTCTTTGCGGCACTTATGTGATTTTTCGTTTAATCGCCATGGAGCTTTCGTGGAAAGAGCGTTTCTGTCAGGCTTGTAAACATGCTCTGGCTATGCTGCTGGGAGTTGGGATGGCTCTGGTGACATTATTGCCGAATTATTATCTGGTGAGTAATGTTTCTTCCAGACTTTCTTCGGGAATGACAGTATGGCAAAGATTGTATAGCGCATTTACAAAATTCCCAAAAGGATATTACAAAACGATAGTTTCCAGACTTTTTTCTTCTAACCTGGAAGGAATAGGAAATGGAGTGTCTCCTTATAGTGGCTATGGTAATTATTATGAGGCCCCAAACGTGTTTTTTTCCACCTTATTTGTCATCTTACTGATTCAGTTTGTGATTCTGATACCAAAGATTAGTAAAAAACGGAAAGAGATGATTCTGTGGTATGCAGCAGGAATTCTGGCAGCTGCAACGCTTACTATTATGAGCTTTAGTGTGATTCTCAATGGCTTTGCCTATCCCATATCCAGACACACCTTTTTGATGATGCCGTTATTTGCTTATATAGCAGCCAGATCTATGGACGAGATCCTGCGTGCAAAATGTTTAAACAGGGTGGGAATATTCCTGACAGGTCTGCTTATGATAGCATTTTATCTGTATGGGTTTAGAAACGCCAGTACCACAGCGGCAAAGTTAAACAACATTATATTATGTGGAACAGGATTGCTGATGATCGCAGTGCTGGTTTATGCAGTTTATGGAAAACACGGTCGGATGTCGGTAAAAGGTGGGACATGTATGATGCTTTGCCTGTGCGCTCTCACAGGCATGAATGTAATCTGTGATTCTCATATTACTGCAAGGCATCGCTCTGAGGTTCAAAAAGGCTCAGAAGAGTATTTTGAATATCTATATGGAGATGATATACAGGAATTAATGGAGTATGTGGGACAAAATGACTCCGATTTTTACAGAATGGAAAAAAATTATGCACAGGCTTCTCTGTGTATGGAATCTTGTGCCCAAAACTACAGAGGAATCAGTACGTATAACTCGACCATGAACAAAAATATACTGGAATTTGTCCAAAAAATGTTCTCAGAATTAGAATACAAGAACACTGCACATCTCACCTATACCCAGGTGACCAGAGATTATGCTTTTGCCAATCTTTTTGGTATCCGGTACCTGATTAGTAATCATTTAGATGAGAATAATACAGGATATCATTTTGTAAAGCAATTCGGAACACTGTATCTGTATGAGAGCAATCAGGAAACATCCATGGGGCACTTGTATACAAAAACCATCGACAGTTCTACGTATGAGAATCTTGCAATGACCGTGGGAAATGACAGAGACACTCTGGTATCTCAAATGGCAGTAATAGATAAGAAGGATGATCTCACAGTATCCAGCTCCAAATTGCAGGAGCTGGAGAGAAAAGCAGCTCCTGCAATCATTGATTATACAGGTTTGCATACAGAGGGAGTCTCTTGTTCAGAGACAGAGAGCACGATCAGTTTTAATACGGCTTTTTGCACGATTCCTCTGAAGCAGGGTGTCCAGACGGATACAGATGGAACCACCATGGAATTCGATATCCAGATGAACCAGACATCTAACATCTTTTTTACCATCGATGGGAACAGGAATGAATATGATTTGATTGCAAATACACCATTGCGTATTGCGTTGACCATCCCAAGAGACGCTGCAAGCATAGAGATAGAAGTTCGTGTACCGAATCCGGAGGCTGTGATATCTGGAATACACTTCTGGGAACAAAATATAAATGCCGAGTTTACTGCAAAACCTATACAGGTAGATGCTGTAAAAAATGACAGTCTTGTCACAGGAACTATTCAGGCAGAAGAGAAGAGTCTTGCAGTGCTTACTATTCCATATGAAGATGGCTGGACAGCTGAGCTGGATGGAAAACCTGTGGAGCTAATAAGAGCAGACTATGGGTTTAATGCATTTTATGTAGAACAAGGAGAACATACTTTTACTTTGAAATATCGTCAGCCCATGCTGCTGGAGGGGGTAGCTATTTCAATTGCTTTTTGGGTGATGTATCTAGGGGTATGTTTACTTGTCATAAAAAGTAATAAGAAGAAATAGGAATTAAGAACGGTTGAAAATAAAATATGGAGAAAACGTTGTGAAAGTGCTGTGCGTAAGTGGTCAGCCCGAACTGGTGATTCTTCATTAAAGGACTTTTTTTACAGCCCCTTTTATTTACAAGTTATGGAAGGTATTGTACAATAGTGTTGCTATAATTTCAGTGGAGGAGCTTATGAAAAAGAAAAAGATAATTTTAATAATTGTATTATCAGTGTGCGTAATAGGAGCTTTTATTTTTTTATGTAACATAAATAATGGAGACACTTCTAATGTTAGTGAAGCTGCTAATTTACATAATGGAGATACTTCTATTGTTAGTGAAGTTACTAATTTACATAATGGAGACGGCTAAATTTTATAATGGAAATATAATTACCAGTAGTCAATATGCTACATTAATGTTACTTGATATTCAGGTAAATATACTACAAAATTATGATGTTAACACTAATTGGATTGATAGTGTAGAAGATGATAATATAGTGATATATGGCAATTTTAATCATGAAGTGGGTATCATTCGCATGGATGATGATAATAACATAATTGATAATAAAATTGTTATGGTATCAGAAAATTTACAGATTGATCCTACAATTACTAAAATCAATGATACTTATTATATAACAGCTACAGAAATAATAGGTAATATAAATAATTCAGATCCAGAAGTAGAAAACGGAAAATACATTATTCATCTTTATAAAACAGATGATTTAGAGAACTTGGAATTAGTTAGCAATATTCAAACAGATAATTGTAATTTAGAAGATGTAGACGTCATATATGAAAATAATATAATTTATGTAGTATATGAAAAGGAAGATTATGACAAAGGAAACTCAGCTATAGTTTTAACAAAGTCTACAGATTTAGGTAATAGTTGGGATACCCCTATAGTTTTATTAGAAAATAATTGTGATCACGAGCCTACCTCATTTATACATAATAAAAATGAGTGGATATTATATTATAGTTGTGATAAAGAAAATTTAGGTGAGTCTTATATGGGAGCTAATGTGTATTACTCTTGCTATGATGATAACTTTAATGTAATAAAAAAAGACGTAAAAGTATCTACAGAAAGTAAAACAGGTATTTTATTATATGACATTAGTGAAATAGATGGACATAATTATTTATTATACACAAGAAATTATTATACAGACTCAGATTTAGTAATTGAAAAATACAATTAAAATATTTAAAGGGGGTGTAAAAAAACTCCCCTTCTACTCGCTTATCCTCCGGCTGTTTTGCAGTTGCTGTGAATTGGAAAAGATTGAAAATAAATCAAGAACGTGTGTAAGAGTAAATTCAACCAGAAGTGGAATTTACTTTTTAATTTAACGAATAATAAAAATAAAAGACTTGAAAACGAATTTTGCTAAGAACTGGATAAATTGGAAGACGTGTGATACAATAAAAACGATAGAATTATATTTGGATTTATGCGAGGAGGAAGAACATGAAAAAGTCAGTAGCAGTATTGCTGTGTCTTAGCTTGTGTATGGCAGGCACCGCTTGTGGAACAACACAAAAACAGGCAGGCAATTCCAGTAGCAGCCAAAGTATATCTGCTAGCCCAAGCCCATCCTCTGAAAACTCGGAGAATACCAGCTCATCATCCAAAATTCAGGCAGAAGGAACTCCTTCAAAAGAAAAAGTAGAAGTGGATGAGAATCGAGAATACTTAGTTGGAGATACTGTGAAACTGAAGCTGAAGGATAAGATACAGTATGAGTTGACAATTAATAGCATTTCCTACACAGAAAAACGTGATGAATACGTACCTGATCCAGGATATGTGGTGGTAGTGAATTATACCTATAAGAATGTTGCGGAAGATGCACTGCTGATTGATGATATGCGGTTCCAGTTGATGAAGCCGGATGAGTCAGTATTATATGATTCCTATTATTATCCGGATTTAAAGGTGGCAGAATCTGTCACCAAGGGGAATTCCTGTACAGCAGAAGTGGCTTACGCCATGAATGAAAAGCAGCAGCAGCTGACATTAACCTACAGGGACACAGTAACTGATGAGATATTGCCTTTTAAAGTGCATATTGATTTAGCATAAATGAATATAAGGAGGAGCAGATTGTGAAAAGAAGAACAAGATTTAGCATGTTATTATGTCTGTTATTGATCTTTACGATGAGTTTTTCCACCTATGCAGCTACAGATGAGACGGATAACGTTTCATCCAGCTCTCAGGCGGAGAATAATGTAAGCAGCAGTTCACAGACAACACAGAATCATGGGGATGGGGACTCTACGGTGGATTCCAGTTCAGAGCCGGATGCTTCAAAGTCGGATGATACCAAGAATCCTGCTGCTGAGGAACAGCCAGTAGCTTCTGAGAATGCACCAGATGTTACAGAGAGTCCGGCTGCAAATGCCGCTGTCAGCACAGCGACTACCGAAACTCCTGTACAGCAGGTGATTGATGGAAAAAAATATCTGGTATATAGTGATAACTCTCATTATAAGGGATGGTTTGATTTATCCGCTGATTGGCGTGTTTACTGTAATCCAGATGAAGATGGCGCTATGATCGTGGGAAGAGTTGCCGAAATCAGCACTTCTTTATATTTATTTGACACAAATGGAATCCTGTGTAAAGGTTCGGGTACTCCAGTGGTCAATGGTGCAAAATATTGGCTAAATAATGGAATTGCACAAACCGGATGGCTTAATATGGGAAACTGGAGAATGTATTTTGACCCATCAGATGGCTGCAAGGCAAGAACCGGCTTAGCAACTGTTGAAGAAAAAAGATATATTTTTGATGATAATGGCGTGCTTTATGCTGAGAATGGAACACCAGTCATCAATGGTCATAAATATTGGTTTACGGGAGATGGATCTTTAAGAACCGGCTGGCTTATCTTAGGAGGCTGGAAGATGTACTTTGATCCCACAGATTGTGCCGGTAAGACTGGTCTTACAGAAATAGATGGAAAACATTACATATTTGATGATAATGGCGTTATGCAGACTGCTTCCGGAACACCTGTTATCAATAATAAAAAATACTGGATTAATCCAGATGGCTCACTAAGCACAGGCTGGTTGAGATTTGGTGGATGGCAGATGTACTTTGATGCAACAGACTTTACTGCAAAGACTGGTCTTACAGAAATTGATGGACAGCATTATATTTTTGACAGAAATGGTACGATGCCAAGTACTTCCGGTACTCCTGTAGTTGATGGAAAGAAATACTGGATTAATCCCAATGGAACTTTAAATACAGGCTGGCTTGCTCTTGGTAAGTGGATTATGTATTTTGATCCTGTCAGTTATACGGCAAGAACCGGACTGACTCAAATTGGAGATAAACATTATATCTTTAATGATGATGGTGTATCCATGGCAGCAGCAGGAACTCCTATCTATAATGGCAGCAAGTATTGCTTCAATACAGATGGTTCTCTACGAAGCGGCTGGATTACTATTGGAAGCTGGAAGATGTATTTTGATACAACAACGTTTAAAGGCGCTGTGGGAGTAAGTAAAATTGATAATAAGTTATATGTTTTTGATGACAATGGAATTTTACTTACAGGCAGTGGGACAGCAATTGTAAATGGTAAAAAATATTATTTCAATGCAGATGGAAGTATTCAGGTAGGCTGGGTTACTCTTGGAAACTGGAAGATGTATTTTAATCCATCTACTGGAGCGGCGGTAACAGGTGTATCTCAGGTAGAAGGAAAGCAGTATGTGTTTGACGAAAATGGTATCTGGCTTACAGGTCAGGGAACACAGGTGATTGGTGGTAAGAAGTACTGCTTTAATTCTGATAATACAGTTCGTACGGGCTGGGTTACCATTGGAAATTGGAAATTCTATTTTGATCCGTCTACAGGAGCAGGACGTACAGGCTTTTCCACTATTGGAGGTGTCAGATACTATTTTGATTCCAACTGTGTGATGGCTACAGGTGCAATCTCCATTTCAGGAACTTATTATTATTTTAATGATGATGGAAGTATGGTAGTAAATGCATGGAAAGTAGTAAACGGACAGAATATGTATTTTGACAGCCAGGGAAAAGGCAGCACAAATTATTCCGGTCCTTATCTGTTGAAGGTTGATCGGACAAATTGTGTTGTAACGGCTTACGCACAGGATAATTCAGGAAACTACACCATAGCGGTAAAATCCATGTTATGTTCTGTAGGATTATCTGGTACACCAACACCGTCAGGAACCTTCCATACATTACAGAAGTTCCGATTAAAAGAATTAATGGGACCATCATGGGGAAAATGGGCGACCAGAGTCACAGATGGAATTTATTTTCACTCTGTTGCAACCGGAAGTGCCAGTGATCCAACTCATAATGTTCCACCAGCAGAATTTAACAAGCTGGGACAGCCAGCATCTCATGGATGTATTCGGCTTTGCGTCAGAGATGCAAAATGGATTTATGACAATTGCTCCCTGGGAACCACGGTTGTGATAGGCGATAATTTTGCCCTTCCATTTGGAATTCCAACCTTACCTAAGATTACCGGAGGCGTGGATCCTACAGATCCAGAGGCTTAAAAGACACTTTTTGATGTGGAATCTCTTGTGGATTCCACATCAATTGCTTAAAGGAGAACTACATTGATAAGTTTAAGAAAAAGAATTGCAGCACTGGTAATATGCGCAGCAATGCTTGTTCCAACAAACGTTTATGCGGAACAGGATGTGACAGCGAATACGGTAAGTGTCAGTGATGAGACCATAGAGAACACTGCAGCTGATAGTAATGCAGACGGTAATCAGGAATCGGCAGAGGATGTTCAGCCTGCTGCAACGCAGTCAGTAGATGGGCAGGTTAAGAGCTTAAGCGTTGGCTATCAGTTCGAAACCCGGACGGAAACCGGAAAAGATGTTTTTATTCAACTGGGAACGGAACAGGATCAGTTATCTGAGGTGGTTTTGACAGTTGAAAAAGACAACACACAGTCCCAGATTACAGCAGACACCATTATTCAGAATGTTGTTGCTTTTCATCTGGAGAAAGATATGTCACTTTTACAGATAGCCGGCTTAAACAATGGTGAAAAATTTGCAACGGATTTACGGCAGATTGATCAGAGCTCCGGTGAAACGGTTGCAGATGCAGCAGCTACAGATACAGCTACAGATGCAGCTACAGACACAGAGGATGTGTCTCTCTATGTGGCAGAGAATCCGGAAAATAATGAGGAGACCATAACTCAGGCTGTATTAAATATGGAAGAAACCCTGCCAGCTATGCAGAACACGTTCTCTCTTGATAATAAAGAAAAAATTGTGGTGATTGATCCAGGACATAGTTCAATTTCTACAGGAGCCAGTAAAACATGGAACGGTGTATTATATCGGGAAGAAGTTTTGACCATGAAGATTGCCCGATATCTGAAGAGTGAACTTGAAACCTACAAAAATATAAAAGTATATCTTACCAGGGATGAGAATGGAAATCCATCTTTGTATGACAGGGTAAAATATGCCAGTGATCTGAAAGCGGATGTTTTGGTTAGTATTCATCTTAATGCGGCGGGAGAGCATGAAAGTGAAACATCTGCTACTGGTGTAGAATCAATGGTTGCCAAAATAGGTACATATAATACTTCCAATGCGCAGGAAGGACAGACACTTGCGCGCTCTATCTTGGATCAGCTTGTGAATTTGGGATTCAAGGATCGAGGTTTTGTGTTCCGCACAGGGGATTCTACATATTCTGATGGAAGTACAGCTGATTATTATGGAATTGTGCGCTATGGACAGCAGATGAACGTGCCTTCCATTATAGTGGAACATGGTTTTATTAATAATCAAAGCGATTTTGAACGATTTTTTAGCAGCGAAGATGGATTAAAAACTCTTGCAGTTGCAGATGCAAAAGGAATTGCTTCTTACTTTGGAATTTCAAAGGATGCGTTGGCCACAGAGGGATGGAATATTGATTCCAATGGCAAAAAGTATTATGTATCCAACGGAAACCGTCTGTATGGCTGGCAGAAGATATCAGATCATACATATTATTTTGATGGGGACGGATTTTTGGTAACAGGAACCCCAGTAATTGCAAACAAAAAGTACTGGTTTGATGGAGATGGCATACAAAAGACTGGCTGGTTAAATTTTTGTGGAATGACCATGTATTTTAATCCACAGGATAATGGTGCTGCCATTACCGGATATGCAGCAATTGATGCAAAAACATATGTTTTTGACAGTAATGGCGTGTTATATACAGGAAGTGGCACTCCGGTGGTCGACGGAAAGAAATACTGGCTTCAAAATGGTGTGGTAACATCCGGATGGTTAGAACTAAATGGAATGAGACTGTATTTTGATCCGAATAATCAGTATGCGGCAGCTGTAGGTACGCCGGTTATAGAGGGAAAGAAATATTGGTTTAATGGAGAAGGAATACAGCAGACTGGATGGCTTATACTGGGCAGTATGAGATTGTACTTTGATTCTGCCCAAAATGGGGCATCCGTTACAGGATTTCAGATTATTGATTCTATAGCACGAATCTTTGACAGCAATGGTGTTATGTGTTCTGGAACTGGCACACCGGTTATAGATGGAAAAAAATACTGGCTGAAGGACGGAGTGTCATGTAGTGGCTGGTTAACCATGGGAAATATGAAGCTGTATTTTGATCCTGATGACCATAATGCAGCAGCTACAGGAATTCGGAAAATAGACGGAAAAACGTACTGCTTTGACGCTAATGGACTGATGCAGAATATGCCAGATGGAATGTTTGTCATAGACGGAAAAAAATATTTAGTTACCGATGGAAAAATTTTTACAGGATGGATGCAGCTTACTTCTGACTGGAGACTTTATTTTGATCCCAGTGACAACGGTGCAGCTGCAACAGGCTTTAAGACCATCAATGATATAAAATATTATTTTGATGCAAATGGAATTATGTATAAAAACTGTATGCCAGTTCTTAACGGGAAAAAATATTATATTCTCAATACTGGAAAGGTGTACACCGGATGGCTCCAGTTAACCTCCGAATGGAAGTTGTATATGAATCCGGATGATAATGGTGCTGCTTCTGTAGGATTTACTACTATTGGTAATAAAAAGTATTACTTTGATACAAATGGTATTATGAGTGCCAGTGGTATGCCCATTATCAACAATAAAAAATATATGATTAATAAGGATGGTTCTATTTATCAGGGATGGTTACAGCTTACGTCCGCATGGCGGCTGTACATGAATCCCGATGATAACGGTGCTGCCGTTATGGGATTCCAGACAATTGATCACACAAAATATTATTTTGACCAGAATGGTATTATGCTTACAGGATTTCAGAAGATTGATGGGAATCAATATTATTTTGAAAAATCAGGCAGCATGCAGTACAGTGGAACTCCAATAATAGAAGGAAAAAAATATGCATTTGATGCAGACGGAAAGCAGATTTTTGGCTGGTATCAAATAGGCAGTTTTAAACTGTATATGAATCCGGCAGATAATGGTGCGGCTGTAACAAGTTATATACAAATTGATAATGTACTCTATCAATTTAATTCGGATGGGGTTCTGATTAACTCAGAGGTACAGTATGTTACAATGAAAGATCCGGGAAACGGAAAAACCTACACGCTGGAGCCGCGGTACTTAACAGATCCGCAGGTTGGTACCGATATCACAGAAGCACAGTTTTTGGCAGCTGTACTCTATACGGAAGCTGGAAATCAGGGATTTGCCGGTCAGGTTGCTGTTGCCATGGTCATATTGAACCGAATGGAAAGCAATAGTTTTCCTGCTACTCTTCAATTTGTGATCTATGCGAAGACTCAGTTTGAGGTTGCCCGAGATGGTTCACTTACAAAATATCTTACTGCATTCAAAAATAATGATGCAGCTACTCTGAAGTGGCTGAATAGTGCCCGTTCCCTGGAGGCAGCACAGGAAGCAATGAAGATTATGAATACTTACAAAAATGGTAATGGAAATAAAGTTATTGAGGGAATTACATTGCCTGCAGGTGTGACTGCTTTCAACTATCTGTACTTTATGACACCAGCTGCATTTACAAGACTTAATATTGATCCGGTGGCATCGAATTCTATGACATATAACGGTCATGTTTTCTTTGAAAAATGGATTACCAGGTAAAACAAAAAAGGAAGACTTCGTAAAGGAGTCTTCCTTCTTTTGGAGAATATTTTTGTTTCAAACAAAGAAATTCTGTGCTATGATAATTACGATACAGTTTTACAGAGCAGGGTGCTTTAACAGGGTTGTTCTATCAAAAGATCAATGTTATAATTCTTAAGAGAAGTATCTTATTTTGAGCAATCAAAAAGAGCAACTGATCAGAAAACTACAGTTGCTCTAAATATGATTCTTCACGATTGTACCAAATCGCGGAAGCTCAGCCAGTATGT
>JAQUXP010000006.1 GCA_028692395.1 Lachnospiraceae bacterium
ATTATAAACCATTTACGGATCTAAATCAAGTAATGCGCATGAAATGATGTATATTTTCTATGTATTTTTTTCAATGCTATCTTTTTTATTGTATAATGTGAATAATAATTGCGCAACCGTGCTCTTTTCCTCTTACTATGTGCAAAATGGCGGATTTTATGTTTTGTGTTCCTTGAATGTCATAATTATGTATTACTTTTTTAATACTTTCTCGTCTGATTTATTTACATTTATATGATATAGTGGATATGTTTGTTCATAGATCATCACAGGCACGAGAACCAAAGGAGGTGCAAACATGATACCGGAACTTATTTTGAATAATCAGCAGAAAATGCCCTTTGCGGGACTTGGTATATATAAAATTAATAATGAATCTGATATGAGTGACGCTGTCAATGATGCTGTTGACTTAGGCTATCGCATGTTCGATACCGCATCCGTATACCGTAATGAAGAAATTTTCGGAAAAGCCGTCAGATCGTGCGGTCTTTCACGGGGAGAGCTTTTTATCACCTCAAAGGTATGGAATACCGCCCAGCGCATGGGCGATATTGAAGGCGCCTTTAATCGTTCTCTGGATCGGATGAAGCTGGATTATATTGATCTTTATCTGATTCACTGGCCGGTGCCCGGCTGTTATGGGGAAACATGGAAGCATCTGGAACAGATTTATCATTCCGGCCGGGCCCGTTCCATCGGAGTCAGTAATTTTGGCATTGTTCATCTGGAGCATCTTTTTGAGATGTCCGGCATTGTTCCTGCTGTTAACCAGATTGAATGTCATCCTCTCTGGAATCAGCATGAGCTTACTGCTTACTGCCAGGAACGGGGAATTACCGTACAGGCATATGCGCCGCTGGCAAGAGGGGCATATGTGGAACGGGAGATTCTGCGTCAGATTGGAAACAAATATCAGAAGACAGCTACCCAGATTGGTCTTCGCTGGCTGGTTCAGCAGAACATCTCCGTGGTACCAAAATCCATTAACCTTGATCATCTTGAAAAAAATGTGGATATTTTTGACTTTACCCTCACCGATACCGAGATGGCCACCATCAGCACCATGGACGAACATCTACGCACTGCAAATATACCCGAAGATATGATAAATGCCGACCTTCAATAATGTAGGTCGGCATTTCTTTTTTTATTGCCAGAGATCTGCTCCGATTTCATCTTTTCTGTCTCGCAGCATCAGTTCTTTTACTGCATCTGATGCCGGTTTATTTTCAAAGAGTACCTGGTTTACAATCTTGATAATCGGCATATCAATCTTGTATTTCTGGGAAAGTAAAAGTCCTGCTTTGGCTGAATACACACCTTCAACGATCATCTTTACTTCATCCATCGCTGCCTGCATGGTATAGCCCTGTCCAATCAGGAACCCTGCTTTGCGGTTTCTGCTGTGAACACTGGCACAGGTTACAACCAGGTCGCCAATTCCGGACAGTCCGAAAAAGGTTTCTGCCTGAGCACCCATAGCTGTTCCAAGTCTTGCAATCTCTGATATTCCTCTGGTAATCAGTGCAGCCTTTGTATTATCGCCATATCCAAGTCCATCTGCTGTTCCTGCCGCCAGTGCAATAACATTCTTAAGTGCTGCACCGATTTCAATACCGAGGATATCGGGGCTGGTGTATACACGAAATACCGGACTCATAAATAATCCCTGGATGTATTCTGCGGTTGCTTTTTTTCTGGCTCCCACTACAATGGTGGTGGGAAGACCCTTTCCAACCTCCTCCGCATGGCTTGGTCCGGAAAGGACTGCCACCTCTGCCTGAGGAATCTCCTGCTCGATAATGTCACTTAAGGTCATCAGTGTTTTATCCTCAATTCCTTTTGCAACATTTACAATCAGCTGTCCCGGTTTTACCAGTCCTGCCATAGAGTGGGAAGTACTTCTGGTATAGGGAGACGGAACTGCAAGTACAAGAAGATCTCTGTTCTCACAGGCAGCTTTCAGATCCGAAGTGAATTCCATATCTTCCGGCAGTTTCACTCCCGGAAGCTTTGCTTTATGCTCACGCTCAGTCTTAAGCATCTGCACTTCTTCTTCCATAATAGACCAGACAGTTACCTGATGTCCGTTATTATGCAGCAGCCACGCCAGCGCTGTTCCCCAGCTTCCTGCTCCGATTACACTGATATTAGCCATAATTATTCCCTCTCATTCTTTCCCTGCTTTGACAGATAAGTTTTTCTCTCTGTTCCCTGAAGCAGCTTTTTGATGTTTCCACGATGCTGCCAGAAAGCAAGCAGCGTAAGAAGCAATGCCAAAATGTACAGTTCTATCAGATGTCCGCCAGACAGATTCAACCAGCCGCACTGTCCCGCAGTCACCACCGCAATCATAAATACCACATAGACCAGTAGGGATCCCAGTGATACATAATGGGTAATAAAAAAGACGGAAAAGAAAACCACAATTTCAATCAGGGTCAGCTGCCATCCGGTTGAGATAATCAATCCGGCTGTGGCAGCGATTCCCTTTCCTCCGTGAAAGCCCAGATAAAAGGGAAAATTGTGTCCCAGGATTGTTCCTGTTGCAGCATACATGGAGAGCAGCCAAAGCATGTCCTTGTGAGTGCTTCCAAACAGAAGCCGTACCACAACCACTGCAAGGATACATTTCAGGCAGTCTCCCAGCAGGGTAATAAGTCCTGCCTTCAAACCAAGGGTGCGAAGTGCATTGGTTGTACCTGCATTTCCGCTTCCGTATTTTCGAATGTCAATTCCATGAAGCCTTCCATAAAGATAAGAAGTCTGAATCAACCCAAAACAATAACCAATAATCAGACAAAGTACTCTAACCATGATCAGCTTTCCTTTCGTTCCCTGATAATAAATTTTAATGATGTACCTTTAAAGCCAAAGGTATCCCGCACACGGTTCTCCAGATAACGGGTATAGGAGAAGTGCATCAGTTCTTTATCATTGACAAAGATCACGAATGTCGGCGGTTTCACAGAAACCTGAGTCATGTAGAAAATCTTCAGTCTCTTGCCCTTATCTGACGGCGGCTGCTGCATGGCAGTTGCTTCCGCAAGAATCTCATTGAGCACACCGGTCTGTATACGCATGGTCTGGTTCTCGAGCACCATATCGATAGTGTCAAAAAGCTTTGGCAGACGCTGGCCCGTCTTTGCAGAGATAAATACAATCTCCGCATAGCTCATAAAGGAAAGGATGTTCCGCACCCGCTCTGTGAACTTGTAGATGGTCTTATCATCCTTTTCAACGGCATCCCACTTATTCACGGCGATGATAATTCCCTTGCCACGCTCATGGGCGATACCTGCAATTTTGGCATCCTGCTCGGTAACTCCCTCCTCCGCATCGATCACCATAATCACCACATCTGCCCGCTCCACTGCGGTAACTGTACGGATGATGCTGAATCGCTCCAGTTCTTCCTTAATCTTGCTTTTTCTTCTGAGTCCCGCCGTATCGATAAACACATAATCATTTCCATTGTGGCAAATGGTGGTATCGATGGCATCTCTGGTCGTTCCTGCAATGTCAGACACAATCACACGATTCTCACCCAGAAGCTTATTGATAATAGAGGATTTTCCCACGTTTGGTTTTCCCACTATGGCAATCTTTGGAATATCGCTGTCCTCTTCCTCGTACATATCCATATCAAAATGTTTCGTAACTTCATCCAGCATATCACCGATTCCCAGCTTGCTTAAGGAAGAAATCGGTACCGGCTCTCCGATACCCAGATTATAAAATTCATAGGTGTCCATCAGATGCTTTTCGAAGCTGTCCACTTTATTGACCACCAGTACCACCGGTTTGTTGCTTCTTCTCAGCATATCTGCTACCTTGGCATCTGAATCCACCAGTCCCTGACGAACATCTGTCAGAAATATGATAACATCTGCTGTGTCTATGGCGATCTGCGCCTGTTCCCGCATCTGGGAAAGAATGATGTCACTGGAATCCGGCTCAATACCTCCGGTGTCAATCAACGTGAACTGCTTGTCCAGCCACTCCACGTCTGCATAGATACGGTCACGGGTTACGCCCGGTGTATCCTTAATAATCGAGATATTTTCTCCTGCGAGAATATTAAAAAGTGTGGATTTACCCACATTCGGACGTCCCACAATTGCTACTATCGGCTTGCTCATACATTGTTCTCCTTTTATGTGTCAGTGTCTTGTGTTCGCCCAGCACTGCTTCTACGAAATCTTCGCCTTCGCTGTCCACAACATCCACTTCTGTGTGAAGAGCCGATTCCAGCTCTTCAACGGTAATATCATCCAGAAATACATTCTCTCCATCCCGCAGCATGTTGCAGGGAAGCAGTAATCGTTCCCCCAGTTCACAGACTGCAAGCTGTTTTTTCAGATCCTGACCGGTAATCAATCCTGAAACTGTAATGTTCTCTCCGAAAAATTCATTTGTTATCTCATAAACCTCCACCGAGATCCCGGGGAATTTCTCCTGAATCTTTGTGGCGTATTGGCGGATATAAGGGGCTGCCAGCTTTCCAGTGGCAACAGAAACCTTCCGCACACGCTGATCTGATGTTCGCTGATCCAGTGCCTCCTCAATCTGAGTTTCCAGAAGGCGGATCATTCCAACACCATTTTCCAGCTGTATATAACCGTCATACGTATCTTCCTCCGGAATAGGCTCCTCTGCCAGAATATACCATTCATCCGAAGCATGGATGAAATGAAACCCATGCTCTGCATACAGCTTCTTCTGCCATTTCCGGATGATCCCAAGAACCTCTCCTGCTGACTCCCGGTCAAACAGCTCCAGGGGTTCCAGACCCTCCCTGTATTTGCTGATTCCTACCGGAACCACAGAGACACTTTTCAGATAAGGCAGATAGGCGGTCAGATCTCTTATGGAACGCTCCAGTTCTTCGCCGTCATTGATTCCCCTGCAAAGGACAATCTGTCCGTTCATCTCAATCTCACCCTGGTACAGCCGCTGTACTTTTGAAAAAATATCTCCTGCAAAGCGGTTACCCAGCATCCTGCATCGAAGAGCCGGATTCGTGGTCTGAAATGAAATATTAATCGGACCCAAATGATATTGTATAATCCGGTCTATATCATGGTCACTCATATTCGTCAGGGTCACATAGTTTCCCTGCAAAAAAGAAAGTCTGGAATCATCGTCTTTAAAGTAAAGCGTTTCCCGCATCCCCGGCGGCATCTGATCGATAAAGCAAAAGATACAGTGATTTCTGCAGGAACGGTATTCATCCATCAGACTGTTCTCAAACACAATTCCGAGATCTTCCTCATACTCCTTATCGATCTCCAGAATCCATTCTTCGCCGTCTGCCTTCTTGATGCCCAGCTCAATATATTCGTCATTGACTAAATAGTGATAATCAAAGACATCTTCTATCTCCTGTCCGTTAATACTCAGCACTTCATCGCCTGCTTCTAATTCCATCTCTTCAGCAATGCTGTCTGGCAGTACTTCACGAATTATATGTCTGTTTTTTTTCATTCCTTCCTCCATATCTAGTTAATAATAACAATTTCAAGCTCAAAAAGCAAGCACTGCCTGCACAAAAGCCCCTTGGCATCCTCTTTTTTTCTGGCAAAGAACTTGAAAAATCGTCGGATTATACATTGACGAATCGCCCGGACTATGTAAAAATATAGAAAGTAATGTGCTTTTTTGTAAATTACATGTAAAAAATTGGAGGATGCTATGGCAAACTTATTACCACTGGAGAATTCTATTCCTGTTGCCCCACTTAAAATCGCTGCACTGAAGGGCTGTGAAGAGATGGCTGCGACCATCGACCAGTATCTTGTTAAATTCCGTAAGGATCTCGCAGAACTCAATCCTGCCGGACATCAGATTTCCGGTTTTGCAGAAGGCTCATTTCTTCTGAGCTGTGACTGCCCACGTTTTGGTTCCGGTGAAGCCAAAGGTAAAATCGGTGAATCCGTGCGTGGTGTTGATCTGTTTATCTTAGTTGATGTGTGTAACTGGAGTATCACCTACAAGTTATGCGGCCACGAAAATCATATGTCTCCGGATGATCATTATCAGGATCTGAAGCGTATTATCGCCGCTGCTACCGGAAAGGCACATCGCATCAATGTCATCATGCCTTTCTTATACGAAGGAAGACAGCATAAGCGCACAAGCCGTGAATCTCTGGACTGTGCACTGGCTCTTCGGGAACTGACTAATATGGGTGTTTCCAATATCGTTACCTTTGATGCCCATGATCCCCGGGTTATGAATGCAATTCCGCTTTCTGGTTTTGACAACTTCATGCCCACTTATCAATTCTTAAAAGCTTTGATCCGCTCTGTTCCGGATCTGCATCTGGATAATGATCATTTGATGATTGTAAGCCCGGATGAAGGTGCTATGCCCCGGGCAGTTTACTTCTCGAATGTCCTGGGTGTGGATATGGGAATGTTCTACAAACGACGTGACTATTCTACCGTTGTAAATGGAAAGAATCCTATCGTTGCCCACGAATTTCTGGGGGATTCTGTTCTTGCAAAGGATGTTATCATTATTGATGATATGATCTCTTCCGGCGAGAGTATGCTGGATGTGGCAAAACAGGTCAAGGAACGAGGCGCAGCAAGAGTTTTTGTCTGCACTACTTTTGGTCTTTTCACGGATGGTCTGGATAAATTCGACGAGTATTATGAAAAAGGCTTTATCGAAAAGATCATCACCACTGATCTCACCTACCGTACACCGGAGCTGATCGCCCGTCCATGGTATGAGCCTGCTGAGATGGGCAAGTACATTGCCAGCATCATCGATATCTTAAATCATGATGTTTCGGTAGAAAAGGTTCGTTCCACAACAGACAAAATCAAAAAACTGCTCTCCGAAAATCTATAAAAATATTCACTTGAGTATACTGAGGGCTGTCGCACATTGCCGCCCCAGGACAGGAGACTGCTGCCAGACACTGTTTCGGAGTCCAAGAGCATACAAAAAAGAATAGATTTTGCTAAAAACGTAAGTATGCAGCACAAACTCGTTTCACTCAAACAGTGTGCTGCATACTTACAACGCAAATTCTATTCTTTTTGTATACTTAGGACTCCTGCAAATGTTTCTGACAGCAGTCTCCTGTCCCGGAGCAGCAAAGTGCGACAGCCCTCTTGGCTACCTCGGCGTTTTGGGCGTGTTGCGAGCTTGGCGTGTTGCGAGCTCGGCGTTTTGAGATTTAATGGGGTGTTAGATCAGCATGAGAAAGGCACCCAGATTTCCTCGTTTTCCGTGGGAGGCTCTATGGGAGAATAAAAGTTCGGGGTTGCAGCAGGTGCAGAGGTTGGGGCGTTCGATCTGGGGATCTGGAACTCCTGCTTCTCGCAGGACCTGGACGTTTGCCTCCCAGAGATTTAGCTGATACTTTCCGTTGTCTTTCCGAAAAAAAAGTTTTTCATGTAAGTTCGGTGCAAAGCTGGCAGAAAACTCCTCTATGACATCCTCACTCACCTCATAGCAGTCCTGACAGATAGAAGGTCCAATTGCCGTAAGGAGATCAGAAGGGTTGGTACCATACTCTTTTTGCATGGCCTGCACGGTTACCAGTCCCATCTTGTCCTTTGTTCCTCTCCATCCGGAATGAGAAAGTCCGATGCAGTGGTGTACAGGATCCACAAAGAACAGCGGAACACAGTCCGCATAAAAGGTTGCCAGCGCAGTCTGGGGTTCATCGGTGATCATTCCATCTACGTCTGTAAAATCCCGGGGTCTGGTAAGTCCGCTTCCTCTGTCACTCTTTCCCACTTTTCGAACATTTATCGTATGGGTCTGATCAGAGGTAACGATACTTTCATAAGGAATCTCCAGTGCCGCTGCCATGCGGTGATAATTTTCTGTAACACGCCAGCTTTCATCTCCTCTGGTAAAACTGAGATTCATACTCTGATAGATTCCTTCGCTGACACCACCTGCCCTGGTGGAGAAGCCATGTCTTACAATACCGGTTTCTTCCAGCGAACGGTATTTCAGAAAAGGGACTCCTTCCTTTTCCGTCAGATAAGGAGAAGCTATATCTGTATTCTTCCATATAATTTTTGTCATGTATCCGAATTCCTTTCCACTTCATAACTGTTCTGTATCTGACTAGTTACATTCTCAGCTTGTTGTGCCATAGTAATCAAATGCATTTTCAAATTGAATGATCTTATCCCTGGTGACAGAGATAATGTCAAACCGACACGGAACATCCTCCAGGATCTGAGCGCACATGCGATAATAATCCGCTGTTTTGATGATCTTTCTCCGTTTTCCCGGTGTCACTGCCTGTTCCGGTGTACCACTGTCACTTCTGGTGCGGTACTTTACCTCTATAAAAACAATTGTACTGTCATCCCTGGCAATAATATCAATTTCTCCAAATCGACAGGAAAAATTTCTCTTTAGAATTTGATACCCTTTTCTTTTCAGATAGAGGCATGCCAGCTCTTCTTTTTCTTTCCCAACAGTTCTGGTGTCCAATCTCACTATTCTCCTTATTGATTCTCTGCTAGATGCGTCAAGGCCAGAAATTCTTGATAAAGCTTGCCCTGTGGATAGGAGAAGGTCCATACTTCCGGATCGCTTCGATATGACTGGAGGAGCCATACCCTTTATTTGATGCAAAATCATATTCCGGCATGATCTTATCATACTCCACCATAAGACGGTCTCTGGTTACCTTCGCCACAATACTTGCCGCAGCGATTGAGATACTTTTGGCATCTCCCTTAATAATGGGCACCTGCTGTATGGAGATACCCGGTATCGTAACCGCATCGTTCAGCAAAACCTGCGGGGTAACAGGCAGCTTTGAAACAGCCTCACGCATGGCCTCATAGGTTGCCTGCAGAATATTAATCTCATCAATTCTTGCCGGACTGTTATACCCGATTCCCACAGCAACAGCCTTTTCCATAATGATCTCATAAAGCTCTTCTCTTTTTTTAGCGCTGAGCTGCTTGGAATCATTCAGGTAGAGAATATCACAGTCTCTGGGAAGAATCACTGCCCCTGTAACCACAGGTCCTGCAAGGGGACCTCTTCCTACCTCATCAATTCCGCACACATAGCCCAGATGCTCATACTGATGCTCATATTTTTTCAGGGATTCTGTGCGTTCTATCTCCTGTCTCAGCTGTTCCTTCTGACGCTGTATACGGGTAAGCAGCTTCTGTACACCCAAACGCCCGTCATGCTGATACAGGCAGAGAAGCGCATCTAACTGCGCACCCTCTGCCTGTTCTAATTCTGCTTTTATATCTGCAATTGCTTTTGCCATATAACTCCTCTTTCCGCTACTGCTCCAAAGATACCGGTGGCAGTTCCAGTGAGATTCGTCCGATTTTACCATTCCGAAATTCCTCCAGAATGATGGCAGACGCTTTCATATAGTCCGGTTCTGATCCCTTCAGGATACATTTACGGACATCGGCAACTGCTGCCAGCATTTTCACTGCATCTTCATCTTCCGTAATACCAAAACGCTCCTGCAAAAGACCTTCGTAATGCCCATGGAGATACTTCAGCACCTCCAGTGCCAGCTCTTCTACATTCAAAATATCATCCTTGATTGAACCGATCATAGCCAGATGCAGTCCCACGGTCTGATCCTCAAACTTAGGCCAGAGAATACCCGGTGTATCCAGAAGCTCCAGAGATTTATTCAGACGAATCCACTGCTTTCCCTTGGTGACACCTGGCTTATTACCGGTCTTGGTACACGCTTTACCTGCATAAGAATTGATAAATGTGGATTTGCCCACATTGGGAATTCCAACTACCATAGCCCGAACCGGACGGTTCTTAATTCCCCTTCTCTGATCCCGCTCAATCTTTTCCTTACAGGCTTCCTGTACTGCTGCACCGATAGCTTTCAGCCCTGCACCGCTTTTTGCATTGACCTTTACTGCGTAAAAGCCCTGTTCTGCAAAATATTTCTGCCACTGAAGTGTCGTTCTCTCATCTGCAAGATCTGCCTTGTTCAAGAGGATCAGTCTTGCTTTGTTTTTACCAATTTCATTGATGTCCGGATTACGGGAAGCATATGGTACTCTTGCATCCACCAGTTCAATAATCAAATCTATGAGTTTTATGTCTTCCTGCATCTGACGTTTTGCTTTTGTCATATGCCCCGGATACCATTGATAATTCATATTATGCTCCATTCCTTGCTTTTAACTCTTTACGAAACCGAACCTGTTAAAGGGAAGGATCGAAAGCCAGAGTTTTCCTACGATGCTGCTTTTTGTGACACAGCCCACATCTGCATGTCTGCTGTCTTCACTGTTATTTCTGTTATCTCCCAGAAGAAAGTATTCATCACTGTCCAGGGTGATCGGCTCCTCCGCCAGCCCTGGATTTGTGATAGACGGAAAATCCTTCTGCTCAACATAAGTTTCCCCATTAATTAAAATTTGTCCATCTTTGATCTGAATTGTTTCGCCAGGAAGCCCTATCACTCTTTTGGCGTGAAGGCTCGACTTGGTATCAGTACTGCTTTTAAACACTACAAGATCCCCTCTCTTGGGATCAGAAATCTTGTATGCTGCAACATTAATTAAAACTTTATCCCCTGCCTTAAGTGTAGGCTCCATAGATCCTTCCTGTACCGTATAGCATTGACAAAAAAGAAATGCAGCCCCTACTGCCAGCATAATTACGAGTATAATTTCTATAATCCATGCAAAAACCGAACGGATTCTCCCCTGCGCAAAGTAATCTCTCATATATCTCGGACTAAATTTCATACGCTTTCCTCATTCGAAAACAGGGACATATACCTCAAGTATAAGTCCCTGCGATTTTTGCATTTATTTTACAAGCTCTTTGACCTTTGCTGCTTTACCAACACGATCTCTTAAGTAGTTCAGTTTCGCACGTCTTACTTTACCACGACGGATAACTTCAACTTTTTCAACATTTGGTGAATGAAGCGGCCATGTCTTCTCAACACCGATTCCATTAGAGCTCTTACGAACTGTAAATGTAGCACGGTTGCTTCCGCCCTGTTTCTTCAGTACAACGCCTTCGAAAATCTGGATTCTCTCGCGATTACCCTCTTTGATTTTTCCGTGAACACGTACGGTATCACCTACATTAAACTGGGAAACTTCTTCTTTTAACTGCTCAGCTTCAATCTTTTTGATAATTTCGTTCATCACTATCTCTCCTTAAATATACTTTTATCTGGATGTTCATACCACCGATAAACGTGACAGCGGACCATCTTTTATTCACAACAAAAATTATTTTACCATAATTCGCATACTTCTGCAACTATTTTTTACATTTTTCTCTTTTCCAGCATCTGACGCACCCTTAAGGCTTCTCTCCTGCTGTCAAAACGCTCTGGATCCAGCACCTCACAGAAGATGTGAAGGATCAGAAATCCTCTTCTTTCCAGACGCTCCAGCAGACCAGCAATATTTTCATCCTCACTGCTCTTCCCCGCCCAGAATACCACGCAGGGAGTATGCTTTCCTGTGAAGTTATGCCCGATAACCGGATCCATGTCTGCTGCAAAAGCCTTTTTATCTAAAAACAACAGCAGCAGATCTTTTTTCGAGAACTCAAAGCGCTGTTTTCTAAGCTTTTTCCGATTCAGATCCATGCTTTCCCCGTATCGTGATATCTCATCCGTAAAGCGGTTCGCAAGCTCTGTAACCTGTTCTTCCCCAATATAGGCACCGTACATCCTGCAGCTTTTCGCAAGAAGATCCGGTCTCCTTTCTCTGGTTCTCTTCACCGACTGCTCATATCTCCAGCTCTCAATCTTCTTATGATCACCGCACAGAAGCACCTCCGGCACCTTCTTTTCATGCCAGACCTCCGGTCTGGTATAGTGTGGATACTCTAGAAGATTATCCTGCAGAGATTCAAACTGGGACGATTCCTCATTGGACAAAACCCCTGGTACAAACCTTGATATGGCGTCAATCATCACCACTGCCCCCAGTTCTCCCCCGGTAAGCACATAGTCTCCAATCGATACATAGTCTGTGACAGTTTCCTCCAGCACCCGCTCATCAATCCCCTCATAATGGCCGCACAGCAGAATCAAATCCTCACACTGGGCAAACTCCTCCACCATGGTCTGATTCAGCACTTTCCCCTGCGGTGTGAGATAGACGGTCCTTGGTTTACTCCCAAGTTTTTCGTTGACTTTCTGCATTGCCCGGTAAACCGGCTCTGCTTCCATCACCATCCCTGCACCTCCGCCGTAGGGATAATCATCTACCCGCATATGCTTATTGGCAGAATAGTCCCGGATATTGACGGTATCCACCTCAATATGGTCCTGTTTGATTGCCCTGCCGATAATGCTGGTATTTACAACATTTTCAATCATCTCAGGAAAAAGGGTCAGCACATGGAATCTCATAGTAAGCCCTCCAGCAGATGAATCACCATTCGCTGTCCTGCCGGATCAACCTCTTTGATACATTCTTTAATGGCAGGTACCAGCACCTCTCCATGCTCTTCTGTTTGAATGATATATACATCATTGGCGCCTGTGGGAAGTACATCCTTCAGCGTTCCAAATTCTTTTCCATCCTCGGTAAATACTTTCATGTCGATGAGATCTGCAACGTAATACTCATCCTTCTTTAAAGGAACCGCATCCTTACGCTCTACAAAAAGTTCACACTCCCGATATTTTTGTATCGCATCCGGGTTATCATAGCCCTTGAACTTCAGTACAGCAAACTGCTTCACAAACTTGACACTCTCTACTTCGAGAAGTACCCTGTCAGTCTTTGTCTGCATATATACCTGCTTTAATTTTTTGAAACGCTTCACATCATCTGTTGTTGGATATACCTTTACTTCTCCATGCACCCCGTGCAGTGAGCTGATAATACCAACCTTCAAAAATTCTTCCATAGGTGTATCTCCTTCTCTCATGATCCTGAAAAACATGTACAGATCGACAAAAGATGCTGTGACCGTTGCCGATCACAGCATCTTAGATTCTTCTACGGTATCACTACTGCAGAATTTCTACTACAACTTTTTTGTCGTATTTGGAAGAAGCTGCCTTAACAACAGAACGGATGGCTTTCGCAATACGTCCCTGCCTTCCAATCACTTTACCCATATCAGAAGGGGCAACCTTTAATTCCACCAATACGGAATCCCCGCTTTCGGTCTCGGTAACGACCACTTCGTCCGGATTGTCAACCAGAGATTTTGCAATTACTTCTACTAATTCTTTCATTACAAGTCACCTCCGAACCGTGCTTATTTCTCGATCCCTGCCAGTTTGAAGATTTTATCTACGACTTCAGTAGGCTGAGCACCGTTTGCAAGCCATTTTTTTGCTGCTTCTTCATCTACACTGTATACGCTAGGATCACAATTAGGATCGTAGGTTCCGATTTCCTCGATAAATCTGCCGTCTCTCGGAGACTTGGAATCAGCTACAATGATTCTATAGAAAGGAGCCTTTTTCTGTCCCATTCTTCTTAAACGAATCTTTACTGCCATTATACATTCACCTCCCTGTATATGATTATTATCTATTGAGAACAAACAACCTGATTAAAACGGTAGTTTGAAGCCTCCACGTTTTCCGCCTTTGCCACCCATGAGTCCCGGCATCTGTTTCATCATCTTCCTGGACTGCTCGAACTGCTTGACAAAGCGGTTTACTTCTGCCACATCCACTCCTGCACCTTTTGCGATACGAGATTTTCTGGAAGGGTTTAAAAGATCCGGATTAGAGCGTTCCTGTGGTGTCATAGAATGGATAATAGCTTCTTTTTTCGCCATATCCTTCTCATCAATAGCACCCTCAATATCCTTCATCTTGTTTCCCATGCCGGGAATCATGTTCAGGATGCTTCCGATACCGCCCATCTTTCTCATCTGTTCCATACTGTCCAGATAATCGTCAAAGCCAAACTGCGCTTTTTTGAGTTTCTGTTCCATCTCTTTGGCTTTATCCTGATCGATGCTTTCCTGCGCCTTTTCAATCAGGCTCATCACATCACCCATACCAAGAATTCTGGATGCCATACGGTCCGGATAAAACTGCTCCAGATCAGAAAGTTTCTCACCCATACCAACATAGAGAATCGGCTTTCCACTGATTGCCTTGATAGACAGTGCAGCTCCGCCTCGTGTATCTCCATCCAGCTTTGTGAGGATAACACCATCGATACCAACCTTGCTGTTAAACATATCGGATACATTCACCGCATCCTGTCCTGTCATGGCATCAACTACTAATATTGTCTGATCCACATGGATCTCTTCTTTAATTTCAATTAATTCCTGCATCATATCTTCGTCAATATGAAGACGTCCCGCAGTATCCAGAATCACAACATTCATGTTTTGATTTCTGGCATGCTCCACCGCTGCTTTTGCGATGTTCACAGGCTTTTGTTTATCGCCCATGGCAAAAACTTCCACGCCCTGCTTTTCTCCGTTGACCTGCAGCTGTGTAATAGCCGCCGGGCGGTAGACATCACAGGCAACCAGCAGAACTTTCCTGCCCTTTGCTTTCAGCTTTCCGGCAATTTTGGCGGAAGTGGTTGTTTTACCTGCTCCCTGAAGACCTGCCATCATAATAACAGTGATCTCATTACCAGGGCGAAGCACAATCTCAGTTGTCTCGCTTCCCATCAGCTTCACAAGCTCATCATTTACGATTTTAATTACCATCTGACCGGGATTCAGTCCGTTCATAACGTCCTGTCCTACGGCCCGCTCTGTAACTGAATTGATGAACTGCTTTACAACCTTAAAGCTGACATCTGCTTCCAGTAAAGCCATCTTTACTTCCTTAAGTGCTGTCTTGACATCTGCTTCTGTCAGACGACCCTTGCTCCGCAGATTCCGAAATACATTCTGCAGTTTATCTGTTAAACTCTCAAATGCCATTCCTATAACTCCTCTAAAATATCCGAAGATATCTCTTCGATCTGCCGCATCCTTGTGGATTCATCCATAGGATGTTCCATATGCGTTAATTCATGTATCTGATCCACATTCTCTCTGATATGCACAAACTTCTCAATCAGATGAAGCTTAGACTCATAATCCTCCAGGATCTTTCCACAACGTTTGATCATGTCATGGACACCCTGTCGGCTGATACCGGCATCTTTGGCGACTTCTGTAATAGAATAGTCATTTAAGACAACCGCCTCATAGACGCTGCGCTGATGCTCTGTCAGGAGCTCTCCATAAAAATCGTATAATAATGTTTTCTCTACTAATTCATCCATAGGTTTCTCACCTAAGCCATCATACAACAGGAAAACACGTCTGTCAAGTATTTTTTCTTGACAGGCGTGTTTATTTTTCACCTGCGAACCTTCACTATCTATTCTCAGTTCAGGTATTCATCCATGCTTCCGGATCGGAATCCCTTCAGATCCAGTGTAAGATAGCGAAATCCAAGCTTTTCCAGACTGGAACAGATGCTCTCTGCCTGTGTCACTACCTCTTCAAACTGACTGGCTGGAACCTCAATTCTGGTAATATCTCCATGCTGGCGGATTCTTACCTGTGCAAATCCAAGAGTTTTCAGATACATCTCACCTCTGTCGATTCGTTCCAGCACTTCAGGGTTCAGCACAGTTCCATAGGGAATTCTGGTAGCAAGGCAAGGAGCAGAGGGTCTGCCCGATACCGTAATCTCATATTCCGCTGCCAGACGTCTGACCTCTTCTTTGGTAAATGCTGTATCTGCGAGAGGGCTTTGCACCTGGAGTTCCCTCACTGCCTGAAGACCCGGGCGGTACACCAGCAGATCATCTGCATTGGTTCCCTCCATCACACAATCTGTACCCTGCTTTCCTGCAAAGTCAATCAGTTTTGTAAACAGCATCTTTTTGCAGAGATAACACCGATTTACCGGATTCTGTAAGATCCCGGGATCATCGAATTCATTCACTTCCAGCACCACATGACTGGCACCGATCTGGGCGGCAACCTGCTTTGCAATCCCAAGATCCGCTTTTGGATGCAGGCTGGTCTCAAAAGTTACCGCATAGACCGTGGTCCCCTTCTTTCTGGCTGCATCCACAGCGAGTTTTAACAGTAATGAGCTGTCAACCCCACCGGAAAATGCTACACAGACATCTTTTTCGGCAAAAGACTCTATCTTGTGAAGGAGTCTTTCCTTCTTTGCTTCAAACAATTATTTTACCTCGATTAATTCATATTCCATAGTTCCAAGACCAATCTTTTGTGCATGCTCCACACAGCTCTTCCAGTTTGTGCTTGGAGATACAGCGCCAAAATGATCATGTCCCTCATGGTTTGACTCTGCCAGAAGGCTTCCTGCCAGAACCGGCTGTTTATTCACTGCATCCGCACAGGCCACATCCAGCGCCACCGGATCAAAGGAAGCAAACATTCCCACATCCGGAACAATTGCTGCATCATTTTCTCCGTGACAGTCACAGTATGGAGAAACATCGATAACCAGATTAATATAAAAGGCCGGTCTTCCCTGCACAACTGCTTTGCTGTACTCTGCAATCTTACAATTCAAAATATCGTTTGATTCATCAGATCCCGGACAGACAGCATCTCTCGGACAGATACCGATGCATCTTCCGCAGCCCACGCATCTATTATGATCAATTGTTGCTTTTTTATCGGTAATGGTAATTGCATCATGGGCACAGATTTTTGTACACATACCGCAGCCTACACAGGCGTCATGGTTTACGCCTGGCTTTCCTGCACTGTGCTGTTCCATCTTACCTCTTCTTGAGCCGCAGCCCATGCCGATGTTCTTCAGGCAGCCACCGAAGCCGGTAGCCTCATGTCCTTTAAAATGTGCCAGTGAAATAAAGACATCTGCATCCATCACAGCTCGTCCAATCTTGGCTTCCTTTACATATTCGCCGCCTTCAACCGGAATTTCCACATCATCCAGACCTTTTAACCCGTCTGCGATAATTACATGACAGCCGGTGGAGAAAGGAGAATACCCGTTCTCATAGGCACTGTCCATATGGTCCAGCGCATTTTTTCTTCCCCCTACATAAAGCGTGTTACAATCTGTAAGAAATGCTTTTCCTCCCAGTTCTTTTACGGTATCTACTACCACTTTGGCATAGTTGGGACGAAGATAGGCAAGGTTGCCCGGCTCACCAAAATGAATCTTGATGGCTGCGAATTTTTTTTCAAAATCAATGGTATCAATTCCTGCCTTCATAATCAACTTTTTCAGTTTTTTCGGTAGATTGGTACTTGTTCCTGTACGCATGTTGGTAAAATATACTTTTGCTTTCTCCATGAGATGATCCTCCTTTTTGAGATTACAGATTCGCCCGGACCTGTCTTGGCTTATATCCGGCTTTTTCCAGAGCGTCTATAATCTGATGTTTATGTTCTGTTCCAAAAGCTTCCAGTGTAATCTTAAGCTCTACGGCAGCATTTCTGTTGGTACTGAAAAACTGATTGTGATCCAGCTTGATAACATTACCATTGTTCTCGGCGATGACAGAAGAAACACGAACCAGCTCACCCGGCTTATCCGGAAGTAAAACAGAAATCGTAAAGATTCTGTCTCTGGCAATCAGACCATTTTGCACTACGGAGGACATGGTGATAACGTCCATATTTCCGCCGCTGAGTACTGAGACAACCTTTTTTCCTTTCACGTTCAGATGCTTCAGTGCTGCCACGGTAAGCAGACCGGAATTCTCCACAATCATCTTATGATTCTCAACCATATCCAAAAATGCAACCACAAGCTCATCATCATCTACTGTGATGATCTCATCCAGATTTTCCTGCAGATAGGGGAAGATTTTAGTTCCCGGCGTCTGTACTGCAGTACCGTCTGCGATAGTGCTGACCGGGGATACCGTCGTTACTTTTCCATTTTCCAGAGAAGCCTTCATGCAGGCAGCACCGGATGGTTCCACACCGATTACCTTGATGTTCGGTTTCAAAAGCTTGGCAAGGGTGGAAACTCCTGTGGCAAGACCGCCTCCTCCCACCGGTACCAGAATATATTCTACCAGCGGAAGCTCCTGGATAATCTCCATGGCGATGGTTCCCTGACCGGTAGCCACTGTAAGATCATCAAAGGGATGAATGAATGTGTAGCCATGTTCTTCGGCCAGTTCATAGGCTTTTGCACAGGCCTCATCATATACATTTCCATAAAGTACAACCTCTGCGCCATAGCCTTTGGTGCGTTCTACCTTAATCAGTGGGGTAGTTGTGGGCATAACAATCACGGCTTTTGCCCCAAAACACTGAGCAGCATAGGCAACACCCTGGGCATGATTACCTGCTGAAGCTGTAATCAGTCCCTTTTTGCGATCCGCTTCCGAGAGCGTGCTGATTTTGTAATAGGCGCCACGAAGCTTATAAGCTCCGGTAAGCTGCATATTCTCCGGTTTCAAATACACTTTATTCTCGGTCTGCTCACTTAAAAATTTACTGTAAACCAGTTTTGTTTCCTGGGTAACACGTTTTACGATCTCAGATGCTTCCTCAAATTTTTCCAGGGTCAGCATCTTTTCTTCCTGCTTCTCTTCCACTTCTTTTGTCTCCTGTTTTTCTTCCATGACTGCCTCCATTTCGAGTCTCTCAAGTTCCATTTCAATCACCTTCGGTGATGGGATTTTGAATAGTTACAATTACTCAATCCTTTACATTAAATAATGCATTAACGAATTCTTCCGAATCAAATTTCTGCAGATCATCGATACTCTCTCCCACACCGATATATTTCACCGGAATATCAAGCTCCGATTCAATTGCCACAGCAATTCCGCCTTTTGCTGTTCCATCCAGCTTGGTCAGTATAATACCTGTAATATTGGCCACCTCATTGAACTGCCTCGCCTGGGCCAGGGCATTTTGTCCTGTTGTTCCATCTAACACCACCAGTGTTTCCAGATATGCCTCCGGATACTCTTTTTCCAGAATTCGATAGATCTTTTTCAGTTCTTCCATCAGATTTTTCTTATTGTGGAGACGTCCTGCAGTATCGCACAGCAGCACATCTGCGTTCCTTGCCTTGGCTGCTGCCACAGCATCATATACCACTGACGCAGGATCCGCTCCTGACTGTCCGCCGATAATCTCCACGCCTGCACGGTTTGCCCACTGGGTCAGCTGTTCTCCTGCTGCTGCCCGGAACGTATCTGCTGCCGCAAGAATAACCTTTTTTCCCTGATCCTTCAGCTTGCCTGCAAGCTTTCCAACCGAAGTGGTTTTTCCTACACCATTTACACCGATCACCAGCACTACTGACTTTCGATGCTCGAATTCATAAGCTGTTTCTCCTACCGCCATCTGTTTTTTGATACTGTCAATCAAAAGCTGCTTACACTCAGATGGTTCTTTGATATGTTGTTCGGCAACCTCTTTTTTCAGGTTCTCTATAATCGCTGTGGTGGTATTGATTCCAATATCTCCCATGACTAATATTTCTTCTATTTCCTCATAAAAATCATCATCAATATTGGAAAATCCCTTGAATATGGAATCAATTCCCGATACAATACTGTCCCTTGTCTTAGAAAGTCCATGTACCAGTCGTTTAAAAAAACCTACCTTTTCTTCTGACATCAGTCCCCGCCTCCTTACTTATCCAGTTCGTTTTCAATCAAATTGACGGACACCAGAGTAGACACGCCTTTTTCCTGCATGGTGATACCGTACAGGCGATCAGCGGCATTCATTGTACCTCGTCTATGTGTAATAATAATAAATTGTGTGTTCTTTGTCAACTTATGAAGATATTGCGCATATCTTGCCACATTAGAGTCATCCAGTGCTGCCTCAATCTCGTCCAGCAGGCAAAAGGGGGACGGCTTCAGGTTCTGAATAGCGAACAAGAGTGCGATAGCTGTCAGTGCTTTCTCCCCACCGGAAAGCTGCATCATGTTCTGCAGTTTTTTACCCGGTGGCTGACTGATAATACGGATGCCTGCTTCCAGTACATCTTCCTCCTCTGTAAGCTCCAAAGTACCCTTGCCCCCTCCGAAAAGCTGCCTGAATACCTTGTCAAATTCCACTCGTATTTCTGAGAATTTTTCGATAAACTGTCTGCGCATCCCGGTGTCCAGCTCATCGATAATATTCTGCAGGGTTTCCGCCGCTTTGACAAGATCCGTGTGCTGGTTCTCCAGAAATGTGTGACGCTCCAGCACTTCCTTGTATTCCTCGATAGCATTCACATTGACAGAACCAAGCTTTCGGATCTCCTCTTTGATCTGGTTGACCTGACTGCGGATCTCCTGCCTTGAGGGCACCTCTTCCATGCGATATTCCAGTGCATGATTCGGTGTGATCTCATATTCCTCCCACATATAATTGATATGGGATTCCTTAGATTCCTCCAGCTTTTCAATCTGGCTGTTTAATCGGAAGCACTCCTTGTCCATTCGGCTGCTGTGTCCGGACAACTCCTCCCTCTTCTCAAAGAAGGCCTTGTGAGAGCTGTTCATCTCTTCCTTTTTTGCAAGATATTCTTTCATCTCTTTATCCATCCGGACTGCAGTTTCCACCGCAGCCTGAATTGTCTTTTCGATCTCCTGAATATCGGACTCTTTCTTTCCGGCATCCTGGCTATCTTCTTTCATGGATGCAGAGATTTCCTCCATCTCCCTATCCAGTCTTGAAAGCTCTTCCCTCAGCCGCAGCATATTCTGACCAAGGAATTCACACTTCTGACCTACATTGGCATATTCCAGCCGAATAGCCTCCAAAGACTGAAGTTTCTGGGCTTCGATCTTCTGCTCTTCCTGATATGCTTCCTGTCGTTTCGCAATCTGTTCCTCCAGATTGTGCTCCCGCTTTTGGGAATCTTCCAATTCTCTTTGAATCAGATTCCGATTCTGTGAGATTTCTCCAATCTGAGACTCGATCTCCAGCCCTTCCTTTTGCAGATCATGGTAATCGATTCGGATATCACGAGTTTTATCCTCCACCTGGGTTGCGTTCAGCTTTAAGGTATTCTGTTTGATATACTGTCGCTGCATCTGCTCATTAATCTCAACCCGGGTATCACGCAGAATATTACGTTTGCCACGATTTTCATCGATAGTAACCTGCATCTGATTCATCTCACGCTTCAGAGTTTTTACGCTGGATTCCAGCTCTTCTATCTCACGGCGTCTTCCCAGAAGATTACTGTTGTTTCTAAATGAACCACCCGCCATAGAACCGCCGGGGCTTAAAAGCTCTCCTTCCAGGGTAACCATACGAAGTGTCTGTCTGTACTTTCGCCCAATCAAAATTGCGTGATCAATTGTATCTACAACCAGCGTTTTTCCCAGCAGCTGATTACAAAGTCCCTGATACACAGGGTCAAATTCCACCAGTGTACTGGCGATGCCAATCACACCATTTTCCTTCAGTGCGGCATCGTTGCTCATAGGCTTTTTACCATTCATACTGGTAAGTGGTAAAAAGGTGGCACGTCCAAACTTTCCACGTTTCAAAAATTCAATCAGATATTTGGCCGTATTTTCATTGTCTGTAACAATATTTTGAATACTGCCTCCAAGAGCTGTCTCCAGTGCAGTCTCATATTTTTTCTGTGTTTTGAAAAGATCTGCCACAACGCCATGAATTCCGGGATTGCGATCCCTCTGTTCCATGATTTTTCGAATACTGTTTCCATATCCATCATAGCGTTCTGTAATATTCTTTAGAGATTCCAGTCTGGATGCTTCCCGGTGGTAAGCCGTCTGTCCTGTTTCCATCTGGCGATTCTGCTCTTCGATGGTTTTCTGCAGCAGGGCAATCTGCCCGGTTGTCTCATCATAGCTTTTTTTCAGACGTTCTACTTCCGTATCCACAAGTTCTTTTTCTTTTTCCAGTTTAGCCTGCTCTTTATTCTGCAGTTCTTCATCACTTTTCAGATGGAGCATTCTCTGGCTTAATTCTGCCTTACGGATATTGATCTGTTCCAGCATGGTATCATATCGCTGAATCTTTCCCTTGGTGGTGGCTCTTTGATTCAAAATCTCTATGATTTCGCTTTTCGCCGCCTCGATGGCAAGATGTTCTCCCTCCATCTGAAGCTGGATATCCTGCAGCTCTGTTTCCCCTGCTTCTTTTTTCTCACCAACACGCTCCAGCTGCGCTTCCAGCGTTTGATTTTCCTTTTCATAGGAATCAAGACTTTCTTTTCTTCTTTTCCGATCCTCTAAGACCGCTGCCATGCGGGATTTGTAATGTTCATCGTTCATCTGTGCTGCACGAATCTGTTCCCTTAATACATCAATCTGACCCTCCAGCTGCTGTTTCACCAGTGCATTTTTACCGGATTCATCCCGAGCATTTGTAATAGCTTCATCGAGGGCCTCCAGTTCCAGCTCCAGCTTCTCATATTCCTGTTTGGTCCGGTCAAATTCGACATTTGTGTCTTCCAGCTCCTGGGAGGCCTGCCGGTACTTTTCCGTGGTTTCTGTCAGCTGCGCTGACAGGTGCTCCATCTCAATCAAAAACATGTTCACATCCAGATTTTTTAAGGTTTCCTTCTTCTTCAGATAAATTCTGGCTGTCTCTGACTGTCTCTCCAGCGGTGCCAGCTGTCTTGTTAATTCCGAAAGAATATCCGTAACCCGGACAAGATTCTGCTGTTCCTCAGATAACTTTTTCAGTGCCGTTGCTTTTCTTCTCTTGAACTTGACAATTCCGGCCGCCTCATCAAAAAGCTCTCTTCGTTCCTCCGGCTTTCCACTTAAGATCTTGTCGATCTGCCCCTGTCCGATGATGGAATACCCTTCTTTACCGATACCGGTATCATAGAAAAGCTCATTAATATCCTTCAGACGACAGGCTGCCCCATTCAGCAGGTACTCACTCTCTCCGGAGCGATACAGACGCCTTGTTACAGTCACTTCCTCATAATCCACATTCAGCTTATGATCGGAATTATCCAGGGTAATGGCCACAGATGCAAACCCCAGCGGTTTTCTGTTCTCAGTTCCGGAAAAGATAACATCCTGCATGTTACCCCCTCGAAGCTGCTTTGCGCTTTGTTCTCCCAGTACCCACCGAACCGCATCGCCTACGTTACTCTTTCCGCTTCCGTTTGGTCCTACGATTCCTGTGATACCATCGTGAAATTCCAGTGTGATTTTATTGGCAAAGGATTTAAATCCATGCATCTCGATACATTTTAAATACATATGCTACCTACTTTTTCTGTTTTATCCTGCAAAGTGCATCATAGGCCGCCTGCTGTTCTGCCGCCTTCTTGGTTCTTCCCTGACCTTTTCCCAGGCATGTTCCCCCAAGACAGACCTCTGCGGTAAATGTCTTGTCGTGATCAGGTCCTGCCTCATCTGTAATTCGATAACTGATTACGGCCTCCTGCTTCTCCTGAAGCACCTCCTGGAGGATAGTCTTGCTATCATAAAAGAACCGCTTATGCTCCACATCATCTAAAACATGATTGAGGATAAACTCTTTTGCATTAGCAAAACCACCATCCAAAAAGATTGCACCAATTACTGACTCAAAAGCATCAGAGGTAATGGAATCTCTTGCTCTTCCCCCTGTCATCTCCTCACCTTTTCCCATAACCAGATACTCGCCCAACTGAATCTCTCTTGCATCATAGGCAAGGGTAGGCTCACACACCAGACTGGCCCGAAGCTTGGTCAATTCTCCCTCCGGCTTCATAGGAAACTGCTGATAGAGATACTCGGAGCTTACACATTCCAGCACCGCATCTCCCAGAAATTCCAGACGCTCGTTACACACAATTCTGTCCATATGGTGCTCATTCACATAAGAGCTGTGACGAAGTGCCATAATCAGAAGATCAAAATTCTCGAATTCATAGCCGATCCGCTTTTCCAGTTCCCTGACTTTTTCTATATAGCTTTTATCCATCTTCTTTCCTTTCTCCTTACCAAAAATGAGGCTGTTTCAACTTGCTTTTTTGAAACAGTCTCTGCTGATTTTCTCTATCTGATTGCCTGTTTTATATGATTCACTGCATCGCCAACAGAGACAATTGTCTCTGCCTCTTCGCCTGCAATCTCAATATCAAATTCCTCTTCTATTCCCATAATGATCTGAAACAGATCAAGAGAGTCTGCACCCAGATCATTCACAAACGTTGTTTCCATGCGTATCTCCGCTGCATCTACATTTAAGATATCAGCTATAATCTGTGTCAGTTTTTCGAATTCCATTATCTATTCCTCCCCCGATGTCTGAACTGCAAGATGCTCCCTTATCTTGTCACTGATATGACCTTCTTTAAACTGGATGCACTGCAGAATGGAATTTTTAAACTCGACAGACTTTGAGCTTCCGTGGGTCTTAACGACCAATCCTTTCAGTCCCAGCATAGGTGCTCCGCCATACTCACTGGAATCAAAGGATTTTAAGGTCTTTTTTAACGCAGGCTTCACGAGAAGTGCTCCGATTTTGCTTCGCAGATTCTCCATCATGCCGGATTTTATCTTACTGATCAGGGTAGCGCCTACACCTTCATACAGCTTTAAGATAACGTTTCCCACAAAGGCTTCGCATACCACCACATCCGCATCTCCTGCCGGGATGTTTCTGGCCTCGATATTACCGACAAAATTAATGTCTTTATTATTCTGTAAAAGTGGAAATGTTTCTTTCACCAGAGCATTTCCTTTTTCTTCTTCCGCACCGATATTTACGATGGCAACCTTCGGATTTTTCAAACCCATAACCTGTTCCATGTAGATGGAACCCATAGTGGCAAACTGATTCAGGTGGGAAGCACGGGCATCTACGTTGGCCCCACAGTCAATCAGCAGAGAAACCCCCTTTGCTGTTGGAATCAGAGGGGCAAGCGGCGGACGCTCCACACCTTTGATTCTTCCCACAATTACCTGTCCCCCTACCAGTACAGCCCCGGTACTTCCGGAGGACACGAAGGCATCTGCCTCACCGTGGCGCAACAGATTCATACCAACCACAATAGAAGAATCCTTCTTTCCCCGGATGGCATTCACCGGAGGTTCCCCAGTCTCAATCACTTCCGAAGCCTGTATCATCTGTATCCGGTCTTTAGGATATTCATACTTTTTCAGTTCTTCCTGCACGCACTCACTTTTCCCAACAAGCAATACTGTAATTCGTTCATCTGCATTGACTGCGTCAACTGCGCCTTTCACAGGCTCTGCCGGGGCAAAATCACCGCCCATGGCGTCTACTGCTACTCTTACAAGTTCCTTCATAATCTACCCGCTTTCCTGCTTAATTGTCACTGTTCCGTATCTGATCAGTGACCTTCGAAAATTCATTTAAAATTACCAAATGCAGGCTTTCACAATAACATGTGAAAGCCTGCAGGATAATTCTGTAATTATTGTGCTGCTGTTTGAGCATCTGCTGCCGCCTGGGCATCCGCTGCTGCCTGGGCATCTGCCGCTGCCTGAGCTTCTGCTGCCGCTGCAGCTTCCGCCTGAGCCTTGGCATCTGATTTTCCATCATTTCCTATGGCAAATCCATCAATTTCAGTGTCCTTCGCAAGGGTTCCATCTGGATTGAAGTAATACCAGGAGCCGTCTGCCTCCTGTACCCATCCGGAACGCATGTAACCATTTTCGTCAAAGACATAGGTTTGTCCGTCAATATCTTTCCACGCACTGGTCACATAAGAGCCATCATACATCTGGTACATCTTATGTCCATCCTTATCAGCCCAGCTTCCTTCCGGAACAATCTTTACCTCTACAATTCCACTGGTTGCTTTGTTTACCTTTTTGTCATGGTTGTTTGTTGCTACCACATAATAATAGCTGGTACCCTCTTCAGCGGTATCCGGGACACAGCTTGCTTCTGTCTGACCCTTCAGAGGATTTCCACCCCCATTGGTGTTCATATTATTCTTATACCACTGATAGGTGACCGTTCCGCCATCATTTACTGCAGCCTCCACAGTAAGTGGGGTTGCCTGAGAACTTATGGCAAATGTCACACTGCCCTCCAGATTTGTAGTAAAAGCAGGTGCCTCCAGACTGGTATCGACCTCTTTTGTTTTCTTTTCCGTAGGAGCTGCAGTACTTTCTGTCACCTTATCTGTATGTCCCAGCAGCTTATCAAAGACACCGGAAAAAGAACATCCGGTTAAGAGAGTAGTGCTCAGCATACACAATATTGCAATTGAACCTAATTTTTTTATCTTCATTTTAATGACCCCTTTGTATGATGTAAGATGTTACATATTTTTTTCAAAACTATTGCATTTTCGAAGACAATTATATCACAAGCATACAGGGAAAGTCAAATACTACAGCGTTTTGGCACGATCCTGTACGTTTTTGTGGAAATTAATCACCTCATGGTCATAGGTCGTACTCATATAGACAGAATGAAGCATAAAATCAGCAGTTGCTTTATTTACCGCTATGGGAATATCATAAACCTGTGCGATACGCATCAGTGCCTTCACATCCGGATCATGGGGCTGCGCTGTCAGAGGATCTGAGAAAAATACCACAAAGTCAATCTGCCCTTCTACGATCTTACATCCTATCTGCTGATCACCTCCCAGAGGACCACTATTATAGGCCTTCACCTGTAATCCTGTCTGATCCGTAATCATTCGTGCCGTAGTTCCCGTACCACAAAGCTTGTGTCCGGCAAGAATTTCTTTATTCTCTTTACACCATGCAATCAGCTTGGATTTCTCATTATCATGGGCAATTAAAGCAATGTTTTTCTTTTCTTCAATGGTAAATGTAATATAATCTGAGGACATGTACTTTCACTCCTTTTCTTCTGTCTTTATAACTGTTCAATACCTGAGCAGTTACATCCGAAAATCCATATCAATCACCTTCCGTGATGGAATTTTCTCACTCTTGTATGGGGTAATTGTACCATACCGTCGGGGCAAAATCAACTTTTGTCATGTTAATTTCCTATATAGAGTAAGAAAAAAGGCTTTCACGTATAACGTGAAAGCCTTAATCTTACTGCATTCGCAGCAACTTAGTCCATAGCAATGATTTCTTTTTTGTTGTATGTTCCACAAGATTTGCATACTCTGTGAGGCATCATGAGAGCACCACATTTGCTGCACTTTACAAGATTCGGAGCAGACATTTTCCAGTTTGCTCTTCTCTTGTCTCTTCTTGCTTTAGATGATTTATTCTTTGGACAGATGGACATAATTACACCTCCTTAAATTTACTAAATATATCGCTGATAGCAGCCATTCGCGGGTCGATGGAAGCTCTGTCACAGCCACAATCACCATGATTCAGGTTCGCACCACAACGGCTGCAGATTCCTTTACAGTCCTCTTTACACAGCACTCGAATCGGCCAGTTGATTAAAAGTTCGTTACGCAGCAGTACATCAGTATCCAGCTCCGTCTTCAGAAGGAAATTATATTCCTCCTCCGACTGCTCTCTTTCCTGTTCGCTAAGCTTCGCATCCACTTTGCGTTCAAAGTCGAGAACCATATCATAGGGAACTTCTTCCAGACATCTGGCACAGGGAATCATGGCCCGTACCTTTCCTTTGGCTTGTATCAACAGAATACCGTTATCGGTATTCGTGATTATAACCTCCAGAGGCTGCAGTTCAGAAACTGCAATCTGCTGTTCATGGACAGAAATCTCTGTCATGTCCAGATGCGCTTCCTGTGACAGGACGTTGCCGTCCTGAGATAATACCTTTGTCAGATCAATAAGCATAACTGTCTCCTAATCACACTTTTTCTAGTATACTCACACTTAGTAAACTTGTCAAGAGTTTTTATATTATTTTTGTACAAGTTCTACTGTTTCTTCGCAGATAGCGATTTCTTCATTGGTCGGAATCACACATGCAGTAATCTTGGAACCAGGTTTTGTGATAACTACCTCTTTTCCTCTGCAGTTGTTTGCTTCCTCGTCAAATTCAAGACCCATAAATGCAAATGCTTCACAGATTTCCTTACGAAGCGGTACTGCATTCTCGCCAAGGCCAGCGGTAAAGGTGATAACATCCACACCACCCATGGCTGCGATATAAGAACCAATATATTTGACAATACGGTAAGAATATGCTTCCAGTGTGTTGATGGCATCCTGGTTTCCTGCTTCAGCAGCTGCGGATACATCACGGTAATCACTGGAAATGCCTGTCATACCAAGCATACCTGATTTCTTATTCAGGATATTCAGCACTTCTGATACACTCATGTTTTCTTTGTTGCAGAGATACTCAACAAAGGCCGGATCGATATCACCGGAACGAGTTCCCATAATAACACCTTCCAGAGGAGTAAGACCCATGGAGGTATCAACACATTTTCCATATTTTACAGCAGACAGAGAAGCTCCGTTACCCATGTGGCATACGATAACCTTAAGTTCTTTGGGATCCTTTCCAAGAAACTCTGCAGTTCTCTTGGATACAAACTTATGAGAGGTTCCGTGGAAACCGTATTTACGAATCGCATACTTCTCATAGTACTCTTTCGGAATACCATACATATAAGCTTTCGGAGACATCGTCTGATGAAACGCAGTGTCAAATACTGCAACATTTGGAACGCCAGGCATCAGCTTCATGCAGGCATTGATTCCCATCAGGTTTGCAGGATTGTGCAGCGGTCCCAGATCGGCGCACTCCTCGATAACCTTAATTACTTCCTCATTAATAATAACAGAATCTGTAATCTTCATACCACCATGGAGTACACGGTGACCGATAGCGTCCACTTCGTCAAGAGTTTTGATGACACCGGACTTTGGATTCACCAGTGCATCAAGAACCATCTGAATGGCTTCTGTATGGGTAGGCATCGCTGCCTCAGTTACTTCCTTCTCGCCGTTAGCCGGCTCATATACAAGACGTCCGTCGATGGCGATACGCTCACATAATCCTTTTGCAAGGATCTCTTTCTTATCATAGTTGATCAGCTGGAACTTCAGGGAAGAACTTCCACAGTTTACTACTAATACGTTCATTATCAATTTCCTCCGCTATTATTTTACTTTTACTGGTTCTGTGCCTGTACTGCTGTAATTGCTACAACACCAACGATATCCTCAGCGGAGCATCCACGGGACAGATCATTGACAGGTGCTGCGATACCCTGTGTCATAGGACCGTAAGCTTCTGCCTTTGCAAGTCTCTGTACCAGCTTGTAACCGATATTACCTGCATCCAAATCAGGGAAAATCAGGACATTTGCTTTTCCGGCAACTGCACTGTTTGGTGCTTTGGAAGAACCAACGCTTGGAACGATGGCAGCGTCAAGCTGAAGTTCGCCGTCGAGAGCGAGATCCGGATTGGCTTCTTTGGCGATTCTGGTAGCTTCTACCACTTTATCAACATCTGCATGTTTTGCACTTCCCATAGAGGAATGGCTCAGCATAGCAACTCTTGGCTCACTGCCAACCAGCATCTTGAAGGATTCTGCGGAAGACTCTGCAATTGCAGCCAGTTCTTCCGGTGAAGGATTCTGGTTCAGACCACAGTCGCCAAATACGAAAACGCCGTCCTCGCCATACTCACAGTCTGGTACTGCCATAACGAAGAATGCAGAAACAAGCTTTGTTCCTGGTTTTGTCTTAAGAATCTGAAGACATGGGCGAAGTGTGTTAGCGGTAGAATGGCATGCGCCGGATACAAGTCCGTCTGCATCTCCCATCTTCACCATCATAACACCGTAATATGTATAATCTCCAAGAATTGTCTCTTTTGCCTTTTCAGGTGTCATACCTTTTTTTGCACGAAGTTCTACAACCTTGTCAATGTAAGCCTGAGTTTTCTCATAGGTTACCGGGTTCACGATGGTTGCTCCTGAAATATCAAGACCCTCGCTGTTTTTCTTAATCTCTTCTTCAGAACCGATGATAATCAGATTAGCAATATCCTCTGCTAAAATCTGAGCAGCTGCCTCATAAGTTCTTCTGTCTTCTGATTCCGGCAGTACAATTGTTTTTTTGTCTGCTTTTGCTCTTGCTTTAATTGTATCAATAAATCCCATGTCCATTGACTCCTTTCAAATTAGCTCATTACCTTTATTATAGTACGTAATCCATGTTCCCACAAGGTTAGTTAATTTTTTAACACTTTTTACCTTTTTTGCAAAAAGCTTGTCATTTACAGGCTTTGGGAGTATCATTTTAGCAAATGACGTTGCATTTTTTTTAATACAACCACTGACACTGCTCGAAGAAAAGCCTCTGTGCTTCTTTCGACCTGTCAGCACGGCAGAAAGGATCCTTATGAAAATTACAGGTATTATAGCAGAATATAACCCTTTCCATCTGGGCCATGCCTATCAGATTGCAGAGGCACGCCGCATCACCGGCGCTGATTACATCGTTGTTGTTATGAGCGGAGACTATGTACAAAGAGGGGCACCGGCTATTCTTGACAAGCGGACCCGCACCGAGATGGCGTTAAATAATGGAGCTGATCTTGTGCTGGAACTTCCGCTTCGGTATGCCGTCTCAGGTGCTGCTGATTTCGCCTGGGGTGCCGTAAATATATTACATCAACTGGGCTGTGTTGACTGTCTTTGCTTCGGAAGCGAATCCGGTGACATCCGGCCTTTCCAGCGGATCGCAAGACTGCTCTCCTCGGAGCCCCTGTCTTATCGTCAGGAGCTGCAGCGTGCCATGCGGGATGGCTGCACCTATCCTGCCGCCCATCAGCGGGCACTTCTGGTAGCCTGCAGGGAGATCCGGCTTTTCGATGACTGTGATGATTTTTCTCTGGAGGAATTCCTGTCAGGACCAAACAACACGCTGGGGCTGGAATATCTCCGGGCACTTTCCAGAATTTCCGGCGTCATTAAGCCGGTCACCTTATCCCGTACCCAGAATAACTACCATCAGGAAACCCTGGAGGGTTCCTTTGTTTCTGCAACTGCCCTTCGAAAGACACTGCTTTCAGATTCCCCGGACTATGAAACATATGTGCCGGAAAATTGTCTTCCCATCCTCTCTGCGGCAGTAAAAAACAGAGTTTTTCTGACAGAAGATGATTTTTCAAGGCTGCTGATCTATCAGCTGTTAAGCGAAAACCGGGATTCTCTGTCTGCATATCTGGAATCCACCACCAGTATTGCAAACCGGATCCTGTCTCTGATGAATCGCTTTGAAACCTTTTCTCAGTTTGCAGAAGCATTAAAAACCCGTGATATGACCCGGGCACGCATCAACCGGATCCTGCTTCACATCATCCTTGGCATCAAAAAAACAGACGAGGCACCCGCTTTTATCCGCATGCTGGGATTCAAGCGTACCTCATCTGCTCTGCTTACTAAAATCAAACAAACTGCCACTGCTCCGGTTCTTGGAAAGCTGGATAAACAGTCTCTGGAATCTTACCGTCAGGACCTCTTCGCCTCCAACCTTTACAACCAGACGCTCTTCCAGAAAAGCGGAATCACCTACCGGGAAGAGCGGGAGCAGCAGCTGGTCATCACAGGTGAACCTGGATAATACTTCCAGGTTTCCTCCTGCAGCATTAATTCTTAAAGCTGTGGATCGGTGCCGGTATTCTTCCCGTACGATTGATGAATTTTTCACAGGAGAAGTTATTCACCGGCATAATTGGCGCATATCCTAGAAGTCCACCAAATTCTACCGTCTCTCCTACACCTTTTCCAATCACCGGAATCAGACGAACTGCTGTGGTTTTCTGATTAATCATACCGATGGCCATCTCATCCGCCGTAATGCCTGCGATGGTTGCCGCAGAAGTATCTCCCGGTATGGCAATCATGTCAAGACCAACCGAGCATACGCAGGTCATAGCTTCCAGTTTTTCCAGGCAGAGTGCTCCTGCATTAACTGCATCAATCATTCCCTGATCCTCGCTGACCGGGATAAATGCTCCACTTAAGCCGCCCACATAAGAAGATGCCATGACACCGCCCTTCTTTACCTGATCATTCAGAAGTGCCAGTGCAGCTGTAGTTCCCGGTGCCCCAACCCGCTCCAGTCCGATCTCTTCCAGAATCTCAGCGACAGAATCTCCAATCAGAGGAGTCGGAGCCAGTGACAGGTCGATAATCCCAAAAGGAACACCCAGACGTTTGGAGGCTTCCTGTGCCACCAGCTGTCCTACACGGGTAACCTTAAATGCTGTTTTCTTGATTGTTTCACAAAGCACTTCAAAGTTCTGTCCCCGCACCTTCTCCAGGGCATGTTTTACAACTCCAGGACCTGAAACACCTACATTAATGATGGCATCCGCCTCCGTTACTCCGTGGAACGCACCTGCCATAAATGGATTGTCATCCGGCGCATTACAGAACACTACCAGCTTTGCACAGCCCATACAGCTGTCATCTTTGGTGGCTTCCGCTGTTTCCTTGATGATTTCTCCCATCAGCTTTACTGCATCCATATTGATACCAGTCTTCGTAGAACCCACATTGACAGAGCTGCAGACATTTCCGGTTGCAGCCAGTGCCTGAGGGATGGAGCGGATCAGCAGCTCATCTGCATGAGTCATCCCCTTGGATACCAGTGCTGAATATCCGCCGATAAAATTAACTCCTACCTCATGGGCAACACGGTCCAGCGTTTTTGCTATGGTTACAAAATCCTCCGGTGTTTTGCATGCAGCACCGCCAACCAAGGCAATCGGTGTCACAGAGATACGTTTGTTCACAACCGGCACTCCAAACTCTCCGGCAATCTCATCTCCTGTTTTTACAAGATTCTTTGCCAGACCAGTAATCTTATCATAGATCTTCTGGTTGACACGATCCAGATCAGCATCGATACAGTCCATAAGACTGATACCCATGGTGATCGTACGTACGTCCAGATTTTCTTCTGAAATCATATGGTTTGTTTCATTTACTTCAAACATGTTAATCATAGGTTTTTTCTCCTCCGTCCACGATCAGATTCTGTGCATCATGTCAAAAATGTCTTCATGCTGGCACTGAATCGTAACACCGATATTCTCGCCCAGTGTCTTTAATTCCTCAGAAAGCTCTGCAAAAGGTTTGGTGCACTTTGAAGTATCTACAATCATCATCATGTTAAAAAATCCCTGCACGATCGTCTGTGAAATATCTTCAATATTTACATTTACCTCGGCAAGATAATTACATGTTCTGGCAATAATTCCTACTGTGTCTTTTCCCACTACCGTAATAATTGTTCTTTTCATAATTTCTCCTTTTTTCGCATTGTAATTATATTCTTACAGCCAGTGCAGTTTAGGTGCAATGTCTGGTGAATGATCACTTTGTATGAAGTTTCTATGTAACTATAGTTCAATCAGTTCAGACGGTTCTTCTCTCTTTGCCACCGTAATTCGAAAATCAGCTGATTTATATGGGTTATCTCCCATGGTTACTTCCGAACACACTGTCTCATAAGCCAGTGCCTCATAGTTATTCTCCCTGCTCAGATGTCCCAGCATCACTGCCTGCATATTGTCATGGAGCAGTTCGCAGAGGAGCTGACCGGCGATGCTGTTAGACAGATGTCCCCTGTCACTTAAGATTCTCTGTTTCAGATAATAAGGATATCCCCCCACCTGAAGCATATTGACATCATGGTTTGCTTCCAGAAGCAGAGCATCCAGTCCTTTCAGATTCTGTACAATATAATCATCATACTTTCCAAGATCCGTAGCAACTGCTATGGAGTGTTTTCCATGGCTGACCCGATATCCGGCAGGATCTGCGGCATCATGGGAGATATGAAAGGGATTTACCCTAAGATCACCAATCGTAAATGCATGATCTGCCTCTATTTCCCGAAATATTCCATCCGGAAACTTCCCAAGGCTTGTATAACCTTTGATTGCCTGAATCGTTCCTGCTGTTGCATAAATCGGCACCTGCAGCTTTCGCGCAAGCACCCCAACTCCCTTAATATGATCGGAATGTTCATGGGTAATCAATATGGCATCCAGATCTTTTCCGGTGTAACCGATACTGTTCAATCCCTGTTCCACACGTTTTCCACTGATTCCGGCATCGATCAGAATACTGCTTTCCTCACTCCCGGCAAAGATACAGTTTCCGCTGCTTCCGCTGGCGATACTACATAGTTTCATAAAAATTCATCCTTTGATCTATCTGTCTGATCATCTCTTCCAGCTCTCCGCTATTATCTATGGTAAAATTACAGTGTTCTTCGAATTCATCCTCCGAAAGCTGGCTGGCGATAATCTCGTCTATTTTATGCGCAGTGTACTCCCTGGATTCCATCAAACGTTCCCTGCGTACCTGCTCATCTGCATAAATATACCACAACTCGTCACAAATTTCATCATATTTATCTTCAATTAATAAAGCAGCCTCGATAAAAAAGTAAGGAGTCCCTTCTTTTTCTTCGTTTTTTATCTGTTTGGTAATGTATTCCTTCACGGCCGGATGAACGATCCCATTGATTTTCTCTCTCAAACCTGGATCACGAAATACAACAGAAGACACCTTTGGACGATTAAGCTCTCCCTCTTCATCCACAAACCCCGGTCCCAGCAGCGCAACCACCTTCGGATAGCATGCCTTTCCCGGTTTCATCAAAAGATGTGCTGCCTCATCTGCCTGTATCACAGTGCATTCGTAATTTCTTGCAAGGTATTCCAGTACCTCTGTCTTCCCTGATCCTACCCCTCCGGTAATTCCTATAATTTTCATCCTTCGTACCTGCCTTTCTACTTGGCGTCATACCAGTTTTCACCAGTATGCATATCAACTTCCAAAGCTACTGCAAGATCTGCTGCACCTTTCATCTCTTCCTCCAACAGTCTGCAAACCAGCTGGGTATCCTCTTTTGGTGCTTCAATCAGAAGTTCATCGTGAACCTGAAGAATCAGCTTTGCTCTGCTGCATTCCCTGCGAAGTCTCTCATCCACACGGATCATGGCGATCTTGATAATATCTGCTGCAGTACCCTGAATTGGAGAGTTCATGGCAACCCTCTCCCCGAAGGAACGCTGCATAAAATTACTGGATTTTAACTCCGGTACCGGTCTTCTTCTTCCGAACATGGTAGTAACATATCCGTCCTTTTTTGCCTGTTCCACAGAATCATCCAGAAACTCCTTAATTCTCGGATAGGTTTCAAAATAATTCTGAATGTAATCTGCTGCTTCCTTCCTGGTAATACTAAGATCCTGGCTCAGTCCAAAGGAGCTGATTCCATATACGATTCCAAAGTTAACTGCCTTTGCATTTCTTCTCTGGAGAGGTGTCACCTCGTCAAAGGGAATATGAAATACCTGAGAGGCAGTAATTCGGTGAATATCTCTGGCCTCCCGATAAGCCTGTATCAGCCTTTCATCCCCTGAGAGATGAGCAAGCACACGCAGTTCAATCTGAGAATAATCCGCATCGATAAACACACAGCCTTCTTTTGCCGTAAATACCTTCCGGATCATCCGCCCAAGCTCCATACGAATCGGGATATTCTGCAGATTCGGTTCTGTACTGCTAATTCTTCCTGTAGCCGTAATCGTCTGATGGAATCTGGAATGGATTCTTCCATCCTCACCAATAAAAGCAGCAAGCCCATCTGCATAAGTGGATTTCAGCTTTGACAGCTGTCGGTACTCCAGAATCTCTGCTACGATGGGGTAATCCGGTGCAAGCTTATCCAGAACATCCGCCGCCGTGGAATAACCGCTTTTCGTCTTCTTGGCGCCTGGCAGCTTCAGTTTCTCAAACAACACAACCCCCATCTGTTTGGGTGAATTAATATTGAACTCTTCTCCTGCTTTCTCATAGATCGTACGTTCCAGCTCACCGATACGCACCTTCAGTCTGTCACCATATTCCTGAAGTTCCTTCGCCTCTGCCTGAATCCCGGCGCACTCCATATCATACAGCGTGTATGCCAGTGGAACCTCGATCTCTTCATAGAGCTTCCACATCCCGGTTGTCGCAAGCTTTTCTTTCAGATTTTCCTGGGAACACAGACAGCTATAGGCGGTATAACCGCACATATCAGAAAGCAATCCTGGATCCGCTTTATCAAACCTTGGCACCTTACTGCTTCCAAACAGCTCCTCTGTAGATGGAAGCACTTCATCTGCGAACTCCTTTGCAATATCATCATAGGTATAACGTGATTTCAGCGGATTAATCAGATAGGCGGCCAGTTTCACATCAAAGATTCTCTTTTGATCCGGTCTGTTCATAAAGGGTAGGAACTGCTTGATATCAGAAAGGCAGATCTGCTCCGTTCGCTGAAACATCTGATTTAAATATTCCGCGAGCATGCTCAGATCCTCTTCTGATGTCACAGGCACATAGATAATCTCTTCTCTGGAAAATGCTGCGCCAAATCCCCGGACCTTCGACTCTTCCATCAGTAGTGCCACGCCTGCATAGGTTATCTTTTTCTCATCCCTGTTCAGCTCCCCCAGTGCTTCCTTCCATGACAGCTCTCTGATCTTCAGCTGCTCCTTCTGTGGGGTATCAGCCTCCTCAAAACGCAGCAGCAGATTCTTAAAATCCAGTCTCCGGAAAATCTCATAGGCCTCAGGAGTATAAAGATTCTCATATCTGGCATCCGAAAGTTCAAAGGTAACAGGGGCATCGACACAGATGGTAGCCAGCTCCTTACTAAGTTTTGCAAGATCATAATGCTCTCTCAGTGACTGCTGCGCTTTATTTGGCTTCATCTCATCTACGTGAGCATAAGCATTTTCAATATTCTCATACTGAAGCAGGATCTTCGTAGCAGTCTTTTCTCCCACTCCGGGAATTCCCGGAATATTATCCGCAGTATCCCCCATTAGTGCCTTCAGCTCGATAAACTGCGATGGTAAAAGCTGATATTTCTCCACTACATCCGCTCTCCGGTAATTCTCCACGGTAGTCTGCCCCATACGGGTCTTTGGAATACGAATCTGTACCTGGTCTGTGGCAAGCTGTAAAAGATCACGGTCACCGGATACAATAGTTACCTCCAGTCCCTTCTGCTCACTGCTGCGAGCGATAGTTCCCAGGATATCATCGGCTTCATACCCCTCCAGGGTCACCAGTGTCACATGCATAGCACGAAGAACCTCCTGGATCAGAGGCACTTGCTGGCGAAGCTCCGCCGGCATAGCTTTTCTTGTTCCTTTATATGCCTCATATCTCACATGACGAAAGGTAGGTCCGTGTAAATCAAAAGCCACGGTCAGATACTGTGGCTTTTCCTCTTCCAGAATTTTAAATAAAATATTCAAAAATCCATAAACTGCATTGGTATGAAGCCCTTCTGAATTCGTCAGATCCGGCAGTCCATAAAATGCCCGGTTCAGGATGCTGTGTCCGTCAATTAATACTATCTTTTCTCTCATGCATAGCCCTTTCGTTACCGATTATTTTTAAAATGCAAAGGGAAATGGCAGAATGCCCAGCCAGTGCAATGTCAGCAAAACATCCAGAACAAGAAAAATAAGAATCAAAAACAGGCAGAGCCAGAATCGGATTTTTCTGTGTCTCAGCCTTTTTTCATTCTCTTTCAGGTTTTGCTCCAGAAGTGCCTTAATATTATAATTCGCAGCGCTGCTGTCATCCAGTACACGGGTTGCAAGACTGATGATAAAGTATGTCTCCAACTCCTCATAACAGGATGGACAGCTTCGCACATGCTGAATAAATGATTCCATTTCTTTATCGTTTAACTGGTTATCGATATAACGGGATACCATCTTTGTAATTTCCTGACAGGTCACTGGTGTTTCCTCCATTCGCTCTACCTCTATCATACACCATAACTTACAATCGGTAAAGTAAAAGAACGGGACGCTTCCTGTCAGCAGATCTTAGAAGGCAGCTCCTCCGTGACATCTGCAAGTGCATTGTCCAAGGTTACAGCAGCAATAGCATCCAGGGCTTCCTTGGTGAAAAAGCCCTGATGGGAAGTAATGATTACGTTGGGGAAGGATAACAGCCGTGCCGTTACCGAGTGCTCCATAATGTCCTCCGAACGATCCTCAAAAACATTGGGCGTTTCCTCCTCATAGACATCCAGAGCAACTCCGAAAAACTTTCTCGCCCGAATTCCCTCAATCAGATCTTCCGTATCCACCAGTGCGCCTCTGGAGGTGTTCACAAAGATTACTCCCTCCTTCATCTGATCTATGGTTTCCTTGCGAATCAAATGATAAGTGTCATCCAAAAGAGGACAATGTAAAGAGATCAGATCACTGGAAGCCAGCAGGGTCTCAAAGTCTACGTAAGAAACCATCCCCTCCAGCATCGGATTCTGATACAGATCATAAGCCAGTACCTTCATACCAAATCCGTAACAGATCCGTGCCATAGCTGCTCCGATTTTTCCGGTTCCCACAATACCCGCCGTCTTTCCATGAAGATCTATCCCCATCAATCCGCTTAAGCTGAAGTCATTTTCCCGGACCTTTACATAAGCCTTATGCAGATGGCGATTCACCCCCAGTGCCAGTGCCATGGCATGCTCTGCGACAGCCTCCGGCGAATAACCTGGAACGCGGTATACGTGAATTCCGCAGCTTTTTGCCTCCTCCAGATCCACATTATTAAAACCTGCAGAACGCATGAGGATTCTTTTTACACCATTTTCCGCCAGCCTTCTCACTGTTACACCGGATACATCGGAGTTGACAAAAGCACACACTGCATCATAGCCTTTTGCAAGCTGTGCCGTAGCAGGCGCAAGATCTGTCTTGAGATAGTCAATCTGAAGCTCTGCTTTACGCTCCATCTTTTCCCGTGTCTCTGTAAATGATTCTTTATCGTAGGTTTTCGTGTCATAAAAAAGTATTCTCATCTTCGTCTCCTCTTATATATGCGTATATCAACAGTCTGTATGTCCCTGAATTTCATCCAGGAAAGGGGAAGGCTCTATCTTTTTACCAAGGCGTTCCCGGACTGAATACAGATGCAGTCTGGTCCTGGCCCGAGTCATTCCCACATAAAAGAGCCGGCGTTCTTCTTCTATCTCTGCTTCCAGAACCGCCTTATGATAGGGGATTACCCCTTCATTTACATCCAGAATATAGACATTGTCGAATTCCAGACCCTTGGCGCTGTGCAGAGTAGACACGGTAATCCGATTCTCATTTTTTCTTTTTCTTTGATACTGCTGCTTCATCTCAAGACGATAGCGTTCTATATGAGCAAACCATTCCTCTATTGTATCAAATCCACGGGCAGTATCCTGCAGTTCATCCAGCAGCTCCAGCAGTGATTCCTGCTTTATGTGCCGATATTGAGCATATTCCTTCAGGTAAGCTTCATAACCGATTCCATATCGAATATAATTCACCGCCCCGAAGGGTGTCATATTCTTCATTACTTTGAGATCGTGCTCCAGCTTTTCCACCCGCTCACACATCCACTGTTTTTCCTCATAAAACTGATATAATGTCTCAAACACTACTTCTGAATCGTAAAGTGCTTCCCGGGAGATAAAGCGGTTTGGCCGATTGATGATCTGGAGAAAATCACTTCGCTTTCTGCTTCCCAGAACCAGTCTCATATAAGTGATAATATTCGAAGCAATCCAGTGATCATAAAGATTTGGCAGATCATCTCTCACCTGGAAGGGAAGATTCCACGCCATCAACTGCTCTACCAGCTTTTGACTTCCGGTATTCGTACGAAAGAGAATTGCCACCTCTGCGTAGCTATGTCCTTCTTTCAGATATTCCTGAATCTGTTCCAGACAATGCTGCACCTCTTCCTCCTGGTCGGAAAAGCAGCTGATATCGATCGCTTCCCCTTCGCCGGAGGCAGCATGAATACTTTTGGAAAAACGGTTTTTATTTTCCTTTATCAGCTTTCCCGCTTTTTCAACTATTATTCTGCCGGAACGATAGTTTACATCCAGGGTTACTTCCTGTGCCTGGGGGTAGTCTTTCTGGAATTTCATCATTAACTCGGGATTAGCTCCGCGAAAATGATAGATGGACTGATCATCATCCCCCACGATAAAGAGATTATCCTGAGGCTTTGCCAGCATTTTCATAATATCATACTGAATCGGATTAATATCCTGAAACTCATCAATCAGGAAATATACAAACTGCTTCTGCCACATGGTCAATACCTGTGGCTTCTCCTGAAACAGCTTCCAGGTATATACCATAATATCATCGAAATCCAGCTTCCGGTTTTCCTTCATCCATCCCTGATATGCCTCATAGATACGACGAAATTTTTCCTCTGGCATACAGGCAGAATAATAGTTAGCAGGATCCATCCGGTTGCCCTTTAAGGTACTGATCTCCCTGGACAGCTGTAAAAACATATCAGTCTCCTCCAGCCCTTCCGGGTAAAATTCCGAGATCAGCTCCGACAGCAGCTTGTTTTTCTGTCCATCACTGATAATATTTGATCCGGAAAGGCGATAAGTATGCCTTAGAATACCATAAAAGACACCATGGAAGGTTCCAAAGGTAACCTGAGAGGTCTCGAGCTTCATCATACGCAAAAAGCGTTCCCTCATCTCATTGGCTGCGGCCCTGGTAAAGGTCACAACCATGATAGATGATGCCGGAACACCTTTTTTGATCAGATGGCAGACTCTTCCTGTAACTACACTGGTCTTGCCGGAACCTGGTCCGGCAAGAACCAGCATGGGTCCCTTGTCATGTATCACTGCCTTTTTCTGCGCTTCATTCAAATTCATCAATTATTTACTCAACTTTTCAATTGCTGCTTTTACACGGGCGATAGACTCTTCTTTTCCGATGATCTCCATAATCTCAGTGGCACCTGCAGGTGTCATCTGCTTTCCGGAAACAGCGGTACGAATCGGCCACATCACATATCCCATCTTACAGCCCTTTTCCTTTACGTAGGCCCCAATTGTTTCAAAAAGTGCGTCATTGCTGTAATCCTCCTGGGATGAAAGAATCGGAAGAATCTCCTTTAACACTGCAAGAGAAGTTTCCTCATTGGTTTTCATCTTTTTATGCGTATACATCGCACTGTCATACTCCGGTACCGCCGCAAAAAAGTCCACAAGCTCCGGAATATCCGGAAATACTTCAATTCTTGTCTTTACCATGGCTCCGATCTTGTTCAGATCATAGGTTTCCGGCAAACTATTCTTCAGATAGGGTAGTGCCCGCTCCATAAATGCATCAAAGTCCATGGCCTTAATATATTCGCCATTCATCCAGCGAAGCTTTGTCATGTCAAAGACTGCAGGAGATTTACTCATTCGACGGTAATCAAAAGCCTTCACCAGCTCTTCCAAGGAGAAGATCTCCTGATCATCCACCGGGCTCCATCCAAGCAGCGCAACAAAGTTTACAATTGCTTCCGTAAGAAATCCCTGCTCGATCAGGTCTTCATAAGAAGAATGTCCGCAGCGCTTAGAAAGCTTCTGATGTTCTTCATTTGTAATCAGTGGACAGTGAACATAGGTTGGAACCTCCCAGCCAAACGCCTCATAGAGACGGTTATACTTCGGAGCAGAAGAAAGATATTCATTTCCTCTTACCACATGGGTAATTCCCATAAGATGATCATCGATCACATTGGCAAAGTTGTAGGTTGGGAAGCCGTCAGACTTAATCAGAATCATGTCATCCAGTTCTGCATTATCCACAGTGATATTGCCATAGATTTCATCTCGGAAGGTTGTCGTTCCCTCGGTAGGCATATTAATACGAATCACATAAGGCTTTCCAGCCTCCAGATTAGCCTGAATCTCTTCTTTCGACAGATGCAGACAATGTTTGTCATACATGTGGATCTCTTTTCCACCCACTACGACCCGAAGAGATTCCAGTCGTTCTTTATCACAGAAACAGTAATAGGCATCACCCTGCTCGATCAGCTGCTTCGCATATTTCAGATAAAGGCCCTGAGCATTACGTTCACTTTGCACGTAAGGTCCTACGCCCCCATCCTTATCCGGTCCTTCGTCATGGACAAGTCCGGTTTCTTCCAGCGTATGATAGATAATCTCAAGAGCACCTTCCATAAAACGTTCCTGATCTGTATCTTCAATACGCAGCATAAAGCTTCCGTCTTCATGTTTCGCAATCAAATATGCATATAATGCCGTTCTTAAATTCCCCACGTGCATTCTTCCGGTTGGACTGGGTGCAAATCTTGTCTTTACGTTTGTCATTATCATTCTCCTGCTTCTGTTTGATTTGAAAAGCCTGTAACTGCTTAGTACCTGATCAGTTACAAGTTTTTTATGATGAAATAAAATGAACCAGAGCGCCTCTTCTGACGCTCCAGTCCTCATTATAAATCATATATTACTGAAAATCAACGTCTTTGACTATGGGATCCTATTTTTTTGATCCAATTTTTCCCATAATCCATACTGAAATCATAATAATCAGAATGGTGACAAAGATACCGCCCATTCCCTTCCACATGATACTTAAAGCTGCAAAAACATTTTCCATATTCATTCTGGCTGTCCTCCTTTACGCTAAGAACTTGGTAACAAGATTGATTACCATACCACCGGCAATTACCGATGCGATCTGTCCTGATACATTAGCTCCTGCTGCATGCATCAGGATAATATTCGTGGGATCCTCTTCCATGGCCATCTTCTGAACAACACGGGATGACATGGGAAATGCTGAGATGCCTGCACCACCCACCATGGGATTGATCTTCTTCTTCAGGAACAGATTCATAAATTTAGCCAGCAGCACGCCACCGATGGTATCCATCACAAATGCGAAAAGACCGATAGCCATAATCATAAGTGTCTCCACTGTTACGAACTGTTCTGCACGCATACTGAAGGAAATGGTGATTCCAAGCAGAAGCGTAATCAAGTTGGCCAGATTATTCTGTGCAGTATCTGACATGGTTCCCAACACTCCACACTCACGGATCAGGTTACCAAACATCAGGAATCCAACCAGTGCCACAGACTGGGGTGCCACAAAGCCTACAATAATCGTAACCACAATTGGAAATGCAATTCGCATGGATTTTGATACCGAGGAAGGATTATACTCCATATGAATTTTTCTTTCCTTTGAGGTTGTGACAAGGCGGATGGCAAAGGGCTGTACAATTGGCACCAGTGCCATATAAGAGTACGCCGCCACCGCAATTGCGCCTATATACTTGGAATTCATAATCTGTGAAACCAGGATAGAGGTCGGTCCGTCAGCCGCTCCGATAATACCGATAGAAGCCGCATCCTGCAGGCTGAAGCCAAGAGCTGCTGCCAGAAGAATCGCTGCAAAGATACCAAACTGAGCACCTGCTCCAAACAGGAACATCAGTGGATTGGATAACAGCGGTCCAAAGTCAATCATAGCTCCGATACCGATGAATAACAGAATTGGCATTGCTTCTGAGGCTTCGATACCTACGTGAAACAGCCATTCAATAATACCATTTGATGCAATACCACCTTGAAGTGTCTGATCCAGCACACCAGAAAGGGGAAGATTCACCAGAATTGCTCCAAAACCCATAGGAAGCAAAAGAGATGGTTCATACTCCTTTTTGATTGCCAGCCAAATCAGTGCAATACCCACTGCGTACATGACAACCTGCTGCCACGTAAGTGCTTTCAACCCATCCAACAAAAACTCCATAAAGATTTTCCTCCTTTTTTTTCTGCCTGATTTCTGAACAAAAAAGACTTTTATTGCAGCTGTTCACTACAATAAAAGTCTTGCTATTTCAACTTCCTGCGGATGACTAAAGTCATCGGTTCTGTCGCATGAAAATCCATCTGTCAGTCAATGGCAGCTACTCCCTTTTATCTATAATATTATAGTTCAGGAGGACAGACTCTGTCAAGCGGATGTTTTCTTCAAATAGCTCTTGGTCTCTGCCACAATCACACCGCTTAAGGTCAAAAGTGCGATCAGGTTGGGAATTGCCATCAGGGCATTGAAAATATCTGCAATGACCCATACGGCGGAAACTGTCATAAAAGGTCCGATGAAGATTGCCAGTATATAGATCCAGCGGTAAACCTTTACTGCCTTCTGATTTCGATTCGTCAGATATTCCAGGCAGCGTTCACTGTAATAATCCCAGCCCAGAATTGTGGTAAATGCAAAGAATATCAGACACATCATCAATATAAAGGCACTTACCTGTTCCGGGAAAGGCAGACCCATCTGAAATGCTTTTGTTGTAACGGCTACACCTTCGAGGCCGATATTCCAGGTTCCGGTAATTACGATAGCCAGACCTGTCATGGTACATACCACGATGGTATCAATAAAAGTACCTGTCATGGATACAAGACCCTGTCTTACAGGCTCATGGGTTTTGGCTGCGGCTGCTGCGATTGGTGCTGATCCAAGTCCGGCTTCATTGGAGAAGATACCACGAGCGATACCCTTTTGCATGGCAACGATGATCGCTCCCAAAGCTCCGCCTGCCGCTGCACGAAGTCCAAATGCGCTCTGTACAATCTCAACTATAGCAGAAGGAATCTTTGTGACATTCAATACCAGGATAATCAGACATACGGCAATATAAATCACCGCCATAAAAGGCACGATAATCTCAGAAACTCTTGCAATTCTTTTCAGTCCTCCGATGATAACCAGGGCTGCAAAACAAGCTACTACAAAACCTGCAATTACAACACTGATAGAATAGGGACGTCCCAGAATATTGACCATATGTGCATTGTTCGGATCAAAGAAGTTATTTGCCGCTGAGGTAATACCATTGACCTGCGTAAATGTTCCGATACCAAACAGTCCAACTCCCACGCCAAAGAAAGCAAAGATCTTTGCAAGCCAGATCCACTGTTTTCCCATACCATTTTCGATATAATAGAAGGGACCGCCAAGTACATGACCATCACTGTCTATGGTTCTGTATTTAATTGCAAGAAGTCCTTCTGCATACTTTGTCGCCATACCAAAAAATGCAGCAATTTCCATCCAGAAAAGTGCTCCCGGTCCTCCGGCTACCAGTGCGGTGGCAACACCTACGATATTTCCTGTACCGATGGTTGCAGAAAGCGCTGTGCAAAGTGCTCCAAAACTGGATACTTCCCCTTTACCACCCTCTTCATTCTTCACCATGAACTTAAGCGCAGTTCCGAGTTTTCGAATCTGCAGTCCCCGAAGGCGGATCGTCAGGAAAATACCCACGAATAAGATCAGCACAATCAGAGGAACACCCCAGACGAAGTTATCAATTGCTTCTAAAATTTTGTTAATCCACTGTAACATAGTTTTCTCTCCCTCTTTCGTAAAATAATACTTAAAACGCACAAAGAGAGCTGACTGATCATCAGCTCTCCGAAGAGTTGAACCATACTGACCGATTATAAATCGGTAGCTCTGTCCTTTTGCCTGAGAGATCAGCAGCTGTTATTTGGCTGCCTTACACCTTCGGCGCTCGTTCCATGAGACTCTCCAGAGTACATTCGTCCGTTCTTGACGGACACGAAAAGTATCATATCATAGAACAAGTTACAATTCAATATGATTTTTTATTTTTTTACATAATCTTTCTTTCTCTCATCCAGTTATCTAAAATCTGTTTCATATCCTTCTGATGACTTCTACTGATTGGTATTTTTTTATCCTCATTAAAGATAAACTCTGTCCGGTGATAGATCATCACATAATCCAGATTGACGATATAGCTGTTATGACACCGCACAAACATCTTTTCATCAAGCTGTTCCTGCAGTTCACTCAACTTTGATGCCGAGCGGAAAATTCCATCCGTAGTATAAATATAGGTTGATCTTCGTTCCCGTTCCAAAAATAAGATCTGTTCTGTGGGAATCATGGTCTTTTTCTTTCCTGCTTCAAGAAAAAGAAGACTTTTCTGTTCTTTCAGCTTCTTTATCTTTCCAAGCAGCCAGCTGCATCTGGCTTTCATGTCCTTCTTTAATATAAAAGCCAGATGTGGTGTCTCGTAGACATCAGTAACATACTCACTATTCTCCGAAAGGAATACAATCAAACTCTTGCGGATAAAAGGATTACTTTTTATAATTAATTCAATTCCATTAGATGCCCGTTCAGATGCTCCTGACACAACATCCATAAAGATAAGATATGGATTATTATTTCTCATTACAAAATCTAAAAAAGAATTGCCGTCACTTACATAGTGAAATTCAAAAACATCCTGACCCTTACTGCTCATCTCTTTTATTATCCGATAAGCAAATTCTTTATCGGAATCACAAATCAGAACCTGCATCTATGTCATTCCCCTCTATTTTTCTTTTGTGATATCGCAACATGATATCTTTCTGTGCCCATAATATCATTCGCAAAAACAATTAACCAGATGTGTCACGATTTGTGGTCATACTTTCTTGATTTTCTTTACCGAGTGGTATATGATAGATATGCACATATGATTCATTCCGTGGACGTTCTATGCATTTTCCGCACGGATTGTCAGAATATAAGACAGAAATCTAAAAAATAGTGAGGTAATGTAATGAAAACTTTTTCAGATCTACTTAAGAATTATATACAGCAAAAAAAGATTGTGGTTTCTGCTATGTCCCAGCATCTTCAGATTGATCGGGCAAATCTCTATAAGATTATCAATGGGAAACGCACGCCTTCCTCTCATGAGACAGCAGTTAAAATCTCAGAATATCTGGCTCTCACTCCCTCCGAAAGGGCAGAATTTATGGAAGCGTACCGAATTGCTCTGATTGGGATCGATGTTTACTACCAGAGAAAAAGCGCTCTGCATTTCCTGCTAAACAGTTTTTCTGCCCCGCCCTTTGACTACATCCCGGAGATTTCTTCCCACGCTTCTTCGCCTGTGACGATGGATCTTCCTTCCGGGATTATTCCCTTGTTTGGTACATCACAGATTCATCAGATGCTATCCCTGATGTGCAATCAGGCCATCGCAAAACCGTCAGCCTCCATCAAGATCCTGGCGCAGCCGGATTGGAATTATCTGATGTCGCTGTTACAGTCTCTTTCCCACTTGAACTCCGGACTCTCTATCACGCAGATCATCTGCCTCAATACCGGTGAAGAACCCAGTGGTAAGGGTGAGATACTGTACAATATCTCTATGTTTGAGAAAATCATGCCTTTATTTGGCTGTTCCTGTCAGTATGAACCACGCTTTTTCTACGACAATGTAGATTCCCATTATAAAAATATTCAGCTTTTTTCTTATATGGTGATCACAGATGAATACATACTGACCTGTTCTTCCGATATTACCCAGGGTATCCTCTGCCACCAGCAGGACATCCACCAGCTATACTCCAGCTTCTATGAAAAGCAGCTCCTACAGACAACACTGTTGTTTCATAAGATTCGCCTGGATGCAGTCCACTACATGCAGCTTGTCCAGCAGACCCTGGAACTATCTCTGGAAAGTATCCCCTGTCTGCTTTTATGTATCTCTCCGGAATTACTGGACAAGGTGCTGCTTGTTCCTGCGGAAATTTCCTCTATTTTGTCAGAGTCCACTGACAATGACAGTCTGCGTACGCAGATTCTAAAGCATATTCAAATGGCAGACAATATTCCAGTGCGCATAAGAACCTTCAGTGATTCTGGTCTGCGGTTTTTTATGAATACTGGACGTGTGTTATCCTACCCGGATGAATTGTATCAGACAATTCATCCGGAAGATCGTCTTCCATTGCTGAAATCCTTCAGAAACTACTGCTGTCAGTCAAATGTCCGCCTGCTAAAAGGTGATCTGGCCCAGATTCCTCTGAGCATGTTCGTCTATACCACTAAACAGAAAGGAACTGTTTTTTTCCGTGATTCTGATAATCAACTGGTTTATCTTTCCCTCCAGGAGAAAACTCTGCTGCAGTCGTTGAACGAACTTCTGTTTCATCTGGAGGACGCCAATTTTGTCTGTACACAGGAAGAAACCAACAGTTATCTAGACACCATGATCCGAAAGTATTCCTAAAAAAATATCGCACCTGGAGCTGTAAAAGCAAAGGCTCCTGGTGCGATATTTTCTACTCTTCTATATTCCCCGGGGTTCCTGCCAGCGCATAAGGGGTTAGCTGGTATACATAGTAGTTCAGCCAGTTGGTATACATATTATTGGCATGAGAACGCCACATCAGGTAAGGTTTTTTCGACGGATCGTCTCCCCTGTAGTAATTCGCAGGTATTTCTATGTCCAGTCCCTTCTTTTGATCTCGCTTATATTCTCCATCCAGTGTAATCCGATCATATTCCGGGTGACCCATAACAAAGATTCTTCTTCCCTCATCTGCCATACCCAGATAGAATCCTGCCTCATCTGACTCTGCAAGAATTGTGAGATCCGGACATTTACGGATCTCCTCGATGGGTACCTCCGTATGGCGGGAATGAGGTGCAAGAAATACATCATCAAAACCTCGAACAAGTGGAATCTTACGGTTCTTCACCTTGTGCCAGAATAATCCGAACATTTTCTTCGGAAGCATACGCTTTTGCAGTCCATAAAAATGATAAAGACCTGCCTGAGCTGCCCAGCACAGAAAGATTGTGGATGTAACATGCTGTTTGGTCCAATCCATCACAGAAACCAGTTCTTCCCAGTAATCTACCTCTTCGTATTCCAGCTGCTCCACCGGCGCCCCTGTTATGATCATTCCATCGTAATAATTATCCTTCACATCTGCAAATGATTCATAGAACTTATTCAGGTGGTTCGCTGTTGTATTCTTCGATTCATGGCTGGACATAGCCATAAAGCTGATATCAATCTGAAGTGGTGTATTAGACAGCGATCGCAGAAGCTGAAGCTCCGTCTCTTCCTTCAGCGGCATCAGATTCAATATCAATATCTTGACGGGACGAATATCCTGATGCATGGCGCGTGTCTCGTCCATGACGAATATATTTTCTTTCTCCAGTATCTCCTTCGCTGGCAAATCACTTTGTATCTTAATAGGCATTGTAATATCTCCCTTCTCTTTTTAGGCTTCTTATCCTTACATCAGCGGGGCAAACAGACGCAGTCCCTGTCCCATGATTTTAAAATACCACTTTTCATGCCGACAGTCATACATGGTAATTCTCTGACATTTCTTAAGGGTATTCTGCACATCCTCTTCAATCCTGGTAATTTCCTCAACACGGTACATATATGCCGCACACTCGAAATGCAGATACAGGCTTCTGTAGTCAAGATTAATGGTACCCACCACTGCACGGATATCATCGCTGACAAAAACCTTGGCATGTACAAATCCAGGTGTGTATTCATAGATCTTTACCCCACACTTAATCAGGGCAGGATAATAGGTTTTGGCAAGGGCAAAGGCATAGGACTTATCCGGAATATGAGGCATAATAATCGCCACATCAACCCCTCGTTTTGCTGCGAAGGTCAGTGCATTAACCATCTCATGATCCAGAATCAGATAAGGTGTCATAATGTGAACATAATCAACTGCCCGGTTGATGATATCCAGATAAATATTTTCAGCAAGATTTTCATCATCCAGTGGACTGTCTCCATAAGGAAGTACATACCCCTTTACCTCAGGATTGGAGGTTAAGACCGGTATGTCCAGATATTTTGCGTAGTCTTCCTTCCTCTCCTGTATGTTCCACATCTGAAGAAACATCATGGTAAAGCTTCGTACCGCCTCACCTTGTATCATAACTGCGGTATCCTTCCAGTGTCCGAATCGTTTCTTCAGATTAATATATTCATCGGCAAGATTTACCCCTCCGGTAAATGCCACCTGCCCATCAATAACAAGAATTTTTCTATGGTCCCGGTTATTCTGAGTCGTTGTAAGTGCCGGACGGATGGGAGAGAATACCTTGCAGTTGATTCCAAGCTCCCGAAGCTTTTCCGGATAGTTATGGGGAAGCAGCGTTACTGTGCAGGTGCCGTCATAGATCATGCGGATCTCAACGCCTTCCCTCGCCTTTCGCTGCAAAACCTCCAGCACACGCCCCCACATATAGCCCTCGTCTACGATAAAATATTCCAGGAAGATAAATTGCCGGGCCTTTTCCAGCTGAACAAGCAGTTCTGCAAACTTATCTTCGCCTACCGGAAAATACTTTACCTCTGAATGGTCATAAATCGGAAAATCTCCCTTGCTAAAAGCGTACTGGGCCAGTCTGGCCTCAGCAGGATTATCTTCAATCAGCTCTGCCACCACATGTTTATGCTGAACTGCATAGCTCCTTGTTTCCTCAATCAGATTCATCAGTCTTTTATTTAACAGTCTGTGTCCCCACTCACTCTGTACCCATACATACAGAAGTCCGCCGAATACCGGAACCAGCATAACGGGGATCAGCCAGGCGATCTGGAAAGCCGGATTCTCATCTCTGTTAATTATGATAATTGTCACAATCAGAGAAAAGATTGCATTACCACCGAAGATAAGTCCCACATAAGGACGCAGGAACTGGAAAACACCCATCAAAAATCCGATTTGCAGCAGCAGCAGTAAAACGACGATTCCCGTTCTTCCGAATATCATCCGTACAAAACCTTTTTTGCTTTTTTCCAGCAGAATAATAGGTTCACCGCTGCCCGAACGACCAATCTTTGACAGCGAGCCCCGGATCCGTTCTGCTGTATTCATAAGCTTACTGTTTGTGCTTTTTTCTTCTTCCTGTATTTTGGATTTGAAATCTTTTTTGTTCAATATATCTCACCTTATCTCTGTAAGTTTCAGAAAATCCTCTTCTGAAATTATGGAAACTCCAAGTTCTTTTGCTTTTTTATTTTTTGAAGACCCCGAGGCTGTATCATTGTTAATCAGATAATCCGTCTTCTTTGTCACACTTCCTGTGACTTTTCCTCCCCTGGCTTCAATATATTCTTTCATGGCACTTCTGTTGTCAAACTGTTCCAGACTTCCGGTAATAACAAAGACTTTATTCTGAAGACTTTGTTCCTGCTGCCCGGCCTTTTTCTCAATCTGCAGATATTCCAGGAGGTGTTCCAGACTTTTATTATTTTCTTCATTTCCAAAGAAATCTGTAAAACTGCTGGCAATCACCTCTCCGATTCCATCAATCGCACTGAGCGTTTCCACATCAGCTGAGCGTATCTGCTCCAGATCATCCTGAAAATATCTGCAGATCATCTTTGCATTAGCGGCTCCAATATTGGGAATTCCCAGTCCGTAAATCAATCGGGAAAGCGTGGTATGTCTGGCATTTTGTATACTGTCCCACAATTTATTCCATGATTTTTCTCCAAACCCATCCAGATTTTTAATTGCTTCCTGATGCTGATCCAGGCGAAACAGATCTGCGAATTCATGGATAAAACCATGGGCCATGAATTTTTCCAGGGTAGCCTCAGATAAGCCGTCAATATTCAGCGCATCCCTGCTGCTGAATAAGGTAAAGGACTTCATCCGTTTTGCCGGACAGGCTGGATTAGTACAGTATAACGTTTCTACATCATTTACACTGGAGATGCGGGTAGCTCCCTGGCATGCAGGACAGACGGAGGGAATATCCCTGACTCCGCTTTCTGTCAGGTTTTCCGCAACCTGCGGAATAATCATATTTGCCTTATATACTACAATCCGATCCCCGACGCCTAACGCCAGCTCCTTCATAATGCTGATGTTGTGGACACTGGCTCTGGAAACTGTTGTTCCTTCCAGCTCTACCGGATCGAAGATTGCCACGGGATTAATCAGCCCGGTACGGGAAGGACTCCACTCGATCTGGCGTAAAACAGTTTCCTTGAGTTCATCTGCCCACTTAAATGCATAGGCATTTCGCGGAAACTTGGCGGTAGTTCCCAGGCTGTCACCATAGGCAATATCATCATAGAGCGCAACCAGTCCGTCTGAAGGAAAATCATTATGCTGAATCTGCTCTGAAAAATAATCCATGGCTTCATCCAATGTTTCAGCTGTTACTTCTCTGTTCTCGACCACATCAAAGCCCTGTTCCCTCAGCCAGTTCATCTGGCACATCCGGGAATTATGAAACGAGACATCTTCTGCCTGTACCAGCGCAAATGCAAAGAAACGTACTTTTCGATCTCTGGTGATCTGATTATTCAGCTGACGCACCGATCCACTGCACAGATTTCTGGGATTCTTGTACTTGGCATCAACACTCTCAATCTCTTCATTGATTTTCTCAAAGTCCGAGTAGGTAATGATGGCCTCTCCCCGAAGAACCAGACGTCCCTCATAGGGAATCTGCAGCGGGATGTTCTGAAATACTCTGGCATTATTGGTCACTACCTCACCGATGACACCATTTCCTCTGGTAACCGCTTTTGTAAGTGTACCCCCCTCATAAGTAAGCACAATTGTAAGTCCATCCATCTTCCAGGAAAGAAGTGCTTTTTGTCCTCCGATAAAGGAACGCAGCTCCTCCACATCCTTTGTTTTATCCAACGACAGCATGGGGCTTTGATGCTGTTCCTTGGGAAGTTCTTCCACTGCTTCATAGCCCACCTCCTGCGTAGGTGAATTTGCCAGTGTAATTCCTGTCTCCCGCTCCAGAGCCTCCAGCTCATCATACCACTTATCATACTCTAAATTGCTCAGAATCTCTCTGTCCTCTGCATAATACATGCGTCTCGCTTCATTCAGCTTGGCCACCAGTTCTTTGATTCGATCCACCTTATTCATGTCTGTTTCTCACCTCCTGCACCTAGTACGTCTTTTCTTACTGCTCATCAGAAGTCTTGCACTTCTGATTTTTGTCCTGCTCACCTTCCAGGGCTTTCAAAAGCTCCCTTAGCTCTTCTCCCTCGATATCCCGGTATTCTCCGGGTTTCAAATCTCCGATTCGAATATTCATAACACGGATACGCTTCAGACTGAGCACCTTTCTTCCCTCCGCCTCACACATGCGCCGGATCTGTCGATTGAGTCCTTGTGTTAAGACAATATGAAATTCACATCTGCCGCTTTTCTTTACCTGGCAGGGACGTGTTGTAACTGCAAGCTCAGGCAGATATACCCCTCTTTGCAGCTTCTCAAGAAAGTCCTCTGTCACCTTTTGATCAATGGTAACCACATATTCCTTCTCATGGGCATTTCTTGCACGCATCATACGATTCATATGATCCCCGTCATTGCTGAGGATCAAAAGTCCTTCGGATTCCCGATCAAGTCTTCCGGCATAGGTAACACGCCGTGGATAGGAGAAATTCGTAAGCAGATTCTGTTTTTCTTTTTTTTCAAACGTACACACGATTCCTCTTGGCTTATAGTACGCAAGATAGATTTGATCTGCCTCTGGCTGCACAGGCTTCCCATCCAGGCAAACCTGTTCCTGCCCTGACAGCTGAAGTCCAAGCTCCGGGGTACGTCCATCCACGGTAACACGCCCGTCCTCAATCAGACGATCTGCCTCTCTTCTGGAGCAGATACCGCAGCTGCTCAAATATTTATTTAAACGCATCATTTTATCTCTCCATCTGAAATTCAAAGGGGACACAGCAGCCAAAGCATATCCATGCCCCGCCCTGTTATCCCCTGTTTAAATTCTTACTGTGAAACACTGGCCATCAATGCACTCAATTTTTCGTCGGAAGCCAATGCAGCCTGATAAGCATTCTGCGTGTCTGTAATCAGCTTCTTTACTTCTTCTCTGTTTGTAATATCTGTCATATAGGCGGATATCGCCTCGTCAACAGTTCCCCCTGCAATCACAAGTTTTCCATTGGCATCCGTGGATACATACATCTGATTCAGTCCCGGTGCCTTTGTATCAATATCCCGATACTTACAGTTATAGGAAGCAATGACCACATATGTGCCATCGGTTGGTCCGTCAAAGGTATAGGTTGCCACATCGCTGTAGCCCTCTATATAAGTATCATTCTCTATCTGTGCCTGATCAGCCTCGGTAAGATTGTCTACCATGGTTTTAAGTGCCGGAATATCCTTGTTTCCAAGAGAAGTATAGTAATTGGAAAACAAGTTCTGAAGCTCGGCATTACTATCCTTTGTAAGGGCTGCCTCGGTAGGCACCGGTGTTTCCGTGGCCTGAGGTGTATCTGCAGCCGGTGTATCGGTTGCCTCTGGTGTATCGGTAGGAGTTGTAGTAACTACTTTCACACTGTTGCTTGTGGTTTGGTTCTTCCCGGAATTACCCATAACCCCGGATAATAATCTCACTCCAAAGAAAACCAATACAAGAACTATGAGTATCGCAACACCAAGCAATATATAACGTAAATTATCAGAAAGCCATTCTCTGAATTTATCTTTCATTTATGATATCTCCCTTTTCCTGCGTGTCTGTCCGCCTTTCATCTGAAAAAGCCGGATAAATAAAATATTTATCCGGTTTCATCAATCCGCATCTGGAGGGATTCGAACCCCCGGCACACGGTACCGGAAACCGTTGCTCTATCCCCTGAGCTACAGATGCATGCTCTCGTCTCGCACAGGTTTTTCAAAACCCATCGAACGAGATACAGTATAACATACAATTATTTAACTGTCCAGTTTTTCCCTGCATTTCAGGAAAAAAGTCTGCAGGAAATGCAGTTTCCTGCAGCTTTTCTTCTGGAGCGTCCTTATGCTTCTCTTGTTACTGTTTTTGATACGGTATGATAGCAATAGATATGATTTGACAGAACCTCCTGTGGTTCAATCTGCGTATCATTAATATCTTTTACCATCTCACCCAGCTCTTTCGGGGAAAATGCTGCAAAGGCTGGCACAAGAATACACTCGTGAATGCTGCTGGGAAGAATATAAAAATCACCCTGCATCACCCTGGCTGCCTTTTCCAGATACTCAGGAAGGAATGCACATATGGCTCCATTCATCCTTCTCTGGTTGGTGATGATATACATAGGCATGGGAGAGGCACATATTTCTTCAAAATCCCCAAGCTCATCCTTTTCTTTCAGGGAAAGCATCTCGTCCAGCATCTCTGTCATACTCTGGATCTCCAGAGGATTCTCCCTTACCGTGTTTGCTATGGCAGTATTCAAAAGCTCCTGTTCCGATATCTCCCATACTGCTATATGCTGATCGTTAATCTGTATCACTGCCCCTTTCATCAGGGCTTGGTCCACCTGATAATAACATACGATGGCCAGATCCAGGATCTTCCGACAGGGCACACTCTGCAGAAGTGCTCTGTTCTTCTCGCTGTTAATAATTTTACAGAATATGTTATCCTTCACCTTCTCGTAATGCTTAAAAAAGGTAAAATCCAGATTCTGGTTTTTTTTGTTCTCCCTATACTGAGCCAGCACCAGCTTTGCCAGATGCGCAATAGGTACCCCCTGCTGGTATCTCTGATAAAAGCCTTCCAGATATAATACTGGTGAGATTTTCTCTCCGTTGGTCAATATACTCATCGCCTGAAACACAATACCATTATTTTTCTGGACCTGCTGGATCTGAACTTTATCCTGCTTTCCTATCAGTCTGCGTACTTCCTCTGCAAGTGTCAGTTGAAACATCTCATAATTCATAGACAATCCGTCCTTTTCAATTTTTTTATATCTCAACATTTATAATCAAATAAGAGCAGACGGGTTCTCCTGGATTATAAATGCTAAAACCAATCGGAATTGTTGTGCGAACGCACCATAAACTGTAGATAAAAGATAAAAGATTAATTCCGGACCGGATGAGCGGCCCGGATCATAATTACATGAAGCACATAATAAAACCTTAAAACTGTTACTTATACACGGCTCAGATATTCACCTGTACGTGTGTCAATCTTAATTACATCGTTCTCATTAACAAACAACGGAACATATACAACTGCACCAGTCTCAACAGTGGCAGGCTTTGTAGCACCCTGAGCTGTATCACCTTTGAATCCAGGCTCTGTCTCAGTAATCTGAAGTTCTACGAATAATGGTGCCTCAATAGCGAATACATTACCATTATAAGAACATACCTTGACCATCTCATTCTCTTTTACAAACTTCAGAGCATCTCCAACTGTCTCATCATTCAAAGCAATCTGCTCATAGTTTTCAACATTCATAAAGTTATATAAATCACCATCACTGTACAGATACTGCATATCTACGCGCTCAATACGTGCCTGTGGAAATTTCTCCGTAGGACGGAAAGTCTTCTCTACAACACCACCATTGATTACATTTTTAAGCTTTGTTCTAACAAATGCAGCGCCTTTTCCTGGCTTTACATGCTGAAATTCAATAATCTGTACTACATTTCCGTCAATTTCAAGTGTAACGCCGTTTCTAAAATCTCCTGCTGATACCATTCTGATATTCCTCCTTGACATACAATAGGAACTTAAAGTTCCCCGTATAATTCCATACTGCCGCGATTATCACGAGGCAATCTATTTTATATTGTATAATAAGTTTCTTCATTTTTCAACTGTTTTTTTGCTGTCTTTGATAAAAATACAGAACAATACGCTCAAGCTTCCGTTTTAACACAATCTGAATCTCTTCTTTCGGGTGAATCGGCTTAACCAGAATATTGCTCATTCCACAGCGTTTCGCCCCATATACATCGGTAAAAAGCTGATCTCCGATAAACATCGTATGTTCTTTTGCCGTCCCCATACGCTTACATGCCTCCAGATAATTTTTCCTGGAAGGCTTATGAGCATTTTCTATAAAAAAAGCCTGCACTTCATCGGCAAAAGGTTTTACGCGGGGCATCTGATTATTGGACAGCAGGCAGCAGGAAAAACCTATGCTGCGCAGATGTGTAAAAAGTTTTTTCGCTCTTGTATCCGCCGGGGCCCCGTGAGGCACCAGCGTGTTATCAATATCAAAAATCAGCCCTCGAAAACCCTGCCGGTATAATTCTTCAAAGTCAATGTCATAGGTGGAATCCATCCAGACATCCGGATAAAATGCAGAAAAAAACCCTCTTTGTTTCATCATCAGTTTCCTTACGCTTCCTCGTCTTTTGCCTTTCTTCCATCAAGAAGCACATAATCCGTGCGTTCCTTTACGGCCTTATAAGCAGGACGAATAATCTTATCAGTATTAATCAGCTCTTCCATACGATGTGCGCTCCAGCCTACAATTCTGGCAATAGCAAACATTGGAGTATAAAGCTCTGTGGGAAGATCCAGCATGCTGTAGACAAATCCACTATAGAAATCTACATTAGCGCTGACACCTTTGTAGATGTGACGCTCATCTGAGATAATCTGGGGTGCCAGTCTCTCCACAAGAGAATACAGGCGATAATCTTTATCACGTTTTTTCTCATGGGCAAGTTTCTCAACAAAGCCCTTAAATATATTTGCTCTTGGATCTGAGATGGAATATACAGCATGTCCCATACCATAGATCAGTCCACGTCTGTCAAAAGCCTCCTTGTTCAGAAGCTTTCTTAAGTACGCACCAACCTCTTCCTCATCCTCCCAATCCTTCACGTTTTTCTTCATGTCCTGGAACATATTCACAACTTTAATATTGGCACCGCCATGCTTTGGTCCTTTCAAAGAGCCAAGTGCTGCAGCAACCGCAGAATAAGTGTCTGTTCCAGAGGAAGAGACAACATGCGTTGTGAAAGTGGAATTATTACCACCGCCATGCTCCATATGAAGCACAAGAGCAAGGTCTAGAATCTCTGCCTCCAGCGGTGTATACTTTTTGTCCGGACGCAGCATCAAAAGGATGTTTTCTGCCGTGGACAGTTTTTTCTCCGGATTGTGAATATACAGACTTTTTCCTTTAATATAGTGATTATATGCCTGGTATCCGTATACGGACAACATAGGGAATACAGCAATCAGATTCAGACACTGGCGCAGTACATTGGGAAGAGAAATATCATCCGCCATAGGATCATAGGCATAAAGTGTCAGAACACTTCTGGACAGGGTATTCATCATATCCCTGCTGGGAGCCTTCATAACGACATCTCGAACAAAGTTTTTCGGAAGATCGCGCTGGGTACTTAATATATTTCTAAAGCGCTCCAGTTCAGCCGGATCCGGAAGTGATCCAAATAATAAAAGATATGCACTTTCTTCAAATCCCATACGTTTCTCAGACAAAAACCCACTGGTCAAATCCTCAATATTGATACCTCTGTAATAAAGTTCTCCCTCACAGGGAACCTTTTCTCCGTCTACATTCTTAAAGGATACGATCTCGGAAACCTGGGTCAGTCCCGCAAGGACTCCATTTCCATTGACATCACGCAGACCTCTTTTTACATCATACTTTTTGTAAAGATCTACATCCATCTTTGACTGTTCCTGGCAATACTCTGTCAGCTTCTCAATCTCCGGTGTTACCTTATTCTTAAATGCCATAAGCGTTACTCCCTTCTTATTTCTGTTTAATGTTTATTCTGTAATCTCTCGTTAACAAGTTTCCGAAACAGTGTGTAAGTCACTGATGTTAAAGGGATAAAGAGCAGCATACCTACAATTCCCATCAGACTTCCGCCCATAGTTACTGCAACCAGCACCCAGATAGCTGGAAGTCCGATAGACCCTCCTACTACCTTGGGATAAATCAGATTTCCTTCTATCTGCTGTACAACCAGGAACAGGATGACAAATACCAATGCCCGCATAGGACTTTCTGTCACGATCAAAAATGCTCCCAGCAAACAGGATATCACGGAGCCGAAGATCGGAATCAGTGCGAAAAAAGCGACCATAACTGCAATCAGCAGGGCATAGGGGAATCTTCCAATACTTAATACAATGAATATAATGCTGCCAAGAATACAGGCTTCCAGACACTGTCCGGTGATAAAGCCTGAAAAGATACGATACGCCAAAGTGGCAACTTCCTTAATCTTTTCAGCTGCTTTCACTGGAAGGAATGCTTTCATAACCTTTTCACACTGATTTCCCAGCTTTTCTTTCTGCAGCAGGATATAGCAGGCAAAGATAAATGCAATTACCGTTGTTGAAACATAGCTTACGATTGCACCTGCCATCTGTGTAGCGGCACTGAAGGTATTTCCCACAATTGCTGAGACTCCTGTTGTCAAAAATCCTCCAACCTTCTCAAACAGGGCATTCCAGTCCGGCTGGATATTCAGATACGGTTCTACCAGATTCAAAACATCCGGATACTTCCGGAGCATCTTTTCTGCCCACTCCTGCACTTTCGGTATCACAACCTGCACCTGTATTGCCAGTTTGGCCACAGCCTCTGCCAGCTGAGGAATCACAATCAGGCAGACCACGGCAACAATTGCTATGATTAAAAAGATAGCAATAACCAGACTTAGCGGACGTTTCAGTTTCTTAAGAGCCTTCCGATTCTTCAGTGGCCCGGACTCGAAGATTTTGCGCTCTACAAAATTCATCAGTACATTTATCACAAAAGCCATTGCCATGCCGATGATAAAGGGTGTCAGCAAACCAATTATATACATAAAGCCCTTTAAGATCACATTGAATTTAAAACAGACCACTACTACCAGTACTGTGAACACAATCAGAAATTGTATCTGGCGTACTGTCTTTTTGTTCCACTCCATGAAGTTATTCTCCCATCCATTTCTTTCCAAAGCTTCTGAAATACTGCCGATGTAATTCTTTCCATACTGATCTGAAAATCTCGCCGATTTTTTCGCTTCGATAAAATTATAACACTTTTTTCTCATAATTCCTATGCTTCAATTCTAAAAAAAACATGAACTCCCTCTGATCATCCTGTCACGGTACATCAAAGGGAGTTCCCAGCTATACGCTTGCCCCGGTCTAACCCAGCATCTTTTTTAACTCATCCATAAAAGTATTCACATCCTTAAACTCTCGATAGATAGATGCAAAACGGACATAGGCAACTGCATCCAGATCCTTCAGGTGATTCATCACCAGTTCCCCAATGACGGTGCTTGCAATCTCCCGGTCCTCCAGATTGAAGATCTCAGTCTCCACACTGTCCACCAGCTCCTTAATCTGCTGTACTGCTATCGGACGCTTGTGGCAGGCTCTTAAGACACCAGCTTCAATTTTCTGACGATCATACTGTTCCCGATTCTGATCCTTCTTAATTATAATCAATGGAATCGTCTCAACCTTTTCGTAGGTTGTAAAGCGTTTGTGACACGAATCGCACATACGTCTGCGTCGTATGGCATTACTGTCCTCAACAGGTCTTGAATCAACTACCCTTGTATTATCCTGATTACAATACGGACATCTCATCCCCGGCTTCCTCCGCTTTTCTTTTTTATATAACTTCTTGTCATTCGCTGAACTGTTCACTATAGGTTTCAGTATAAAGTCATTTATAAGTACTGTCAATCATATACTTTAAAAAAGCATATCCCTCCGGATTCGAGGTATTCTTATGCGATTAATAGATCTGAGACAGAAAGAAGTCATCAATATCTGTGACTGTCGCGTGTTGGGGTGTCCGATTGATCTGGAGTTTAATCCCTCAACCGGCGTTATCACTGCTTTGATCCTTCCCGGCGCAATCAAGTTCTGCGGCCTTCTCGGAAGAGAAAATGATATCTTAATTCCCTGGGAATGCATCTGCCAGATCGGAGATGAAATCATCCTGGTAAATCTCCCACGGAAGACACCGCAGAAACCCTGCTAGATCCTGGACTTTATAAATTGTTAATAGGTTAAACCCTAGACTTTCCTCTGTGTTCCTTATATAATGATGAAATAGTAAAAGCATTTCTGATGTTTTTACCCCTTGATGCCTGTGAATTATATCGATTAACATTATTAGATGAGGATTACTTTGAAAAAGAAAAAGGCAATTTACAGATGGCTTTTTATTCTATGCGCAGTAGGAATTACAGCCTGGCTGAACCGTTATCAGCTTCCACGCATCCGGGATGCGTTGTTTCGCATCTCTCCCCTGCTGCTTATTACAGCACTGCTGTGCAGCCTTTTGTACTTTTTCTGGGAGGGTAGTATTCTCACCCTTCTATCCAGAAAATACAACCGTAATTTTGGTAGAACAGATGGAATCACCGGAGCATTTTTCGCTCAGTTCTACCGTATGCTTACCCTGGGCAGCGGAACCGCTTTGTCGGAAATCTATTACCTGCACACAAAAAAGATTCCGGCTGCCAGCGCAACCGGCATGTGTCTTGTACAATATCTGGCTCAGCGTATGACGATTGCATTTCTTGGACTGCTGTCCGGTGCATACCTCTTTGTGAATCATCCGGATCTTGTATTACGACACCGTTTTCAAATTATATTAAGCTACAGTCTGGCACTTATCGTTCTTGGCGTAATCGTATTTGCGGGAACCTGTAAGCGTGCAGTGGCTCGTATCTTCTGCTTTCTGGAGCTTCATCTGAGGCAAAATTCCCGCTTCTATGCAAACCTTTTTGCCATCAAGCAGCAGGTAGATCTTTTTCAGCAGGCCTGTAGGGAGCTGCTGCTGGAAAAAGCAAGACTGCTCCGACTGTTTTTTCTAAATATCTTAAAGCTTCTTTGCAACATGGTGATTCCTGCCATCCTTTTGTTTCAGTCAGAGGCTCCGGAAGACTTTTTTCTTCATATGGCCCTGACGGGGATGGCTTTTGTGCTGGCGGGCGTCATACCTGCCCCCGGCGGCATTGGCAGTCTGGAATGGGTTTTTGTCCTGCTTTTTCGGGGTATTGTATCAACTGGAACAGCAGCTGCCGCTGTTATTATCTATCGTCTCCTGACGTCCATGCTTCCCTTTCTCATCGGTGCGGTTGTATCTGCTTTATATCGATCCGGGGAAGCGGGATATGGGGAATTTGAACACACACTATAGCTGTTCAGATACCAGAACAGCTGCTGTATTTTGCAAAGCTAAGAGGAGGGGCAACCAACTTGAATATTACAGATGAGAATGTCCGCTGGCGTCTTACCGTCAGCGGTGATGTACAGGCTGTGGGCTTTCGTTACCGTGCAAAGTATTCCGCTCAGACACTGGGTCTGTGCGGATGGGTGAAAAATGAATGGGATGGCACTGTCGTTATGGAAGTGCAGGGCACTCCCAGCATTATACGACAGATGCTTGATATGATTGAAGATTCTGATTATATTCATATTACTCATGTTAGATATGAAGAAATCCCCCTGGAAGCTGAGGGAGGATTTCATATTCGTTAACTCGTAACTGTTCAGTACCTGACCAGTCACATTCGAAAATCCATTTAAAATCACCTTCGGTGATGGGATTTTCTCACACTTGTATCATTTTCTTACGGTTCATGCAGTAAATGCACGAACCTACTGAATAGTTACGTTAATACTTATATTCTTTTCGGCTTTTCAAACCAGCCACGGAGCTTTCGCAGACAGTAGAAGTATGCCGGAATCAGGAACAGGTCTGCCATAATCCAGGCCAACGGATTCGCCGTACATACCGCAACAAATCCAAACATTGGAACAAATGCGAAAGCTACCACTGCTCTGGCTATCATCTCACACACACCTGACAAAATCGCAAAGGTGCTAAATCCCATCCCCTGAATTGCAAAACGCACAATATTCACAAGAGCCAGCGGTATGTAGAATGCTGTGTTGATACGGAGAAAAAGCTGTGCAGAATTCAGAATCTCCACCTCGTTCGCATCCATAAAAAGAAGGGCTATGGTCTTTCCGAAAAAGCTCAATACCAGACAGGCCGCAATGCCATAAATGGCACCCAGAATAGAAGCCGAGCGAAGTCCCTGGCTGATTCTGCCCAATTTTTTTGCGCCCACATTCTGTCCTGCATAAGTTGCCATGGTTCCACCCAGTGCATCAAAGGGACAGCAGAAAAACATGCTGACTTTTCCGGCTGCAGTAACGGAGGCTACCGCCATAGATCCCAGGGAATTTACAGCTGTCTGCAGCACAACACTTCCGATGGCTGTGATCGAATACTGAAGTCCCATAGGAATTCCCATTCCGCAGAGAATCTTTACATAATGCCAATCCCACGCCCACTCATCTTTTTGGATATGGAGAATCTCATAGTGCTTCTTAATGTAGAGCAGACACAGGATACCGGATACTGCCTGAGAGATTACGGTTGCAAGAGCCGGTCCTGTCACTCCCATATGCAAGACACCGATAGACAGCAGATCCAGCCCAATGTTCAATACAGAAGAAAGCACCAAGAAATATACAGGTGTCTTACTGTCGCCCAGTGAACGGATCACTCCTGACAGCAGGTTATAAAGATAGGTAACCGGTATACCCAGGAATATAACCACAATATAAAGATAAGCCTCCTGAATAATGTTGTCCGGTGTTTTCATCACCTTCAGAATATCCATGCAAAAGTAACTGACCAGTGTAGTCATAATCACAGAAAATATCGCAGCGATCCAGACACCGTTTGCCACAAACCGCCGTAATGCTCTATAATCTCCTGCACCGAACTTCTGTGCCACCGGGATTGCAAAGCCGCTGCACACCCCAATGCAGAAGCCAACCACCATAAAATTAAGAGATCCGGTGGATCCAACTGCCGCCAGTGAATTTACTCCCAGCCACTTTCCTACAATAATAGTATCCACCATGCTGTATAACTGCTGAAACAGAAGTCCCAGTAAGGTAGGAATCGCAAATTCCAGAATCAATTTCATCGGTGATCCAACCGTCATGTCCTTTGTTGCACTTTTTGCCATAAGATGATATCCTTCCCCAAATTATATTTTTTCTTTACTTCCCCTTTACATTATAGCGTAAAAAGAAGTCCGGTATCTACCGGACTTCCTGAAGCTGATGTCGGGACTCGGACCCGAGACCTCCTCACTACCAATGAGGTGCGCTACCACCTGTGCCACATCAGCACTTCTTTTGAGCGATTGTTTTGCTCGCTACAAGATGAAATTGTATCAAAGTTCTATACAATTGTCAAGCATATTATTCAAAAAATGCAAAATATATTTCACGAACCTTTTTTCGGATTCTCTGTAGTGCATTATCTACTGATTTTGCACTTCGCTCCAGTCTCTCACCGATCTGGAGATAATCATAACCTTTCAGATAAAGACTCAGCACTTCATTTTCAAAGGGACTTAAGATCTTCTCTATCTTCTGACTGATATGAGCGGTGCGCTCCTGATCCAGAAGAATCTTCTCAGGACTTTCTTCATTAACCAGCTGCCAGGTAGTTTCATTTTCCAGCTGACTTAGGGAAAGAGAATTATTCAATGGCTGGTGTTTCTGCCGCATAGAGGAGGTAACCGCCTTATACATCTGATTGGTAATACAGGCGGAGGCATAGGTAGAAAAACCTGCTTCCTTCAAAGGGTTATATTCCCGCACTGCCTTAAACAGTCCAAGCATTCCCTCCTGAAGCAGATCCTCATGGTCCCCTCCTGCAAGGTAGAGCGCACGAGCCTTCTGACGGACAAGATTTTTATACTTGTCCATCAGATAATCCTCAATTTCCTGTTCTCCGTCCCGCAGTCGAAGAATCAGTTCTTCATCTGTGGTATGATCGTAATTCTTCATCTTACCCCCGCTGTCTTACAATTTCATAGGCAAGTATTCCAGCTGCAACCGATGCATTCAGGGAATCAATATCTCCTTTCATCGGTATGGTAGCTGCAAAATCACATTTTTCCTTTACGAGACGGCTGACACCCTCTCCTTCATTTCCGATTACAAGACCGATAGGTCCCTTTAAGTCAAGATCGTACATTGTGGTTCCCTTCATATCGGCACACACAAACCAGATTCCCTCTTTTTTCAGCTGGTCAATCACCGCACCGATATTTGTAACCTTGGCAACAGGTGTATAATTGATCGCTCCTGCAGAAGTACGGGCAACTGTAGCTGTCAGACCAACGGCCCGGTGTTTTGGAATAATCACACCATGAACGCCTGCCTGATTTGCTGTACGAAGGATCGCTCCAAGATTATGTGGGTCCTCAATTCCATCCAGAATCATAAGAAAAGGAGGTTCCCCTTTTTCCTTTGCCCGCTCCAGAATCTCTTCCACAGTACTGTAGGAATAAGAAGCCGCAACAGCAATCACGCCCTGATGATTTCCTGTCTCAGACATCTGGTTTAAGCGTTCCTTGGATACATAGCTGATAATCGTATCATGCTTTTTTGCTTCTCTGACAATTGACTGAATCGGACCGTCATGGGAGCCCAGCAGCACATAGATTTTATCTATCGTTTTTCCTGCCCGCAGTGCTTCCAGCACTACATTTCTTCCCTCAAGTCTATTTTCTGAATAATTAGTATTTTCCATTCTCATCCTCTTTCCCGGTCTGCAGACCCAGTTTGATCAGATCGATCATGCGATGATAGGAACCCTTCAGATAAAGGTAACCCATCACAGCCTCGAACCCGGTAGCCCGTCTGTAATCCGCTATACTTGCATTTTTAGCACTTGTAAATGATTTCGCATTACGTCCCCGCTTCCAGACTGTAAGCTCTTCCTGCGTAAATACAGGCTCCAGCACCGCCGACATGGCAGACTGTTTTTCCGCCTTCACCAGGGAGCTGGCACGTTTATGAAGCTTATTCACCTGCATATTCCCTTCATCCACAAGAAGGGTTCGAATCATCAGGTCATAGATGGCATCTCCGATATAGGCCAGGGTCAGCGGAGAATACGTACGCAGATCTATCTCACTAACCTCAAACTGTTCCTTCAGATAGGTTATTAAGCTCTCTTCCATTTGACGCCCTCTCGTGTATCTTCCAAAACAATTCCTTTTGCCAGCAGTTCATCCCGAATCTCATCTGCTCTTGCAAAGTCTCTTGCTTTTCTTGCTTCCTGACGTTTGGCAATCAGATCCTCCACTTCACTGTCGAGGGTTTCTTCTTTTCTGTCAACGATCAGTCCCAGAATATCTGCGAGCGCTGTAATCTCTCTTTTGACCGCTTCCACAAAAGCCCGGGAGCTCTTTTCATCTGCCTCAGTGTTGGAAAATTTCACCAGCTCAAAGATTGCTGCGATGGCATCTGCTGTGTTAAGATCATCATCCATGGCTTCCTCAAACTTCACACGATACTGCTTCATCGCCTCCAGGCTGGTCTTTTCTGATTCTGTCAATGCTTCCACAGCAGCATTTGCCTCCAGATGCTTTAGATTATCCACTGCGGTGATGATACGCTCCAGTGCATTTTTTGAAGCCTCCATGATATCCTCACTGAAATTTAATGGACTTCTGTAGTGGGCGGAAAGCATAAAAAATCGTAAGATCTGCAGGTCCATCTTCTCACCAATTTCACGGACCGTGAAGAAATTCCCCAAAGACTTGCTCATCTTGCGGTTGTCAATGTTCAAAAATGCATTATGCAGCCAGTATTTTGCGAAAAGCTTTCCGTTGCAGCACTCGCTCTGTGCAATTTCATTTTCATGGTGAGGGAAGATCAGATCCTCGCCGCCGGCATGGATATCGATCTCTTCTCCCAGATATTTTTTTGACATTACAGAACACTCTATATGCCATCCCGGTCTTCCCTCACACCAGGGGGAAGTCCATGCAGGCTCTCCTTCTTTCTTCGGTTTCCACAGAACAAAATCCAGCGGATCTTCCTTCTGATTCTCTCCGGTTACCAGAAGTGAACGCCCGCCACTTCTCAGATCATCCAGATTCTTGTGAGACAACTTTCCATATTCATCAAACTTTCTGGTTCGAAAATATACGGTCCCCTCTACATCATAGGCAAATCCCTTATCGATTAAAGTCTGGATCATCTCAATCATTCCCGGAATCTCCTGTGTTGCCAGCGGATGAGTAGTGGCAGGTCTGACATTCATAGCCGCCATATCTTTTTTGCACTCCTCGATGTAACGGGTAGATACCTCGTCTGCACTTACCCCTTCCTGGATTGCCTTTGCGATGATCTTATCATCCACATCGGTAAAATTCGATACATAGTTCACCTCATAGCCCTTGTATTCCATATAGCGGCGTGCGGTATCAAACACAATCATAGGACGTGCATTGCCTATATGAATCAGATTGTATACGGTAGGCCCGCAGACATACATGCGCACTTTTCCTGGCTCAATCGGTACAAACTCTTCTTTTTTCTTAGTTAGTGTATTATAAAACTTCATATTTTATTCCTCTCCTTTTTCTCCTATGCTGCGCTGCAGATTCTGGATCTTACGCTCCATCTCCAGAAGTCGGTTGATAAGCTCTGTGTTTTCGTGCTGTAATACATGAATATCATCCAGAATCGGATCCGGCAGATGGCATTGATCCATGGTTGCTCTTGGTACCGGCATATTCTCACGCTTTACGATACGCCCCGGAACACCGACTACGGTGCAATTTGCCGGAACCTCCTCCAGCACAACACTGCCTGCACCAATCTTGGAATTCTCACCTATAGTAAAAGAACCGATAATCTTTGCTCCGGCACTCACCATAACATTATCCTTCAGAGTTGGATGACGCTTCCCGGTTTCCTTTCCGGTTCCACCCAGGGTGACTCCCTGATATAAAGTGACATTATCACCAATAATCGCTGTCTCACCGATAATTACCCCTGATCCATGGTCGATAAAAAGTCCTTTTCCAATGGTAGCTCCCGGATGAATCTCAATTCCGGTCTTCCTTGCCGCACGCTGTGAAATCCATCTGGCGCGGAAATAATGACCTTTCAGATACTGCTTATGTGCTTTCCGGTAACGCAGCATAACCCGAAAGCTGGGATAAAGTAATACCTCCCAGGGTGATTTAATCGCCGGATCCCGCTCTTTTATCACTGCAAACTCTTCTTTTACATGCGATATAAACCCCAACCTTTTGCCTCCTTTATTGCGGGCAGGCAGCTGCCCAGTCTCTGAACAAGTTACCTGCAAAAAAAGAACTTCGTTCTATATAAAGACGAAGTTCTTCGTGGTTCCACTTTATTTTTGAAGCAGAAGATCCTATGATATATGATCCTCCGATTCACTCAAGGGCCTGTAACGCCGGCACAGCGTAGCGGACTACTGTAATCTTCGCCCGTTCAGTTCCCGGAAGCACTTCATAAATCCCATAATCAGACTGCTCTCAGCCAATGACAGTCCCTCTCTGGAAATCTGGATGATCTACTACTCTTTCCGTTCAAAACCTTTTTCTATCCGTTTACCCTATAGTCTATGCAAAAAAGCTGCTTTTGTCAAGCTGAATAGTTATCTTTTTCTCTGTATCAGCTTTGTTATCTCTACTATAGGGATGATTGCTATGGCAAGTCCCATGGCAATCAGATACTCTGACAGCTCAATGGGCTGAAACTGAAATGCCCTGGCTAAAAATGGTATCTCGATGACCCCAGTGGTACAGATGAAGGATACCGCCATTGCTCCCCACAGCCAGATATTCTGGGAATGCATCCTAAAGATAGATCCCCTTCTGGAACGCATGTTGAAGGAATGGAAAATCTCTATCATAGACAGCGTTAAGAATGCCATGGTCATACCGTCAGCACTCTGTGTAACCTCCCATACCCCTGATTCTATATAATGCCCGATAAAATAGGATAACAATGTCATTATCGTTACAATCACACCCTGAAAACCTATATCAAATCCCATGCCATCTGCAAAGATGCCATCTCCTGCCACTCTGGGTTTTCGCTTCATGATATCACGTTCACTGTTCTCCATGCCAAGTGCCAAAGCCGGGAAGCAGTCCGTAATCAGATTAATCCATAAAAGATGCACCGGCTTTAAGATCGTAAAGCCCAGCAGCGTTGCAAAGAAGACGGAAAGTACCTCTGCCAGATTGGATGCCAGCAAAAACTGTATCGCTTTTCGAATATTATCGTAGATGCGCCGTCCCTCTTCCACTGCTGACACAACAGTTGCAAAGTTGTCATCAGCCAGAACCATATCAGCTACATTCTTTGTTACATCGGTACCGGTAATTCCCATACCAATTCCTATATCGGCATTCTTGATTGAAGGAGCATCATTTACCCCATCACCGGTCATGGCAACGATCATTCCACGCTCTTTCCATGCCTTTACAATACGAACCTTATGTTCCGGCTGTACCCGGGCATAGGCTGAATACTGCGTAATCTTTGTTTTCAGTTCTTCATCGCTGATCTCGTCTAACTGTGCTCCGGTGATTGCTTCGTCTGCATTCTGTATGATATGAAGCTGTTTTGCAATTGCCACCGCTGTATCCCGGTGGTCACCAGTGATCATAATCGGGCGAATGCCTGCTTCATTACACTCTCTGATCGCAGCTGTCACCTCCGGACGTACCGGATCAATCATACCGGAAAGGCCAAGATAGCACAGCTTCTGTTCCAGATACTCTGCTTCATAAGTTTCCGGTGCTTTCTCCCAGACACGTTTTGCTCCGCACAGGACACGCAGCGCCTGATCTGCCAGCTTTTTATTCTCTTTGAGAATGTTTTCCCTGATCTCCTGCGTCATAGGAACTTCTCTGCCATCCATCCAGAGGGAAGTACAGCGTTTCAATATAACATCCGGTGCACCCTTGGTGAACTGTATCACCTGACCTTCCACTGTGCGGTGAACGGTAGACATCATCTTTCGCATGGAATCAAAGGGCGCCTCTCCAATCCTCGGATACTCCTCCTTCAGATCAGGTTTCGGCATGCCCTGCGCACAGGCATCATTGACAAGGGCACACTCTGTAGGCTCCCCGATAGCCTGCCGGTTCTCATCCAGTTCCGCATCCGAGCAAAGCGCCATAGAAAGAGTAAGCTCCTTCACATCTGGTGAGACATGCTCAACAACCGTCATCTTATTCTGTGTCAATGTTCCGGTCTTATCAGAACAGATAATCTGTGTGCAGCCCAGTGTTTCCACAGCTGTCAGTTTTCGAATAACGGCATTCTTTTTTGACATCTTGGTGACACCGATAGAAAGTACAATAGTGACAACGGCAGCCAGTCCTTCCGGAATTGCCGCCACAGCAAGAGAAACTGCCACCATAAAGGTATTCAGAATCATCCCGCCTGTGATTCCGTCTCCTGAGACCACCGCCCGGATCAGACTTACCGCAAAGATCACCACGCAGATACCAAGCACCAGAAAGCTCAGCGTTTTACTGAGCTGATTCAGCTTCAGCTGCAGCGGCGTCTCTTCATCCTTCGCATTAGCCAGTGCATCTGCTATTTTTCCCATCTCGGTATTCATACCGGTGCCGGAAACCACTGCTTTTCCCCGTCCATATACCACGGTGCTTCCCATGTAGCACATGTTTTTTCGATCGCCCAGCGGAATATCTTTCTTTCCGTCCAGAGCAAGCAGGCGGCACATCTTATTCACAGGCAAAGACTCACCGGTAAGAGCTGCCTCCTCAATCTTCATACTGGCACTTTCTATAATTCTCGCATCTGCCGGCACAGCATCTCCCGCTTCCAGAAGAATCACATCACCGGGAACAAGCTCTTCACTCCTGATGGTAAGCTGTTTTCCCTCCCGTATGACTTTAGATGTAGCAGCTGCGATTTCCTGCAGTGCCTCAATTGCCTTCTCCGCCTTGCTTTCCTGTACAACACCCAGTACGGCATTGATCAGAACCACAACCATAATGATAATAACATCTGCAAAGGATTCCCCTTCAAAAAATGCTGTGATACCAGAGATCACAGCAGCTATAATCAAAATGATAATCATGGGATCCGCAAGTTCCCCAAGAAAACGTTCTAAAACACTTGTTTTTTTGCCCTCTTTCAACCGGTTTTTACCAAACTTTTCCTGCCGAAGTGCCGCCTCTTCCTGGGAAAGTCCGGATTCATCGGTTTCAAGTTCTTTTATTACTTCCTCTTTTTCCTTCAGATATTCTCTCATACAGCCGCTCCTGTCTTTTTGAACAATCCTACTCTGAGTACCTATTCCCCTGACTGCCGGCAACGTCCGCAGCAGGAAGCCTGCTGATTCATACGGTCATCCGGCAGGAAATCCAGTGCGGGAACAATAGAACACACCGCATGGGCCGAGATTCCCAGAAGACTTCCCGTGAACCCCAGCCCCTCCTCTGTTGTTGCCTTGATATTAACCTGAGAAGGTTCCAGCTGTAAAATCTCTGCTACGTTCTCAATCATGGTGTCAATGTATGGACGAAGCTTTGGCTTCTGGGCAATAATTGTGGCATCTATATTCTCGATCAGATACATCTTTTCCTCCAGCAGCTTTGCAACCTGTTCCAGCAGCTTCATACTGGATATACCGCTGTAGGCAGGATCTGTATCCGGAAAGTGATAGCCGATATCCCGAAGTCCTGCCGCTCCAAGCAGTGCATCCATGATAGCATGTACCACCACATCCGCATCCGAGTGGCCGAGAAGTCCCATCTCACAGGGGATCTCAACACCACCAAGAATCAGCTTTCTGTCTTTTGCAAATCTATGCACATCGTAACCCATTCCTACCCGCATCTGTCACACCTCATATTCCAGCATTTTTGAAATTCTGTTAAAGCTCAGACGATTTCTCACGTAGGGAGAAAGATTCAAAGAGTCCTCCACCAGTGCATCCGTCAATCCGATCTGTTCCATGCTTACACAGCAGTCCGCTTCCTTTAGTATTTTCTCCAGCTTTTTTGCAGAGGGAATCTCATCCAGAATATCTGCAATTGGAATCAGCATTTCTTCCAGTCGGAAGGGCGAAACCAAAAGCATGGGATCCGGTGTATTTTCCTCCAGTGTCTGCTCGTAGAGACCTTTTGCTCCAAACGTACGTTGCAGCAGCTGCTCTTCCATTCCTTCATATTCCTTCACTTTGCACCGTCCGTCTCGGATTGCATTTACAATCCTTTCATATCTTTTTCGAACCTGGATCATTCCAACTGATACCTTTTCTCCATGCAATGCATCGATGTGATCATTGATAATCTCCATCTCCCAGAGGTGAGACATATGATGCTCAGCACAGGATGCCGGTCTGGAATTGCCAATCATCTGCATGGCAAGTCCTGATAACAGAAGGGCATACATCAGTTTTTCATATGCTTCAGAATCACCTCTATTCAGATAATTGATGCAGGAGAGAACCTCCTCCAGTGCCTGATATTCCAGCCTGCAGGTCTCCTGGCAGAGATATTCACCGGTCACAAGATGAGCGATTTTCCAGTCTGCCAGTGCGATATACTTCCCCAGCAGATCTGAGATTCCAGATGCCGTCAGGCGATACGGTGCCTCTTTGAAAATGTTTGTATCTGCGAATACATATAAAGGAGCCGCCGCAGGCATGGTCTTTTTCATCCCATTCCATGTCATGGCCGCCACCGTAGATACAAAACCATCTACACTTGCCGCAGTGGGAACCGAGACAAAGGGAATTCCTCTGTGATAGGCAACATAGCGGCACAGGTCGTGTATCGTTCCACTTCCCACCGCAATCAGAAGATCTGTCTCCTCCGGGAGATTCTCATCCAGAATTGCAACACCCTGATTATTGGCATGCAGATCTTCACTTTCCAGGCAAATATCCTCCAGACAGATATCCGCAATATCCTCCATAGCAGTCTCAGCAGCTTCTCTTGTATTCTCATCCCATACAATTACAGGTGCGATAAATGTTCCCAGTTCCACTTCCTCTGTCAGCATCTCATAGAGATGTCTGACTGCACCCTCGTCAATCCAGATACCCTTCACTGATATTTCGTGTGTCTTTCCACAGGTGCAGGGTTTTCGGAACTGTTCTAAATCAATCTGCATAGTACTTTTCTTTCCTCCTGATTAATTGAATCCATAAAGTTTCTGTGCCAGCTTATATCCGGTAATCGAGACTTTTCTTCCGCCTTTTCCAGGAAGATTCATCGCACCACCGGTAAATCCATGACGAATATGAAGGTACGCCCTTGGATCTTTCTTCTTCAGATTTTTCCACAGTTCTTTCTTTTTCTTCAGACTTTCTTCCGTGTCTGCACGAAGCAGCATCACAGAAGAAACCGTCATAATAATTTCCAGGGAATGCAGCATCAGTCTTCGCTGCTGCTTCATCAGATTCTTCTGTTTGCCCATGTAGTCTATCATTTCATTGTTTACATAAAGCTGCTGGTCAATCCGTCCGATCATAACCTGTTCATTCACCGACTGATCCGCCCGTCCTATAAAATAGCGGTAAAAATTGACATCCGCATAGTACATCGTCTTAACATATGGAAATGGGATAAATGCCACCAGGTTATCCACGTAGAAGGTATGTTCTGGCAACACCAGATGACATTCCCGAAGCAGTGCCGTCCTGTAAATCAAGGAGTGCATGAGCACATAATGAGTGATTGCCAGTGGTTTTACATCTTTCCATCCAAACAGCTGGTCCACTGGAAATGCATGAGGATAATGCATCACTCTTTTTCTCTTACTTCCCTCTTTTTCATACACATAATTGGAAATCAGCATATCCAGCGTGGTGGGACCGCCAAGCTGCTCTCTCAGAATATTGAGAAGCTTCATATAAGCTTCCTTGTTCACCCAGTCATCGCTGTCAACCACTTTAAAATATAATCCGGTAGCCTCTGCAATTCCGGTATTCACTGCACCGCCATGCCCTTTGTTCTGCTGATGTATGGCACGGATAATAGTGGGATACTTTGCAGCGTACTCATCTGCAATCTCTGGGGTGTTGTCCTTTTTCGATCCATCATCAATAATCAAAATCTCCACATCTTCTCCACCTGGAAGCAGAGATTCGATACATTTACTCATATATGCGGAAGAATTGTAACACGGTATTGCAATCGTCAATAATTTCATATCTAACCTGCCTGTATTTTAATGTATTCTAATGTCTTTTAGTTGCATCATTCTTTTACTTCATAACGTTCCTGACCCAGAAAGAGATTCAGATATCTTGCATAGGCTGCATAAGCCGCCGGAATTGCATACTGCTCCTGGGCTGTCTCCAGATCTGCGAAAATCAGATCTCCATCTGGCTTTCCCTGTTGACTTTCTCTGGAAGTAACTGAGATCAGGTATCCATCCATATGCCATTCCACATGGGAAAACACATGTCTGGACCTTGGAAGCTTCTGTATCGACTGCGGTATCAGCTGCTGCTGCTCTACATGCTGTAATACTTCTTCCTTTGACAGATAACCCTCCAGATTGGGAAATTCATACATTCCTGCCAGCAGTCCCTTAGCGGGACGACGCTGTATGGCAATCCGTGATCCTTCTATAATCACAAGTATTGTATGTTTTTCTATCCTGCGCTCTTTCGCCTTTTTCTTCACCGGAAGATCCATCTCATGTCCCCTTTTTCTTGCCAGACATAGCTCTGACAAAGGACAGCATTCGCAGTGCGGCGCACCATTTGGTGCACATACGGTAGCACCCAGCTCCATCAGTGCCTGATTAAATTCCCCCGGCTTTGTGGAGGGCATCACAGCAAGAAGCTCCTCCTCCACCTGATTCTTCAGAGACTGTTTCAGGATATCTCTGTCATCATCTCTGATACGTGCCAGCACCCGCAGAACATTACCATCCACTGCGGGAACGGGAATATCATATGCAATGGAGGCAATCGCCCCTGCCGTATAGCTTCCAATTCCCGGCAGAGATTTCAAAGCTTTATAATCTGCCGGCAGAGTTCCCTGGAACTCTTCCTCAGTCCTGATGGCAGCTTTCTGCATGTTGCGGACTCTGTTATAATATCCCAGACCCTCCCACAACTTCAAAAGCTGATCCTCCGGGCAGACAGCCAATGCATGGACATCTGGCAGAGCATCAGTAAAACGCAAAAAAAACGGTTTTACTGCCTCTACTCGAGTCTGCTGCAGCATGATTTCGGAAACCCAGATTTCATAGGGATTCTTCTTTTCACGCCAGGGAAGCTGCCGCTTATTCTTATCATACCACATCATCAGTGGTTGTACAATTTTTTCAAGCATTCTTTTTCCCTTTTTCTTATCGATTATGGCTGCTCACGTTATTGGCATTCATATATATATAACCATGAAAACCCCTTTCGCAAAAGCAGAATGAACAGTAACTATTGCTTTTCCCGTCCTTTTTTATTACAATACTAGAGATACCTTTATTGAAAAACACAACGGAGGACAATACCTTGATTGACAGTATTATATTTGATGTAGATGGAACTCTCTGGGACTCCACAGATGTAGTGGCTGCTGCATGGAATGACATCATCACCCGGCAGACTAAGAAACCGTCTTCTCTTACCGGTGATTCCCTGAAAAAGCTTTTTGGAAAGCTTCTCCCTGATATCGCCGCTGTAATCTTTGCTGATGAGCCGGTAGAAGAACAGCTTCGTCTTATCGATCTTTGCTGTGAGGAGGAGCATGATGCCCTGCTTCGTACTCCTGCCCCCACTTATCCGGAGCTGGAGAATACACTGAAGCTTCTTTCTGGAAAATACCGGCTCTTCATCGTCAGCAACTGCCAGGCCGGATATATTGAAGTATTCTTAGAGGCCACAGGACTTGGTCATTACTTCGAAGATCATCTGTGTCCCGGAGATACGGGCAATGCGAAAGCCGCCAATATCAGTGAGATTGTAAAAACCCATCATCTGCAGTCAGCAGTATATGTGGGTGACACCGCCGGAGATTATCAGGCAACCAAAGAAGCCGGACTTCCTTTTATCTTCGCATCCTACGGTTTTGGTACCGTAGATACACCGGATGCCGTGATCATAGCCCCTGGTGAGCTGCCGGAAGTTCTCTCTTCCCTATAAATACACAAAAGCCGAATTCAAAGTATGCTCCTCTTACCTAGTATATTGTAAACTAGAAGGATGTTCTGAATTCGGTTTTTATGTCTGATCTGGCATCAATCCAGTTCTAATATCATTTTCGATCTTTGTCTCTTTGGGGATTCTCCGTGAGTCCACCTGTAAGGTGCGGATTTCTTACCCCTCAAAATGTACTGTAACCGGGCATACCTCCGACTTGGTGCCCACACGCATATTCGGTCCAAACAGCCCAACTCCTGAGGTTACAATATTATGCATATTTCCTTTTTTCAAATAACCACAGGCATTTTCCCACATGAATTTGATGGTCAGATTTCCCGGGAAGAGCTGACCGTCATGGGTATGACCGCACAGATCGATGTCAACGCCGGCATCTGCCAGCTCCTGCAGTTCCTTAGGCTCATGGTCGATCACAAGAATCGGTTTTGTCTGATCCAGCTCTGCCGTGATTTCAGCCGGTGTCTTTCTCTTGTCGATTCCCCGTCCAAGACGCTCAGCATCCGGTCTTCCATAAAGGTAAAAGCTGTTATCAATCAATACATATTCGTCCCGCAGCAGGGTGATATTCGCTTTTTCCAGGAATTCGTCCATCTCCGGTGCACTGACTTTTTTCTTATCGCTGGCAAATGTGAATCCTGCCAGAATCTTTTCCTGAATATCATGGTTTCCGTAGCAGGCGTATACCCCATACTTACTTTTAATACTTTTTAAGATAGAGATCAAACGATCCGGATCATCCAAGGCTTCGTATTCATTATCAAAAATATCTCCTGCAATTACCACAAGATCCGGATCCTTGGCATTGATTTGTTTTACCATACGCTCCATCTGACGGCTGCCGATATTGTAGCCAAGATGAAGATCTGCAGTAAGCACCACCTTCAGATCCTTCATGTCCCCGGCTGATTTGTTCACCGTCACCTCATAGTCTGTGGTACGCACTACTCTGGCATTGATGGCTCCATAGATACTGACGGCTGAAATCAGAAAAATGCAAAATGCTCCAGCTACCACAAATGTCTTTCTTGATCTTAGTTTCTCCTGATTCACCTTCTTACAGTGTTTCAGAATCAGCCTTAAAATATCCGCAACAACAACCACCAGGATAATATACAGCATAACACCCAGCCAGTAATTACCAATCAGCTTCATCGCACGCTCCGGTTTTCCCGGTGGGAGCAGAAATCCAATCAGCATCGCACTGGCAAAGAAAACATATACTGCAATCACTAACCCACGAACCCATTTCTTTTTAAAATAACGACTGCATGCACTCATCCAGCGGATCAGCCATCTCACTACATATGCATTCACCAGAATATAAACTGGTGATAATAAAACTGCGATCATATCTTTATGTCCTTCTTTCCATCATTTTCTTCCTGTCTATGTAACTGTTCAGCAGCTGACTGTGCCATATCTAAGCATCCCAGAACATAGCATTAAGCATACCATATTATCTTGTTTTTGTGAATAATGAAAGCTGAAAAGATGATTAAAAAAGCAAAAAAAGGAATAGATAGCAGAAAACAGCCCCCGCACTATCGCTATGTGACAAATATGCGGGAACTGTCTTCCTGTTCGACAAAATTGATTATGGAATAGATGTTAATTGTTCTGTAGCTGACCATTTACAATCGCTGTTACTTTGTAATCCTGATCTTCTACTGTCTTTTTCAAAATCTCATCGGATACTTCTTCTGAAAGAGTAACTACTGCTGTGCCTGCTTCATGGCTGACAATCGCCTCACTTACCTGGGGAAGTGCCTCCAGGGATTTCTTTACTCTTGCCTCACAGTGTCCGCACATCATACCTTCAATATTCATTGTTTTTGTCATTTTCTGTTCCTCCGTTTTCTTTTTTCTTTTTATTTTTTTATCTTTACCTGCATCATACATCCGAAAGAGATTCAGACGAAGTGCATTTGTAACCACACAAAAGCTGGAAAGACTCATGGCTGCTGCACCAAACATGGGATTTAGTTCCCAGTGAAACAGTGGAATCATAAGTCCTGCTGCCAGTGGAATTCCGATGGTATTATAGAAAAATGCCCAAAACAGGTTCTCATGGATATTTCTCAAGGTTGCACGACTTAATCGAATTGCCGCCGGAACATCCAGAAGCCGGCTCTTCATAAGCACCACGTCTGCCGCATCGATGGCAATGTCTGTCCCTGCGCCAATTGCCATACCAATGTCTGCCCTGGTCAGTGCCGGAGCATCATTGATCCCATCACCGACCATTACCACCTTGCCTTTTTGCTTCAGAGATCGAATTACGTTTTCTTTTTCCTGGGGAAGAACGCCTGCGATTACCTCATCCACACCTGCTCTGGCACCGATTGCCCTGGCAGTGCGCTCATTATCACCTGTCAGCATCACAACCCGCAGTCCCATATTCTGAAGCTCCCGGATTGCTTTTGGACTGTCTTCTTTCATTACATCAGCTACAGCTATAATTCCCAGAATTTTTTTATCTTTTGCAAAAAACAGCGGCGTTTTTCCTTCTTCCGCCAGCTTTTCGGACTGCATACGAAGCTGATCCGGCACAGCAGTCTGACTGCTGATAAATGTATAATTACCGCCAAGTAAAACCGCATCACCACAGATTGCCTGAAGACCGTTACCCGGAAGGGCTTTAAACTGACTCACCTTTGTTTTTTTCGTCTGTTTTTCCTCTGCACAGGCCATAACTGCTTTTGCCAGAGGATGCTCACTGGGACCTTCGCAGGCGCTGGCATAATATAACAGCTCTTCCTCTGTGATACCCTCCACAGGTATAAGGTCTGTTACCCGGGGATCCCCATTGGTAATCGTTCCCGTCTTATCCAGAGCAACAATCTCCGTCTTTCCTGTTTCTTCCAGCGATACTGCCGTTTTAAACATAATGCCATGTTTGGCGCCCATGCCATTTCCCACCATAATTGCTACCGGAGTTGCAAGTCCAAGTGCACAGGGGCAACTGATCACCAGCACTGAAATTCCCCTTGCCAGAGCAAATCCAACACTTTGACCTGCCAAAAGCCATCCCAAAATCGTAAGGACTGCTATGATGATAACGACTGGAACGAAGATACCGGAAACCCTATCGGCCACCTTTGCAATAGGTGCTTTCGTTGCAGCAGCATCACTCACCATGTGTATAATCTGAGACAGGGTGGTATCTTCGCCCACTCGAGTAGCCTCACATCTTAAAAATCCGGACTGGTTTAACGTTGCCGCCGACACCGAATCGCCCTTTTCCTTATCTACCGGAATGCTTTCACCGGTAAGTGCAGCCTCATCCACGGCGCTGTCTCCCTCCAGAACCACACCGTCCACCGGAATATTCTCTCCAGGACGTACCACGAAAATATCGCCTTTTTTCACCTGACTGATGGAAACCGTAGTTTCCTGTCCGTCCCGCAGAATTACCGCTGTCTTCGGTGCCAGCTTCATAAGACTTTTCAGTGCATCCGTGGTTTTTCCCTTGGATCTGGCCTCCAGCATCTTACCGATTGTAATCAGAGTCAGAATCATGGCAGCCGATTCAAAATAAAACTCATGCATGTAGGACATCACCTTCACAGAATCATTTCTCATCTGCGCATCTGTCATGGCAAACAGTGCATAGGTGCTGTAGACAAATGCTGCACTTGACCCCAGTGCCACCAGCGTATCCATATTCGGAGCACCGTGCACCAGACTTTTGAATCCACTGATAAAAAACTTCTGATTGATGACCATAATAATGGTAGTAAGCAGCAGCTGAATCAGCCCCATGGCAACATGATTGTCTTCCAGTATTGCGGGAAGCGGCCAGTTCCACATCATATGCCCCATAGAAAGGTACATCAGCACCGCCAGAAATCCTATGGATGCCAAAAGTCTTTTCTTTAACACCGGAGTTTCATGGTCCCGCAGCTGCTCCTCCTGGGCTGTCTGGGCGGATCCTTCTCCCTCAGGCTTTGCCCCTTTAGGAGCTGCACCATATCCTGCTTCCTCCACAGCCTGGATGATCTTGGCCTCCGGAGCATTTCCCTCCACACCCATAGAGTTGGTAAGCAGACTGACAGAACAGGACGTCACTCCTTCCACCTTTGAAACTGCCTTCTCTACTCTGGCACTGCAGGCAGCACAGCTCATACCTGTTACTGTAAATTGTTCCATCTATAACACTCCTCTCTTTTTCGTATTCCCTTATTCCTATTTCATCAGTTTCTGAAGTGTGATAACCAGCTCATCCACAGTTTCCTCTTTACCTTCTTTAATATCCCGGGTTACGCAGGTCTTTATGTGATTAGCCAGCAAAGCTTTATTAAAGCTGTTCAGCGCAGCCGTTATCGCTGCAACCTGAACCAAAATATCCGGACAATAGGCGTTCTTTTCCAGCATCCCCTTAATTCCCCGAACCTGACCCTCGATTCTGCTTAACCGATTCATCAGATCCTTGTATTCCTTATCGGAGCGTTCCTTCGTCTTAAGAGAACAGCAACACATCTCTTCTTCCATAAACTTTCGCACCTCCCTTTCCTCATCATTATATACCCCCGTGGGGTATATTGCAACCATTATTTAAAACTTCTTTATATTTTTCCTCAAGAATCTTCTGCCCTTCAGGCTTAGAAATCATTTCCGTGGAAGATTTCTAAGGAAAATCTTAATATATTCTAAGTACGAAAGAAAGGATTTATCCTCAAAATGATGTTACAATAACAGTATCTGTAAGGAGGAAGATCTATGTCGGAGAAAATATTGGTTGTCGATGATGAAAGTGAAATTGCGGATTTGATTGAAATGTATCTTCAAAACGAGGATTATACTGTTTTCAAAGCCTATACTGCAAAAGATGCTTTGGAATATATAACAACAGCAGCACTTGACCTTGCTATCTTAGATGTTATGCTCCCGGAAATGAATGGTTTTCAAATCTGTAAAAAAATTCGAGAAAATCATACATTCCCAATTATTATGCTTACCGCAAGAGATGGCGAGGTTGATACCATCACAGGACTTACAATGGGGGCTGATGACTACGTGACAAAGCCTTTCAAACCATTGGCTCTGATGGCGAGAGTAAAAGCACAACTTCGCCGTTATAAAAAATATAGCAATTGCTGTAGCGAGGTAAAACTGACGCCAAGAGAAACTATAATAACAACCAAAAACGGCTTGTTGCTTCATGTCAGCGCTCATGTTTGCTCAATAAATGATACGCCACTAGCTCTTACACCAACGGAGTTCAAAATTCTGCAAATTTTATGCGAACGAAAGGGATTCGCTGTCACCTCAGAGGAACTATTCAAAGCGGTCTGGTCTGATGAGTATTACGATAAGAACAGCAACACGATTACGGTGCATGTTCGTCATCTCCGTGAAAAAATGAGGGATGCCGTAGATGAACCAAAATATATTAAAACAATATGGGGAGTAGGATATAAAATTGAAAACTAAGAAAAATGATTATGCAAAGATGAAACAAAAAGTGTTCCTACAGCTTGTTTTAATGCTTGGAATCTCTGGCATTACGGTATTGCTTCTCTATAATTTTCTGCAAGGGAAAATTGGTGTGTGGCTTATTCGTTTATTTTCCCTTATGCCGGGAAGTAACTATGATAATGCGTATGCGCTGTATAAAGCAGTTTTTCGTAATCACTGGACAGAATTTATGCTGTTTGCGATTGCTATCGTCTTTTTAATTCTGTTTCATTTTTCGCTCACATGGTTTGGAAAATATTTTGATGCCATCAATCGGGGGATCTATGCACTGTTAAGTACAGAACACGAACCAATTTTCATGCCAAAAGAAATGCGCTTTGTGGAAGAAAATCTGCAAACAGTTCAGCGTACTTTAGAGCAGCAACGAGCTGAAGCTGAACTGGCAGAGCAGAAAAAGGATGAACTTATTCTATATTTAGCTCATGACATAAAAACACCGCTTACCTCTGTCATAGGATATTTGAGCATTTTAGACGAAAACAAGGAAATGGAAAAAACGCAGCGTGAAAAATGTGTTCGTGTCAGTTTGGAAAAAGCTGCCCGGCTTGAAAAGCTAATGAACGAATTTTTTGAAATCACTCGTTTGGGACAAGCAGATCTTACTTTTTCAAAGTCCCCCATAGACTTTCACTATATGTTCATACAGCTTATTGATGAATTTACACCTGGACTAACCTTGGCGCATGTGAAAGTTCAACTTCAAATGACACAGGACATTCAAATCAGTGGTGATGCAAATTACCTTGCACGAGCTTTTCAAAATCTTTTAAAAAATGCTGTTGCTTACAGTAAGCCTGAGTCAATAATCGAAATCTCTGCTTCTCAAAATGGAAACTGTGCTTTCATTGAAGTGTCTAATATTGGGAAAACAATTTCCCAGGAACAGCAGGCGCACATCTTTGAAAAATTCTATCGTGCAGATGAATCAAGGCAGGCAAATACTGGCGGAGCGGGTCTTGGGTTGGCTATTACCAAAAATATTATCACATTACATGGTGGTTCAATTACCGTAAAAAGTGAAAATGGGAAAACAACATTTTTCATAAGCCTTCCCTGTATTGACAATTCCCTTTAAACAGTTTCTATGGAAAACCTTTAGCGAATCTTAGGAAGTTATGACCTCGATTTTAATACAAAGCCTGACTGTTTTCGGTAAACTAATACCAAAAGCAGTCAGGCTTTTTACGAAAGGAGCGTCTATATGGAACTATCTATTGTACAATTAGAAAAACGCTTTGGCTCCAAGTCTGCGGTAAGCAAAATCTCCGTTACATTACAGCCGGGTGTATATGGTTTGCTGGGTGCCAATGGTGCAGGAAAGAGCACACTCATGCGAATGGTTTGCAGCATCCTAAAGCCCACATCCGGACAAATCCTTTTTGATGGCAAGAACATCGAGCATTTAGGAGAGATCTATCGGAGTAAACTCGGCTATTTACCACAAGATTTTGGATACTACCCTGATTTTACAGCAAAGGAATACCTTACGTTCATAGCGGCAATCAAAGGTATTACTGGATCAAAGGCAAAAAAGGAAGTAAAGCAGTTGTTAGAAACAGTCAATCTGTCTGACGTGGTCGGAAAACAGATCCGCACTTTTTCAGGTGGTATGAAACAACGCCTTGGTATTGCGCAAGCTGTGATTAACAATCCCAGTATTCTTGTTTTGGACGAGCCAACGGCGGGGCTTGATCCCAAGGAACGAATGCGTTTTCGCAATCTGATTTCGGAGCAGGCAAAGGATAAAATCGTTATCTTGTCAACTCATATTGTTTCAGATATTGATTCTATTGCAGACGATATTTTGATGATGAAAGAAGGCCATCTAATCTTGAATTACACGGCTGAAAATGCGGTTCGCAGTATGGATGGAAAAGTATGGAGCTGCAAACTGCCCCAGTCTCAAATTGAGGATATGGACAGTCATTTCCCCATTGTCAATTTGCGGCATGAGGAAAATAACGAAGCGTTGCTTCGCATTGTGAGTGATACAAAACCACATCCGAACGCTATCCATGTTACGCCTACGCTGGATGACCTTTACCTTTATCACTTTCAAGAAGAAATAAGGAGGGACGAAACGTGAAAACACTTTTTATCCTTGAATTTAAGAAATTAGCTAAAAAAAGGATGAACACTATTGTAATGCTTGTTTGTCTGCTGCTAATCGGTATTCTTTTTGCATTACCAGTAAGCCAATACATTGTGTTGGATGCGAACGGAAACCAAGTCAATGGAAGTGCTGCAATTGCGCTTGAAAAAGAATATGAACATACCTACGCAGGAGCACTGACAGACCAAAAAATCAGTGATGATATTGCAGCATATCAGGCTCTTTTTGATGACCCTGCAAATGTGTCACAAGATTCTAAAGAAAAAGCCTTAAATGATAGTGCATACTATAAATATTTTTTTCCGTATTCAAACTATTGGAAATTGATCAATGGCAATTATCTTGCCCCTAATTTGTACAACTCAACGTTTTTTGCAATTACAAACATGAATCTTGAACATGGTACAGATTTTTATGGTGCTCGTGATGAAAAAATAAACAAGCTACTGAACAATGTCTATTCTGATTGGAATTTTGGAACAGCAGAAAAAGAGTTTTGGCTAAACCATATTTCTAACATTAGTACCCCCTATGAATACGGCTATCATGCTGGATGGGAATCACTTATGAGTTGCATGGAACTGTTTGCACTGGCAATTCTTTGTATTTGCATTTGCGTATCGGGAACTTTCTCCGGCGAATATCAATCTGGAGCAGTCAGCGTTATTCTTTCTTCACGCTATGGGAAATCAAAATTAGCTACAGCAAAAATATTAGCTGCATTTGCATATAGCCTGATTACATTTACCATTTTTGTAATAATGGGCTGTGGTATTCAACTTGTGTCATTTGGATTTGATGGTTGGAATTTACCAATACAAGTTATGAGTAGTATCGCACCTTATTCAGTTTCTCTTTTGGGCGCAACATTGCTTGCACTCATCACTCTATACCTCGTATTGATTGGCATGGTGTCCCTTACCCTTCTATTGTCTGCGAAGCTGAAATCATCCGTTCCTGTGTTGGTTGTAGTCGTTCTTATGATGATGCTTCCAATGTTTTTAGGGATAAGCGAAACAAGTGGTGTATGGAATCGCATCCTTGAATTGCTCCCCTATAAAGCCACACAGCCCGTTTTTACAGATGATTTTCTTGGGTATTTTGGTTATCCGATTGGTGGAGCAACCTTTGATATTGTTACAATGCGAATGATTGTATATGCAGTAGAAATGATACTTTGTGTGCCACTTGCTTGGAACGTATGGAAAAATCATCAGGTGTAACTATTCCGTACCCAATGTTACTTAGTTAAGCTTATATCTTCAAGATGGTTAGATTCCAAATAGTGGAGTCTAACCATCTTTTGCATAAAATAACGACATCCATTGCTCTGAATACCATTGCTCTGAATGCCGTTATTCTCTATTCTATTACATTTCGAAATAATTCCTGTTCCTTTACTTCTCCAATCTCTTAATTCGTTCCCTGAGTTTCCTGTTTTCCTCTTCCAGTTTTGCTTTTTCCGCTTCCACTGCAGCTTTTTCCGCTTCCACTTCAGCATTCTTCGCTTCCAACTCATCAATTCGAATCCGGTATTTATCCAGTGGCAGTTCCAGAGCTCCGTCCAGTAACGGTTTCAATTCCTCAGCCTCCTCTAATTCCTTGTAGTGGCCACGAATATGCTGATACAGAAGACGTGACATTTCTATCAGCAGATCTGCATCGTCCTTCGTGATATTTCCCACCTGAAGGTTTGCTATGATACTTCCGATTATATCATTCTCCACCAGATTCTGCAATGCTTTCAGGGTTTCTTTTGTGATACCTTTTTCCACAAGCTTTTTCATTTTGATTACCTGAAATGGAATAAGTACCACCATTTTCCTGCGATTCAGCTCCACCAGATCCTCCTCCTGGTACACCAGGTTTCGGACGGTGAATTCAAAGGTTCCCTGATTTCCAAATCTCAGCAGCAGGGAGCTTGTTTTTGGAATGTCTTTTTCTGTATCAAGATAGATGACAACCGGTTCCGGAAAAACCAGATCTTCCTCATCCCCTCGATTTTCCATCGCATGCAAAAATCCATACTCAAACACCCGCACTACAATTGCGGAATCCTTAGACATCTGTGCTTCCAAATGATAGGCATCTCCGTTAATAAGTACAATAACATCCGCAAAACGACGGTTCAGCGTCCGCCCAACAAACTCTTTGTTGCTGAAAAAGACATTGCTGTCCAGGGGATAATTGGTATCAAACAGTCCATTAATCAGATTGATGATTGCCGTGGATGATAAATTAAAGATACGCTTGAACATACGATCATAGATCTGATAGATTTCTTCGATTTCACTGACTTCTTCCATAAGATTTGATTCCTTTCGATAAGATATAATTCTTTTAGACATGTTAATAGATATGGGTGTAACATAAAATAAAAAAAGAGAATACTGTGGTCGATAAGACCGGATAAAACGTAGATAAAAAAATATATGTAATAGAATAAAATCACTATAGCACATGCAAAGTGCAAATGCAATTCCTTTTTTGTAAAAAGAGGTATACTATTTTACCTACTATTTTACATTAAAAATGGTTAGACCCCATTATTTGAAATCCAACCATCTTGAAGGTATAAGCTTAACTAATTGACATTGCCTAAAGTGCGACAGCCCCCTATCTAAAAACCTCCTTAATGCTGTCATAATGCAGAAAAATTCCTTTGGAGGCAAGCTCTTCGATTTCCTGCTTTGTGGCAATTCGGAAACCGTTGGTCTCCTCCGTCTGAAGTTTGATATCTTCCCGGGAAAAGTTTTTGACAAAGCGATAGACATCAACAAAATAATTATCGCCCTCTCCGGGATTTTCTCTGTGATAAGTGAATTCATACCCTCCTTCACAATCAGAAACATCGATTCCTGTTTCCTCACGAACCTCACGGATTACAGCGTTTCTGGATGTTTCTCCCGCCTGCACTGCGCCACCGGATACTTCCCACCAGCCAGGTGCCCATGCCTTCGTCAGGACTCTCTGAGTAATCAGATACTTTCCATCCTCTCTTGCAAGCACCCCCAGTACTGTCAGATGATATTCCCCATCCTTCAGGCACCAGTCATTTCGCTTCATGGTACGTCCTGTCGGCTGCTTTTTATCGTCATAAATATCCCAAAATTCCATGTTTTCAATCTCCTCCCACAACTGTCCTGCAATCCTGTCTTCGGATACCACAGCTGCATTCTTTTCGTAATTATTGTATCGACTCCTGTGTTTCCCGTCAAGCGCTTTCTTACTTCAGATTCCCTGACCATCAAAGGCAGGGACAAAGCTTTCTTCTGCTGTTTTTCCTTCCTGCCAGAAGCCCTGGGTGATTCCAAGATCACAGACATAGGCAATCAGACGCTGATATTCCCGTCTGGTAACCTTTCGATTCAGGTTTTCATCCTGAAAATCCATTCGCATAGGGGTGTATTGACTCATCATACTGATATAGATCTTATTTCCATAGGTGTTATACAGATATTCTGCCACATGGCAGGCTTCCTTCACATGACCGGGAATCAGCATGTGACGGACAATTACTCCTTTTGTCATCATTCCTCTATCGTCAAAGACAGGCTTTGGCTGTTGGCGAACCATCTCCGCTATGGCAGACATGGCAGACACTGGATAATCTGCCGCATGAGAGTATCTGTCGGCAAGGACTGCATCCAGATATTTCAGATCCGGCAGATAAATATCTACAAGTCCTTCCAACAGCCGAAGAGTATCTACTTTTTCATAACCGCTGCTGTTATAGACGATGGGAATATGAAGTCCCTGTTCTTTTGACAAAATAAGTGCCTGGCATACCTGAGGCACAAAGTGTCCCGCTGTAACCAGATTGATATTGTTTGCCCCCTGTTTTTGAAGCTCCAAAAAGACCTCTGCCAGGCGTTCTACGGTAATCTCTTTTCCCGCACTTCCGTCAGAGATCTCTTTGTTCTGGCAATACACGCACCCCAGAGAACAGCCGGAAAAGAAGACAGCTCCCGATCCCTCTTTTCCGGATATGCACGGTTCCTCCCACATATGCAGTGCTCCTCTGGCTGCCTTCACCCGGGCAGAGGTTTTACAGTACCCCAGCTGTCCCTGGTTTCGGTTCACCCTACATTCTCGGGGACAGAGCCTGCACTCCTCCAGCATTTCATCATTTTTTCTATTCGTCATTACTGTTTGTAGTAGCTGAGAAAATCTCCCAGCTTCTTTGCGGCGCTTTCCAGCACCTCCATACGGGGCAGATACACAACCCGGAAGTGATCCGGTTGTTTCCAGTTGAAACCACCACCATGAATCAGCAGAATCTTCTTATCTCTCAGAAGGTCAAGCGCAAATTTCTCATCATCTACGATATTGAACTTTTTCGTATCAATCTTCGGGAAAATGTAAAATGCTGCCTTTGGTTTTACGGCACTGATTCCGGGAATATCATTCAAAGCTTTATAGATATATTCTCTCTGTTCGTAAACTCTTCCTCCTGGAATAATATAGTCATTTACACTTTGATGACCGCCCAGAGCCGTCTGCACGATAGACTGTGCCGGCACATTGGAGCAAAGCCGCATATTCGACAGCATATTCAGTCCTTCCATATAATCTTTTGCCATACCCTTATTGCCGCTTAATACCATCCAGCCGATGCGATAGCCTGCTATCATATGAGACTTGGATAATCCGCTGAAGGTAACACAGAACAGATCCGGTGCCAGAGAAGCAATCGAGATATGCTGCTCTCCATCCATAACCAGGCGATCATAAATCTCATCCGAGAAGATAATCAGCTGATGCTCTCTTGCAACATTTACAATCTGCTGCAGAATTTCCCTGGGGTAAACCGCACCGGTAGGATTGTTCGGGTTAATGATAACGATGGCTTTTGTCTTATCTGTGATCTTTTTTTTCATATCATCAATATCCGGATACCACTCTGCCTGCTCGTCGCAGACATAATGAACAGCGGTTCCTCCTGCAAGGGTTACACATGCGGTCCACAGCGGATAATCCGGTGATGGTATCAGTACCTCATCCCCATTATCCAGCAAAGCTGACATGCTCAGATTGATCAGCTCGCTGACGCCATTACCTGTGTAGATATCTTCAATGGAAACATTCGGAATATTGCGGAGCTGTGCATACTGCATAATGGCTTTTCGTGCCGAAAAAAGACCTTTTGCTGCCGAATATCCTTCACAGTCGGCCAACTGCTTTTGCATATCATAGATCACTTCATCCGGTGTGCGAAAACCAAAAGGAGCTGGATTGCCAATGTTTAACTTTAATACATGGGTTCCACTGTCCTCCATTCTTGCTGCCTCTTCCACAACAGGTCCTCTGACATCATATAATACATTATCCAGTTTTGACGATTTCTTATATTCACGCATCATTACATTCCTTTCCAATCCAGAATTATGACCATAGAGCCATTCCACATCAACCTGCAAAACCTCCGCAAGGAACCTCCCGATGTTTTCTCTTGGAACAGCTTTCCCGCTTACATACTGGCTGATCTGACTCTTTCCCAGTTTTACCCCCTGCATTTCGGCTATATGAAGCAGATCTACCTGCTTCATAGCCTGGCTTAGCATGGCTTCTTTAAAACGTGTGGCAAAGGTTGTATCCGACATTCTTCCTTCTTCCTTCCTGTTTGCAGTTCATTTTATGTTTTTGTAACTGTTCAGTAGCTGACCAGTTACATATGTTTCATAATAGCACAGCGGCAGGGGAAGTTCAAGCTTTTTACGGAATAAGTTCATTTTCTCGCATCAAGTTCAATTTCGTCGCAATGCAACTGTTAAAAAGTTCATTTTTGAATTTGGGGTAAAATAAAACACAGACCTGAAGTTCCCTCTCGGCCTGTGTTCTGTCTTGTGTTCTATCTTGTTTTCATCCTTCTGGCACAGTGTTATACAAACAGCTGCATCAACCGGGCCACCAGCAATCCGCCTCCTGTGCCGATGACATATCCCATCAGGGCCATCAGTACTCCAACCGGTACCAGTGCCGGGCTGTAGGAGCCTGCCAGGATAGGTGCAGATGCGGTTCCACCAATATTAGCGAGAGAAGCAACACCGCAGGTGAACATATCCAGCTTGAATATTTTGGCGAAAATCAGTAATAAAACTGCATGGATAGCCAGAATCATAAATCCTGCCAGAATCCAGATCGGAGCATCTGCCAGCTCCAGCAGGCTTGCTCTTGAAGCAAGAAGTGCGATAACCGCATATAAAAAGATATTGGAAAGCTCTGTAGAACCGGCAATTTTTCCAATAGGAGTAACCGCACAGACCAGACCTACGATTGTTACAACCAGTACGGTCCAGGTGGAGTTATCCAGGAAGGTAAATGTTGTTCCGATAGCAGCTCCTGCATTCTGACTCAGAGCAGATACTAAAAGTCCGATACCCAACAGTACGAAAAGACTGGCAAAAGTCATAGGATTTTTCTCCAGATTATCTGCTTCCTCCAGACGGCTGCACACCTCATCCAGTGCCCTGGTATTGGATTTTGTCCATTTATTGAACTTTGGAGCAAAGTTGATAGCCCAAAGAAGGAACATAACCCAGATAGAATAATCAATAGAGTCAATTACCAGCGCATATGCCATATCACCCTCACCGATATTCAGTGCCGCCTGAATGGCGATCATATTACCCGATCCACCCATCCAGCTGCCGCAAAGGGCAGAAAGCGCACGCCATGAATCTGTACCTAAAGCAGAACTCATAATTGCAAATGTAGCTACAAAACCAATTGCGATTGATACACTGGCTGCGAAGAATCCGCCCAGCATACGAGGTCCCAGCTTCATAATCTTTCGAATATCACAGCGAAGCAGCATCAGGAAAATCATCGTATACAAGATATTATTCTTCAGCGCACTGTAAGTTGCCTTGGTTGCCTCCAGATCCCAAACCTTCAGGGAACAGAATACCATAGCAAGCAGGTACAGCAGTACTACCGGCGGAACATACTTGAAAAATTTCCACTTGGTCTTTTTATCCAGTCCAATCAGCAGCGCCGCCAGTGCAATCAACACTGCAACATAAGTAAATCCATTTGTAATCATAAAATATCCCCCATTTTTCTTCAGTTTCTATTTCTTCTTAATCCAGATACTGGATCCCTTCGATTCCCTGAATTCCCAGTCCCCATCCATCGGAAACTGTGATCAGTTTTTCATCAAACACGGCACCACCAAGTACCGGATCCTCACTGCAAAGCACCGGTCCATCCAGATCAATCTTCGTGATTACCTGTTTTGCACAGGCCAGATGAACTGCCGCATTAACGCTGACCTTTGCCTCCAGCATACAGCCAATCATGCACTCGACACCATAAACCTCTGCCGCCGAAGCAATCTTCAGTGCATTATAGATACCACCGCACTTCATCAGCTTGATATTGACCAGATCCGCCGCCCGCATCTGCATGATCTTTACTGCATCCTCCGGCGAGAATACGCTTTCATCTGCCAGCACCGGGATCACGGCGTGATCTGTTACATACTTCAGTCCCTCAAAATCATGCCCTGCTACCGGCTGTTCCACGAATTCGATGTTAAGACCCTTGTCCTGCATCTGGTTCAAAAGTCGAACCGCCTCCTTGGGCTTCCATGCCTGATTTGCATCGATCCGAAGGTCCACCTCGTATCCTATGGCCTCACGGATTGCAGTCAATCTGGCAACATCCAGTGATGGATCAGCGCCTACCTTGACCTTCAGACAATCGTAGCCTCGTTCTATGGCATTAACAGCATCTCTGGCCATCTCCTCCGGTGCATTGACACTGATGGTAATGTCAGTGACGATCTGCTTCCTGCTTCCTCCCAGCAGCTTATACACCGGGATTTGATGCAGCTGTCCGTATAAATCCCAAAGTGCCATGTCCATAGCCGCTTTTGCACTGGTGTTCTTCACAATACACCGGTTCAGGGAAAGCATCAGATTTTCAAAATCATCAACTTCTTTTCCCACAACTGTTTTGATGATATGGTCACGCATGGCACCTATGATAGAACCTGTTGTGTCTCCTGTTATTACTCCTGTTGGCGGTGCTTCTCCATAACCTACATTTCCAGTATCCGTATGTACTTCTACGATAATATCCCGGACACTGTCTACGGAGCGCAGTGCAGTCTTAAATGGAACACGCAGCGGAACTGCAAGGATACCCAGCTTTACATCTGTAATCTTCATACGATACCCTCCTTTCTCTCATTCATTTTGTTGATTTATCCTGTAAAATTTCCAAAAGAAATTCCCAGACACGTTTGACGGATTCTATATCCAGTGTTTCTTCCGTTGTATGAATATGCTTCATATCCGGTCCTATGGAGATACAATCCAGATCTGCAAGCTGTTCTGATAGATAACCACATTCCAGACCTGCATGTATTACCTGAATATCCATATCCTTTTTATATTTTTGAGCATAAAGTCTCATCACATATTCTCTAAAAGGTGAATCAGCTTTGTATTCCCAGGGTGGGTAATCCCCTTCCGTGGTCACCGTTCCGCCAAGGAAGCGGACGTAGGCCTCCATCCGCTGCTGCAGATAGGTTTTAGCCGATTTCACCGAGCTTCTTATGGCATAGCGAACCAGAAAGCTTTCCTGCTCCAGCCGCATAATCCCACAGTTCAGGGAGGTCTCCACTGTACCGGGAATACTGCTGCTCATCGCCTGCACACCATTTGGATTCATCATAAGACACAACAGAAGTTTTTGAAATGTTTCTTCTGTCAGAACACCATGTTCCAGGGCACTTTGCCACGTATCGTCTTCTTCGTCAATTTTTTCCAGACAAAGGCATACTCCATCATCTTTTCCCGCCAGCTCAGTGTGCAATTCTTCCTCCAGCTTTTTCACGCAATTATAAATTGTTTCAGCAGAAGCACTGCTGGCAAACACTGCCCAGGCAGTCTCCGGAATTGCATTATCTTTCTCGCCGCCATACAGGGCTGAAAGTTCTATGGAAACCTCTGTTTTTAATGACCAAAGTACCCTTGCCATGAGAAGATTGGCATTTCCCTTCTCTTTGTGAATCTCCATACCGGAATGTCCGCCGGACAATCCTGCCACTGTCACCTTGTAAACAGGTGTCTTCAAAGCCCTCCGTTCTATGGGAATCCGACATACATTTTTAATTCCCCCGGCGCAGCCCGCAATCAGAACTCCCTCATCTTCGGTGTCCAGATTGATCAGCCTTTGGGACTGCAGGGAGGATACATCCATCAGACTGATCCCCTTTAGTCCGATTTCTTCATCGGTAGTGAAAACCAGCTCCAGTGCAGGATGGGGAATAGAGGCATCGCACATAATGGTCAACATATAGGCCACCGCAATACCGTCATCTCCTCCCAGAGAAGTTCCCTTTGCACTGATGATATGATCCTTAACCTCAAGTTCCAGGGAATCTGTATCCAGATTCAGAGGGCAGTCCTTCGTCTTCACCGCCACCATATCCATATGACCCTGAATCATATAACTTTCCAGCGCTTCATAGCCCTTTGACGCTGGTATCCGTACAATCACATTATAGAATTCATCCTGTTCCCAGGAAAGCTTCTGCTCTTTTGCAAGTCGGACAATCCAGTTACTGATCTGTGCCGTATTGCCGGATCCATGGGGAATGCTGCAGATCTGTTCAAAATACGTCAAAACCTGCTGTGGCTCATATCCCTGTAAAACCCCTGTTTTCCTTTCCTCCATCCTATCGCCCCTGTCCTGTAGTATTGTTTTTTACAGATACTGCTATGGAAAGCTCTGGTGCATAGTAGGGAATCAGCGTTGCCTGCAGTGCATGGTACAGATCAGATTTACCCGGCCATACGGTTCCGATCACCTGATTGTTCCGATCCAGCTGATGGAACCAGGAACCATTCACATGGTCCAAAACTTTATTATCCAGATACTGCATAAACTTTGCATAATCCTCTGCGTAATCCGTCTTTCCTGTTACATGATACAGTACCGATGAGGTATTAATCGCCTCTGCCAGCGTCCAGTGCATTCTGTCATGTACCACCGGTTTTCCTTCCCAGTCAGTGGTATAGGCGATACCCGGAGCACCGTCTGCATTCCAGGCATCTTTTATGGCACGCTGATACAGATTTTCTGCTGCATTCAGATATCTTTCTGCTCCCTGTGTATCTTCTTTATAAGTAGATAATGTCCACTGCGTAATCAGTCTTGCCCATTCTATCCCATGGCCCGGAGTTGCACCATAAGGTTTGAAGGGATCATCCGGGTGGTCTTTGTTGCACTCCAGATCTGCGATCCACTCCTTCGTAAAATGCTCCGGAATTCTCCAGTTATTCTCAGCGGCCCATCCCAGCACATGATCTATGATGCGTCCCGCTCTGATACGGTATTTTTCATCCCCTGTCACATCTGCTGCCGCCAGAAATGCTTCCACAGTATGCATGTTGGCATTCAGTCCCCGATAATCATCCAGCACAGAAAATTCCGTGTTCCAGGTATCACAGGAAAGTCCTTCCTCTTCATTCCAAAAACGAAGATCATATAACGCCAGTGCCTCCTTCAGAAGCTCTTCGGCACCTGGTCTTCCAGCCAAAACTCCGGAAGATGCTGCAAGTATCACAAATGCATGGGCATAACACTGCTTCGTGGGCAGTATCTCCCCCTTCTCAGTAAGCCCTGCATACCATCCGCCGTTTTTTATATCATGCAGTTCACCCCTTAATCCCTTAAGAGCTGCATCCACCAGTTCCTCGCTTTCTTCATGTCCCAGAAAGATACCAAGACTGTATACATGCGCCATACGGGATGTAATCCAGGTCTCACGATTTCTCTCTTTCCAGGGTGTTCCATCATCCCCCAGATAATAAGAACCACCACCTGGTGACGGGAATCTATGACCAAAAGAAAGAAGATTCTCTCTTATTTCCTTCAAAAAGCTTTTGTTTTCTTCCGTATCAAGCTGATACTTTTTTGCTGTTTCACCCATTTTATAATTTCCTCCCATATCGTGTGCTGTGTGGTCGAAAGACCTGTGGCACTCTACATTATTTTACACTGATTTAGTATATCATGATCACTAAGCTCGAAGATACCTCGCTAAGTGTTCAGATATGCATTCTCACTAAGTTCAATCTGCGCTCCGCTTGATTTCTCTAAGTGTTCATAGTATATCATAAAAGCCCCCGTCCCTCAATCAGATTTTCATCTGTAGTCTATAGGTTCCGCTATTCAGTCGAACCCTGCCATCTAATACCTTTTTATCTTCCAGTTCGTATCCTTCAGGTATCACAAACTCTGCTTCGCAGTCAAAGGGAATCTCAACTTCACAGATCAGCTGATCCCCATCAAGGCTCCAGCCGCTTCGGTACAGACCGGAGGCAGATCTGTATTCCGCCCGGACCCATCCCAGCCTGCCATCCGGTTTGGGCGCCAGAATTATCTTTTTAAATCCTGGTCCCTCCTCCGTAGGGATAATTCCACAGACATCACGGTAGATCCACTCACAGATGGAACCATAGGCATAATGATTCAGGCTGTTCATGCCGGTATCGCTGATACTTCCATCCCACAGCAGAGAATTCCAGCGCTCCCAGATGGTGGTGGCTCCCAGATTCACTTCATACAGCCAGCTGGGATAATCCTCCTGGAAAAGAAGGGTGTAAGCTTCCCTGTTAAGTCCTGCCCTGGACAGACATTTGTTAAGATAAGCTGTCCCCACGAATCCTGTGGTAAGATGCATGTTACTACTTTCAAGCATGCTCAGCAGCTGTTCTGTAAGCTCTGGCCGATCCTTCTCTGGAGCAAGATCAAAGTAAAGTGCAAGAACCAGGGCGGTCTGAGTCTTCAGCTTCCCTGCTCCAGCCTCTCCCATATAGTTCTTTTGAATGGCAGCTTTTACCTCTTCCTTTATTTTATGATAATACGCCGCATCCTCTGGCTTATCAAGCACGGCAGCTGCTTTTGCCGTCATGGATGCTGAATAATAATAGTACACAGACGCCACATAGTAAGGATCCGTACTGCCAAAACAACTTTGAGCATCCGGATTATCCAGCGCCAGCCAATCTGCAAAATGAAATCCTGCCTGCCAAAGTCTCCTGCCCTGACAGTAATTCTCATCTATATACAGGATATAATCCGTCCACAGCTTCATATTCCCATAGGTTTCTGCCAAAAGCTTTTTATCCCCATAGAACTGATACAGCGTCCAGGGGATCACCGTGGCTGCATCTCCCCAGGCACAGGATCCAGATTCACCCCACCGGGTGTCTGATGGATCCGGAGCATGCTCACCCATCTTTTCTCTGACCACAGACAGAAGATCAGGAACTACATAAGGGACTGCTCCATGATTGATCTGCTGTTCCAGCAGACAATCCCGCAGATATTTTCTATAAAATGCTGCAGTATCCATGTGATAGCATGCAGTGGCGCAGAAAACCTGAGCATCCCCTGTCCACCCCAGACGCTCATCCCGCTGGGGACAGTCTGTGGGTACATCCAGAAAGTTTCCTTTCTGCCCCCATTTTGTATTCTCAATCAGGCGATTCAGCTTTGCATTCGATGTCTCAATCCTTCCGGTCTGTTCCAGATCCGAATACGCTGCACATGCTTCAAAGTGAAATCTCGCAAGATTCTCTTCCGTCAGTGAAATCCCTTCCACCTTTACATAGCGAAATCCAAAGAATGTAAAATGTGGACGCACGTGGGCACTTTGTTCTCCCGACACATATGTATATTCCGCTTTGGCAGTTCTTAAGTTCTCCCTGTAAAAATTTCCCTCTTGGAGAATCTCACCATAAGCCAGATGTATCCTGGTGCCTTTGGAACCATCGTAGTCGAATTCTACCCACCCGGTAATCTCCTGTCCAAAATCCAGCACCTGTTCTCCCGCCGGTGTGTGAATCAGTCGGACAGGACAAAACCGTTCATGGATGGTAAGGGGCGGGCTCATGCGACACGTAACCTTTCCCTGAGGTGGTTTCACCGACAGCACGGGATATTCCTCCCTGTCAGATAAAAGACGTCCGTCATAGACTTCTCCATCATAGATATTGCTGAATACTACCGGGGCTTTTTTACATCTCCAGTCCGTATCTGTCTGTATGCTCTGCCATGTTTCATCCTCATAGCAGATCAAAAGCTGGGCGCTCAACTGAAAATTCTCTCCATAGATGTTTTCATTCGCTGCACCGTTCAGATAACAAAACCTTCCCTTATACCATCCGTTTCCCAACATGATGGCGATATAATTCTCCCCGGCCCTCAGCTGTTCTGTGATATCCCAGGTCTGATACTGCACCCAGAACCGATAATCATTATAATAAGGTGCCAGATACTCTGTCCCCACCTTTTCTCCGTTCAGATACGCCTCATACAATCCAAGTCCCAGGATGTAAAGCCGGGCATTGCGAACGCTCTTTTGGGTATCCAGCTGAAAATCACGAAAAAATATGGGATGAATAGACTGATCGAAGGATGCTGTAATCCATGGAAGATCCCAGTTTTCCTCTTTTCGTCCACCCTCAAACCATGCAGGCTCACTGCTTCCAAAATCCCCATCCTCTGCCCAGGCCGACACTTGCCAGTAATAGCGTTTTCCCCCTTCAAACCTGTATTCCGGTGTAAATGCCAGTGTGGAGATGTCTTTCCTACAGCCACTGTCGTAGAGAACTTCCTCCATGTCTGCCGATGAAGCAACACGAATTTGTGCCTTGTCCAGGTGTTTTCCAGTACTTCGGGCTACCTGAAATGAAAAAACAGGATTCGTCAGATCATATCCCAGTGGATTCGTCAGATGATTTACTTTTAAATTTGTAATAATCACAGCTGCACTCCTTTCTATGATATAGCATTTTTTTCTTATAGACTGATCATTACTTTATTTTTTAAGAATGTCAAGTATTTTATCATTTATTCTAATATTCTTTTTAATATCATTTGAAATTTCAGCAAATCCAACAAAAAAAAGGACTGTTGCACTTCGGCGACTGGGAGCTCCTTATGGGGGCTGAACACATTTGCAGAAGTCCTAAGCATACGAAAAAGAATAGAATTTGCGTTGTAAGTATTCAACACACTGTTTGAGTGAAACGAGTTTGTGCTGCATACTTACGTTTTTAGCAAAATCTATTCTTTTTTGCATGCTCTTGGACTTTGAAACCGTGTTCAGCCCTCATAAGGAGATCCCAGCCACCGAAGTGCGACAACCCTTCATCTATCTGACAGATGTCAGACGGTACAATTTTGCATCATGTGAGAGAATCGTTGCAGTCAGTTTTTCCTGCACTGTATCTACCGTTCTTTGCTCCCACATATCATACACCTCAAAGCTGCCGGAAAGCCCCAGCTTGTCCAGATAGACTGCATAAGTATTTGTCCATCCTGCAGTATTGAAAATAGCTACATACGAATGCCCCTGCTCATCGTGTGCTGTCCAGACAATCAGATCATCTACACGAACCGCCTGATGTGCACCACGACTGTTTTTCAAAAGTCCCAGAACATCATCATTTTTCAAAAGTCCCAGTGACCACTCATCCAGATCCGTAAGCTCGCAGCCAAGCATCATCGGTGATCGAAAGATAGACCACAGTGTAAACATCGTCCGCTGTTCTTCTTTTGTAAATCGTGTCAGGCGCTCTCCCAGTCCATGCTCACAGCCTTTGATGGACAAATGTCCGATGGGAAGCATATCACAGTCCGGAAAACACCCCTCGGATACATAAGGACTCCAGTGATCACAGCGCATAAACATCTCCATAATTGCGCCCCACTCATCCCAGAAATCATTCGTAATTCGCCACATATTGGCATGTTCGCAAAGGTGTTCTGCTCTGTCAAGCATCGCAGGACCCGGTGAAAGGCTGAGCACAATTTCACGTCCTGAATGCTGGATCGCACGATGTAAAAGCTCAATCTCATCACCGCCATAAGCCAGCGCACTCTCGTCATTGATGCGTCCGTATTTGACACAGATATCATCTACCTTGATAAAATCCACACCCCAGGAAGCGTACAGTTCCATCAGCGAGTCATAATATTCCTGTGCCCCCGGCATGGTTGTATCCAGACCATACATGTCGGTATTCCACGCACAGATAGAGGCCGGATGTGTGATGGATCTTGCATGATATGTGGTTCCCTTAACCGGTGTATTCTTTGAAACTGCCTGGCGTGGGATACCCCGCATAATGTGAATTCCAAACTTTAATCCCAATTCATGGATATAAGCGGCAATTTCTGTGAATCCTTTTCCGTCTGCTGCAGAAGGAAAACGATTTACTGCCGGAATCAGGCGCCCATACTCGTCCATGCAGAGATCAGCAAACTTACTGTAGTGACTGGAATCCGCCATGGGCTCGTACCATTGAATATCACAGACAATATATTCCCATCCATGTTTTTTTAAGTGCTTTGCCATATATTCTGCATTCTGACGCAGCTCCTTCTCGGTAACTGCCGCACCGTAGCAGTCCCAGCTGTTCCATCCCATGGGTGGATTCACCGCAAATTTATTTTTATTCATATTACTTATCCTCTTCTTTCATCATCATGTCCAACTGCTCACTTTATTTCACTATACTTAAATGTAATTTTAAAAAGTCTTGCAGCCTTTTTCTGTGGCATATCTACCAGCAGTTTTCCTTCTCGGAAGCAATAGCTGCAGTTTTCTTTTCTCGGATAGATAACAGATATCTGCTCTATATTTCCTTCCAGCGGAATCTCTGCCCTGTCTGTCTTTGGTGTAAATACTGCAAGATACAGCACATCTGCACGATGAATTCCATATACCAGCACTTCATCCTGGATTGTCCCAAATCCAAGTGGGAACACCGGATAACCCTCTTTTATATCATTTCGGATTGTTTTATACAGGGCAACACCCTCCTGCATAAGCCTGATGCTCTCATCACTTAGCTTCCATACCATACCGCTTAGATAGGGACGAAGCAACAGACCATTTACCATATTATAGATCACATGCTCTGCATCATCTTCATAAGGATATACCCACATTCCCGCCTGCTCCGGTGTAACTGCACTTGCAACATTTGCTGCAATATGAGAATTGTAGATATAATCCGTCTGGTCACTGGTGGACTGAAGACTTAACAATTTCAGCATTCCATAGTCCATCCGCATTCCACCGGAACCACAGTTCTCGATAACAAGGTCCGGATATTCCTGGAAAATTTCTGTGTACCACTGATACAGGCAGAGATAATGCTCACGTATTGCATCCGAGCAACTGTCTGAGTTCAGATCACTTCCGTATCCCTGCGTCACATTATAATCCACTTTAAAATATTCTACGCCATAATCGTGAATCAGACGATCGATAACATCCCTGCAATACTTTCTTACTTCAGGATTCCGAAAATCCAGAAGATAACGCTTATTGTCCTCATGGCGCTTGCCGTGACGACAGATAAACCAGTTATCCGGAAGCTTTGCAGCAAGCTCGCAGGCAATTCCCATAACCTCGATTTCCAGCCAAAGACCCATCTTCATCCCTTTACTCTTGGTATAATCACAGATTGCTTTGAGCCCATGAGGGAAGCGTTCCGGTGACTCAATCCAGGCACCGACGCGATCCCACCAGTAGTCTTTATCATACCAGCCGCAGTCCAGACAGTAATACTCGCAGCCCATCTCGGCCGCCTTATCTATAATCTGCCGTTCCTTTTCATCTGTTGGATCACCCATCAGGCAATTCATGTAATCATTGAAGACTACGTTTAACTTCTCATCATCCTGATTTGGTCTGCGGATTTGACGACGGTAGGCAGTCATTGCTGCTGCTGCCTCATCGATGGAGCCCCTGGCTACACCAAATGCTGCTGGAACTGTCTCAAAACAATCCCCCGGCTTCAGGTTTTTCCACCAGCCATGTTCATATTCAGCTGCGCCGGAGAGTGCCAGATACAGATGTTTTCCTGTTTCTGAGCCATACTCGATATGCCACTGTCCGGAATGTTCAACCTGAAAGCAATATGTTTCTTCGGTTTCCAGATCAGTGGCATATCCCATGGGAAGATACTCGCAGGAGGACCAGGAACCATTTCCAGTATAACAATAACGGTTGATGCCTGCCCCTGGCGTGTTAAAACCGTCCACCGGCATTCCATTCAGATTCAGATTCGCTGCGTCCACCTTCTGCCACTGTGCCTCGTTGGACCAGCTGTTAAAAGGAATGTATAATTCTGTTTTGTCATAATAAGGCTGATTTCCATTGGATGCGATTCCCTGATAGATAAAGGAAGAAACATACTCAAGTCCTATAGCTTCTTCCCCCTTATTTTCCAGCACTGTCCATGTCTGTACAACCGGAATCTGATCAAAGAGACGCATATGATAATCTGCAGTAACGCCATAGGTGGTCTGCAGAGAGATCACAAGCTCTTTTCCATCCTCATGTTTGATAAAATCATGTCCTGTATAGGTAAAATCAAGAGATGCACTGCTGACATTATGTTTATAGCCATGCATACCTCTTGTAGTTTTTCCTGTGATCTGTACTTCCACTACCGGATGATAAATCTCTGGATTCCCCTGCATTTTTTCCGACTGTTTTTCCACTCCTGCAGCGGAAAAATCACAAAGCTCAACCACTCCATTGTCTCTGATCTGAAATAAGACCGAAAGACCATTCTCATTGATACTGATTTTTTTTCTCATACTTCACTCTCCTGAACAATAAATTTATGTTTTTAGATATTTCCTTAACTACTCCAGATACCATGGCAGATCTTCTATTAATTTATATTTTTTCCGCTCGTTTCTCATATATGTTTTAAAAGTTCTTTCAATAATCAATGAAGAGACAAAAGCATAGATACCTGGTAAGATTAATAACAAAAATGGCAGTAAATACACTGCAAAGCATACTGCTGACAGTCCAACCAGCAATATAATCGTAGTAAACAGATGCCCTACCGACATGGTAAACGCATATTGAAACTGTTTTCCAAGTCCACATCCAAATCTCGATATAACCGGAAATATATAGATCCCGCTAAGCAAAAACGGAAGAATCAGCATTACTCCGGCAAGTAAAAACACGTAGGGATTTACTCCCAGTGTATGCTGCTGCGTATTCAGAAAAAGATACACGGCAATAACTCCTGCATAAAACAGATAGAGAATTGTAGCGATCATTCCCTGCTTTAAATTCTCCCGAAAGGAGTGAAAAAAAGCTTTTGATACGGTATCCCGTTTTCTCCGCACCACCTTTACAATAGTGTAATACAGCGCACAGCTTGCCGGACCGATGGTTACAACTGGAAGGGAGCAAAGCAGCCAGTAAAATCCTGCAAGCAAAATATCAGTAACCTTGTCAAAAAAAAGAATAACTGGTGAATCCTCATTGATTTTCAATGATACACCTCCCTTTCATTTCTGCAAAAATTATCCTTTAATTGCTCCATCCACCTGTCCTTGAATAAAATACTTCTGCAGGCAAAGATACACGATGATCAGCGGAAGCATTCCAATCACCGCAGTTGCGGCTGCCGCACCGTAATCGTTGGAAACAGCAGAGAAAAACGTCTTAATAACCAGCGTAATTGTTCTCATTGAAGTTTTCTGCAGAAAATAATAGGAATATGTATACTCATTCCATACACCCACACCCTGAAGAATGATGACGGTTACTGTAATCGTTTTAAGCTGAGGTAAAATAATCATAAAAAACGTCTGCATCAGTCCCGCACCATCAATTGATGCTGCCTCATCCAGCGCAACCGGAATGGAGGAAATAAAATTTGTATACAAGAAAATTACCAATGGAAGTCCAAATGCACTCAGCACAAGTACCATTCCCCAGTAGGTTGATGTCGCATGGATATTGGACATAGTGGAATAAACACCAACCAATATTGTAAGTGGAGTAATCATCATAAAAGACATGATGACACTTCTTACCACCTCGTTGAACTTGGACTGGTTACGTGCCAGTCCGTAAGATGCCATACATCCCACGATAATCTCTAGTAAAAGGACGAATACTGTGATAATCAGACAGTTTTTAATACCCGTAAAGATCTCACCTGTCTGAATAACATTCTGATAGTTGTTCCAGTAAATATCCGACGGAAATGCTATTCTTGAAGAAGTATCCCCAAAGGCTTTCAGGGAAACATTGATGATGATGTAGAACGGGAATAGATAAACAGCCAGTAAAAACAGACTTACCAGATATTTCCACCAGTCCTTTTTCCGAAACTTCATCTTCTCTTCTTTTTCCTCCAGGGGGGCCGGACCTGCATCCAGTACATGTAAATGCTTTCCAAATTTACTCATTATGCGTCTACCTCCTTAGAACGGAAGAATTTATTTACAATCAGGGAAATTACCATAATCATAATAAAAGAAAATACACCGATTGCCGCTGCATAGCCGGCACGTTCTGAATCAAAGTAACGGTTTGCAATATAGGTTGCCAGCGAATGTGTTTTCTTGGCCGGTCCTCCATCTGTCAATGCTATAATAACATCGTACAACTTCAATCCTCCTATCAGATTATAGATGATGGAAGAAGAAAGTGCAGGTACCAGCAGAGGAAGAATAATATAACGAAATCTCTGCCACGGGGAAGCACCATCGATCGTTGCTGCTTCGATATAAGACTGAGACACTCCCTGGATACCGGCAAGATAAATTACCATACTGACACCGACAAACTGCCATGTATTGATAAAGACAATCACTGCAATTGCAGTTGTGCCATTTCCCAGCCAGTCAAAGCCTCCAACTCCAAAGATTGCCATAATGTCGTTGACTACTCCACCCTTATACTGAAAGAAGAAGTACATGATATATCCCATGACCAGACCAGAAACCATTGCCGGCATATAGATTACCGTTCGAATAATTCCTCTTCCTTTAAACTTTGTGTTAAGAAACATCGCCATGGACAGACCGATAACCTGCTGCAAGAGGGTACATCCAAACCCATAAATCAAGGTATTCCGTAAAGAAGAAAGAAACACCTTATCTTTGAACATTGAGATGTAGTTGTTGATACCAATAAATTCTTTATTTACAGAATATCCATTCCACTTGAAGAAAGAAAGGAAGATTGCATTGCCAAGAGGATATACAATAAATGCAATCATCAAAGCCAGTGCCGGTATGTAAAACAAATTTAATTTTCGTCTTCTTTTTGTATTCATAAGCACTCCTTATTGTTAGTCTAATTTGAAAAAGTGCCAGATGCAGTTTGACATCTGGCACCTCTTACCTTAATCCTGGCTCAGATCCATATAATTATCTGCTACCATAGCCAGAGCTTCTGACTGATCCTGATCCGGATTACCATTAGCAAGCAAAGTAGATACTGCATCAGCCATAACACTCCACATACCACTTGGCAAGTACTCACGATCAAAGAAGTTGTCATAGATCAGATCGCCATCAAACTGCTGCTGTGCTTCCTTGAAAGCATTGGTTGTATATGCTGCCTGATCTGTCTCATCAAGTTCTATGGTTGTCAATGCTGGAATACCACCATCTATCTTTACAATCTGTACTGCGATTTCCGGTTTTGCAAGAAATTCAAGAAGTTTCTTACAGTCCTCTTCATGTTTGGTATCTTTCCAGATACCGAAGCAGCTGAAGTTACCTTCGCCTGTTCCAAAGTAAGAAGCGCTGGCATCTGTCTTACCAGGCAATGGCAGAACACCAATATTTGCATCTGCATTGTACGCCAGTACAGATGGGATCATCTCTGTAGAATAGATGGAAAATGCACCCTCTCCATTTGCAAGTGCTTTGCAAATATCGTCCTTCTTACCACTTACATAATCATCATTCATAAAGCCTGCATCAAACCAGTCAGTCATCATCTTAAATGCATCTGCTCCATCACTTTCCCAGTCAAAGGAACTGTCTGAAAGGCTTTCTGCATAATTCGGATCAACATCACTGTTTGAATACAGTGTCGGCCAGATACCTTCCGGCATATAAGAGTCATAGCCATCTCCCAGACACATCTCAATCGGAGAAGCGTCTGTCTTATCAAGAACAGACTGGCACGCTGCAGTAAAATCATCCCATGTTCTAATCTTAGTAGCATCCACACCGGCTTCTGTCAACACATCCTTGTTGTACATGATGGAAGCAACAGCCTGTGTAATCGGAAGAATGAATAATTCACCATCATCATTTGTGATAACATTCTTCAAACCGGAATCAATATCTGATACCCATGCCTGATCACTCAGATCCATCATATATTCGCTGTAACGGATTAAGCTCCATCCATGTGTAACCCACATATCCGGAAGATCGCCAGATGACATACGTGTTTTCATCGCTGACTCATAGTCATCACCACCATTGTAAATGGTAACATTGACTCCTGATTCTTCTGTAAATTGTTTCATCAGATCTTCAAATACTGAAAAATCATCTGTGGTCAGGTTGTACGCAACCTCAATCCCCTTTCCACTTCCAGTTGATGTTGTTGCCGAAGTGGAACTCTCTGTGCTTTCTGACCCCACTGTTTCCGAAGATGCTTCCGTTCCTGTTGTTCCGCTCGTTGTGCCTCCGGATGAACCGCAGCCTGCAAGTGTTACTGCCATCGCCGCACACAGGGTTGCACTTACTGTTTTATAATATTTTCTTCTCATATGAAACCTCCTAGTTTTTCCTGTCCATACTGTTGCCCCACATCAGCTGGACCGCACTCCATAATACTCAGGTTTTCTGTTATCAGATACAGATCAAGTCGAATTGTCAGGACACACTTTTATTGTTATCCGCTGCGCGCCGGCAGATATTTTTTTGTGCATTCCTTATATTTTTTTTCAACTTTTTCTTGTATACTTGACATTATAACAACTTTTTTAGTATTATGAATAATAATTTATTATATAATTACAAACAATTATTGCAAGGAGGCACTTCATGTACTACGAAACCAAAGAATTACCCTTTATTGCAGCAAAGGACTGGGGAATCAAATATCCCCCTCACATCCACCAGCAGATTGAAATCGTGCATGTAATCCGTGGAATCATTAAGATGAATATTGGAAATCAGGCTTATCAGCTTTTTCCTGGTGACTTTGCATTTATCTTTCCGACAATCCTGCATGATTATGATATGGTCTCTAATCGTGAAGATATCTGGCTGCAGATTCTGAACTGTCAGACGGATCTGCTTCCATGGCATCAAAAGGAGCTTTTACAGACTTATCCATCCAAACCGGTTATCCGATCCCTGCAAATGCATACAGATGCGCTCTTTGCAGAGTCGCGCCTGTACGAATTACATTACGAAGAGCAAAACGCCCCGCTGATCAGCTCACTTGTTTCACTGATTCTATGCAGAGCGTTTGATAAATTGCAGCTTTTACCACTTGGGAACAGTAATACACAGGATATTTCCGAAGAGGTTGTATCTTATATTTCAAATCATTTTAGAGAAGATCTTACACTGGAAGCAGTGGCTAACAGATTTGGTATTGGAAAGTATGTCTTATCACGCATTTTTTCCAAAACACTTCATATCAGCTTTCTCTCCTATATCAATTCACTTCGCATCAGTCATGCAGAATATCTGCTGCTTACAACAAATATGACTGTCATGGAGATTGCCATTGAATGTGGATATCACAACCAGCAGACCTTTAATCGGATCTTTAAAGCAGAATACGAATGCACCCCTACCGAGTATCGCTCCTCACATTTTCGTGATCTGCGTTCTCCTCAGCGTGATGTTGTTATCCGGTCCTAACGGTCCAAATCCAACCTTCGCTTAAAGTGCAATCATAGAATTCCATGTGGCGGGTCCGCAGATACCATCTTCAGCCAGCTTCTGATCCCTCTGGTAAAACCGCACTGCTGTATCCAGTTGCCCTCCAAAGGACTTATCTAATGCACCCTTATAGATTCCTCTGGCACTAAGAATCTCTTCCGCCAGTAACACATCATTTCCCTGATCTCCAACTCCGATCTGCCTGCATGTAAACATGTAGTCCTTCCCTCCTTCAAGTTTTGCTTTGAATTCATCCCAGGTCCAGCTGGTTCGATACCTGTTGTTATTCACATAAGGTGCCGGACATCGCTTATTTACGATGTCATAATGCCGCAGTACATGATCCGCTGCTATGCCAAGCTCTGACATCAGCCGCTTCACCAGCTGTATACATGCTTCCTGGGTTTCTGTGGTAAAGTACCATGTTGGATCTGCGGCATCCCCGGCGTTTCCATCGCACTTTGCACACATCTCAATCCCGATACAGTTGTAATTATTGGCTTTTGGATGCTTCTGGGTATAATATCCTGCGGAACCTACCTGCCAGAGCACTGCGTCATGCCCTGCCGCCTGATATATCGTCCCGTCCCAGTAGATATAATAATGAGCGCCATATCCACCTGGCTGAATCCTGTTATTCTGTCCTACTACGCCAAGGTAGTGAATCGCCACGTACTGCTTCTTATTCCCCCATGCAGGAACATATCTGTGATCAACTGCATTGATAATATTCATGCCCGGCCTCCCTGAAAGCTCACTTGTTTTTACAGATAAGCTGATAAAATGCCTGGTGCAGTCCGGTGCTGGCAAGACCGGTAAATGCTCCGTACACAACTGTTTCCAGTGTAACTGGCGCATGAACTGTCACTGCTGCCACCACGGCCAATACCGCACCAACTACTGCCAAAATTGTTGGAATGTACTCATTTGCCACCTTAATCATCCAGGAAACATGCTTGATACAAAATCCTACCACAAGGCATGCCACCAGTACAACCGGATTGTAATAATTACTCAAGAATGTGAGATCCATACTGTGTCCCCCCTGTCCCTCTATAATATGCGGCTTCACAATTTTCTCCAACACTTTTGGCAATAATTTTCCGGCAAAAAAGCCCCTGGATGTCATAGACACCGGGGCCTTTTGCCACGCAGGTTCAGCTACTGCCTTTCATAATAATCCATGCCATCCTCCGGATTAAAATAGGTCCTTAGATAGCCCGCCGCAGAGATAATCACGAATTCATTGGTAGCTTCAAGATAATACACATCGTCACCATCTTCTGCCTCTGTTTTATGCAGTACATCGGGATTTCCTACAACCTGACCTGCTGCTGTCTCATATGTCTCGGCACTGTCAAATCCCATGTCTATCCCATGCTTCTGATAATGCTCCCTGCGAAGTTCCGCTGTTTGAAACTTGTAATCACTGACTGTACCACTGAGCGATGACTGCGTTGTATTCGCTGTGGGCTGTGCAGTTTTTGACGAATTAGGAGAATCCGGAGTAAAGAGCCCTTTCACGCCAAATACCACCAGAATCACAACAATAATGATTGTTGCAATCATCTGTACCTTACTTTTAGCCGGTGGATTTCCAGTACTTTTTTCTGCTGGAATATTTTCATCTTTTCGTTTCTGCTGCTTATTCATCTGTCTGCATTTTGCACATCGTTTCGGTAATTCCAGATTCCTGCTTTTATAAAATTTAATTTCGGACTGAGTCAATGTAAATTCCTCTCCACATTGTTTACATTTCATAGCACTCTCCTTTTCACACGGGATTTTTAACCTCGATCAGACAAGCTCCACGTTACTTTTTATTATACACCAGCATCCTGCCAAAGAGCCAGAAGGAATTGATGCAATTTCTCACCTGGTACATCGTTTCTTCACTCTTCCTCATTTTTTGCATACCATATAGTAAACTTCTGAAAAAGGAACTCTGACATGAACAACCAGAAATCAGAATGTCAACACCAGCAAAAACACGTTCACGAAGTGACGGGCAGTACCTTATACGAGAACCATTGCAGTGATTGTCACAATCACCGATTTGCGACTGTTTCCGGGGAAGCGATGCCCTCTGGATGCAGCCATATACACGAAATTGAATTTCAAACTGATTTTGCAGATGGACACTATCACAAATTCTGTGGAAAATCCGGTCCTGCCGTAGATGTAGGATGCGGAAAACATGTACACTATGCAAAAGCATGTACCACAGCGGAAGATGACCACAAGCACGCTTTCCAGGTTGCCTCTTTAATTGAAGCGCCAACAAAATTCGAATGCTGCGACTAGAAAATAGTATTGTGAAATAAGCTGTGGCGCTTTGGTCTCCTATCCCGGGAGGCCAAAGTGCCACATTTCCTGATAACCTGCTGCATTCATTATGCAGTCTCTATTTCTAAAAGATATTGTTTTCTCTCGATTCCTCCTGCATAGCCCACCAGCTTTCCATCTTTCCCCACAACCCGGTGACAGGGAATCATAATGATAATCGGATTACGGTTGTTTGCCATACCCACTGCACGCACCGCTTTTTTATTACCAATGCTTTCTGCTACCTGTTGATAGCTTCTCGTCTCACCATAAGGAATATCGCGCAGTGCATTCCAGACACTTTTTTGAAACTCGCTTCCTCTCACAGAAAGGGGAACATCAAAGGATCTACGTTTTTTAGCAAAGTACTCTAAAATCTGCGATTTGGTGTCTGTCAGATAAATGCCCTTCCCACCTGGCAAAGCGATTTCTGTTTTATTATCCGCAAACCGCAATGAAGTAATTCCATATGAATTTTCTTCAATACGAATCACACCCAGGGCTGTCTCGCAAAAGCAATACGGATGTTCCAGGATTTGCTGTAAGGCGTATTCTGAAGGGGATACACCAGCCTGTTTTTTGAAAAAGGTGGTAAAGGAAGCTATGCTTTCCATGCCAACTGCAAACGCTGTATCCGTAACCCGCTCCCCGTCATCCAGCAGCTCCTTCGCTCGTTGAAATCTTTTCTGCGCAATATACTGCTCTGGTGATATATCAAATCTTTTCTCAAAAAGTTCCGTCAGATGATGCTTTGTGATACCAAGTGCACTTAATCTCTCTTTCAGTTCCGATCGTTCGGCAAAGCTGCAATCCATAATTGACCTTGCTTCATCTAGCAATTCCGCCTCTGAATCATAAGAAAATTTGGAATCAATCATTTAAAAATACCTCCTCGTAGGTTTGAACATTACCATATTGCCCGCTTTATATCTGCCTGATCACCCTTGCCATGATAATTTCTTCGGTCTCCTCTGCTATTTCATCAATCGTCAGATTGAATTCTTTATCAAACCAATGAATTAGCATTTGTGTCAATGCTCCACTGATAAAAGCGATGGTATAATCCGGATTTGCCTCCTTTTTATTATACTTTGTGAATAGGTCGATTCTGGGAAGATACTGTTCAAACATAGTTTCCAGATAATGAGCAAGCTTGTTGTCTATCAATATCTTTACAAAACTCTTCTCTTTATAAAAAAATGCAAAAAACTGCGCAGTCATTTCTCTAATAGATATTTCTTTAAAGTCTGCGCACTCCTGCTGAAATGCCAAAAACAGGCATTCAAAATGATACGCCATTACTTCGTCCTTTGACTCATAAATCTGGTAAAAGGTCTGTCTGGAAAGATCTGCCTCTAAGCAGACATCTTTTATCGCTATCTTGGCATAAGGCTGATTTGCTAACAACCGAATAAGTGCTTCCCGAATCCATTCTCTGGATTTTATAGCTGATGGATTATTTCCCTGATACATATATCTCCTCTCAAAAGCTTTACATATTTTTAAATCTGTATGACTTGTTTTCGAAACATTGACGCATGTCAGACTTTATTTTATACTATACGAATCAATGAAATCTGTCAACTTTTAAAGGAGGTACTTTATGACTATTTTTTTAACGTTATTATCTGGAATCGGATGGATGATTGTATACGAAGAGTGTATCAGACTTGGAATCAAGAACAAAACATACGCCATGCCTTTCTGGGCTCTGGCTCTGAACATTACATGGGAAATCATCTACAGTTACTCAGATATTTTCCTTGGCGCTCATGGTCCCCTGGCAGGCATCACAATTGCCCAGGCAGTTGTAAATGTGTTCTGGGTATGTCTGGACTGTGTCATTCTCTATATCTACTTTAAATATGGCAGAAAAGACTGGCCCGAAAAAATATCCGGAAAACTGTTCGTACCATGGAAGCTTCTTATCATTTTTTGCTGCGCCCTGCTTCAGCTTGCTTTTATCAAGGAATTTGGTTTTGTCCTCGCAGCTGAATATTCTGCATTTTTACAGAATCTGCTAATGTCTGTTCTGTTCATCCAGCTTTTCATTTCAAGAAAAAACATGGAAGGACAGTCCATGCTGCTTGCTATAGCAAAATGGATCGGAACTCTTGCTCCCACAATCTTAATGGGTGTGATTCATTTCAACATTGTAGTTTTGATAGCCGGATTGTTCTGCTCTGTGTTTGACATTATTTATATCATACTACTAATGAAAGAAAGGAAGGCGTGCCATGCATAATATTCTTTTTAAGGCTGCCTGGAAAATACTTGGCCGCAAAGAGCTTCATATAGACAAAGATTTGTGTGTTAAATGCGGAAAATGTTATAAGACATGTACGCATGGTGCCATCATTCAAAATGAAGATAAATCCTATGATATCTCCAACGATAACTGCCATCGCTGTAATCACTGCCTGGAAAACTGCCCGAAGAAAGCAATAAAAAGTTAAATTGCTTTCTTCCAGGCTCTAATTATGTAGCTGCCATGCTGTTAAAAAATTTAATGGGGTCCCCCTGCATAGGCACAATAGGGGATCAGCACATGCCCTGCCAGGATTGTAATCAAAAGCTCAAAAAACATAATTTTTCCAAATATTCTGGCGAATTTATCATCCTTATTATGGGTTCGTATGCTGTTGATCGTGATGATTACAACGGTAACGATTATAACCGTATAAATCCCCCATATGTTTATATATTCCAGCAGTCCCGTTTCCAATGCATCCGGAATCAAATTGGCTCCAACCGCAATGTTGGAAACTGTACCAAATAAAACTGCCGGAATCATCCCCATAGTATCTACGTTATGATGGATACAGACAAATAAGGTAAGAAAAACCCAGATACTGGTTCCAATCAGAGCAATGATACATTTGAAATATAGTCCAAATGTACTTCGCTTAAGCTCCAGGCACTGAAGAAGTTCAGAATAGATCACGGGGTTTTGCTCCACAGACATGGTCTGGTAGCGCTGGGGGCATGGATCCTCATAGTAATACAAATCTGACTTTACACTTTTCATGACAAATCCGGCGACATTTAGCTGCTCCAAAGAGCCAAAATAAGATTCATCCATTTTCACCATGTTAATCTTGGTCATATCCTGCACTGGTTTTAAATACATGTGAAGCTGATAGGAGCTCAGCGGAAAGCGACTTGTATTAAAGATCTGCTTCACATTAGCAGAAACCTGAAATAACTGAAAATATTTTCCCTCTGACTCATAGGAATCCAAAAGCTTAAGGTCTGTGATCCAGCCATTATAAAGTTCAAACTTCTTTGTCATATCAAAATCAGGATACTTTTCCATATCCCAGCCAAACATTACATCAAATGTAATGCCAAACTGGGATTGTTTTATATCAATAGAATCTACACTTTTTATATAGGTAGATACCGAAACCGGAACGGCTGTAGCTGCACATTGTTCTCTAAATTCCTCTGAAACTACAGCAGAGTTACCTTCCCGTTCGTTCCATTCTCTCTGTGCGTATTGTTCATCCCGCACCATATCGCTGCAAGTCGCATACAGATATATAACCGTTATAAACAATACAGTCAGTGTCCAAAAATAAAGCTTTCGCTTCTGCCATTTCTCTAACGCCTTTAACTTTCCAATGAATTTCATAAAACTATTTCTCTTCCTTCCCTTAACATGATTCTAATTCATTCATTTAGATTATAGCATTATTTTGAACTTATTGTAGCTGTTTTTCACTTTGTATTCAATTTTAATAATAGAAAGCTGACGAAAAGAGTTAATGCCTTCTTTTGTTTTTGCTGCAGCTGGTACAGCCGCCGCAGTCACCCCAGATCTTATCCGCTGTGCTTTTCCATGATTCCGCATAAGGAGTAGTCTTATCACATAAGTGGTCAACACTTTCCGGGCTTTGATAATCGGTGTTGACAGCGCCAGAAGTTTTTACCATCTCCCGCAGTTTTTCAGGATTCTCCAGCATAGGACAAGGACGAAGCATATTATCATTAAACGGCTGTTCGTCATGGTAAGCCATAAAGAGAGGACTCTTCAATGCATCCAGCAGAGAAACTTCATGAATATTGGCATTGGAATAGTGTATAAACACGCATGGCTCCACATCTCCATTTGCATTGATGTGTAAATAATTTCTACCGCCGGCAATACAGCCACCCACATACTGTGCATCGTTTTGGAAGTCCATAGAAAAAATAGCCTTACTGCTGCGATATTCACGGATACGATGGTACATTGTTTCTCGCTGTTCTGTTGTAGGCAGGAGTTCTACAGCTGCATCGTTGCCAACAGGCATATAATGGAAGAACCATACGAATAAAGCTCCACTGTCCATCATCAAATCAAAATATTTTTCACTACTGACATCATCAACATTACGGCTGGTGTAACAGGTGGAAATTCCAAAGGGCAGCTTGTGCTCCTTCAACAGAGCCATGGCATGCTGTACCTTCTGATAGATCCCTTCACCACGACGACTGTCATTGGCATCCTCGAAGCCTTCCAGCGATATGGCAGGAACAAAATTCTTGATGCGGAGCATTTCCTGACAGAATTCTTCATCGATCAGTGTTCCATTCGTAAAGGACAAGAATTCACAATCCGGATGCATCTCGCAGATTTTGATAAGATCCTTTTTCCGCACAAGTGGTTCGCCGCCGGTATAGATGTACATATGGGTGCCAAGCTCCTTGCCCTGACAAATGATAGAATCAATTGTTTCAATGCTCAGGTTGAGTTTATTTCCATATTCCGCAGCCCAGCAGCCAGTACAGTGCAGATTGCAGGCAGATGTAGGGTCGAGCAGAATAGCCCATGGAACATTACATTCCTCTTTCTCCTTCTTTTCTTTTTGCAGTGCACTCCCTTTCAGGCTGGCATTGAAAAGAAAGTTCTGAAAAAACGTGCGGCGCACGCCAGGGTCAAGCTCATAAATTTTCTGAATCAGTTGATACCAGTTATTTTTTTCATTGATAACATTGCGAATGGCATTGCGCTGTGAACTATACCAGTCCGCAGGAGTAAACTTGTCCACCATGTCCATCAGCTTAGGAAGGTTTTCCTCCGGGTCGCCTTCAATATACGTCATGGCTTGATTAATAGCAAATTGCTGCATACTTTCTTTAACACTCATTTGTCTTTTCATCCTTTCTTGCCCTGTATTGGGCTGTTTACGGATAGTTTAGGATATCAAAGTCAAATAGTCATTAGACAGTCAGGCGCATGTGTTAAAAAAAAAGACAGGTAATAAAAACTGTTACCTTTTGGGACACTCTATGTGAAATGTCCTTTGCAGCTTGTTCACATCCTATGGTAAAAAACAGAACTCATGGGACAAAACAGTGTTAGTGTCTAAAAATGTTACTCCAGGCATTCTTTGCCCAATGAAAATATGCCAACACTTTTATATAGTGTAACTAGCAAAACAAAGTGAATTTATTGCTGCCCCTTGTGTCGGCATCACCTAAAAAAGTAAAGGAACATAAAAAACATGAATAAGCGTTGGTTTAGAACACTTTTTCGCCAGAGAGTAATCATTGCTCTGCTAATTGTTATTCAAACAATATTTTTAGTTTATGTAATTACCAATGGGAGTCTGGTATCTCAACTCATCAGTCATATTCTGACTGTGATCAGCTTTTTCGTTGTACTTGCTGTTATCGAAAAAAAGGACAAAGGATCCTACAAAATCATGTGGGTGTTCCTAATTCTGTCCTTTCCTATATTGGGCGGATTGCTTTATCTGCTTGCCAATTTTCAAAGTTCGACGAGAAAGATGCAGTCTGGACTATTGCGTATAGAAACAAAAACAAAACCATTATTTTTGCTGCCGGGCAGCAGCTACGATGCTGCAAAAATGCAAACAGGCGCATTCTTTCCTCAGATTCGATATTTACAGGATTTTAACAGTTTTCCTGTCTACGAAAACACGGCAACAACATATCTGTCACTGGGTGAGAAAATGTTAGATGCTTTGATTCCAGAATTGGAGAAAGCACAAAAATATATCTTTCTTGAATTTTTTATTGTACAAGAAGGTATCATGTGGAATTCCATTCTGGAAATACTGAAGAAAAAAGCTGCTCAGGGTGTGAAAATCCGGTTGTTATATGATGATATTGGCTGCTTTCTTCTATTACCGGTAAACTATCCAAGGCAGCTGGCGCAATATGGAATTGAATGCGTAGTGTTTAATCCATTCCGCCCTCTTCTCACAACCAAACAAAACAATCGTGACCACCGCAAAATAATTGTAATTGATGGAAAGGTTGCCTTTACCGGAGGAATCAATCTGGCTGATGAATACATCAACGCCATCCAAAAGCATGGCCATTGGAAAGACTCTGCCATTATGCTGGAGGGCAAGGCTGCCTGGAGTTTCACCATAATGTTCCTGCAGATGTGGGAATATTGTAAAGGAACAGACGAAAGCTTTACCGATTATTATCCATGGTCGAAAACACCTTGCACCATTCCTACAAACGGCTATATCCAGCCTTATACCGACAGCCCTATGGATTCTGAAAATGTTGGAGAACATGTTTATCTGCAGATACTGAATCAGGCTAAGGACTATGTGTACATCAATACGCCCTATCTTATCATAGATGACAGTATGATCTCCGCACTTTGCCTTGCAGCCAAGAGAGGGGTAGACGTTCGCATCGTCACGCCACATCAGTGGGACAAATGGCTGATACACATGACCACAAGATCTTACTATCGTGAACTGGTTCGTTCCGGTGTAAAGATCTATGAGTATTCCAAAGGTTTCCTTCATGCCAAAAGCTCTGTCTCCGATGACTGTATTGCCACAATTGGAACAATCAACATGGATTTTCGAAGTCTCTATCTTCATTTTGAATGCGGTGTTTGGATGTGGAAAAGTACAGCTGTCATGGAAATAAAACAAGATTTTCTCAACACCCTGGACTTATGCCAGAAGATCGAAGAATCCGATTGTGACAACCATGTGGTTGTGCGGTTATTTCAGAATATACTTCGTCTGTTTGCGCCACTTATGTAACTGTAACTTCAAACTGGTCAAACCAGCATAAAGGAGGTCCTACTATATGTTTGATAATCAGGAAAAACGCCGACAGCTTGCGAAATGGGTAATAGGTGTTGTGACAAGCTGCATACTAATATATCTTGGTATACGCCATATTGCAGACATTGCAGAATCAGTTGCCTGGCTGTTTCATTTAGTAAAGCCATTAGCAGTTGGATTTGTTCTGGCCTTGATTTTAAATGTTCCTATGCGTTTTATAGAAAATAAGCTGTTGAAAAGATTCAAGATGGGCAAGGGCAGACGGCCTATCGCCATTATTCTGGCAATCTTTCTGGTTATTGGAATTTTTCTGGGTGCGGCGTTCCTTGTAGTACCGGAATTGTTAAATGCAATAAAACTTATGATAGAAATTGTATCTTATGGCCTTGGGGAACTGGCCGGATTTGAAGGAAGCGATATATTATCGAACACTCCTTTGATGGATTATCTTGATACACTGAATATTGACTGGATTGACCTACAGCAGCGACTGGATCAGTGGCTCAAAACACAGAGTAAAGCAATGGCCGGTTATGCCATCGACACGGTCAGTTCAATTGCTGAAGCTGCTATGATACTTGTGATTGGATTTGCTTTTTCTATCTATAGTCTTGCACAAAAGGAAAGACTCAAGCATCAGGCATGCCGACTGATTCGGGCATGGCTCCCCCAAAAAGCTGGATCAGCAATTACTCATATTGCCTCCGTCTGCAGCAGCACCTTCCAATTGTTTGTTGCCGGTCAGGCAACAGAAGCTATTATTTTAGGAACCCTCTGCATGACAGGCATGGTCATTCTCCGTATTCCCTATGCACCAATGATTGGTGCCCTGATTGGCGTTACTGCACTAATTCCAATCGTAGGGGCTTATGCCGGAACAATCATTGGGACACTTATGATTTTGACCGCTAATCCATTCAAAGCATTTGTCTTTGTGATTTTCATAATTATATTGCAGCAGATAGAGGGAAATGTTATCTATCCACGAGTGGTGGGCTCCAAGATACGACTTCCCGCTATATGGGTTTTGGCATCGGTCACTATTGGTGGCGGTCTCGGCGGCCCCATCGGAATGCTGTTAGGCGTTCCCGCTGCTTCTGCTGCTTATGCGCTGCTGAAAGAAGCAACTGATTTAAGAGAACACCATTTGTCTGAAAGAAGGAATTGTACTAGCCAGCAATAGAAAATGCTATTATTAATTATTACTCGTGATTTTCATCACAGTATTCGCATATTCAGCAGCGTGGTTCATTGAAAACTCTCCATGGTACATTTTAGGCAGAATCTTCATAAAACATACAGATAGCTTTTTCTGAATCGTGTGAGCAGATGAAATTATTTTTCGATTTTCCATTTCACCTGCAAACACGTAAATTTCCGAAGAGGAAGAAGCTATGCTGTTTTTGATAGCGTACATGGCATTTGCCTGCAAAAAAGCAATCAAATTTGGTTTTGTAATAGCACAAGTGTCTCGAAAGTAATCATCAAAAAGCTCCTGTTTCATTCGCAATGATTTAAATTGAAGCTTTGAAAACCATTCATGCTGAATCAATCCGTAACAGCTTCCAAATGCAGGTTTTATCAAAAAGTGCATAAGCTTTGACGGTATAATAAGCGCACTTTCCACCAATGCGTATTGGCATATATTCTTTCGCTGAGATAAAATTTCCAACAAAATCTGTCCTCCAAGTGATAAACCACCAATTAGTAAAACAGACCCACCCAAGTTCTCATCAATGAAATTTACAATTTCTGTCGCATTACTTTCAATGGTTGTAAAATCAGAATCGCTCCCTGCATGACCGTCCAATATGGGAAGAATAACATGATAATAATTTTGAAGTTTTTCTGCCACCTCTCGATAATTCCACCATGACAATCCTCCACCATGCAGAAGAATTATCACTTGATCTTTATCTATTCCATACTCTTTATATTTCATGTGCACCTCATTTTTTAGTTTTTTCGTATATGCTATCAATTGTACTTAATGTGTAAAATCCAAAAATTTAATATTTTCACCTAAGTCCTTTGCAATCAATTCTTTCATTTTTCTTGCAAATGGACAGGGATACCCTATTGGTGTTCCTTTTTGGATACAACTGGCAAAGGCTATGGTATCAGCACCACGCTTTACCAATTCCCTTGCTCTAAGCACCGCTTTTTTTGCCGGACAGCCCCCACAATTGATGAAACCTATAATTTCAATTTCTTCTTCTATCCCTTCAAAGGCACCTTGTTTTTCTCTAATCATACGAAAATCAGTTGTCCCAGGACAATAGTCTTCTGTTTGCTGGCACCGTATAATTCCTACTTTCATAATCCTATTCCTCCTATGCAAATTTAAGATTTATAATAACCTCATAATAGCATTCCGAACCTCCAGAAACAATCTAAACTTGTCAGAAATCATTAATTTGCAAAAATCATTGTCCTCTTTGCCATAATATGAAGCGGTGAATTGGATTTTTCCCTCAATAAACTTCCGCTTTACATTGTGATAAGCCAATCCATGTGATAAAATTGGAGAAGTAACAGGGTGAGAAATTTGAATTTGAGAAGGAGAATTTCAATATGGCATTATCAAATATAACGGGATTTTTTCAGGCTGATATTCAAAAAGTATGGGATACGGTAACTTCACTTCATGATTATTCTTGGCGTAGTGATTTGAGTAAGATAGAAGTTATAACTGAAAAACAGTTTGTTGAATACACACAAGAGGGTTATGCAACAACCTTTACCATTACGAGAAGTGAGCCTTGTAAACGATGGGAGTTTGACATGGAAAACACCAATATGAAAGGACATTGGATTGGTGTATTCACATCTAAAAACGGTCAAACAGAAATTGACTTCACTGAAGATGTGACAGCAAAAAAAATCATTATGAAACCATTTGTAAAAGGGTATTTAAAAAAGCAACAAGAACAGTATATTTCTGATTTACAAAAAGCATTGTCTTAACAGATTTGAATTTGCGAGGAGTAAGAATATGCAAAAACTGATTATACTTAGAGGAAATTCTGGTAGTGGAAAAACTACTATTGCCAAAGAATTGCAAAAGAGATTCGGAAGAAATACAATGCTTATCTCACAAGATATGATTAGACGAGAGATGTTGAGAGTTAAAGATGGAGAAAACACATTAGCAGTACCACTTATGAAAGAGCTTCTAATATATGGCAAGGAACACAGTGAGATAGTTATTTTGGAAGGAATTATGTATGCGGACTGGTATAGGTCATTATTTGAATTGGCTGTTCACTTATATAATACAGGAGTATATGCTTACTATTTTGACTTGCCATTTGAGGAGACTTTGAAACGTCATCAAACAAAGGTTAACTGTAATGATTTTGGCGAGGATGAAATGCGTAGCTGGTGGCGAGAAAAGGATTTTTCTGATGTTTTAAATGAAATTAGTATTACATCTGATAAAGAAAAGGAAAGCATTGTGAGCGAGATTTATAATTTCGTTTTTAATGAATAATATAATTATTTGTAATTGGAGGTTAGCGATGAAAAAGCGAATTAAATACTCGGTGCAGTTCTAAAACTGACAACAGATTGTATCGAGGTTCCTATATAGCAAGAGCTTATGTTGTTGGACTGCGCCTTTTACATTATTATTGTTAGAATGAAAGGAAAGCAGGAAAATGAAAGAAAAAAATTTATACGACAATTGGAAAAAAGAAGAAAAAGACGCACATATTTTGGGATGGGATTTTTCACACATTTATGGTAGATATGAGGAAGAAAATGATTTGCCATGGGATTATGAAAAGATAGTGAAGAGTTATCTGACTAATGAGAAGAAAATAATGGACTATGATACAGGTGGAGCAGAATTTCTGCTGTCATTAAATCATCCATATAATATGACTGCAGCGACAGAAGGCTATGAGCCTAATGTTAGATTGTGCGAAGAACGTCTTTTGCCATTCGGAGTAGATTTTAAAAAATGTTCTAGTGCAGAGAATATTCCGTTTGAGAATGAATGTTTTGATTTAGTTCTTAATAGACATGGAGATTTTAATCCAAATGAAATACATCGATTATTGAAGAAGCAAGGAATATTTATTACAGAGCAGGTTGGCAGTGAAAATGACAGAGATTTAGTGGAGATGGTATTACCTGGAACACCGCAGCCATTTCCAGAATTAAATCTTAAAGCGCAAAGAGAAAAGTTTAAAGCAGTCGGATTTGAAATTATAAGGGCAGAGGAATGTTTCAAACCAATAAAGTTTTATGATGTCGGTGCTTTTGTATGGTTTGCACATATTATAGAGTGGGAGTTCCCCAATTTCTCAGTTGATAAATGCTTTGATAAATTGATGTGCATGCAAAAAATTGTTGATGAGAAAGGCATAATAGAAGGGATAATTCATCGTTATCTAATTGTAGCAAAGAAATAAGATTGGTTACAAATTAAAATTCATATGTATATCAAAGGGAGCAAAATCCATGCTCCCTTTATTGTTTTACTTTGAAAATAAGCAAAAAGTCATCTTGGAGGACGCTTATTTTGTTCCATTTTCTTCCATTCATCCCTTAATATTGCATACAAATACTTATCACACCACGCAAAATTCAAAGCACTATTACCTCTATAGCATTTTACATAATGTGCCTCTCGCCGCATCCCTATTTTTTCCATAATCCCATAGGAACCCGCATTCAAGGTATTACAGTCTGCAACAATTCTTCGTAGCCCTAATGTTTCAAATCCCAACCGAAGCAATGTATTCCCTATCTCTGTTCCATAACCTTTTCGCCAATAATCTCTATGTAATTCCCACGCTAATTCTGCTGGGTCTTTATTTGTAAAGGCAAGTTCACAGGATCCAATGGTTTCTCCTGTATGCTTCAAAACCACCGCATATCTATAGTTGATACAGGGATTTTGTTCCGCACACTGCATTCCCCATTGAAGATACTTTTTAACATCTGCTTCATTTTTAGGTTCGCTTGAACGATATTTCATATTTTCCAAGTTACTTAGCATATCATAAAAAACCTGAAAATCATCACTTTCATATTTTCTATATAGCAATCGCTCAGATTCTATTTCCTTAAAATGCATAAGATAACCTCCGTAAATTCATACCACAAATCCTCTGATCAATCTCCCAAACTTCTTTTCTGTACCTTCCTGGATTATATCGCATTTTAGCTTATCTGAAAACAGGAAGTTTGTCTGCGATTTTAATTTTCATCTATTCTCAATCTTTCCAATATAGTTCCTTTACTTGAAAAATGATATATGATTGGTGGCACAAGAATACACACTAATAAAATACTTCCATATAAAACTACATTTGGTAATACTGGTATGATGTATTTCATTTTATATAAATTCATACTTTGGAATACAACGTAACTTGCCGGAATTCCAACCCCGATTGACAGAATAAATGAAATACTTGATGGCATTATCCAAAATGTTTTCGATTGCTTCTGCTGTCCATTTCGTATCATGACTTACTTGTATAGAGGGTCTGCACATAATAGAAATATCTATGTTCTTATGCTCTGCTTTTTGTATCACACTGTTTACTGCAATGGCTAATGTTTCAACAATTTTACCATCTTCCATTTCAAGATTTATCATATCTGTTTCAAGGCGTGAAGATTTCACAAGAATGTCCAGCAAAAATTCTAACTTTTTTAATTGCTGCCGGATAATCTCTACAAATCGCTTTGCATCTGAAGAAGATATATCAGCATCCGAAAACATTTCGCAATACATCTGTATATTAGAAGCAGGTGTCTTGATCTGATGGGTCAGTTCTGAAATCATTTCCTGCAATTCTTTCTTATCTTTTTTACTTTCCGATAGTTGAAACGAATAAATATCTTCTACCTTTTCCAGTTCCATGACCATTTTTGAGGTAAGTGTTTCCTGGTTATGTAAACGCTTCATTGAATTCCCATGTAGTATTTCCTCTGCGTGATGACACATTTCATCCGAAAAATCGGTAAATTGCTTACGAAAATAAAAATAGCTCCCCAAATTAACCAATCCTAAACATAGGATGCACAAAATTAGAAAAAACTTTACAGTATCATCATTTACCTCATTTGAAACGATGCATACTCCTGACACAAGCAACAGGATATTCAGACAAAGTAATATATATTTTGAAAATTTCATTTAATTTTCTCCAATCCACTTGTAGCCCAATCCATATATGGTTTTGATATATTCAAATTTCTCATCTGCTATTTTATTTCTCAGCCTGCTAACATTCAACGATAACGTATGTTCGTTTACATAGTTCCCCTTCATATCCCATATCTTTTCTAATATTGTATTTTTAGTTAGAATTTTTCCTTTATTTCTACAGAAAATCTCTAATATTTCAAATTCTGTTGGTGTCAGTGCGATTGTCTCATCCTTACACTTAACCAAACGATTTTGAAAATCAATTTCCAGATTTCCACAAGTATAGTTTTCAGATTCCCTTGTACCAGCATATCTCCTCAATATTACTTGAATTTTCTCCATCACTACTTTAATACTGAAAGGCTTTACAATATAATCGTCAGCCCCTAACTTCAATCCCTTAATAATCTCTTCTTCCAGATTATGTGCTGTTAAAAAAATAAATGGTGTATCGTATCTGGAAACCATCTCTTTTGCAAAATCAAATCCGTTTCCATCAGGCAAATTTACATCGAGCAAAATCAAGTCAAAATTTTCGTCTTTTAGTATTTCTCTTGCTTCTTCCATGCTATAAGCAGAAGCAGGATTCATATCTATTTTTTGAATGTTATAGCATAACCCCGCATTCAAGATTTCATCATCTTCGATCACTAATACTTTTTTCATCTCGATTGCTCTCTCTTTCTTTTTCTCCCACAATTGTCACTGTCTATTATAATTGATCAAACGAATAATATCAAACGTGCAATAAAAAGCGCAGCCTCCGCTTTTGGGCTGCGCTTTTCAGCGTTTCGTGTTTACTTACAGCTTGTCATAAGAAACCAGCTCGCTCATTGAGATACGCTGCCGGTCGAAACGATGGATATCCGTCTCTCCCTCGTCCGAGTTAGCCGATAACCAGAATGTTGATCGGTTCCCAGACCAAGCTCCGTTGCCTGAAGCATCATGTGATCGGTCAGGATAGAGGCATCAATGTCGCCGACTAAGTGGGACAATCCGGACAAAGATGTGTTTCACTCCAAGCATACCAGAGAATTAAAATTTTCCATTTACCACTTAATACCGACTGCAGCATACTCATCGGTACGCACCGGGCCAGCGAATCCTGGCTCCGAAACTTGAACACAAAACACTTGTGCTGTAATCTGTGATCAGAAACGGAGAATATGAAATCCGTTCAACCATAAATTACCATCACGAAAAGGAGAAAACAATATGCATTTTACTGGTACTATTTGGAGACCTCCCTATGAAGCGAATTCGCTTCTCATTGAGGTCACGGCAGGCTGCACACATCACAAATGTAAATTCTGTACGCTATATGATGACTTACCATTTAAGTTTCGGATGACCCCGATGGAAGACGTGGAAGCGGATCTTGCTGAGACGCAGGCGCAACTGCGTTCATGGCAAAGCCGTCAGGTGAAGCGTGTTTATCTGGTGGGTGCAAATCCCTTTGTATTAAAATTTGAACGCTTGAAGGAAATTGCGAACCTGCTATTGACTGGCTCGGCTGGGTTTGCTATAAGTTGCACTATGAATTAACAGAACGTCTAAAAATAATCCATGTGCTTATGAAGTAACATATTAACAAGATTACTAAAATCCCCACTGTTGTCCCAATTTGTAACATCAATGTGCTAAAACCAATATACGCTGAAATTTCTGCGGATATAGTTTGGATAAAGTAATTAATCACAACCGTAGCTATAACGATTGCTACGATAATTGGTAGCCCGAACCAGACACTTAACTGTTTCAAGATAAGTTTACTAATATGCTTTTCCTCTACGCCTAATTTTCGGAGTACAGAGAAACGATACTTATATTGTCCTGCGTCTAAAAGCTGCTGCAAAGAAAGTACAGTCAGGCATATTATCATCAATACAACAGCACCATAAAGCATTGCCGCCTGTAAAACAAAATTATTTGCTATTGTACTGTTTGTTTGCAACGTACTGAAACGTATACCATACATAACGCCGCTTTCTGTCTGCTCTGGATATTCTTCTGTAAACAGTCTTTCCAGTTTCCTTGCATTTTCATAAGAGATATTTTCCGTTGTTGTGATATAGCGGTTTTTTATAACCGGAAGCAATTTCTTACAGATATTGTCCGGGAATACATAGAGGATATTTGTATAGGCGTTATAAATGGTTTCCCCCATTGCTTCTCCATAACAGGACTGTTCAGAAAGATTTAATGTCCCCCCGTCTGTCGCAACACTGGTATGCTCTGCAAGAAAGCTGCTTTTTTCTTCTTCTGTTGCAATAGATTTCCATTGTGTCGTAAATTCATCTTCCCCTAGAAAAATCTGCTCATAACCCAACATTTCCCGTATGGTGTTATAATCGCTTAAAGAAATTGCTGTAATAGGGAAATCATATTTTTGTCTGTTGTGAAAATCGTCTTTCTCTGGAAGATATAAGTTGAAAGTGCAATCATAGTCGGTATCTATTTTGTGTTCTGCCAGAAAATCAGTAATGATTTCGTAACTGTCATGTGGCAGATTTTTTTCTTCGTACACATCATTGTACTTTGAATATACTTGTACATCATACATGGAACGTATATCCAAATAACCAGACGACCAGCCAGTCAAAATAGGTGCTGCAACGAACATGAAAATTGCTAATACCAAAGTGATACAAATGATTACCATAGTCTTACTGGTTGTATTCAGCTTTGAGATAATCTGTCCCAAAAAGAAAAGTGCTTCCTCACGGTATCGGTGTTCCGGCGATTTTTCTTTCCATGCCACAATCAAACCACTGATAAGATAAATTAAGGCACAAATGAAGAAAAGCAAGTCAATCAAAACAAAAAGCAGATATTGATTGAGTGTTCCACCACCTAAAGACAGATAATATTTATTTGTTAATGCTGCAACGCTGGCTGCTGTAAAAGCGTTCCATGCAGAACATATCAGCAAACCAGCAATAAAACATTCCCTTTTTTTCTTTCTGATTATGCAAAATATCGACCAAAGCAAAGTGAGCAGCGGAAAAAGAATATTTCCCCAAAACATAAGCTGCACTGGAAGCGCAAAACGGGTATCATAATAAAAAAACACCTTTTGTATTCCTATAATCAATCCCCATACTGTAAATAATTCAAAGAGGACTACTACACCAGAAATGAAGCGGCTCTTTTTTAGTTCGGGTTCATTTTCTTTATCTGCGGAAAGCATATCAATAATTTTTGTCTTCTGAATGGCACGGGTATTGAAAATTCCTACCACAAAAAAACATAATACAAAAAATGCCACTGTCAATAAAACAGTATCCGGGAATAATGTCCATGATATTTCATAAGGCTTTCCATAAGCTGTAAGGAGCATTGCAGTAATAAATTGAGAACAGAATACGCCGAAAAAAATACCAATCAAAATGGAAACGATTCCCATAATCAATGTTTCTGCAAAGAAAATCCTGCCAATAGTTTTTTGCTCCATTCCCATAATAGACTGAACAGCAAACTCCTTTTGCTTTCGCCGGAGCATATAATGATTGACAAATCGTATCAAAAATAATAACAGCAATGTTATCATGCAGATTGCGACCTTCATTCCGTCGCTTAACAGAGTAAAATCGTACTCGGTGCCTATATCCGGGTTATAATTACTGCTGGAAATAGACAGGAACGAATAAAACAAGGTAACACAGATTGTCATTGTGACAATATAGACCAAATAGTCTTTTACAGACCGCTTTGCATTTCTGAAAACAAGTTTAGCATACATGGCTCTGCCCCCCTCCGATCATGGTAAGGACATTCAGAATTTTATCAAAAAAAATACTTCTACTGTCATTACCCTTACGAAGTTCCATAAAGATTTCCCCGTCTTTCAAAAAGAGAATACGGCTAGCATAACTGGCGGTAAAAGCGTCATGGGTTACCATAAGAATTGTTGCCCTAAGCTGTTCATTGATACTTTGAATCGTAGACAGCAGCATTTGTGAGGAATGGCTGTCCAATGCACCTGTCGGCTCATCTGCCAATAAGAGTTTCGGATTGTTGATAATTGCTCTGGCACAGGCACAACGCTGTTTCTGACCGCCGGATACCTGATAGGGGTATTTGTTTAGAATATCACTGATATTGAGCTTCTCGGCTATATCCAAAATGCGGGGTTCTACGCTCCCAGTCGGGACTTTATTGATTGCTAATGCCAGTGCAATATTTTCTGAAATTGTCAAGGTATCCAATAAATTAAAGTCTTGAAATACAAAGCCTAAGTTTTCCCTGCGAAAGCGGGCAAGGGCTTTTGGTTTGATTTCTGTTACATCTGCTCCCTCTAAAAAAATATGACCTGCACTTACCGTATCAATCGTAGAAATACAGTTGAGTAATGTTGTCTTTCCAGAACCGGAGGCACCCATTATTCCGAGAAATTCTCCGGCTTCCACAGAAAAGCTAATATCTTTAATGGCTTTGGTAATATTCCCCTCATTGCCATAATATTTCTGGATATGTTCCAGCTTCAAAATTGTATTCATCTGATAAACCTCCTTAAATGTTCCATATCCTTATTGTAAATGGAGTATATCATTTTTTGTATCAAGTTTTCTTACACAGTTCTTACAAACATGTAAGAAGTGCAGGACATATCAGCCCTGCACTCCGATAACAAAATCATTCACCTGAAAAGAAAGTGAAATCGTTGTTCCTTTATTTTCTGAATAAGCAGTAAGTCCTATTCCCAGTTTATCACAAAGGCGTTTACAAAGATACAAGCCAATTCCAGTAGAATTTTTCCCAGTTCGTCCATTCTGACCTGTAAATCCCTTTTCAAAAATACGGGGCAAATCACTTTCAGGAATACCTATCCCGTTATCACTGATAGATAGCACAATCCTGTCATTTGTTTTTGTCGCCCCAAAGTGTAAAATAGGCTGTTCTGCATGGTATTTGATCACATTACCGATAATCTGGTTTAAGATGAACCGCACCCATTTTTCATCCGTGTAAACCCTGTTTTCTATATCGCTTATCGTGATTGTCATGTTGCTTTGACGCAAGAGATACTTATTATCTGCGATTGCATTATACACAACATCACATAGGTTTATTTCACGAACAGAATAATCTTTTTCTGTGTGTTCACTTCGGGCATAGTAAAGTGCCTGTTCTGTATATTGATTGATATTCTCCAACTCTGCCAGTATATCTCTTGAAAAAGGAGAACGATTATTCTCACAAAGCAGTTTCATTGCCGTAATCGGTGTTTTTACTTCATGTACCCATTGTTCGATGTATTCTTTATATTCCTTTCGTTCCCCCTGTACTTCGCCAATCCGTTCCAGCATAGATTTTTCAGCCATTTTCATAATCTGGTAAAAAACCTGTTCATCAGCTTGCTCTGGTACCTGCATGATTTCCGGCAGCAAATATCGTTCTTCTAATTGCTCCGTCATATCCAGCAATTTATTTAGATATTTTTTTCGGGAGAAATAAAAAGACAGCAGACATAAAGCAAGGACAAACGACCAGACAGCAAGAATAAACAAGACTGTTTGAATATTATTGTCGCTTGCAATTAAAAACAAGGCAAGAGCAAGCATACCCACCAAATTGATCAAAATGACGGGTAGTTGATTTTTCAAATACTGTTTCCCACTCATAATGTATATCCTTGTCTGTGTTTTGTCTTAATAAAATCTGTAAGCCCGATTGCTGCCAGTTTGTCACGAATACGGGTAATATTTACGCTTAGAGCGTTATCATCAACGTAAAGCTGATTGTCCCAAAGGAAATCTACAATATCATTTCTGGAACAAATTTTTCCGGCATTCTTAAAAAGGTAGTAAAGGATTTTTAATTCATTTTTTGTCAATTCTGTTTTCTGTCCCTTGTACTCTATAAGGCTGCTCTCCAAATGCAGGGCAACTCCTTTCCATGTAAAAATTTCTGTTTGAGGGGAAAGGTACGCTTTCTTTAACAATGCGGCAATTTTAGCAAGAAGAATAGCGATATTGTAAGGCTTTGTGATAAACGCATCTCCTCCCAGCATAATGCTGTTCAGTTCGTCCATATCTGTATTGCTGCTTGTTACGAATACAATCGGAATATCTGAAAAACCACGAATTTCCGAACATATTTCAAATCCGTCATTTCCCGGCAGTTTTATATCCAGAATGACCAGATGTGGAGCAAATTCTTTTAGCTGTTGGATTGTCTGGGAAAAATCTGTAACTGCAAATACCTCATACCCATTCCCGGATAAAAGGGTTTTAAGCTGCGTTTGTATGGTAAAATCATCTTCAATAATTAGTACTTTTTTCTTCATAAAAATACCTCCCTGGCACTTTATTATACTGTATCAGAGAGGTTTTCTCAATCCATATTGAAGAATAGTAACGGAATATTGGGCGTGCTGTCTATCAAATTTTTGTGTGTTACCTTATAACACAGGAGGACCATTAACCTTGCCTATGTGTTATCCCAATACCTTTAATTCGGTTCGATATTGATCCATGACAGCTTCATCCACTGTATCTATGATACCTTGCAGTTCGCTGATTACACCATCCCGTTCCTTGGGCAAATAAGCGGTAACTGGATAATAATTTGAAACACTATTGGCTAAGAGGTGTGTGCGGAGCTGTAAATTTTCTATAAAGGTTTCCAGCTCCTTTATGCGCTCCTTTTCACCAGCCGGGACAAAACTTCCTGCCTGCGCACGGCTGAATAATTCTGTATCAGGAAAAAGAGTAAGCGAATCCACGGATATAAAATAAGGATTGATTTGACTGAATAAATGTGCGCTGTTAATGGCGTTTCTTTGTCCGCCATTATGTCCGGCCAAGCCAGTCATGTAAACAAGATAATATTCGATACCCGCTTCATCCAATTTACGGCATTGTTCCAATATATCAACTGTCGTATATCCTTTATTGGCAAGCGCCAGCGTTTCATCATCTCCGCTCTCCGTTCCTATCGACAAACCATTGATTCCCATTGCGCACAGTTTTTTAATTGCCATACTTCTTTATCCTTGATATCCCGAATACTTGCAAACATCGCTATTGTATGGCATTGGGTTGATAATGTTTCAGTTCCTCCAGATCTTCTTCAAATTCTGCCAACGGCGCCATTTTAAATGTTTCATCCTTATAGAGACTGCAAAAGCTGCATTTATTGTAAGTGCAGCCTGAAGTAGCCTAGATAATAAATGAAGCCGACTCGTAAGGCGGCCGTGTTTGATATTACTCCATTTCAGATCTGCTTGTGCTGTCATCCGATGAAATATAAGGATTCACATACCCTGCCGGACAAAGATGTGTTTCACTCCAAGCCATCATTTCATGCAGAATTGGAACAAAGCTTTTTCCGATTTCCGTTAAAGTGTATTCCACTTTTGGAGGTACTTCCTTGTAGATCTCTCGATGTAAAAATCCATCTTTCTCTAATTCGCGTAATTGTTTCGTCAGTGTGGACTGCGTAATGCCATTCAGCCGGCGCATCAGTTCCCCAAAGCGCTGCACCTTATAAAAAGAAATATACCAGAGAATTAAAATTTTCCATTTACCGCTTAATACCGACTGCAGCATACTCATCGGTACGCACCGGGCCAGCGAATCCTGACTCCGGAATTTGTTATCTGCCATTGCATTCCCTCCTTTTTCACTATTATATCCTTAAAATACTCAAAAATCAAAGTACTGTCATTTTTAGTACTATGTATAAAAATTAAAACTATAGCCATAAAAAGACCGTACTTGAACAAAAAAGACTTGTGCTGTAATCTGTGATCAGAAACGGAGAATATGAAATCCGTTCAACCATACATTACCATCACGAAAAGGAGAACACAATATGCATTTTACTGGTACTATTTGGAGACCTCCCTATGAAGCGAATTCGCTTCTCATTGAGGTCACGGCAGGCTGCACACATCACAAATGTAAATTCTGTACGCTATATGATGACTTGCCATTTAAGTTTCGGATGACCCCGATGGAAGACGTGGAAGCGGATCTTGCTGAGACGCAGACGCAACTGCGTTCATGGCAAAACCGTCAGGTGAAGCGTGTTTATCTGGTCGGTGCAAATCCCTTTGTATTAAAATTTGAACGCTTGAAGAAAATTGCGAATTTGATTCACAAGTATTTCCCTGAATGTGAAACCATCGGCTGCTTTTCCCGTGTAACAGACATTACGCTCAAAACAGATGAACAACTGCGTGAACTGCATCGCCTCGGTTATGACGGTCTTACCATCGGTGTCGAAACCGGGGATGATGTAGCTCTTGCGTTTATGAACAAAGGATATCAGGCACAGGAAATTGTAAAACAGACACATCGCCTCGATAAGGTCAATATCACCTATAACTACTTCTATCTGACCGGTGTATCTGGCGCAGGACATGGAGTAGAAGGTGCTTTGGAGAGTGCCAAGATTTTCAACATGACCCATCCTAAAATTATTGGTTCCTCTATGCTTACCATTTTCCCGGAATCCGAGTTATATCAGGAGATTCAGGATGGCAACTGGGCGGAAGAAGGAGAACTGGAAAAACTTCAGGAGCTTAAGGCTTTGATCGAGCATTTGGATATCCCCACCTTCTTTGCATCGTTAGGAGCCTCCAATGCTGTATATGTGCAGGGAAATCCGCCAAAAGACAAGAAGAAAATGGTCGCTGAACTGGAGAAGGTATGTAATCCTGATAACGAGGCAGCTTTACGGCATTATCGAACCAATCTGCAGCATCTGTGATCATGTAAAAATACCGTGTTCGGTTAACAGGAGGAAATCATTTTGCTTGTACTCACTGGTGGACTCTCCATCTCTCTGGTCTACTTCTGATGACTGCAACGCCAAACAGAATAGCTGTTGTTCGGCAAATTAGAAGCACCAACTTCATGCGATTTATGTGGTCTTGAATTCGTTGCATGACCTCCACTTCAATCATATTAACTGCTTCTGATTCTGCGCATTAAATGATCAATAACTAAA
>JAQUXP010000052.1 GCA_028692395.1 Lachnospiraceae bacterium
CTGTTTTGGAGAAACGGTGTGAAGCATCAAAAAGCACGATTGTCTGTTCACAACGTGAGCCAAAAAGCTGGGCATCTATGATATTAAATGATGAGGTGGCTTCGAATGCAATCATGAAGAGAGCAACAAAGCATTATACCGTAGTAATTAACACAAAATCAGCCAGCTAAACACTGGCCGTTATCACCGCCGGGTGGCCGCTGGTAATCGCATCAGCGACCGCTGACCGGCGCCAATTGCATACAGCGCACCGCTCATGCAGGACATCACACATTCCGGCTGATCACAATGGCGGCAGAAGATTGGCTTATAGCCGCCTTTTCCATCATTTACAATATGGTTCCGGCTCTCATTCTCCTGATTCGTAAGATCCAGATCATAGATGGTTCCTTTATCCGTCCGATGGGCCTGCATGCAGGCCACGGAACAATTCTTACAGCCATCGCAAAGACTGGCATTAATCATAATTCTTCTCATATGGGACGCCCCCTCTTATATGTTTAACCCGGCTCTCTTATCCAGGATAATCTGCTCCAGAATATCTGCTGTTTCTGTGGCATCCGGATTAATGATCACCTGTCCGCCAGTCAGCTCTTTCATATCCTCTGTAAGTACCTTCACTGCAACCGGACTTCCTGTCACATAAGGAGGCTGTCCCAGATGAAGGGGAAGACCCAGTGCCAGTCCAAATGCTCCGTCAGCCAGTGCCTGCTCCTCAAGCCACTGTGCAGCAGACAATGCCAGTGGAAGCTGCGGAATATCGATTCCGATGGCCTCTGCAAGCTCTGTTGCCACGATCTCCAGACGCCCGATCGCAAGGCAGGGACCAAAGTTCAGTACCGGAGGGATATTCAGCTTCTCACATACTGCACGAAGCTTTGGTCCGGCCAGCTGAGCTGCCTCTGGTGTCATCAGACCACAGTTTTCGATTCCTCCTGAAGAACATCCAGCAGTCAGTACAAGAATATCCTTTGCAATCAGCTTCTTCGTAAGCTCTACGGTGAGAACATCGTGTCCTCCTGCTGTCAGATTGGAACATCCTACAACACCTACGATTCCCTTAATATCACCAGATACAATCAGGTCAATCAACGGCTTCCAGCTTCCACCCAGAAACTCTTTCAGAGACACTTCACTTACACCCGTCAATGTATGGTCATTACCATGCTCCGGCATCAGATGCTGTTCTACCTTTGGTCTTCTCTCCTTGTAGGCTTCCACAATCTTGTCAATAATCATTTCACTTTGTGCTGCTCTGTGCATAAAGTCAAAAGGCATCAGCTCTGCATTCGCCTTCTTTGCCACATCATCCAGACAGATCTGCTTAATCATCAGTTCATCGCAGATTGGCTCAATTCCCGGAAGGGTACAGTTAAACTCAGAAAGCACTGCATCGATAGCGCCCGTCTCGAGAATTGCTTCACTGGTGTAGTTATTGCCGGCATGTCCGTCAAACACCTCGGTATAATGACTTCCGCGAAGCTGCAGATCCTGTCCCACACAGGTACATCCCACCAGCTTAAAGCCTTTTGCTCCTGCTGCCTTCGCCTTTTGTATCGCTTCCGGAGATACCAGACGCTCCTGCAGATCTACGAAGATAGTATGCTGGTGTCCTGTAATCATAATATTGATGTAATCCGGATCGATAACACGAAGTCCTACCGGTGCCAGACGAAGCTCGGGCTCACCAAGCAGCACGTCATTTAACAGATTGGTCAGGGTCAGACCATACATACCTGTGGAGATACCAAGCCGCAGACAGTCTACCAGCATATCTACCGGATCGGAGTTTAAGTTAGTGGAACATTTTACCACGCCCTTGAACACCTCTGATTTCGCACCGCCAGGCAGGATGCCAAGCTCCTCCCAGCGTTTCAGACGAGGGGCATATCCCATCTTCTGTACCAGCTCCATCTTCTCATATTCCGGCTTGTAGAGATCCTGTAATACTGCATCTGCAACCTTTTCTGCCAGCACATAATCATCGGCTTCCTGAATCTGGAAAAGCTCTCCCAGACGGTGCAGCGCACGGATCCCCTTCAGTTCCCCTCTGGTTTTTGCCGTGTTCTTCAGATTCAATGCTGTGTTTTCCACAATATGGATATAGCATCCACTTCCGGATGCTACCGCACGCAGGAAGTTTCTTGTTACGATCGTGTCTGCATTGGCACCGCAGATGCCCCGGGGCGCATTTGGCGTGATCCGGCAGGGTCCATTAGAACAGAGGCGGCAACAGACACCCTGCAGTCCAAATCCGCACTTGGTACTCTGAGAAGCGACTCTGTGATGTGAGGTTTCCAGTGGCAATTCTTTAATAAATCCCTCCAGTGGCTTATCTGCGCTCTTACATGTATTACATCCAAAACATTGATTCATAATTGAATCCTCCTTTTATTTTCCTTCTATAACGTCCAGAACTGACTTTTCACTCAGCTCCTTTTGCATCAGCTGCTGCAGTCTGCAAAACTCCAGGTGTACCATACAGGGATGCTCTCTGGTATTCCGGGAACAGCTGTGATCCCCGTCGGAGCAGTCACAAACCATCATATTCTGATCAACCGCCTTGAAAACATCCAGCAGTGTGATCTGTTCTAATGAAGCTTTCAGGCGATACCCGCCATTGACACCCCGCTGGCTCTCGATCAGGCCGGATCGCTCCAGCTTTCTGGTCAGTTTGTAGGTAATCTGTGTGCTGATATCTTCCCTGTCTGAGATCCCCGCAACATTTACCAGTTCACCGCTTTTCAGTGCCCGTAGAATACGAACCGCATAATCACATTCTTTTGTCAATAACATCTCAAAACCGCCTTTAATATCGTTACCTTATTTCCTTCTATGGTTGCTCTGATAAAAAGATATCATACTATACCTTTTTAGTCAAGTATTGTCGAAAAAAATTAGGTGATTTTATAATGATCTGGTGCCTAAACGCCGTCGGATACACGCCATCATCACTGATGGCAGTGCAACCATTATTAGACGGAGTATGGGGACTGCCCAGAAGTCTTGTTTTAATTTCCCGGGACAATCTGATAGGGAACGTATGTAGTCTCCGGCACCTCTTTTCCTTCTATTCGGTCCAGCAGGTACTTTACGCCTTTCACTCCCATAATGTATTCCCCCTGCATTACATGCGTAAAGATTGGATTAGAATCATTGATCCCATCAAAGCCATCAAAAAAAACGATTTCCTTTTCTTGATCCAGTCCCATCCTTTTTAAAATCTTGTACACCATGACACCAATTGTATAATCCACAGCAAAAAAAGCTGTCACCTGTGGATTTTGTTCTATATAACTCTCGATCCGTGTTACATCTTCATTTTCTGTATCTTCATTTTCACCAGGACAGGGCAGCACAGAACCGATATCCGTAATCCACTCCCTCTCATTCGTCAGCATATTATGTTCCAGATAGCTGTCCCGGTATCCTGAGAACCGGGCCTTGACGGTAGATGTTCTCACAAAAGGGTGAGACAGGAAGCAGATATTTGTATGACCTTTTTCAATTAATAGATCCATTAATTCTTTTGCAGCACTGTAATTGTCAGTTCCCACAAAAGGAATTGGCAGACCCTTTAATTCCCTGTCAACCAATACGATAGGGAATCTCTCCACTGACAGACGAAGAACGGCAGCATTGTAAGTTTCCCCCTGGGCGCACATCAGAATAATACCCGATACGCCAAGTGCCCTCAGATCCTCAAGTGCTTCTGTCTCTGCCTCTATACTGCCGTAGGTGCATTTTAATACAAGGTTAAATCCTTTACGCCTGCATTCGTGTTCTATTCCCGAAAGCAGACCTGTTCCATAGGTGGCGCCAAAGGCATCCATGACAACGCCTATTATTTTGTCCGGGCCTTCCATCTTCGCCGACTGCCGGCTTTCAGGTTCCGCCGGGCCTTCCTCTATTCCCAGAACATACGAGCCTTTTCCAGGTCTACGGGTAATAATGTTTTTGTCGGCTAACATTTCCAGCGCTTTTTTACTTGTGATACGACTTACCTTATATTGATCTGCGAGTTCCTTTTCAGACGGCAGCCTGCTTCCAGACGCATGGGTTCCATCCTGAATTCCCTGTATTAAGTCCTTATATATTTTCAGATATAACGGTTCCTTCTTCACTTTGTCATCTCCATCTTTTAAATCATCCTTTCTGAATTCGCAAGGTTCTGATCTCAAATGCTCTGAAATCCAGATTCACCGTATTTCCATTAACTGCAATCTCAGCTTCCTGATTTTCCAGCATGTCACACAGATAAACTTTTCTTCCTTCCATGATCGGCATGGATACAGCTGCATTTACTGCGGCTTTCTTTGCCTCATACAGCCGAACAATCCAGTCACCGCTTCCATCCTCCGCAAGTTTTACAGTCTCCAACATGATATTAGCTCGATCAGCCTTAAAGTTGCACTGTTCTTCCATGTAGCCCTCCTGTACCACCGGCGCAGTATTAAGCTCATAGCCCTGCTGTACCACATCACAGTCTGCAAAGTTTCCTTCCCACGCAGTAAATGCATAGGTAAAGTCATGCACCCGATTGTCCGCCCTCATCTCAGGTGAGCAGGCAGATTTTAACAGAGAAAGCTCCAGACGATTTCCATTCATGCTGATCCCGTACTTGGAATCATTAAGTACCGCAGCACCGTGAGCACCATCATATAATGCACTGTAGCGGTGATTGCAGACCTCAAACCGATCCTTGTCATAGGCTCTTGAGCGATGTGTTGGTCGTTTTACATAACCAAACTGCATCTCATTGATACCTTCCTCTGCATAAACAGAGACAGGAAACGCAACCTTTAACAGCCGATGCTGTTCCTTCCAGTCAATGTTTACCGCAACCTCGATACGTCTGCTTTCAGCTGCCAGACGGATGATCTGCACATAGGAGGAGCTGCCAATGTTACCCGTTACCTTCAGTGCTGCTTCCAGCCCTTTTTCTTTTATCACCTCTAATGTGATATCATATGCACCATCTGTCTCCTGATCGATATAGTTGGAGTCAATGTCCCAGGCATCGAACAGCCGCGCCACATCTTTATACATCTGCAGATGGTTCATAGCACCTGCTGCAAATTCTCTGCCGGATGACTTTAACATAAATGAAATAATTTCACCCTTGTTGTCCACCAAAGCCCGTACCTGACTGTTTTCCATACAATATCCGGTTTCTGTTTTTTTCACCTGTGCCGTGGGAATTTCCACGTCTGCAGTTTCATCCGGCAAAAGGGTCAGTGTTCCAAAGGCTGGCAGCGTCACCAGTGCCTTTACTTCGTCACCGGTCTTTGCAACAGGAACTGCCTTTCCACCCCGGGTTTTAGCTCCAGCCAAAAAGCGCTCTGGCAGTGTCACCAGTGCCTGCGTGGAAAATCCCTGCCCATTGAAAATGGTTACTCCCTCACCTTCTGTCATCATCGCCTGCCGGGCCTGCTTTTGAATCTCTTGGCATCCCTCCAGGATCTGCTCATAAACAGGTTCTGCTTCTTCGTAAACCCGCCCGATGCTGGAGCCTGGCAAAATATCATGGAATTGATGCAGTAAAAGCATTTTCCATAATTCCTCAAGTCTCTCCTTGGGATAACAAAAGCCAGCTTGAACTGCCATGGCACTCCACAGCTCTGCACCCCGCAGCGCAGCCTCGCAGCGTCTGTTATTTTTCTTCACCATTGCCTGGGAAGTATAGGTTCCTCTGTGTGCTGAAAAGTACAGCTCTCCCACATACGTATGTACGGGACCACCCAGTGCCTCCATATCCTCAAAGAATTCTGCAGGACCTGCCAGCTGTATCTGTGCACCACCTTCCAGATTTTTTTGACGCAGTGCATATTCCACATGATCTCTGGTAGGACCGCCGCCGCCATCCCCGTAACCAAAGGGCAGAAGAAAAGCTTCCAGATCCCTTGTCTGGCTTCTATTCTTCCATGTCTGATTGATGGTTGCCGGATCAGTATCATATGTATAGTTGGTAGGTAAAAAGGAAACAACGCTGGAACCATCCATCCCTTCCCAGTTAAAATAATGATAGGGGAACTGTTCGCCGTCATTGTAGGACCAGAAAATCTTCTGGGTTACCAGATACTTCACCTTACACCCTTTCAGTATCTGGGGCAAAACGGCACTGTAACCAAAAGTGTCCGGCAGCCACAACGTCTCACTGTCCACATCAAAATATTCTTTATAATACTTTTTGCCATATACCAGCTGTCGGATTAGAGCCTCTCCACCTGCCATATTAGTGTCAGGCTCCACCCACATGGCACCATCAGCAATCCATTGTCCCTTTTTTGCAGCCTTACGGATTTTTTCAAACAAATCCGGATAATACTTTCTACACATCTCGTAAGACGCCGGCTGGCTCTGAATAAACTTGTATTCCGGATATTCCTCCAGCAGACGCAGCTGTGCGGCAAAAGTTCTTTCTGTTTTCCGATAGGTTTCCGCCATGGGCCACAGCCAGGCAAGATCCAGATGCGCATTTCCCACCGCATAGAATTTGGGAACTGTACTTCCATTAACAGCATCCAACACTGGCTTTAACACTTGACGTGCCTTCCGGTAATCATCAATCCTGCCTTCTCTGTTCTGTTCAAAATCCACTGTCAGGGTAAATTGCTCAAGTGCTTTTGCCACATGGGCAGTGCGGAGTGATGTTTCATCTAAAACCTCTAAAAGTGACGACAGTGTCCTTACATCCATGTACAGCTGATAAGCATCCTCATTCCAGATACCATAGGTACATATTCCCAGTCTGCATCTTTTTCCCTCCTCGGCGGGATCGGTAAAAGCTCCCGGCAGCACAGGGCCCGTGGTGCAGCCACCATCCGCACATTCCGGATAATAATGCCCTGCATAGCTCTCCATCAACACCTCAAAGTACTCCCCGCTTTTTGCCTTCTCCACCAGTGTATTGTCTTCAAAAAAGTGATGCTCTTCCTTTACCCAGCTGGCACGATAGGTACCGAAAGTCTCTCCATTTACAAACAGAGTGGACTCCCCTCCCGGATCCAGGTGCAAAACAATTCGTTCACCCTCGGCCGCATCTGACAGTGTAAATGCTCCTTTAAACCAGCAATATTCATAGGTATTCCCCCATACATAACCATTTTCTACGGGCTGAAACTGTTTTCCCAATACTTCCTCTCTGGACAGCTGCTCCATCGTTCGATAAGCCTCCCACTGGATTTCCCCCAGCGCCATATAAAAATCTTCCTTTAAAGTACGCTCCCAATGTTTGAGCCTGTCTTTCCACTCCGCATTCATAACCTTCATATCCATATTCTCCTTTTAAAAAAACCGCCCTATTGTTGTGTATATTATATATATCATTTAATGATATGTCAATACAACTCTGTGGAAATTCAAGAATATAAAAATATAAAATCTGTGACTATATAATCTTGCCAATTTCAAGAATTTATAGTATGATATTAATTGCATTTTAATATAAAAAAATATAGATTTTCCAAATGTCGCTATAGCTCAGTTGGATAGAGCGACCGCCTCCTAAGCGGTAGGCCGGAGGTTCAAATCCTCTTAGCGACGCCACAAACTCCGTCGAAAACGTTGAATTATCAATGTTTTCGGCGTTTCTTATTTTCCAAAAGAATTTGAGCATATAGAGATGTAG